>NZ_JBHVPB010000001.1:0-937586 GCF_042887565.1 Paenibacillus sp. NPDC057934
CCTGAATGTATCTTACCGTTTCTTCTTTAAACTGTTGGTTATATCGCTTCCGTTCTGCCACGGCTACCACCTCTTCTGGAGTTTATTCTATTATCTATGGGTTGGATTTACCGTGTCCACTTTTTAGTCTAGTTCAAATTGTATCTTATTTTTCGAAAAAGTAAGCTGTGCGGGGTATTAGGAAGATTTAAGGTACAATATTGACCTTAATTCCCGCTAACCCTTAGCTGCAGAGAATTTAGGATACAAAAATGTCGTTAATTGCACTTCGGAAATGATTATCTTAAACCCTCATTTTATGCTTTGTTTGTTATTTTAATGAATCTATATAAAGTCAGGTCTTTTCGGGGAATAAAATACTCTAAGGCCTATGCAATTTAAGCCAAAAAATAAAACAGCCGCATCATCCTCAATTGGACGGCACAGCTGCTTGTTGTGTATATGCTTTAAGTCAGTAAACCTTAGATGAACAACGAACGGGAAATGATAACGAGCAGAATGAAAAGCACCAAAATTGCTCCTGTTGAAGTAAAACCTCCGTAACCTGCGCCCATAACTGAATTCCTCCCTTAGGTCTGATCTTGTTCCCAATGCCGATGTTATACACTCGGTGTGTTTGGGATAATGACATCATATGCCGGGGAGGACTTCATGAACTGGTCATAGGCCCATTGCTTGTCAATATAGGCTATAGGCTACGTAGACCTTTGGGAAAATGGTTCTTAAGCTGTCCTGAGCTGGCTTTGCCCCAGCTGACCGGGAGGCCATCTACTGTTACCAGCGTCCAACCGTGCAGCCCGGCGGGGACGGACAAACTTTCACCGCGTAGCCAGGCATTGATTTCAGGACCGTCCGCGGCCAAGTTATAACCACGTGCAGCCTGTCCTTGTTGTAATGACATGGCTAATGCATGGGCAGGCTCGATCCGGTTTTTCTTCATGTGGGCAACATGCAGCCCGGCTCGGGGGACTCTCAGTCCATCAAGCAATCCCGGATGCATTATGTCATTAAAAGATTCGGGAAGCAGATAAAGTGATTCACCGAAGAGGAGCGGAACGCCTTGAGCCTTAAATCCGGGCAGTTCCGTCTTGGCCCAAGCTTTAAATTGCTCCAAAGCCTCTTTGGCTGAGGAGGCGATTCCCGGACTTCTCTTATTTTTCCCACTGCTGCGCTTATTACGCTTAGGCTCCACTCCCACTACTGTATCGTCGTCATCTTCCAGCTTCCGGAGGAGTGCTACGAAATGTCCCTCGCCTTTTTCCAAATGAGGCCATAGCCGCTTGCAGGTTACCAGTTCCATATCGGGGTAACTGTCCAGGATTTGTTCGATGGTGTCTTCATTTTCCTTGCGGTTAAAGGTGCAGGTGGAGTAAGCCATATAGCCGCCGGGCTTAAGCATAATATAGGCTTCCTGCAGAATGTCCCATTGTCTGGATGCGCACATCTCTACGTGATCTGGTGACCATTCGGCAATGGCGCCGGCATCCTTGCGGAACATGCCCTCGCCGGAGCATGGAGCATCCAGCATGATTCGGTCGAAGGTCTCTGGGAAGCGCCGGGCTAATTCCTCTGGGGAGGCGTTGGTGACAAGTGCGTGTGCAATGCCAAGTCGTTCCACATTTTCGGCCAGAATCTTGGCCCGTTCAGGATGAATCTCATTGGAGACAAGCAGGCCCCGGCCTTGCATCAGGGCAGCGATATGGGTGGTCTTGCCTCCTGGTGCTGCTGCAAGATCCAATACAGTCTCCCCAGGATGTGGGGCCAGCAATTCGGCGGCGGACATTGCTGAGGGTTCTTGTATGTAATATAGTCCGGCGGCGTGATAAGGATGTTTGCCTGGACGGGAGTGATCTTCATAATAGAATCCTTCAGAACACCAGGGTATCGGTTCCAGTCCAAACATAAAAACAGTGTTCTCAGCGGCGCTCAGGCCTGCGGGCGTCCCGCTTTTAAGCCGATTGAACCTCAGACCCTGGCTGCGCGGTGCAGTGTAGCTTTTCAGAAAAGCGTCCGCCTCTTGTCCCAGCATGTCTCTCATTATTGCGGTAAAAGCGGCGGGCAGCCGTTCTTCCATCATACGTCATTCTCCTTTTTGTCAGTTGCTGTTTCATGATGATACCGATAAAATCAAAGTATGAATCATTAAACCCCCAGACATGATGTCCTTATCTGGAAAGTCTACATATGAATAACTATATCACAATTGCCGGGTCTCACCGTAATCAGGGCAATAGTAAAGGGGATAGACCTATGAATTTGCTGCAAGCGCTCTTCTTTCCGCCGGAACAGCCCGGCGGGGTATCTTCTATGATTCCATATCTACAGGAAAGGTTCCGCTCCAGCCGCTGGGAGATGGATTTGTTCTGGTTGCCCAAACGGATACGCGGAAAAGGACATGAGGAAGTTGTGTTCGAAACCTTCGATTGGACACGTTATGGCGAAAGTCATATTGTGCAAAAATATATCCAAACCTATCGTGATTATTTATGGTGGACCAAGCTTCGTTTAAGCAAAAAATATGATCTTATTCATGCGCATCACCCCATAGCGGGACTGGCGATGAAGCAGGTCTACCCGGACGTTCCGTTGATCCAGACCCTGCACTCCAGCTATGAGCGGGAACTGATCCTGAACGGAATCATTGCTGAAGGCGGGCTGGAACATCAGTTTCTGGTGTCTATCTATCGGGAGCTGGAGCATGTCAGTGACCGTCTGATGACCGTATCGCGCTCTTTCGCCGATTATCTGTCGCCGTATTTGGATGAGCCTGCCCGTGTGGGGGTTATTCCAAACGGGTTCGATGAGAAGCGATTCAAGCCGGTGCCGCATGAGAATAATATTCCCCAACTTGTTACTGTCACTCGTCTGGTGCCAGCGAAAGGGATAGATACGCTGTTTCAGGCCTGCGCCGAGCTGAAGAAGCGCGGGCATGAGTATGTACTGCATATTATCGGCGACGGTCCTTCCCGGTCTGAGCTTGAGAAGCTGGCTCAGGAGCTTGGTATCTATAATGAGACGATTTTTTATGGGTATACGCTTCATCCCGAGGAATTTATGCCCTTCTTTGATATCTTTGTTTTGCCTTCTCGTGCGGAAGCCTTCGGTTCTGTCTTTGCGGAAGCTGCGCTAAGCTGTCTGGCTCTGGTCGGCACTAATGTGGGCGGTATCCCGGAACAGATTGAGGATGGTGTGAACGGACTGCTGGTTAACCCTGATGATGACATCGCACTCGCGGACGCCTTGGAAAAAGTGATTGCCGATCCAGCCTACCGTTATGAACTGTCACGGTCCGCCTGGGATAAGGCTAAAAGCCTTTACTCCCTTACTAGGGTTGCCAATGAACTCAAAAAAACCTATTTGCAGCATCAATCCGGAAAGAAGGGTTGAGCGTCATGATCCCTTTCCGGTTTCTGCATGCTGCGGATTTGCATCTGGATAGTCGTTTTGCCGGTTTGGCTCATTTGCCGGCTGCTGTCCGCTCCCATTTGCGGGAGTCTACCTTTGCCGCCCTCGGGCGGCTTATCTGTTTAGCGATTAAGGAACATGTTGATTTTGTCGTCATCAGCGGGGATATCTATGATGTGTCGGATGCTTCGCTGCAAGGACAGCTACGGTTCCAGGAGGCCCTGAAGGAGCTAGGAGAGCAGGGAATCCCTGTATTTCTAATTCACGGGAACCATGATCCGCTGGATGGCCCGCGTCTGGCTGCCGAATTGCCGGAACATGTAACGGTATTCGGAGGGGATGCACCAGGATATGCCACAGCCTATCGCCGTAGGGACGGCCAAGAAGTCGCTGTTGTAAGCGGTATATCTTATCCTACGGCGAAGGTTATCGAAAATACAGCGGTGAAGTTTCGGCGGAAGCCGGTTAGTGAGCTGTTTCATATTGCTTTACTGCACGGGAATGTGGACGGCGATCTCCAGCATGAGACGTATTCTCCTTGCAGCCGCAAGGATTTGATCGGTCAAGGGTTTGACTATTGGGCGCTGGGCCATATTCATAAGCGCAGCATTTTATATGAAAAGCCTTATATCGTTTACCCCGGAAATATTCAAGGACGTAGTGTCAAGGAGACCGGGCCAAAGGGTTGTTATGTGGTTGATGTGAGGGAGAACGGAGAAGCGAAGCTGAATTTTCACGAGCTGGATGTTGTCCGCTGGCAGGTGACAGAGTTGACTATCGACGGTCTGGAACATGAAGCACAGTGGATCGAGGCGGTAGAACGGAGGATTGAAGACATCCGGGAGGCACACCCGCATCTAATGACTGTCGTCCGGTTCCGGCTTACGGGCCGAGGCAACGTACATCGTCTGTTGGCTGAAAAAGGAGCCGCTGGGGATTTACTGAGCGAACTTCAGCGGCGCGAGGCGCTCCGGGCAGAGCGGAAGGAATATCCGGGTCTGGTTTGGACAGAAGGTTTTGCTGTGGAATCTGGACTTGCAGTAGACCGGTCCCGATTGCTTCAGGAGGATAGCTTTCTGGGCGAAATGCTCCGACTAGCTGAAAAGGATGAAGGTGAAGGTTCACGGGCAGAACTGGAGGATATAATCAGCAGCGCAATTGCGCCATTAATGGAGAACCGTGAACTGCGCCGGTTATTGTCACAGGTCAGCGAGAAAGAGAAACTGGACTGGCTAAGAGGTGCGGCAGAGCTGGGCATTACTTTGCTGAGTGGACTGGAAGGTGCCGGGGAGGCAGAGAGTGACTTGCGGAAACAGCCTGACGGAGGGCGATATGATGAAGATTGAGCAATTGCAGATCAGCGGCTTCGGCCGGATTCAGGGTCGTGATCTGGCACTGAACGCTGGTGTTACGGTGCTATATGGACAGAACGAAGCTGGGAAAAGCACGACACTCCAGTTCATCCGTGCGATGCTTTACGGGATTCCTGGACGAAGTAATCCCGCAGAACGTTACGAGCCTCTGCATGGCGGGGTCCATGGTGGAGTGCTTAAGGCGCGGGATCGGGAAGGCGGACTGTGGCAAATCCGTCGTTTTGCAGGCGGTGGAGAGGGACAAGGACGGGGAGAGAAGCTGAATGTTACAGTAAGTCGGGCAGACGGCACGACCGAAGAGCTAGGTCAGGCTGAACTAGAGCGTTATCTGCTCGGTGGTGTCTCCCGCAGCATGTTCCGCCAGTTGTTTGCGGTGTCGCTGGACGAGCTGCAGGAACTGGCAGCGCTGCAGTCGGATGAGATGAGCAGTTATTTGTTCCATGCAGGTATGGGCGGCGGTGGTGAAATTATGCGGGCGGAGCGCCGGCTGGTGCAGGACGCGGAGAAGCTCTATAAGCCGAGGGGCAAGGTTCAGGAAGCGGCGAAGATTCTGCAATCGATCGAAAAGCTGGAGCAGCAAATGGCGGATAGCCGCTCTTATCTCCCGCGTTACAACGAGAATACGTTTGCACTGGCGGAGACGGAAGCCCAATTAGCCAAGGTCGAGGAAGGCCGTGATGCCACTAGCGCCAGATTGATCATGCTGCGCAAGGCGCTAGAAATTCGCGATGTATGGCTGCAATGGAGCGCTGCTCGTCTGGAATTTGCCGGGTTGCCGCAAATTCAATCTTTTCCGGAGGAGGGGACGGCTCGCCTTCAGGAGCTGGAAGCTGAGATTCGAAGCGCGGCAGCAGCTGCCGAACGGATTGAGCGGCTACAAGCGGAACTGACAGCAGAACTGGAACAGAATCCCCCAGACCCTGTGCTGGTAGCCCAAGGTCCGGCGCTGGAGCGGCTGGACCGTCGCCACAGCATCTATGAGGACCGTCGTCTAGAGCGCCAGCGGCTTGCAGGGGAGCTTGATGGGTTGCTGGGGCATGTACAGCGTATCTTGCGGAGCATTGACCCTGCGTGGACGACAGCGGAGCTGGCGACTTTCTCCGGTGCGGCGGGCGACCGGGAGGCGGCGCGGCGCTACGCAGCGGCGTTCGCGAGCTATGATCGCCGCATGGAAGCCCAGGGCGCAGCACGCCAAGCGCTGCGTTCACGGCTTGCGACTGCGGCAGCAGCATTGCAGGCCGCAGAGCGGGCCCTGGCGCGCGAGCAAGCGGCAGGCGCCGAGACCTTCGCCGCGCTGCGACCAGCCAGCGCACGGGAGGTGCTGCAGCTCTGGGATGAGCTGCAGCAGGCTGCGGAGCGCTGGCGCGAGGCGAAGCTGCACGGCTTGCAGCACGGCGCGGGGAGCGATGAAGCCATGCGGGCCCGCATAGCTTCGCTCTACCGGCGCCTGCTGCTGGCCAGCGCAGCCCTGACCGCGCTGCTGCCCGCGGCGCTGTGGCTGACCGGGGCACCGCCGGTCAGCGCCTGGATCGCGATCGGCCTGCTAGGCGCGGCCGATCTGGCCCTGTGGGCCGGCCTCCGCGGAGCGGGCCGGCGTAAGGCGTCCCCGCCAGGATATGGCGGGGACGGCGGAGATGCAGCCGCCGAGATGCTGCGGCTGCGGGGGCTACTGCTCTCCGGGGCGGAGCCGGAGAGCAGCCCAACAGGACGACCGCTGCTCAGGTCGTCCGGAGGCCCTGCCAGCCCTGACGCAGGCGGGCTGGAGGCGGGCATGAAGGAGCTGCGCAGGCTCATGGATGCCTGGACCGCCTGGCGGCAGAAAGTGGATCGCGCTAGTGATGAGCGCGAGGCCTGCCGCACCGAGATGGATAGCCTTGCCGGGCAGGAGCAGGCGCTCGCCGCTGAGATGCGCCAGGAGGAAGTGGCCTTCACCGAGACGGCGGGCCAATATGAGGTTTGGCTGCGAAGCCACAAGCTGCCGGAGGGTCTGTCGCCGGAAGGCTTGCCGGAGATCTTCAGTGCTGTGGAGCAGGGGAATGAACTGCTTCAACAGGAGAGCAAGCTGCGGCTGCGGCTTGCACAGTTGGAGGCGGAGTGTGTAGCCTTCGAAGATGAAGTATTGGCCCTCATGGAAGAAGCGGGATCTTCCATAGAAGAAGTCGCCGCATCTGCTTCGCAGCCCGAGATGTCGGGATCGAAGAGTAGAGAGCGGGAAGAATTGGCCCGGATGATTCCCGGCTGGCTTGAAGCCAGGAAGCTCGCTTGGGACGGGCTCAAAGCAGAGCTGTTGCGACTGGAAAACCTGACTTCCAGGCTGAGATCGGCAGAGGGAGAATATGAAGAGGCCCAGTTGCATTTGGAGCGGCTGAATCAGCGCCGCCTAAGTCTTTTGGAGCAAGGAGGCGCTGAGGACAGCGAGGAGTTTCTGCACCGCTCGGCTGCTGTTCAGCGCCGGGGGGAGCTGGAAGGGAATATTCGCCAATGGGAACTGGGCATGTTCGGCGGCTGGAACCAAGCAGGGACTAAGGGACTGCTTGCTCTACTGGATACGTTGGATGCTTCTGCGTTGGAGCAAGAACGATCCGCTGCAGAAGAACAGGCTGTAGCGTCAGAAGAAGAGTGGAGCAGTCTCCTCCAGCGGCGAGGCAAGCTGCTTCAGGAGAGAGAGTATTTGAAGGAACGCTGTATGGAGGACACGGTTCTCCAGCAGTTGGAGGAACAACGGTCCGCGCTTCGTCTCATTGCAGGGCAGTATGCAGTGACCGCAATTACTGCGGAACTTATCGGCAGGACGCGGAGAATCTATGAGCAGGAGAAACAGCCGCAGGTGCTGCGGCTGGCCTCGGTCTATTTCAACAAGCTGACTGAAGGAGAGTACCTCAGAGTGGTAATGACACTGGGCCATAAAGAGCTCAAAGCGGAGCATCGGACAGCGGGGCTACTGGATAGCGGACTGCTAAGCCGCGGAACTGCGGAGCAGCTCTATCTGGCATTGCGGCTGGCGCTGGCGGAGACGATGGCTCGGCAAGCCTGTCTTCCTCTACTGTTCGACGATCTTTTCGTTAACTTTGATGAACAGAGGCTGCATGCTGCGCTCTCACTGCTTGGCGAGCTGTCGGCCAACCGACAAATCGTAATGATGACCTGTCACCGTCATGTCGCAGAAGCTGTGGGGCTGCTGATTCCTTCCGCTGCTGTTATTTCCGTGTAATTCGCGAAGCGGGCTTCAACTTGGTTACAGAAGTCTCATCTCTGCCAGATTCGGACTTCGGTCCTTCTGGTGGCGGAGAGATGGGGGTGCGAATTAGCTTGAATCCCCATACGAGTGCTAAGCCGCCGAAAATGGGATAAAACACAGACAAGAGAGAACTGAACCCAAATTGGCTAAAGAGGTAGCAGGTTAGCATGAGTAAAGCGATGATTACGTCTTGGGATAAGGGTAACCTCTGTTTTAGTTGTGCGGTAACACCGTAAATATCCGCCACGAAGGTGCTGAAGATTTCAAGGAAGATTAATAGCAGATAAATCGTTTGAACCACGGCTCCAAGCCGGAAAGCAATACTGCCCATTGGAATTTCATACTGCATGATCCCGGGCATTTGCGAGCTCATGGCAAAATGCGCGGCCAGCAGCAACAGGCCTATTCCAGCCCCGCCCAGTATACCGCCCCGCAGTAGCGCCTTTTCGTCTTCAGTCTCCCGGGCAAGCGGTACAAGAACGGCCTGAGCCATCCCGAGGTTGAACGCCGTATACAGTAATGGAGACAGCCAGGCAGAAAAAGTGCTGCTGTCCGTCTGGAGAAACAAAAAATGTTCAGCGTTCGGTTGATGCATCGTATTGATTACAATAATCAGTGAAAGAGTTAGCATGAGTGGAACAACTGTGCTGTTCATGTGGAGGATGCCAGAGATGCCCCGAGTCAGCAGTAGATAAGATCCTAGAATAGTGAGGATTAGTCCAGCCTGATAATGAAAGCCCAGATGCTCTTGGAAAATGGCTCCCGCACCGGCAAGCATAATGCTGTTTACGCCGATCAGAATCACCATGGTGAACAGGCTGATAATACTGCCTGTCTGCTCGCCAAAGAGGTGGCGGTTAAAATCCTCATAGGAATTCGCGCGGATCCGCCGGGCGAGCACCATCATTTTGGTGCCAAGCCAAATAAATAGTATAGTGGAGCACAGGATCGTGATCAGCGCCCAATGGCCGTAACGGGTAAAGAAGCGGAGGATTTCTTGCCCGGTGGCAAATCCAGCCCCTACGATAGTACCAATATAAGTGAATGCGATCTGTAAGGTGCGAAGATGGGTTTTCACAGCTTTCCTCCTTGTTTTTGGGATCCTCTGTCAGGTGCTTGAATGATGTATCGCAGCAGAGGTGCCTTGAGAGTGGTTATTTTGGAACGGTGATGGTGCAGCGGATTGCAGGATTGCCTTGTGTACTCTGTATAGTACAGGTTATGATGGGGAACAGAAGGACATGACTTCTGACGGATTCCTTTGTGTGGATTTCGCTGGAAGATATGGATTATATAAGTGTATTGGAGGTTCAAAGTCATGGAAGTGTTGAAAAAGCGGATTTTGGAGGAAGGTATCGTCGTTTCGGATCAGGTGCTTAAGCTGGATGCGCTATTGAATCATCAGGTAGATCCTGAGCTGACGATGGAGATGGGACGGGAGTTTTCCCGGAGATTTAGCGATAGCGGGATTACTCGTATAGTAACCGTGGAGTCCTCCGGAATTGCCGTGGCATTTGCTACCGCGCTGGTTATGAATGTACCACTCGTCTTTGCACGCCGCAAAAAAACACTGCTGGCCGATCCCGATGCGCTGTGTGAGAGAGTCCCTTCATTTACCAAGGGAATCGTTACGGACATTATGCTGTCCCGTCAATTTGTTTCTCCGGAGGATAAAATTCTGTTTATAGATGATATCATCGCTAACGGAGATGCAGCACGGGGATTGATCAAAATTATTCAACGTTCCGGGGCAGAATTGGTCGGACTTGGGGTCGTTGTGGAGAAGAGCTTCCAGGCAGGAGCGCGTACCATCCGCGAACAAGGTATCCGTCTGGAATCCCTAGTCCGGATTTCTTCCTTAAATGAAGGAACGGTTGTCTTCGAAGATTAAAGGGCAGTGGAAAGAAAACACAAGCCTATTTTCCAAACAACTTCTTTTCACCCTATGATTTTTCCTTTATAATAAAGCTTAGACATAGGAGAGGAGGCGTCACAATGGGGAAAGAACCGGTGACAGAGCAATTTTTTATTGATAAATTAACCGAGGCCAAGGATCACTTCGAGCGTGCGCTGGACTGCAAACATACGGAGTTTGACGATCTGTACCCCTATATGATTGAACATCCTCAGTTTTTTTGGTACAAACGCTATGTGGCTTGGTCAGAGCTGTTGACCATTACAAGCTTGTGTGAAGAACTGACCTACGCCTGGAGAGAGAAGTTTACGGCGAATCAGGTAGAGTATTTGGAGCAACGTGTGATGTCCGCTAAAGTTCTCGATTTCTGGTTTGAGAAGAATGAAGCGCTGATATAAGGTACAGACACAGGAATAACGGATTTACGATCAGGAGACCCAAGTGAATTCTCATTTGGGTCTTTGTTATGAGAGGAATTCGGATAAGCTGTAGTAGAAGGAGGAATGATCATGATTAGCGATGAACAGCTAAATGCCTACCGTATATCGGGTGAGAAAGTACGAGTGGTACGCGATGGCATTGCCAGTAACGACATTAGAGGAATCGTACTGGCGTGGGACGAGTCTCAAGTGATGATTCGCCGACCTAACAGAAATGTGGTCAAGCTTGATCGGAATTACTTGATTCAGCCTGCCAAAGAACCGAGAAGAGATCCTGATCATATATAGTAATGCATAATCTAAACAGCTCCCTGGCCATTCATTCTGGCAGGGAGCTGTTCTGTGTTTCGAAGAATTCCACGGAGATTATATAGATAAAGCCAACTGCACGACACTTTCTTCTTGGGAGAGAATGGAGGAGTCCGTAGGAAGGCCGAGATAGGCACGCATACGAAGCATCATCTCTCTGCGAAAACCTGGCCAGAGAATATTCATCTCTCCAATATACCCTCTGCAATTGTATTGTGCTTCTACACCACGTTGATCCTGACGGACGGTGCTGATTTTCAAATGGCGGGAAGTCAGTTCACGATTCACCTCCTGCAGCATCATCGAGGCCTTCTTGGCACCACCGGATACAAGCTCTACATAGAGCTGAGGAGTCTTGAACAGCCCGCTCTTGCCGATAACCCGGCAATCGCGTTCAAATACTTTATGGATAAATGTTAGCAGCAGATAGCTTCTCACAAGGGACAGTTCATCTTTGGTAATTTCTTCGATTGAATTGGAGTTGTTACTCTTAGTAGTCGCCATTATAAATCACCTCATTTATAGTATGCGAACCTTTGTTCTCATTATACATCTTTTCCACTAATAAAAGCAATAATTATACAGAAAATGTTGGGTGACAGTATTTTTGAAAAAGTAGTTGACGATGATCATATTCGCATGGTAAGATATCTCTTGTGTCCAAGAGAAACTGGACTTTATAATATGCGGTCGTGGCGGAATTGGCAGACGCGCACGGTTCAGGTCCGTGTGGTAGCAATACTGTGGAGGTTCGAGTCCTCTCGACCGCATCAAATTAGTAATCAATAAGCTCTTGAATTCGTCCTTGTGACAATTCAGGAGCTTTTTGCATAATCAGAACAGCAGGTATAACGAAAATAAGGGAGGGTGGAGATGACTCCGCTTCAGGAACGCGAAGAAGGGCCACAACATAAAGAACTGCTTAGTCGCGTCTGGTTCAGGTTGGATGATTGTTTCCGAGAAACGGAGCGTTCGACTTACCATCTGTTGTATGAAACTGCGCCTACTTATGTGCTTATTGTTGCTGCCAAGCGGCAGGGCAATATCGTTATTAACGGCATGTTGTACCCGCTAACCCCGCATACCGTATATATCGTGAGGCCGGGACAACGAGTGGAATCTACTCACGATGCAGATGAGGATCAAGTGCTATATCGGTTTCATGTAGAAACGGATACTCCTGAAAGATATGGTGCTCAGCAGGGACATATACTGCCGGATTTGGCCCGGGTGAGCGTGAATGCAGATACGTTGCTACTGTCTCTCTGTGAGAAAATAATCATTCACTGGCATACGGACGATGCCGCGGACCGTTTCGTCAGTCAGGCGGGATTTCAGGAGCTCTTGCATCTGTTGTTCAAGAACCAAGGCCAACATGAAGCAGCGCTGGATCAAGTGCGCATGTATATAAATGGTCATTTCCGAGAAGGAATCACAGTCGACCACTTGTCTGAGCTTGCTGGTATGAGCCGGTATTATTTCATGCGGTCATTCAAAGATCGATTCGGTCAAAGCGCGATGGATTATCTGACGGAGCTGCGCATGAATCAGGCTAAAAGCTTGCTGGACGAAGGTCATTCTCTGCAAAAAGTTGCGGAAGAGGTCGGTTACAGGGATCGGCAGTATTTCAGCAGCCAGTTTAAAAAGCATGTTGGAATGTCGCCAAGTATCTATACCGCTAATCGAACTTGCAAAGTAGCTGCATATAGCTGGCCTAATATCGGGCAACTGCTCAGTTTGCAGATCATTCCGTACGCTGCTCCAATCGATCAGACCTGGAGTGATGATTACCGCAAGAAATACCGTTTTGACATTAAGGTGCCTTTGGGACATGACTACGAATTCAATCGAGAAGCCCTATGGAGGGCTCGGCCTGATGTGATTATTGCACTAGACGAAATGGTTCCTGATGAGGAGAAAGAGAAGCTCCAGCAGATAGCACCTGTATTGTTCCTACCCTGGCATTCTGTTAGCTGGAGAGAGCATTTGCAATCAACTGCCGAATTTCTGGACCGGGAAAAGGAAGCAGAGAGCTGGCTTGCCCGTTACGACAAGAAAGTTGAAGTCATTCGGGGGAATATTCCTTATTCGTTCAGGCAAAGAGGCCTGCTTATTCTAAATATTTTGCCACGGGGATTCGAGGTTTGGGGACAACGTGCAGGTACGGTCTTGTACGACGATTTGCAGATCCGTTGTGCAAGGGGCGCGGAACACATCGAATTTACCGAATATGTTGAAGCAGAGCAGCTCGCGTCATTCGAAGCGGATATGCTGCTAGTTAACGTAATGAAGGATGGGCAATCGCTAATGAAGTGGGAACGGCTTCAGCGGTCTGAACTTTGGCGAAACCTGAAGGCCGTCCGGAATGGTAATGTTTATCAGACTTCGGGGCAAGCGTGGCTGGCTGAGCCGATTCTAGAGTATACAGCCAATAGGCATTATGATTTATTGCAGGAGCTTGAACAACTATTTCGTGCACTGTAGCCCGAGAAAAGTCAGCATCTTTTCATATTCCCGTTGCTGTAAGTGTGTTGTATAATGTCCTAGTCGATAATGATAATCAATATCATTATTAATTACAGTAACGGAGGGAATACGATGCATCAAACAGAGAGATCCAATGGGACAAGACGAGGTGTCCTTGAAGGTCCAAGCAGCTTTCGGAACATGGCAGGGCTAATGATCATACTGCTGCTGACCTTATTGGTTAGCGCTTGTGGGAATAACACGAATACGGGGGCCAATGAGAAAGCAGCAGCTTCTACGGATGCTTCTGATTCAGCACAGGGACATCATTCGTCGCAGACGGAAGCCGCTGAGACGTTAACGATCAAGCATGCCTATGGGGAGACTAAAGTTCCAACTCACCCGAAGCGCGTCGCTGTGATTGGGCTTGAAGATATCACCCTTTCATTGGGGGTTCCAATGGTCTATGCCTATGGATTCGACGGCTATTATCTGGAAGACAAGCTCAAAGAATTGGGAATTCCACTGTCGGGAACCGCAGATATGAAGCCGAACCTGGAAGCGATTCTGGCGGCGAAACCAGATCTTATACTTCTCCAGCAATATTTTACCGATCAAAGTGGATATGACGAGCTGAGCAAAATTGCTCCGACAGTTCCTTATACGCCAGATGATTGGAAGTCCTCGATCACCGAGATCGGAAAAATAACTGGCCTCGAAGATAAAGCACAAGCTGTGATCCAGGCCAATGACGATAAAATTAAGCAAGCCAAGGAAACCATTGTTTCCGCAGTTGGAGCTAATAAAACAGTAGTCTATATGCGTCCGTCAGACAAGGACCTGCAAGTGTTCTTTCCTAGCTTTGCCCCACTGGTCTACGAGAAGCTGGGGTTAGACCCCGATGCCAGCGTTGAGGAATTGAAGAAGGCCGCAACGGATGATTGGGGGATTAATACCTCGCTGGAGAAGCTGCCTTCCATAACCGCAGACTATGTGTTTGCCATGTATGGTGGCTCTATCAGTACGAAGGAAGAATTCGATAAAGAAGCCGCTGCTGCTACAGAGGTTGAGAAGCTGGGACTTTGGAAGGCGATGCCGGCTGTTAAGCAAAATCACGTATTTAAGGTGTCGGCGAGAAGTTGGATGTCTAGCGGTCCCATTGCGGAAGGCAACGTCATTGATGATGTTGTAGCTGCGGTTACAGGCAGCAAGTAGTAAGACCAACTACAGAAATAGCATCGAAAACTGTTTATTCCAGCAGCGTTCGATGCTATTTTCGTATTCAAGTACATGCCAAGGTGGTTATTAAGACAGCCTTATCCGCGGGCATTCCCCGCGAGCTTATTGTCGGATGGCAAGAACATAGCCAGCAGCCCCAGCAGCGGCAGGAAAGCACATATCTGAATGACAAAAGAGACGTCTGTCAGGTCGATCAGCCAGCCCATAATGACTGAACCGAGTCCAGCCAGGCCGAAGGCTAAGCCGAAAAACAAGCCAGATACGGTGCCGATTTTACCGGGTAGCAGTGCCTGTGCATACACGATGATGACGGAGAAGCCGGACATCAGGATGGCGCCGATCAGACCGCAGAGTATGACGGACCAGAATGGCGTTGCGTACGGCAGCAGGAGGGAAAAGGGAGCTGTACCGGCAATGGAGAACCAGATGATCTTCTTGCGTCCGAACCGGTCGGCGAGTGGTCCGCCGAGCAGGGTACCGAGCATTCCGGCAAATTGCAGGGCGAACAATGGAATCTGCGCATCCTCAAACGGGCGATGAAAACGATCCATATAATAGAAAGAGTAGTATCCAGTCATGCTGGCGATATATACGAACTTAGAGAAGAGCAGCACAATCAGCAAGCTGATCGCCAATGCGACGAAGCCACGGGGATGCTGAACGGCAGCTGCAGCCGTTTGAACCGTCTTCGGTGCTACAAGCTGCTGCTTATACCAGCGGCTGACGGCATATTGCAGAAAGATACCGAGGACAGCAGCGAATGCGAACATGATAAGTCCTCTTGTTCCATAGGGCATAACCAGAAAGCCAACGGCAAGCGGAGCCAGTGCCTGTCCGGTGTTGCCGCCAACCTGAAAAACAGATTGAGCCATGCCGTGGCTCTTGCCAGCAGCCAGATGGGCAACGCGAGAGGATTCCGGATGGAGCACAGAGGAGCCGATGCCGAGCAGCATGGCTGAAATCAGCAACCCGGCAAAATGGGACGAATAGGCCATACCAATGATGCCGATCAATGAGAACAGCATTCCCCCGGGCAGCAGCAGCGGCATTGGACGTTTGTCCGTTAGGCTCCCGATGAACGGCTGCAGTACGCAGGCGGTTACGTTAAGCATGAAGGCAATCCAGCCGACTTGGGCGAAGCTTAGGTCGAGAGTTTGCCGCAACAACGGGAAAACAGCGGGAACGGCGGACTGCATCGCATCATTTAGCAGGTGGGCCACCGTGACACCGATCAAAGCGTACGCAGAGTACGAACGGGCCGCTGCCAGGGCAGGGCTTGAGACAGTTTTCATAAGAATCATCCTTTGCTTGTTTGTCTTATTCGGTAGCTTAGCGCACTGATGGATGATCTGTCGTCGCGATTGATGCTTTTCTTTTGAGCATTTTTTGCTATACTGAACTCGGGTGAGTGACCATGCAGATACACATGACAACTCCACGGCTGGAACTGTGGAGAATTGAGAATAGTTTTGTTAACGAAAAGCATCGCCATCATAATATGTACCAGATCACCGTGCCTGTGTACGGTTCCTGCGCTTTCGACTTGGAGAATAATTCCTTCCAGCTGGAGAGAGGGGAGGCACTGATCAAGTCCCCTAATGACAGTCATGCCTTTGAAATAAGGGACGGGGAGGGTGTGGTTGTTATCCAGTTGAAGGATTTCATGGAGATTTGGGAACTGGACTGCCCGTGGGAGCCTGTTATACAGCAGCGTGTGAATGGGGATGAACTATTACGGCAGCACCGCAAATGGAGTGTGGCTCTATGTTCGAATGACGGGATAGGGGCGGAGTTCATCGAAGAGACGGAACTGGAGATCATAAACTATTTGTTCCGCACCCTGCGGGGGAATCACCAGAAGAATTCCAATCCTAACGTACAGAAAGGGCTTCTGGATTGCGAGGACCCGCATTTGGTTCGGGTGCTGCAGTATATGCAGGATTGCTATATGAAGCCAGTTTCTATAGAAGAGCTTGCCGGAATCGCCGGCATGAGCCGATATCATTTTATCCGTTCCTTCAAAGCACTGATTGGACGTTCTCCTTACCAGTACATGCTGAAAATCCGGATCGACGAGGCTAAGCGGCGGCTTCGCTCCACCAGACATACCGTGACTGACATTAGTCTGGATGTTGGTTTTGCAAGTCCAAGTCAGCTTTACCGTGCCTTCCAGAAATTCATCGGCATGTCGCCTGAGCAATACAGACAGCAACTGTTTTAAGCTAGCGTTTTAGACAAGTATGTCAGGGCTGTTCTATGAGTCATGTAATTGGCTTATGGGAGCAGCCCTCTTTCTATTCCATTAGACAGCATGTGGTGACCATCCCTTGGCATGCTCCAAAGTAATTTCAATAAACTGGGCTAGGGCCGGGGAGAGCCACTTGTTTTTGTGATAGACCATATGGGCATGAATCTTGTTAAAATCCCCTTCACAGGGTATTCGCTTGAGCGAATTCTCTTCTAGTTCCTTCTCAACGGTCACGAGCGGCAGACACGCAATCCCCAAACCACTGCTTACGCATCTCTTCATTGCCTCGATACTCCAAAGCTCCATGGTGTGGGAGGGTAAGATACCTCTTTCCCTTAAATATCCCTCAAACATCGTACGATAGCTGCAATCCTTCTCGTTGGCGATTAGGCATTCCTCCAGAGTCTGGTGATGATATTGCTCGTCCAAAGTGGTCAGGGAGTGATCGCTGCTTCCAACCAGGACAATCGGTTCCTCTAGTAAAGTATGCACGATAAGATCGGTCTCCCGCAGGTCCGGCCACATCATAAACGCGAGATCAGCTTCTCCGGCGAGCAGTGCTTTTTTATTATCTCCGCAAGTCGCATTGGTCAGTTTAATAGTGACTTGAGGGTAGCTTTTTCGGTATTCCCTTAGAATCGGTTCTAAGCGATACACAGTTAGCGATTCAGGGGCAGCAATTTTAAGTTCACCGGTCATGCTCTGCTCATTGGCTATATTCTCGATCTTCTCATAAGTTCGCAGCAACTCATTGGCGTATCTCAGGAGTTTATTTCCGGTTTCTGTCACTTCCATTCGGCGACCAATCCGATTGAAAAGCGGGGCGTTAACATGTGCCTCAAGGTTCTGAATATGCGATGTGATAGTTGACTGAGTGTATCCCAGATGCTCTGCAGCAAGGGTATAACTGCCGTATTCTATGATTTTTGTAAAAGTAATCAAATGACGAATTTCCATAGTCTCACCATCCTTAATGAATATTGCAGATCTATTATATCATTTTTATCAATAGTTCATTTCATATATTTCAATTTTACTGATAAGTGAAAATCCAGTAAGGTGGAGAAGTGGAGAGATATTAATTTGAGTAGAGTGCAGGAGGAGTGACAGTAATGATTACAACCTATGAGGAACGTTATAAGCAGGAGATTATTGATCTTGTGCTGGGTGTGCAGAATGATGAGTATAACCTGGGGATCTCGATCGAAGAGCAAAGTGATATTCTGGATATCCCGGATTGCTACCTCAAGGCTGGAGGCGGGTTCTGGGTCGCTGTGGATCAGAATAACAGGGTGATCGGTTCCATCGGACTTATGAGGAAGACGAACGAGGTGTTCATTCTGAAGAAGTTTTTCGTGTACAGCGAGTATCGTGGCAAGGAACTGGGAATTGGAAAAGCATTGTTTGAAATCCTTATAGCGTTTGCCAAGCAACAAGGGGGGCAGACAGTTCTGCTAGATACCCCTTCCACAGCCGACAGATCGCATCAATTCTATAGAAAGAACGGCTTCAAGGAAATCCCCAAAGCCGAACTGCCTGTAATCTATGAATATCCGGACAGGAATTCGTTATTGTTTCGATTGGATTTAAGCTGAATATACGCGAACTCTACGTCTAATTTGGATGGAAAAGATTTAATGCTTCATTATCAGGTGTATATGGCTTAAAATGATGCAGGGGCGAGTAGCCCCACATATCATGATGGTAATGGAGGCTTTGTTTTGAACAACGTTAATTCGGAGTGGGCGGAGTCTCACTTTCCTATATATACGGCTGCCCAGATTCTTTCGTTGTACGGAACTTCTAATCAGCCCATGCATAAGATCCATGAGGAATTTACAGTGCTGATTGCTGTCGCAGGCGGCAAGGGAGTACTGCGGCTGGATGATCAGACCTTTGAGCTGCAAGAAGGAAGCATCATGCTGATTCCGGCTCAAGTTCATGCGGTATTAGTTACAAATTCCCTTCAGCCACTTCATGCGTACAAGCTTTCCATTGGCATCTGGGAGCCACCGACGTCTCCGCCTGCAAGTTCTATGGTGCGAAGAAGCGAGGTACTGGGTGGGTCTAATCTTCACTTCTTTCTTTGCGAACCTGATATTGTGGGTAAGGTTGAAGAGCTTTATCTTTACCGTTCACCGGTCCATGAAGTCAGGCATGTGAAGAATCAGATTGTCTTTCATCAGATTATTGCGGAGCTGCTGGAGCGGGAGGATGCGAAGTATGCGGTCAATGACCAGCCGAGTATGGATCGAAGCATTGCCTACCTGGAGAACCATTTTAGCGAAAAAATAACGCGAGAACAGCTGGCAGCGCTGGCCGGCATCAGCAGTTCCCATTATTCTATATTATTTAAACGTCTGACTGGATTTTCCCCTCAGGAATATTTATCTCGCTTACGCGTTCACCGGGCGATCGAATTGTTAATCAGTGGTTCGGGTACCCTCCGGGAGATTGCGCAAAAGGTAGGTTATAAGGATGAATTTTACCTGAGTCGCCGTTTCAAGCGCCAGACCGGTGCAGCCCCTTCTACTTATAACCGTCGTTCCTCCCCGCCGCGTGTAGCTGTAGTGCTGACCCCTTATGCCAGTCATCTATTGCTACTTGGACTGGAACCTGTTGTGAGCATTGCAGATAACGGTGAATATGTGAATATTGCCGAACTCGAGAAACCGCAGAACATGAGATTTATCAGTGCAGATGCTTCTCCTGAGCAGCTTAATTCGGTGTTACTGGAGACAAAATCCGATCTAATTATTGCGGCACAGCAACATTTGCACAGATTTGGCTTGAATCTCGGGCATATGCGCGCGGTAGCGCCAGTTATAGAAATATCTTGGATGGAGCTAAGCTGGAAGGAGCATTTCCGCCTTATTGCGCAGGCTACCCAGCGGAGTGAAAGAGCAGAAGATTGGCTGGCGATGTTTGAGCAGGAGGAACAGGAAGCTCGTCTACGGGTACAAGAAAGTGCGGTTGCCAACGAAACGCTCACGATTCTAATTCTGCGTCCGGAGCAGATCCAGGTATACGGCGCCCGGAATGTAGGATATGTGATGTATCATTCACTTGGGCTGAAGCCCCCGGCCAAAATCGGACAGGAGATAGAACGGCTGGGTAATCAATTTCATTCTATTCCTATTGAGCTGGCGGAGCTTGCTGATTATGCGGGTGATCGCTTGCTTGTTTTTGTATTTCCAGACCCAAAAGGTTCTTTCGCCCATGCCGATGTTATTCTTCAGTCCTCATACTGGAAGGGACTTTCGGCTGTTCGGAACGATAAAGTACATCATCTGGACATCGACGAATGGATTCCGTATAACCCTGTTTCTATTCGCCTACAGTTGCAACGTGCAGTGGAATTATTTACCCGCATTCAATAGTCCAAGCTTCTTTCCCAACAATAAGCCATGGTTTAGCGAAATCAGGCTTACTATAATAGGTTATGAAAATGAAACTCATTATCAATGAGAATATTCATTGTACATAGTCATTATAAAAAAGGGAGAGAGTCATCCGATGAAAAAGCTTTTCGTACCGGTAATCTTATCTTTAGTAGTTATTCTGAGCGCCTGTGGTGCCAACCAAACCAATAATGCTGAAAAGAGCACAAATAATGCTTCTCCTGAGGCGTCCCAGTCCTCTAACGCAGCGTCAGCGGGAACCTTTACGTATCAATCCGAGAACGGCTCTGTGGAAGTTCCTTCGCATCCGCAGCGCGTAGTTGTACTAACTAGATTCTTAACCGGAAATGTAATGGCGCTCGGTGTGCCTGTGGTAGGTGTGGACGAGATGTCCAAAGAGAACCCAAGATTTAAAGATGAGCTGAAAGATGTTGAGGCTGTTACGGATGAAAGCCTTGAGAAGATTATTGAGCTGCAGCCGGATCTCATAATCGGTCTAAGCGATATTCAAAACTATGACAAGTTCAAGCAGATTGCTCCAACCGTCACTTTTACATATGCTAAGGTCGATTATTTGACACAGCAGCTTGAAGTGGGGAAATTATTGAATAAAGAAAAAGAAGCACAGACCTGGGTGAATGAGTTCAAAGCACGTTCCGAAAAAGCCGGCGAAGAAATTAAAGCGAAGGTTGGCGAAGGCGCAACCGTTACGGTAATCGAAACCTTCAATAAACAATTGTACGTGTATGGATACAACTTTGGACGTGGTACTGAGCTTCTATACGGTGATCTTGGCTTCAGTCTACCTGAGAAGACCATAGAAGCAACAGCGAAAGACGGATATTTGGCATTGTCTACGGAAGTCATGAAGGATTATGTTGGTGATTATATTATCTTCAGTAAAAATGCGGATGAGGATAACAGCTTCCAGGATACCCAAACTTACAAGAACCTTCCCGCTGTGAAAAATAATCATGTCTACGAAGTGGATGCCAAATCGTTCTACTTCAATGACCCGTTGAGCCTTGATTATCAACTGGACTTCTTTATCAAAAGCTTCTTGAACAAGTAACCCATGAGAGATAAACAACGTTCAGTCCCATATTTCTATAAGCTCCTTGGCAGTGTGCTGGTGCTCGTGGTCTCCTTCGCTATTTCGATGGTATTGGGAGCTAAGGAAACAACGCTGCATGATCTATGGTTGGCGCTAACTTCTTCGGGTGCGTCCAGTGAAAATGTTCTCATCCTGCGTGAAATTCGTATGCCACGTGAACTGGCTGCGATGCTGGTCGGTGCCGCATTTGCGGTATCCGGCTCCATCATGCAAGGGGTAACCCGTAATCCGCTTGCGGATCCTGGCCTGCTCGGTCTAACCTCCGGTGCGAATATGGCGCTGGCTGTGACCTTTGCGTTTCTTCCGGGAGTGGGATACTTCGGAATTATGTTGGCTTGTTTTATTGGTTCTGCATTAGGTGCAGGTCTAGTCATTGGACTGGGCTCCATGCGTCAAGGAAAGCTGTCTCCGATCCGTATCGTGCTGGCGGGAGCAGCCATTTCCGCCTTTCTTTATGCCATTGCAGATGGCATCAGTATTGTTTTCAAAATATCCAAGGACGTCTCCATGTGGACCGCTGGGGGATTGATCGGCACGACATGGGGACAGCTACAGGTAATCACTCCTGTTATTGTGATTGCAATTGTGGTGGCGATTATGTACTCCAATCATTTAACTATTCTAAGCCTGAGTGATGAGATTGCGATGGGTCTGGGGCAAAAGCTTGTGCGGGTCAAATTTATACTCTTTACGCTAGTCGTTCTGTTGACGGGGGCAGGGGTAGCGCTTGTTGGTAACATTGCCTTCCTAGGGTTGATGATTCCACATATTGTCCGCATGATTGTTGGCACTGATTACCGGTACATCCTGCCGTTTTCCGTGTTCGCTGGTGCTAGCTTTATGCTGTTGGCCGATACGCTTGGCCGTACTATAAATGCGCCCTATGAGACACCGATGGCAGCTATTGTAGCGATGGTGGGCTTACCCTTCTTCCTGTTTGTCGTACGTAAAGGAGGCAAAGCGCTCTCATGACATTGTCCGCTCTTGTTCGTAAACAACGTCTTATTGTGTTGATCAGTCTGGGGCTTATTGTCCTGACCGCTGTAATCAGTATGGGGGTAGGCTATTCGTCGTTGTCTTTTAACAGATTGATCCCTGTTTTATCGGGTCACGGCACGTTCAAAGAGGATTTTGTCCTGTTCTCTGTCAGACTGCCGAGAATTTTGATCACGCTGCTATCGGGGATGGCCTTGGCGTTATCTGGGTCGATTCTGCAAAGTATTACCCGCAACGATCTGGCAGATCCGGGCATTATTGGGATTAATTCCGGGGCAGGTGTAGCTATTGCGATCTTCTTCCTGTATTTCCCGGTCAAAGCTGGATCATATGTATATATACTGCCGCTTGTGGCGTTTCTCGGGGCGTTGATCACAGCCGCACTCATTTATCTTTTCTCTTACAGCCGGTCCCGAGGTCTTGATCCGACTCGTCTGGTATTGGTTGGGGTAGGTTTCTCTTTGGCTTTGTCAGGGATTATGATTGTAATCATTTCTTCGGCCGAACGCTCTAAGGTGGATTTCATTGCGAAATGGATCGCGGGGAACATTTGGGGGACGGATTGGCCGTTTATATGGGCACTTCTCCCATGGCTAATTCTGCTTATTCCGTTTACACTGTTCAAATCCAGGCAGCTTAATCTACTCAACTTGAGCGAAGCTTCGGCGATTGGCGTTGGTGTCCATCTGGATCGGGAGCGTCTGCTTCTTATCGTGGTTGCTGTCGCTGCGGCGGCATCTGCAGTATCGGTCACCGGAGGGATTGCTTTCATCGGTCTGTTAGCTCCGCATATAGCCAAAGCGCTGGTTGGACCGCGTAATCAATTATTCATTCCTGTAGCGGTGCTGCTTGGCGGGTGGCTGCTGCTGCTGGCCGATACGGTTGGGCGAAACCTGGTCGACCCCGACGGTCTCCCGGCAGGCGTCATGGTATCACTAATCGGGGTACCTTATTTCGCTTATTTGCTGCTAAAAAAATAGGATTGATGCATGCCCGCCTCAGCTGATGCTGAAGCGGTTTTTTTTATAGCGTGTGCCGATTGACAGAAAATTAAAGTGAAAATATAATGGTCATAGCAACTATAATCATGTCTACTATATTGGAGGCAGCATTGTGCAATTAGAAAAGTATATTGGCGTTGTTGTGCAGCGGGCCGCATTAAAGCTGAATAACTATTATCAGAAAGTTGTTAATCCCTTTGATATCACAGTAGAGCAATGGGAGATTCTAGTGGTTCTGTGGGAGACGGAAGGCATTACTCAGAAGGAGCTTGCCGAAAGGCTGCAGAAGGATCAGACGAATGTTGCGCGTATGCTATTCAAGTTGGAGAAGAAGGGATTCGTTCATCGGGTAACTCATGAGCTGGATCGCCGGGCACTGCGAGTCTATCTAACGGATAAGGGCCGGGAGGTAGAGGGTGAGATCATAGAGCCTTCACTTGAGGCATACCGTAAAACGGTCGAGGGTCTGACGGAAGAAGAGGTAGAGACGTTCAGAAGAGTGCTGGCGGTTATGCATAACAATGTAAAGGACTTATAAACGGATACCGTCCCTTAGCGGACGGCAAAGCCGTTTCTACTTGTAAGTTCCTTTTTTTCACCTATATACTTGCCATAGCAATTAATGACTAGACAACTAAATGGAGGAGAACAGAATGGAAACGAACAAAAAAGAGCCAGGAATCTTCGATGCCCCTTATCGGGCATTAACCATTGGTATTATCATTGCTGTAACTACCGTTGCTTTTGAAGGATTGGCAATTACAACTATCGCACCTAATCTGGCAGGGCAATTGCAAGGGCTGCATTTGTATGGCTGGATATTCAGTACCTTTTTGTTATCGCAAATTATCGGAACAATGGTCATGGGACAGCAGATCAATAGAAGAGGCGTTTATGCGTCATTCATTATATCGTTTGTATTCTTTGTGCTTGGGATTGTGATTGCGGCGACAGCATGGAATATGCCTGTTTTAATTGTAGGAAGAGCGTTTCAAGGTTTTGGTGCAGGGGCCATCGTCACTTGTGTGTATTACAGCATTTCGTTAGGTTATCCCGATGAGATCAGAACCAAAATTCTTGCAGCATTCTCTAGCGCCTATATCCTACCGGCATTAATCGGTCCCTATGTGGCAGGGCTAGTAGCGGAGTATCTATCTTGGAGATTTGTATTCTGGCTGGTCATTCCTTTTATCGTTCTGGCGGTTGCTCTGACGCTGCCTACTTTCCGCAAATTTCAGGTCAATCGGGAAGCGGAAATTTCTAATGGTAAAAAGGAAGGATACGCTGTACTGTTGGCCGTCGGTACGGGAATGCTGCTGAGCGGATTAGGTTCGGTGACGGAATGGAAGGGAATTCTCCTCGCATTAGCCGGAATCGCCATCATGATTCAACCGTTGCGGAAGCTGCTGCCGGAAGGGACAATGAAGTTAAAGCGGGGCTTGCCAACCACGATTGTTGTCAGAGGGTTGTTCGTAGCCTCCTACTTTGCAACAGAAAGCTATGTAGTTTTAGCGTTGACGGAAGTAAAAGGCTTGTCCGCTCATTTTGCCGGATTAATTGTTGCAGCTGGAGCGTTGAGTTGGTCAGCAGCAGCCTGGTTGCAAGCAAAATTAGACGCAAACGACCGGGGAACAGGAAGACAGAAGCGCGTTGTAATTGGTACTGGTGTGATGATTATTGGGGTTGCTATGGTAATAGTAGCTATCGCCTCATCTTGGGGCGGCATATGGCTCGCTATATTCTCTCAGATCCTGTCTGGCTTTGGTATCGGTTTGGCGCATCCAACGACTGGAGCTATGGCCTTGCAGCAGGTCGAAGCTGGAAAAGAGGGTGAGGTATCCGCTAATATCCAATTTACCGATGCGTTCAGCCCAGGGTTAAGTATTGGAATAGGGGGAGCATTGATTGCGGTGAGTGAAACTTTTCAATGGGGAATCCTGAAGGGGGTTATTCTTGCTTTAGCAGTCCAGCTATTATTTGTAATTCTTAGTCTTGCATTTTCTTCTCGTGAGCTCTATGCAAGAAACAGACTATAATTGTGAGATATTTTCATAAGTTCAAAATAGGTGGAGCAAGAGGATCGCCAGATTCCCAGGCTTCACCTTTTTGTGTTTTGCTCGCAGAAGGCTTTATGGATCATTATTCCATAAACATCGTGAAAATATTAGATGTCCCTTTCTATTCTGTTTAGATTTTTTCTGTTTACATTGAGGTTACAATAATTTAATATATCACTTACAAAAGTTAATATAATTAATAATGTCGGCTGAATTGTGCGGATGCAGTTGGACCGATTACAACAGCAGGAAGAGGGATGCTTATTGATCAATCGTATAACCCCTTGGTGTTAAGGTGAGAATCATCATTTGCAAAAAGTTATTTAGCTACATATGACATTAAGAATAGGGGTTTTGCTCAAGTGTTTAATTTAATGAGTAAGTACAGGAAATGGATCAGCGCTGCCTTAATTGTGATGATTCTAGCTGTAACCGTCCTGCCGAATAGTGGGGTAGTCAAAGCAGATCCAGTAGCGCCGGAGGTTGTTGCCGGCTGGACCTTCTCAGCGACTAATTTGGATACAGCGGCTAGCGGTATTGCTTCCAATATTAATACTGCCAAGCTGAAGTTAAGTAGTGATAGAAAAGCTACTTATTCAGCAACAGGTAACACGATATACAAAGACGGCTGGGCCTCCGGAGAATACTGGGAGGCACAGCTGAGTACATTAGGCTACTATGACTTGACGCTCTCTTCCAAACAGTATGGTACGAGCACTGGGCCAAGAGATTTTAAGATTCAATATAGTCTCAACGGCACGGATTTCTTTGATGCTTCCGAAACATATATCTTAACCAGTACAATCGCGCAAAAAGATTTTGATCTGCCAAAAGCCGTAGAGAATCAGCCTACGGTATATATCCGTTGGTTAAACAACTCTTCAGCAGCGATTAATAATACAGGAGCAACAGCTCCTGTGAATGGCAATAGCCGGATATCGGATATTGTTGTTAAAGGTTCGCAGCAGCCAGCGGGTCCTGTCAGCGTAACAGGCGTTGCACTGAACACGGGTACGCTTGCTCTTTCTACAGGTGGTAAAGGAACGTTGACAGCGGCGGTCCAGCCAGCGAACGCAACCGAGCGTTCCGTCACTTGGACCTCCAGTGATGCAACGGTTGCGACAGTGGATAATGGCGTTGTAACAGGGGTGAACGAAGGACATGCCACGATTACAGTTACCACTGTTGACGGTAGCTTCCGAGCTATGGCAGAGGTCAATGTAACCGCTGGTCCCGTTAAAGTAACGAGCATAACGTTGGATAAGACCAATGTTAACTTGACAGTTGGAGCCACTGATCAATTGCTCGCAACGATTCAGCCTTCAACTGCTGCCAACAAGCAAGTAGCCTGGACTTCTTCGAACGCAGCAGCTGTGACTGTTGATCCTCAAGGAAAGTTGAAGGCTAATGCACAGGGAACAGCCGTGATCACCGTTACTTCACAAGATGGTGGGTTTACCGCTACGTCATCGGTGAATGTGACTACAGCCAAAACGGCAGATCCGGTAGCTTCCAAAATTACCTTGTCTACCTTGACTAATGCATCGGGTACTGCGGGTGCCGTAGCTGGCAGCTCATCCGTCAAGTTCTATTTCTCGGATGACACACTTGCGGGAACGACGACAGCTAATGCGGACGGATCGTTTGCGCTTTCGTTCATCAATGCCGCTTCGAAAACCTCCTTTTACATTGTGGCTCAAGAAAATGGGAAGGACCCGAGTAATAAAATCGCCGTTAGTTTCTCAGGAAGCAACTATAAGCCTGGCGATGTTGTTTTCAGTCAAATCTATGTAGGTGGCGGTAATGGTGGCGCTTTCTACAAAACAAAGTTTTTTGAACTGTACAACACTACCGATCAGGATATTAACTTCAACAATCTGTGGGCCATCGGTTATACTTCCGCTACTGGGACAAGCTTTAGCGCGGGAACGAAGTTGACTGGTATCATCAAAGCTCACGGATATTATCTTGTTGCAGGCAGCACGGGTGCAACAGGTAAGGATCTGCCGGTTAAAGAGGATCAGACAACAACGATTAATCCAAGTGCATCTACTGGTGGTATTTTGGCCATTACGAACAGCACGACTTCAATAAGCAGTCAAGATGATCCGAAAGCCATCGACATTGTTGCTTTCGGTAATGGAACGAACCCAAGCTTCAACATGAAAACAGATCATTGGGGCTCGCCGTTCTTCACCACCAGTATTTCGAGCGGGACGTTGCTTCGCAAGACGGACCTTGGTTCCGATCCGCGAGGAGTTTTTGGTCTGCGCAATGGTTACTTTACGAAGAACCCTTTGAATGATTTCGTATTGAACTCTCCGAGCAGTACCGCTAGTCCGGACGAGATCGTGATTAGAACTTCGAAATCTATGATTTCACCGGATGCTTCCAAAATTCGCTTTGTGAATGCAGGCGGAGCTGGAAATGTAACAGGCACCGCGGGTGCAGTAACGGCTGCATCATCGGTAAGCGCATATTTCCTGAACACCGGAACTTTGACGCTTGCTGGACAAGTTACTGCGGGAGCGGATGGTGCCTTTGCACTGAATATCCCTAACGCGGGGACAAACCAAACGGTATATGTAACTTATAAGGATTCGTCCCAGCCGACACCTAAAGACAGCGCCTATGCGCGTGTCGATATTGCAAGCAATCCGTCAGCAGTGCTTCCAATCTCAGCTCTTCGTGCTAACGATGACAAGGGATTCCTGCTGAATTTGGGATACGAAGCGACCATTGAAGGTATTGTGACCTCCGCTAACCAAGCCTTGGGAGCAGAGAAAACAAGCTTTTACGTGCAAGATTCAACAGGCGGACTTCAAGTCATTGGCGCTCAGGACTCTTCCTCCATCGCGCCGGGCACTAAAGTAAAGGTTGCCGGTAAGCTGGTGTTTGTTGCCGGGGCGACTCAACTGGTTGCCGGAACGATCACGAATGAGGGTATGGAGGTTGTGCCAGCTGCAACTGCCGTCAAATTGGACGCTATGAGTGTCTATGAGAAGGCTGAGGCACTTGAAGGCAAACTGATTTCCTTCAGAGGTAAGGTAACCAATATTCCATCAGAAGGACCTGACTTTAATGTTACGGTTGCTGATGATGAGGGGAATACAGCTGTCGTGAAGATTATGAAATCTACGGGGATTGATATCAATAGTGCTTTGTCCCTGGGAGACGCCTATAACTTCACGGGTATTGCCAGTCAATCGAAATTAACTCCGCCTTACACAAGTGGATACTTTATCCTGCCGAGAAATGCCGCCGATATCAAGGGGGATTTGCAGTTTAATCACGTTCCTTTGACTAAGGCTTATACCGGTCTGGATGTGTCGATCAAAGCTTCGGCTAAGTATGCAGACTTGGTGACTCTTTATTATAAAAATGAAGGGGAATCGTCGTACCAATCCATTCCTATGGAATCGGCCGACAAAGTCAATTACAACGTTAAGATTGATAAAGGGAATGTGAAGACATCCAAAATTTACTATTATATTGTGGCTGAAAGTGCTGGACAAGAGCCTCGCAAATCTGGTGATGTAGCTACCCCTAACGCGGTAGAGATTGTTGAGGATACAGATGGTCCAGAGTATGCCAATGAGCTTCCGGCTAATATGGATACTATTGAGACTAACCATCCGGTTATATCCTTAGATTTGGACGACCCGAATGGAGTGAATGTCTCCTCACTGAGTATCTCTATTGACGGTAAGGATTTCACAGCCAAAGCTGTCAAGTCCGAAACCCAAATCAAGCTTACACTGACCAGTGAAGATGATTTGGCTGTGGGTAAACACACCGTTGTGGTTAGTGCGAAGGATAAACTGGGCAACCCTTCGTCAAAGACATGGATGTTCGAGATTATTCAAAGATTTACAGGCGGTAATCATTACCGGGGAACGACACATAACCATACGAATATATCCCATGATGCCAAAGGATCTCCTGAAGATGCTTTGAAAGCAGCGGAGTTTTATGGCTATGATTACTTTGCTTTCTCCGATCATTCGCATGATATCGACGCTAGTCTGACTGGTACAGACACGGTTGATCATAACGGTATGCCGGAACGTAAAGGTGGCTCGGATTGGCAGTTGACCAAAAACTTGGCCAATCAATACACCAAGGATGGCAGCTTTGTCGTGTTCCCTGCCTTTGAAATGACATCGACCACTTGGGGACATTCCAACGTGTTTGGAACAACCAACTTTATCGATCGCGTTCAAAATGGCGGTAAGTATCAAAACCTGCAAAGTTATTATGCGTGGACACTGACCTATGACAATATTGTGGCGCAGTTTAACCACCCGGCTATGTCTGCAAATGCTTTTGACAATTTCATTCCTTATGATAAAAATGTCAATAGGCTTTTCACAATGCTTGAAGTAGGGAATGGTTCCGGTAACTATTCTTATGTCAATGCTGAGAATAAATTTTTCAGCGCGCTTGATTTGGGCTGGCACGTGGCTCCAACCTATGGGGAAGATAACCACGATGGAACCTGGGGAAAAACAAAGAAGCGGACGATTATCGTAGCTAACGATCTGTCTCAGGAATCTCTCTTGGAGGCTATGCGTAAAATGCGCGTCTACTTCAGTGAGGATCCGAATTTCTCCCTGGATGTACTGGCGAACGGTTACTACATGGGGTCTACAGTAGATTCGAAGAGTCTGCAGTTTGACATCAAAGGTAGTGATCCGGTTCTAGAGAGTGCTACCGATCCAAAATACAGTTACATCAAGACACCTTCAGACGATAATATCGCGAAGGTTGAACTAGTAACGAACGGCGGAAGAGTAATTGAAAGTTATGTTCCTAAGGACAATTCCACTTCCTTCAGCTGGAATCCTAGTGTCAATGTTGTGGGTGGACAGCAGTGGTTCGTTGTTCGAGTTACACAAAAAGATGGTGATCGAACCTATTCTTCCCCAATCTGGTCGCAAGAAGATCCGTTGGCTGTAAGAGTGAACGATCTGTCCATCGTAGAAGGAGCGGCAATCGCAGGTAATCCGGTAACCCTGAAAGCAGGAATCTCCAATATGGGTACGATTAACCTGAGGAATATTACCGCGCATTTCTACTATGACAGCATTGATGCAACACATCTGATTGGAGATGCAGAAATTCCTTCGCTAGATTCCAATCAAAATGTTAATGCAAGTGTCGTCTGGGCAAATCCTGTAGCAGGTAATCACAAGCTGATTGTCGTGTTAGCGTCAAGTGACGGCATTGACCTAGGTGATAACAAGTATGAACAGATGGTTGATGTTAAAGCTCCGCTTGGCATCACGCTGATGATCGATGCGACTCATAAGAATGAGAACACATCAACGGATACGGGTACCTACGCTAAGAACCTGACAGATATGACGCTGAAGCTTAAGCAACAGGGTTATACAGTTGTAGAAAATACTACGACTTTGTCTGATCAGATTCTGAATAATGTAGGCGTGTTGATGGTAACTCACCCTAGCACTGAATATTCTGCGAGTGAGATTGCTATCATCAAGAACTTCGTTGATCGCGGCGGTTCTCTGTTGCTAACGGAGAAGAGTAATTTCGGTGGAACACAGCAGACCGTGAACTCTCTGTTGAAGGGTGTAGGTTCGAGCATTCTGGTCAATAACGACGGAGTGTTTGATGAGACACCAGCAGGTAATTTCTGGTCGACTCCATTGACCTCTAACTTCTCAGTACGTCTTCACTTAAATCCGGTAAGCAACGGACTAACGGACTTCATCTCATTACTGGATTTCTACAGTGGTGCGAGTTTAGCAGCGAGTGACGGTTCAGGAAATAAAATTCCGCTTGCCAATAGCAGTACAGTGACTGTCCTGGCTAGTGGTAATGAATCGACGTTCCAGGATTCACCTCAATTGAAACCTGATACCGTTCAGTATAATGTGCAAACAGCTAACGGTAAGAATGGTCCACCTCTGCTAGACGTAAAAGGTGGTAGTAAGATCCCGCTCGTAGCTTCTGAGCAACTCGGCAAGGGCCGCATTTTTGTAGCGGGTATGAACATATTTAATGACAAGCAGATGACCCAGAACGACGGACCTACCAACAATGCTCCATTCGCATTGAAGGTTGTTAATTGGCTGGCTAATCGTGAAACCAAGGTAACCCCAATCGCGGAGGTTCGTAAGCTTCCAGAAGAAACAAATGTTGTAATCCAAGGTAAAGTCACGACGACTGCCTTCTACGATTCAGCCTTTATTCAGGATGAAACGGGCGGCGTTGTAGCCTTCAATGATGTTCCAGACGGCGCGCTTCAACTTGGAGACACAGTACGTGTCTACGGAAAAATCGGTTCGTTCGAAAATGAAAAGGAACTTATCTTTGACAGATTCGATAATAGCATTGTAAAGGTTAGCTCTGGGCCACCAGTTGAGCCCAAATTGGTAAGTACATCTGCTTCTGTCTCAGATGAATACCAAGGACAGCTTGTACAGGTGAAAGCTAAGGTAGTTGATATTGTTGATGAGAGCACGTATATCCTCAATGACGGCTCTGGACCCGTTACTGTATTTATAGACGGGTATATCGTTAACAAGACTGGTGAAGTTGCATCGATCAAAGTTGGAGATACGCTACTGGCCACGGGCTTGAGTGGTAAGTACTCCAAGGGAGACCGGATCCGTGTTCGTGACACGAAGGAACTGATCGTGGACAAAACGAACATCCCAGTAACCGGCGTGACAGTGAAACCAGCTACACTGAACTTAAAAGTCGGTGAGAGCGGACAGCTTGAAGCGGTATTTGAGCCTGCTACGGCGAACAATAAAGCTGCAACTTGGAGCACAAGCAACAGTGAAGTAGCAACTGTGGATGCCAGCGGTAAAGTCACTGCTATTGCGGAAGGAACAGCCACCATCACAGTCAAGACTGAAGATGGCGGATTCCAAGCAACAAGCGAAGTAACGGTAACACCGAAGGGTACTTCAGTAACGGGTGTAACCCTAGATAAAGTAACGCTGAACCTGAAGGTTGGCGAAAGCGACGAGCTTAAAGCTACGGTAACTCCTGATACGGCAAGCAATAAAACCGTAACGTGGAGCACAAGCAACGCTGACGTAGCACTTGTGGATGCCAGTGGTAAAGTCACTGCTATAGCCAAAGGAACAGCCACCATCAAAGTAACAACTGAAGATGGTAAATTCGAAGCAACGAGCGAAGTGACGGTATCGCCGAAGGATTCCAGTGGAGAAAATACTCCAGTAACGGGAGTGACCTTGGATAAAGCAACGCTGAATCTGAAAGTCGGCGAAAGTGATGAGCTTAAGGCGACCGTAACTCCTGATACGGCAAGCAATAAAACCGTAACGTGGAGCACAAGCAACGCTGACGTAGCAATTGTGGATGCCAGCGGTAAAGTTACTGCTATTGCGGAAGGAACAACAACCATTACAGTTACGACTGAAGATGGTAAATTCGAAGCAACGAGCAAAGTAACGGTAACACCGAAGGATTCCAGTGGAGAAAATACCCCGGTAACGGGTGTGACGCTGGATAAAGCAACGCTGAACCTGAAAGTCGGCGAAAGTGATGAGCTTAAGGCGAGCGTAACTCCTGATACGGCAAGCAATAAAACCGTAAGGTGGAGCACCAGCAATGCTGAAGTAGCAACCGTAGATGCCAACGGTAAAGTCACTGCGATTGCGGAAGGAACAGCCACCATCAAAGTAACGACTAAAGATGGCGAATTCCAAGCAACGAGCGAAGTAACGGTAACACCGAAGGATTCCAGTGGGGAAAATACTCCAGTAACGGGAGTGACGCTGGATAAAGCAGCATTGAGTCTGAAAGTCGGCGAAAGCGACGAGCTTAAAGCGACGGTAACTCCTGATACGGCAAGCAATAAATCCGTAACGTGGAGCACCAGTAACGCTGAAGTAGCAACCGTGGATGCCAGCGGTAAAGTTACTGCGATTGCAGAAGGAACAGCCACCATCAAAGTAACAACTGAGGATGGCGAACTCCATGCAACGAGCGAAGTGACGGTATCACCGAAGGATTCCAGTGGAGAAAATACTCCAGTAACGGGAGTGACTCTGGATAAAACAACGCTGAACTTGAAAGTCGGCGAAAGCGACGAGCTTAAGGCGACTGTAACTCCTGATACGGCAAGTAATAAAGCTGTAACGTGGAGCACGAGCAACAGCAAAGTAGCAACTGTGGATGCCAGCGGTAAAGTTACTGCTATTGCGGAAGGAACAGCAACCATCAAAGTAACGACTGAGGATGGTAAATTCCAAGCAACGAGCGAAGTGATTGTAACTAAACCGAGCACCTCCGGCGGAGATGAAAGTAATAACGGCAATGACGGCAACAACAGCGGCAGCAACCCTGGCACAGGAAGCAATGGCAGCGGCTCGAATGGATCAAGCGGCAACACCACTCCTGGTAATGTTGTTGACAATGGTTCTGGCGCTAGCTCCAGCTACAAAGTATCCTCCGCTGACCTAAACAATAGTGCAAACGGGGTTACGACCGTCGAAGTTCCAGCGAAAACGACGGAAATAAGTCTTCCAGGAAATACAGCAGATCTGATTAAGCAAAATGCGTTGCAAATCAAATCTGACGCAATTACGTTAACCGTTCCGTCTGAGCTGCTGAAGCAGCTGTTCAGCAAGCTGTCGACAGAAGAGCAGCAGAACAGTACGGTTACGTTGAAGCTGTCGCCTTTGAGTAATCAAACAGCAGTCGGCATAATCAACGGCAGCAGTCAAACAGCTCATGCAGGCCTGAAACTGAGCAGCGATATCTATGAGCTGACTCTTTCGATTCAGACAGCGAGCGGCCAGTCGATGAATCTGTCGAAATTCGATCAGCCAATTACGATCCAGTTGAAGGTTGCGGCAGATACGAATCCTAAGCTGGCAGGAATCTTCTATATTTCTGATGGCGGATCAATTGAGTATGTGGGAGGCACATATGCCAACGGGTATATGACAGCCGAGATTACTCACTTTAGTAAATATGCCGTTCTGGAATATACCAAGTCATTCGTGGATGTTCCGGCAGGACATTGGGCGGCAGACGTGATTAAAGAGCTTACAGCTAAACAACTGGTGAACGGAACCAGCGACAGCACATTCGAGCCGGAGCGTAAGATTACTCGTGCCGAATTCACTGCGATGCTTATCCGGGCACTTCACCTGACGGATAAAGGAACCTTGGCATTTACAGATGTGAAGGACGGTGATTGGTATGCCGAGGCCGTAGCTATCGCTGTCAAAGCGGGCATTGTCCAAGGCAAGACCCAGACCTTCTTCGATGCCAATGCACAAATTACCCGTGAGGAAATGGTCACCATGTTGATGCGGGGATATGAAGTGGTTCATGGTCAAGTAACTGTAAGTAATCCTACTTCATTCACCGACGAGGTTAAAATCTCTGCTTGGGCCGTACCATTTGTTAATGCGGCCTCAGCGAACAAGTTGATTCAAGGACGTGCGGCTGGCAAGTTTGATCCGAAAGGAATCACAACCCGTGCTGAAGCGGCGCAAGTCATCTATAATCTACTGAACAACTAATTATTATAGAGGCACAGGATGGAAAGCAGGATGCCCTTCTTTTGAATGGCATCCTGTTTATTTAAGAGGAGGAAAATCATGCCCAGGCTTCAAAGCGTACGTCAATTATTCATCTGTCTCTCGTTAGTAATACTGCTAATACTTCCGTTTAATCAGCAAGCCGATGCGCATGCATATAGTGCCAGCTACACAACGCTTAATCTGAACAAGTCCTACACTGAAATGACTTATGCAATTGATGAGCTGTCTGTGATCGAACTGGCTGGTGGCGATACAGATCAAAATGGAATGCTGGATGAACAGGAATTCGCAGCTATCAAAGATCAATTCCTTAAGCTCCTTGAGCAGGATATTACTTTGAAAATAAATAACGAGCCACAGGCATGGACACAAGTGGAAAGTGTGGTTATGGATCGAAAAGGTGATGCCACTAAAGCCATCATCAAAATTAAATTTTCACCGGTGTCGCCGGCCCAGTCCATATCTTTGACTGACCGGTTGTACATGAATAATAAGGCTACTGAGAACTATGTAGATCTGATCACGATCAATTATGGCCAACAAAAGAGCACTGCAGCTTTATCCGGCAGCAGCCGGGTATGGGCAATGCAGCTCACGGATACAGAATATGCAAATTTGCAGCAGGATGGTGAACAGATACAGTCTAGTGCTGCTGACAATTCATCCTCAACGGCACAGACAACTGACGAAGATGCTGAGCAGTCCGTTTCTGGGTGGGTATCTTTTTTCAAACTGGGTATGAACCACATCTTGTCTGGTTATGATCATCTATTGTTCCTGTTCTCGCTACTGATTGCCAGACAAACCTTCAAGCAGTATGCAGCGATGATCACTGCCTTCACCGTTGCCCACAGTATTACTTTAACCTTGACCGTGCTTGGCATCATCAATGTTCCTTCTATCATTGTGGAGCCAGCGATTGCGCTTAGCATTTGTTTTGTTGCTATTGATAACATGGTCCGTGAGCGTGTAAGCTACCGTTGGGTATTGACCTTCCTGTTCGGACTGATTCACGGGATGGGCTTTGCTGATATTCTAAAAGAAATGGACCTTGTAAAAAGTGAGCTTGCCGTTGATCTAGTTAGCTTCAACCTTGGCATTGAGACTGTTCAACTCATCTTGGTCGCTATCCTTTTGCCGCTTCTGGCACTGCTGCATCGTTGGAAATATTCGAGGCGGGCGGTACTGGGGTGCTCAACATTGGCCTTTGCACTTGGTGGTATTTGGCTGGTTCAACGCTTGTTCTTCTAATTCATGAACGAAAAAAGGTGAAGCTAAAGTGCAAGAGACGGTAATGCGAAATAAGTCATCCAAGTGGAATAGTTACATCGTGCTGGGACTCTCATTGGTGACGATGCTCATTCTGTACTTCTTTTCTACTCAAGAACCTGGAGCGCTGCTGCAAAATGCCAAGCTACAGTTATTTAAAATGATGTTTGTCAGCATTATTATCGAAGCGATGCCATTTATTCTCATCGGGGTGATTATTTCAGCGTTGCTGGAGGTTTTTGTATCAGAGGGGACCATTAAGCGAATGATTCCCCGCAATCCGGTTCTAGGAATTATCACAGCAAGCGTGATCGGTATCATTTTTCCCATTTGCGAATGCGGGATGGTCCCAGCCGTTCGTCGTTTAATTCAGAAAGGAATGCCATTATATGTGGCAACCACTTTTATTGCGGTAGGGCCTATATTGAATCCGATCGTCTTCTGGTCAACCTTCACGGCATTTCGCAACCGGCCGGAACTTGCCTTTTCCCGTATGGGACTAGCTTTTCTGGTGGCCCTTGTCATGGGACTGATTGTCTATCGTTTCGTACATCCGGATCAGTTGAGGCACAGTAATGCCACTTCACATGGCGGTCATGAACATCATGTTCATGCGGAGGGGAAGACTACAGTTGCCCGTCCTTCCTTCAGAACACGGATGATGGAAGTGATGCACCACTCGATCAGCGAGTTTTTTGATATGGGAAAATATTTGATGTTCGGCGCATTATTGGTTAGTCTGCTGCAGACCTTCGTTCCCAAGGAAAGCCTGGCAGCATTAGGCCATGGACAGGGAAGTGCGAATCTGTTAATGATGGGGCTGGGCTTCGTGCTGTCACTCTGTTCGACATCGGATGCATTTGTGGCGCAATCGTTCACGACTAGCTTCTCCGGGGGAGCGCTCGTTGCATTTATGGTGCTTGGCCCAATGCTTAATTTGAAGGGTGTGCTGATGATGACAGCTGTGTTCAAATCCCGGTTTGTTGTCGTGTATAGCGTGATGGTGATTATATTCGTCTATGCTGGGACTTGGCTGCTTGAGAAACTGCTGCTGCAATAGGAGGGGGGAGCCGAAATGGGAAAAACACGCATGTTGGTACATGATTCATTAAAACTGCTTATCCTTATGGGATTCACCGGTTACATGATTTATCTGGCTCTCACGGGTGAAATTCTGCTTTATATCGCACCGCATCTGGTAAAATACACAGAGCTCGCTGCTGCTGGTCTATTCCTGTTCACCCTGTTTCAACTTTACGTTCTAATTCGCTCCCGTACTCAGCCTATGGTTGCTTGTAGCTGCGATCATGGTCATGACCATGGCCACGATCATAGTCATGATCATGGGCACAGCCATGAGCCTTCCAAATCAATCTTGAAAAATGTGATTATGTATGGTTTATTTATTTTGCCGCTAATGCTGGGTGCATTTCTGCCAAGCCAGGCTTTTGCCGGCGCTCTTATTAAGAATGGCGGTTTTCAATTAAGTGGCACAACTGCCAGCAGCAGTATCCCTGAGGATTTGGCTGGGCTTGTTGGAACGGAATCTCAGGAACTAAAAGAACGGTTTATATCGGACAAGTACAATCGGGATTATGCCAAGCTAGGGATGCTCTTGTATCAGCAAGATATCATCGAGATGAAGGATCAGTGGTTTATTGAGAGGCTGCAAGCGCTGAATTCTTTTGCAGATAACTTTGAAGGCAAGACGATTAAGATCAAGGGCTTTATCTCTCGGGAAGATGAATTACAAGGGAACCAGTTTATCATCAATAGGATGGCTATGACGCATTGTATCGCTGATATTACTCCTTACGGGATTGTTGCCGAGAGTGCGGACGCGAGCAGCTTTGCCAATGACACATGGGTGGAACTCACAGGAACCATTAATAAGACAACCCATCATGGACAGACTGAAATTAAAATCATGGTCACGGATATTACCCCTTCGACTGGACCAGAAATTCCTTATATTTATCCAGACTGGGATTTTGCCTCTAAGCTGTGAGTCTATAGTGCAAGAATAGATTAAAGATGGAGTGAATGTGTTATGCTGCTGAATACAGGCGGTCTTGTGTTGATTCTGCTGATTACGATTTACCATATTTATTTTTTGGTGCAAAGAAAGAACGGGTTAACTGGGGAGGGCGGTATGCTGCTAGCTTCGCTGTTTGCCCTTCTTGCAGGACTTGCAGCCGGGGTTATTGGGGCCCAAACCTTTGATTTAGGACTGGGTCTGTCCATACTGATCTGCGCATTGCTCTCTGCTGTTGCAGGAGCGGCTCTAGGATTTCCATTCGGTCGGCAATCTGTGATTAATAGTATCCTCTCCGGTGTGATTGGTGGTACTGTAGGAACTGTGCTAGGAAGTTTATTCTTTACTTCTGGACGAATCGTTTTGTCTGGGGTCGTTCTGTTCATTCTGTGTGCCTTCCTCGTGCAAAAAATAGGCGATGTATGGAACAGCAAGCCGCGCCCAAAAACGAAGAAAGCAAACACGACCAAGAAAGCAGCAGGTAAGCCTAACTATACAAGTACCATTCTGCTAGCAGCAGTGACGATCATTGTTGTGGGAGGCCTGCTTCTACAATATGACCGAATTGCTGTAGGCTCCATTGGTCAGCCCCTATCGCAGACTGCAGTATTTGATGAGGAGAACGATATGCAGGTGGCTACGATCGAGGTGTCAGAAGCGGGGATTACGCCTAAGACTACCGAATTTATTGCCGCCAAAATGATCAAGGCCATAGTAGATGTCAAAGCGTCTGCAGGAACAGGGTTAACGCTCGTTTCGAAGGATTTGAATTTTAACACAGAGCTGAAAGAGGGAGAGAATATCTTGCTGCTCAGCAACCCTCAGCCGGGTACTTATGAGATTGAAATCCCGGCCAAGAATTATAAAGGGACCTTCATCGTCAAACCAGCAGAGAAAACCAACAACATAAACAATCCATAGTCTGATTAAGCAAGGCATAGTGAGAGTCCGTAGGCACGCGATAGAAGCGTACGGGCTTTTTGTTTGCCCAAAATCGTTCATTGATAGATCATTGACAATTCGAGTTCTAACAATTATATTATGAATAAAGATAGAATTCTAACAGTTAAAGATCTTATAAAGAAAGAAGCGAACGAAATGGAGAACAATCAATATTATCTTGAAACTGCACCTGTGCGTAAAGCGATCACCCATTTGTCCATTCCCATGATGATCGGGATGTCAGTCGGTACAATTTACAATGTGATTAATGCTTATTTCATCGGCCTGCTGCATAATACAAGCATGTTGTCAGCTATCACCCTGGGCCTGCCGATTTTCACTGTGCTGATGGCCATTGGCAATGTGTTTGGGGTAGGCGGAGGAACCTTTGTTACGCGCTTGGCAGGGGAGAAAGAGACGGAGAAAGGGAAGCGAATTGCTGGCTATACTTTCTATAGCAGTATTATTGCAGGCCTCCTGATTGCTCTCCTTGCTTTTCTGCTGGTGAATCCCATCGTCCAATTACTTGGTGCGGATGCTGCCACATTGGCCTATACTAAAACCTATGTCTTGACTCTGTTTGCCGGAGGATTCGTCGTTGTTCTTAATTTTGCATTGGAGCAGCTAGTGCGGTCGGAAGGGGCCTCCAAGGAGTCGATGTACGGCATATTTATTAGTACGGCGCTGAGTCTGATTTTTGACCCGTTATTTATTCTGGTGTTGAAATGGCATGTAGCTGGAGCGGCGCTGGCAATGGTTCTGGCCAATGCAGGGTCCGTGATCTATTACATCTATTACTTGGAAAAGAAGAGTGAGCATCTTCGAGGGTTTCTGAAGTCTTTTAAAATTTCCATTCAGGATCAGTTGGAAATCTACAAAATCGGGGTCTCCGAGCTATTGCAAGCTGGTTTTCTTATTGTGAGCACACTTTTGTTGAATAACTACTCCATACTATATGGAGACAGCGTTGTTGCCGGTTTCGGTCTGGCGCTACGGATTGCCCAGGTGCCAGAATTTCTCGCCATGGGATTGTTCTTAGGTCTGATTCCATTCTTCGCTTATAATTATTCCAGTAAAAATATTAGCAGATTCAAAACAGGATTCACCTATGCTTCACTTTATATTGGCGGGATCGCGATACTATTCGTGGGCCTGGTGTATCTGTTCAGAGAGCCGGTTATCCAGTTCTTCTCCAGTGATCCAGAGGTGCTGAAATTAGGGACCTATATTGTAGTTGCAATGCTCATATCTGCATTATTTAATGGATTTACAGGATTATTCACTAGTGTATTTCAAGCCACGGGTCAAGGGCTGCCAACGATGATTATGTCTATCACACAAGGTGTTTTGTATATACCGGTCATCGTCCTGTTACATTCCATGTTCGGACTGCACGGCGTCATCTGGTCTATGACGGTTACCGAAGTGATCACCTGTGTGATGGGCCTGCTATTATTTCTTCCGTTTAATAAAAAACTAAAAAAATCCTTGCATTCTATCTGAAAAAGGCGTATAGTCTTATGTACAGACGGTAATGATCGTCGGTACATAATGTGCGGTCGTGGCGGAATTGGCAGACGCGCACGGTTCAGGTCCGTGTGGTAGCAATACTGTGGAGGTTCGAGTCCTCTCGACCGCATCATAGTTTAAATGAAATAAGCTTGTGAACTTACCCTTAGGGTAGTTTGCAAGCTTATTTCATTTGGTAAAAGTGTACAGGCTATTTATTTATGGGTTAGCTGAACATAAAGTTATGTGGGACAATGAGCTAAAAAGACGTATTGGAACAATTTCATTCAAAACATTGAGTATCTTAAAAAACTAGGCAACCCTATTAAGTAAATTATATTGGCTGAAAAATTTGCGATCCGCGAGCAGGTCGCTTTTTTATATACTTTTTTGTCTACAACACTCTCTAAAAGGTTCACTACTTACCTAAAAGTGCATACTTACTTTAATAATTCCCATGATATATACTCGATTTCGAACCGAAAATAATATTCAGAAGAAATGAGTGGTAGTTTTATGAAAACATTAATAGTTATAGCGCATCCTAGTATAGAAAGTTCAACGATTAATAAAAGATGGCTAGAAGAGCTGAGAAAGCATCCTGAAGAGATTACTATACATGAGATTTACAAAGAATATCCAGATGAGAAAATTGATATTCAGAGGGAACAAGAGCTGATCGAAGCTCATGATAATTTAATTTTGCAATTCCCTGTTTATTGGTTTAATTGTCCACCTTTTCTAAAGAAATGGCTGGATGAAGTACTTGCAGATGGATGGGCTTATGGCAGAGGTGGAGATAAGCTCAAGGATAAGAAAATAAGCCTGGCGGTCACAGCCGGCATTAAATCGAAAGATTATTCGTCTACAGGCAGATACACTTACACCTTAAGTGAAGTATTACGTCCTTTTGAAGTTACTATTCTTTATACGCAAGCTGACTATCGACCTTTTTACGCATTTTATGGAGCGGAATATAGTCCATTAGATCAAGAAGTTGAATTAAGCGCTCAAGAATATATTCATTTTATTAATTCTTTGTAAGTAAATGAAAAACCCGGTGAAACCTTTATTCTACAAGGATTCTCCGGGTTTTAACACGTTATTCTCCTACTCTGATGTTTTTAACTGTTCGATGCTCTAATGAATAAGTTTCATAAATTCTTTCTCCACCCTGTCCTGTAGGTGCCTGTGCTAATAATCCTACCTTTACTGTTTCCTCAACAGGGAGGTTAAAGAAGCGCATCATATCATACTTTTCCCCATCTATGGAATAATGAAAGGCAAAGGAATTACCAGATCTTGCGAGCTGTAACCATACCTCATTGCCATCAATATTACAGCCGTTTGCATCATCCGATGTCTGGTTAGTTACGACACTCACAACAGCATTCGTATTAAAATCGGTAAACTCGAAACAAGATTTGGCCCAAACTGTTAAATCTTTCATGACCATAATGGAAGTAGCATCATAAATATCTTTAAAATCGTGACTTACCTTTACCTTCATCACAAAATCCCCAGATACTTCGGTATAAAAGAATGGTGCGTTGGTTAGATTCTCAGGTGTTATTCCTTCTTCTCCAATTGCACCATTGTTACAGAAAAAATCAGTTTTTGCTGGTGCGTCTATTATAATTTTATCCCCGTCAAACTTGATGTTTCCCTCATTCAACCACTTGTAATTTTTGAAATAGGATTGATCCATTTTTATTCCTCCTGAATTCTATTTTGGACGACCTCTTGAGAAGCATGCTTCTATTCTGAAACTGTAGTCTTATCAAAACTAAACTTGACATATAGTATCGCCATCTTTATATTTTACTTATAACAAGAGTTTTCAAAAGTGGTGTCACAATGCTCTCGACTACTATAATATCACAAATATCTCATCGATCAAGTTTTACAAGAACATTAAAGTGAACTAAGAAATCAAGCAATTATAAGGAGCCCTATATGACACATTCATTAAATACTCGACAAATTCACTTATGGCGTATCGCTACTTATTTCTTTTTCGCTCTTCCTGGATTCTCCACAGCATCATGGATATCAAGAACACCAACAATCCGCGATACTTTGGGCGCTACTACAAATCAGATGGGTTGGATTATATTTGGTCTGGCTGCAGGTTCCATTCTGGGGCTCCTTGGCGCAAGTCATCTTATTGCCCGTTATGGAGGACGTTTTGTCATGGTAACTGGATTGGTTGTCAGTGCTATTGGACTTTTTACAGTAGGAATAGGGGGATCATGGCTTCCACTAGGGATTATTGTGTTCTTGGGCTTGGCCATTTTTGGCTTCGGGAACGGAATATGCGATGTAGCGATGAATGTGGAAGGTACTGCGGTCGAGCATGCTACCAAGAAATCACTATTAACGGGCTTCCATGCTGCATTTAGTGCAGGTACTTTCCTAGGAGCTATTGCCGGATCGCTTGCAGTTAATGCGAATATTCCTATCCATGTTCACCTGTCATTAGCTGCTATTATCATCGTAGTTTCGACTATTTATCTATACCGTCTAGTCCCTGCTGGAACGGGTCAGGATAACAAGGAAGATTCAGGTGAACCCCCAATGACTGCAAAGGAACGCATGGCCGTTTGGAAAGAGCCCCGTACAATACTTATCGGTATTGTAGTTTTGGGAATGGCTTTTGCGGAAGGATCTGCGAATGACTGGCTTCCACTGCTTATCGTTGATGGTTACAAAGTCACACCTGCGGCTGGATCATTTGCTTTTGGACTGTTTGTAGCGGCAATGACAATTGGACGGGCAATCGGTGGCATGTTGCTCGATCGGTTCGGAAGAGTTACTGTACTTCGGGCATCCGCATTGTTTGCAATTGTAGGATTACTCATTGTTATATTTGGAGAAAGCTATGCGCAGGCTGCTATAGGAGTTGTGCTATGGGGGCTTGGTGCTGCATTTGGATTTCCGGTAGGTCTTTCTGCCGCAGGGGATAATCCCCGCGGAGTTGCTGCCAGGGTCGGTGCTGTTACTACACTTGGTTATTCTGCATTCCTTATCGGTCCGCCTATTTTGGGAGTAATAGGTGAATCTGTTGGATTACTCCGTGCTTTACTTGTGGTGCTAATAGGGGTAACGATTGCAGGTTTATTGTCACATGCTGCAAAACCAATTGAGGGAGATCATCAGCATTAGAGTATGTATTTAAAGGGGTGTTTACAATTAGTCAGATAACGAATAATACGATTCATGTAAAAAAAATTAACCAGGAACTTGTTAAACAATCTTTAAAAATAATGAGAGTCGGAACGAAGTCGATGATTGCGAGCGCAACCGGCTTAAGTGTTACTACCTGTAGCAATATTCTAAAAGAATTTCTCGAAACAGGCGAAGTAATTGAAACGGAAATGGAGCAACTGAGTGGGGGGAGGCCGGCAAGGAGCTTTGTATACAATTCCGATTTTGCTTATATAGCTTGTATATCTGCTATTTCGGAAGGGGGTCAACAAGCTTTAGCTTACACGGTTGCCAATTTATCAGGAGATACAGTAGATCATGGATTTTTTAATGTTGAATTGGCAGACGCTACTGCCATAGATCAATTATTCCAATCCCTCATTACAGAATATCCCGAAATTAAGGCAGCTGGTATTGGGATACCGGGAGTAGTCCATCAAGGTGTTATCAACGTTTGTGATATTCCAGAGTTAGTTAATGTACCCTTAGCAGCACAGTTAGAAGAGAAGTATGAGATTGAGGTTATCGTCGACAAAGATATGAACTATACGGTTTATGGTTTTTTCAGAGAGCAAAATTATGATGAAGATAAAACGATTGTGGTGTTGAATTTTCCAAGAGATCACATCCCTGGAGCAGGTATGATGATTGGTGGACATGTTCACCGAGGAGCTACTCAATTTGCGGGAGAGACTTCATTTCTACCTTTCGGTATCTCACGTAAGGACCAACTTATTCAGCTGCACAATCAAAGTACCTTTTATCCGATAGCGGCAAAAACGATGATGTCTTTGATTACCGTTATTAACCCAGATACAGTTGCTTTGACCGGAGACTTAGCGAAGGAAGAATATATAGAAGGGATCTACCAACTCTGCTTAGAAGTGATACCTCAAGAACATATGCCAACAATTATTATGTTAGATCATCCGCGTGATCATTATATGAGGGGATTAATTTCAGTCACACTCGAAAGTCTAAGTTATAACCTGAAACTAGTAGAGAAGCGGCGTTAGAGGCTAGATTTTATATAAATTCATTGTTTTAAAATCTAGTGAGCTCAAAGCTCAACAACAAATTGTAGGGGCGCTGAACGTGAGCCAATGGTATGAACGTAGTTTTGGGACTGATTATTTGGTTGTATATAAGCATCGTGATTGGAAAAATGCCTATCGTGAAGTGGTAAACATGGCGCGCTGGCTACAAGTTACACAAGGTACCAAGATGCTGGATGTTGGATGTGGAATGGGAAGACATGCCCTGTCTCTCGCCGGACTAGGCTGTAAGGTGACGGGGATAGATCTATCGGAAGAATTACTGCAGAAGGCGCAAGATCATGATACAGAAGGAGAAGTAGCTTGGAAGCGCGCCGATATGAGAGAGTTACCGTTTGAAAATGGAGAGTTTGAGGTGGCAGTTAATTTATTTACTTCTTTTGGGTATTTTGATCTTGATGCAGACAACTTGCAAGCGTTGCAGGAAATGCACCGTGTACTGCAGCCAGAAGGTAGGTTCTTGATCGACTTTTTAAATCCAGAATATGTGCGAAGTACACTTGTGCCTGAGTCGTTTAGGGTGGATACAGAAACAGGATGGGGTATTAGTGAGAGTCGCATCATTGATAATAATATAGTGAAAAAGAATATCAGCATCATTCCTCAAGATAAGCCTCACCGGCATTATTCAGAGCAGGTTAAGTTGTATGATTTGTCTTGGTTTCAGGCGGCTTTTAGAGAGGTAGGATTTGAAATGACAGCTCTTTATGGAGATTATGATGGTTCCGAATACTCTACCCATTCAAAACGGATGATCATGTGCGGAAAGCGACGATAACGATGTAGTGGATTAACAATTTCGAAGCGAATAAATTCAGACAACATGATTTAAGTATCTACAATATGTAAATAAGAAGTTCATAAGTTTGCTCTTGCAGCAGCTTATGAACTTTTTTGTATATGTGATAGTTAGAAGCGTACCAAAGGACATTAGCACGCCAGTTATTCAGACTTCATGTTTTTCTTTCGTTTTGTATAAGCAACACGGATGATGAGATACAGGACTAGAGCAACAAATAGCGCTGAGAGCACCCAGATTCCGTCACGGTAAACCAAATGACCGATTTCCTCGACATGGCTACCTACACTCCGCCCCAGTATGAAAAAAATCGTCGTCCACACAAGCCCGGTTGTGTATGAGAGTAAGGCGTAGCGACGGAACGACATTTTATTGAGTCCCATAAGATAGGGGAGGATATGCCGGATGACCGGGAAAAAGTAACCTACGCAGAGTGAGAAGCTGCCGTATTTCTGAATTAATTTTTCCGAGAATATAAGGTATTTATCCATCTTCCTTTTACGTCGAAGTTTATCCAGTACAGGGGCCCCCAGCAGGCGGCCAAGCACATAACCAAGCGATAACCCCGAGATGACTCCCAAATAGGTAACAATGAAAGCAGGGAACATATGGAGGACGCCGTTTGAGGTAACACTGCCCCCGGTCATGACGATAACTTCGTCGGGGAAGGGTAAACCGATGATCCCGAACCAAAGGGCAAGGAATAAAGCGGCATAGCCAAACTGCCCAATAAGCGATATAAGCGTGTCATAGTTCATATACAGGTCGCTCCTTTTACTAAAGAATGTGAGTCTGAAGCAAGAGGAGACGCTTTCTTCCGGCAGACGTAGACGAAGGCAGGGGGCATATTAAGAGGTACGAAATGTACATGCTCTATCTCAAACTGCTGGTGCAGCTGTTTTCTCATTTGTTGGGAGTATTGAAAAGCAATGAACAGTCCGCCGGGCTTCAGAGCTGCACTAATCTGTTCCATTAGAATATCGCGTAGCTGTTGCGGAAAATTAAAAAACGGCAGACCACTTAATATGCAATCCAACTTCTCGTCTTCAAGTCCTTGTTGGCGTAGGGCAATGTCCAGATGACTGGCATCGGGATAGCATGGAAATCCCGGGTATCTCTCAATCAGTTTCTGGCGCAATTCAGCATCTTTCTCAAATAGAAGAACTTGTGTGTGTTTTGACTTAGCAGACGTTATGTATTGCGTAATCGCGCCGCTGCCAGCCCCAAGCTCGGCGATTGCCGTTGCTTGTTGCCAGGGTACGTATTCTATCATTTTTTTGGCCAGAGAAGCTGAGCTTGGGGTAATACTGCCAATCTGCATGGGCATACGAAGAAATTTATAAAAAAATAGAAAGGCATCATGGAGGTTTCTGTGCATAGTGTTATCCTTCTTTCTCGTTGGTGCCTCTATCATAAGCAATAAAAATAAAGATCAATTAAGGGGAAATCTAAAGTTTCTTTGAAGTTTTTTGATATCTATATAAGACGAACTTAAGAATCTCACATAAGGCTTGTTCGTCACTACGGTGAATGTTTGGACTTCCGGTCGCTGTTGTCGCCATATTTCTTTAATTGAACCGCTTCTAGCGGTTGAAATCTGTCGACAAAGGCGAGCGCTAACGCTCCTACAGTTTCAAACCTTCCCCTTCGTTCCTTCTCGCACTTGTCTTATATAGAAACAAAAAAGCCCAATCAACTCCTAATGGGAGTGAAAGGGCTTAATGCTTTGTAGTTATAATCTCGTTTTGGATAGCTCAAGTAGAACGTTGAACTGATCTCCATGGATTTCGATTTTGATGTCACCGCCATGCAGATCAACAATGCTTCTCACAATAGCCAGACCAAGCCCGGAGCCTTCGGTTTGACGTGACTCATCTGCTCTTTTGAAGCGTTCAAATAATTCGTCAGCGGGAAAGTCAATTTCATAAGAAGACGTGTTTTGGATTTTAAGCAGAACACGATGTTCAGATTCGTCTAGATAAATGTAAATTCTTGTACCTGGCAGGGAGTATTTCTTGGCATTACCAATCAGATTTTCAAACACCCGCCAGATTTTATTTCCGTCCAAGTCGGCATAAATATGAGGTTTGGCTATTTTTTCTCTAACTTCAAGGGAGGTTCCCAAGTTGCTGCTGAATTCAGCAATCGCCTGTGTTAATAATGTTGCAACATCGATAGTTTGAATATCCAGTTCAACCGTGCCGCTGGTCATTTTAGATACTTCAAATAGGTCTTCAATTAATAGTTTGAGCCGTAGTGCTTTACGGTCTAGAATATCAACGTAAGAATTGGCTCGATCAGACTCGAGTTGTTCTTTTTTTAACAAATCAATGTAGTTGATAATAGATGTTAATGGGGTTTTTAAGTCATGAGATACATTTGTAATCAGCTCCGTTTTTAAACGCTCACTTTTTATTTGGTCCTCCAGTGCGTTTTGATATCCGACCTTCATGTTGTTAATGTATCCTGCTAGTCTGGGAAACACGCCTTCTCCTTGAACCGGAATTGTGGATTGAATGTTACCTTGGGCAATTTCTTTCGTGCCGTTAACAATCTGCATCAACTGAGTGAGTTTGTGTAAACTATACGGAATGACAATCAAAATATACAAAATGATATAGGGTATCCACACAAACAATTCAAATCGTGGGGGATAGGTAATAAGCCGCCAAACTGAAATACCTGCGATAGCTGTTAACAGGAATAAAACAAACATTTTCAGTGTAATTCGGCTATCTACGGAAATGCCTTTCCAGACTTGAACATACTTCCTAAGAAGGTCCATGTAAATGGACACTATGCTGACCTGCTTGGGAGCATTTTTAACAAAGAAGAAGTAGCCTTGGCCTACAAGAATCAGGACAAGAATAGCAGCTGAAGAATAGCTAAACAGCCTATAAGTAAGAGAGTCCCAGTAGAACCACCCGAGGTAGAACCTAATTAGTTGAAGCGCTATCCATAAAATTGCCGTACTTAATATGACGCGAAGATCAAGAGATAAGGCGCTAATCCAGTTATTTTTTCTCGATTTTGTACCCAATTCCCCACACCACCTTTAAATATTTCGGATCCTTGGGATTAATCTCAATTTTCTCGCGAATGTTTCTTACATGTACAGCGACCGTATTATCAGATGCGTAGATAGGCTCGTTCCATACGCTCTCGTAAATTTCTTCAATGGAAAAGACTCTTCCTTTGTTCTCCATCAGCAGCTCCAGAATTTTATATTCCTTAGGGGTAAGCCGGACATCTTCGCCGTCTACTTCAACGGTTTTTGAAGTTTTGTTCAGGGCAAGGCCACGTACCTGGATAATTTCCTCGCCCGCACTCATTTGAAAAGAACCCAAATTGGTAAACCTTCGGAGCTGAGACCGGACCCTTGCGACCAGCTCCATCGGATCGAATGGTTTTGTAATGTAATCATCGGCGCCTACATTAAGCCCTATGATTTTGTCGTTCGCTTCTGATTTGGCGGAGAGTAGAATAATCGGTATATTTTTATTTTCGCGAATTTTGAATGTTGCTTTAATTCCATCCATTTGTGGCATCATGACATCCATGAGAATGAGATGGATGATTTCTTTTTCTAATATTTCAAGAGCTTCTAACCCATTGGACGCTGTAAACACATCCACACTATCGCTTTTCAAATAAATGACCAGCGCTTCTCTGATTTCCAATTCATCATCCACAATAAGAATATTATTAATCGCCATTATGTTGCCACCTTCATTATTATGCTACTTATAGTTCCCAGTACTTCCTGGATGTATTTTCCGAAAACCAGCTTAGTAGGCTTGGAAAATGTATCCTCCAGCGTGTTTGGGGGTGTTTCTAAATCTGTGTAATACCCGTGTACGCCTAGTTGAGACATTAATTTCATAGCGCCTAGATTATTAACGGTATGGACGTAGCTTTGTACATTTAGTTGGTTTAATGCATAGACCAGATTAGGATTTATGAGCACACGGTAGGTGGGCATGGCCACCACGGAAATATGTTTTTTCTTTACAAAATCCACAATACTTGCAGCCGAAGCTCCGGATTGATACAGGGAATAAATTTTATTGGGAAAAGGATAGATGTTCATGACAGTATCGTACATTTCCGGACTATAGATTTCAGGAATAATTCGATTCAGGAGAGATGCATCAACTTGTTCGGCTTGTTTAACTAAAGTAGAAAATTGCCGCTGAATCGTCTGTTTGTTCATTTCCTTCGTATCTGTAATGAGATAAAAATCAGGATATTTCTCCATTAAATGAAGGATATCTTTAAATAGAAGCGGTTGGAATTTGCCGTCTATAGGTGAACTTTCAAATTGCGAACTCGTTAAGGAATGACCAGTCTGACCAGACAGATTTGGCTGTAGTCTTTTGGACCAGTCATGTCTGGCGGCAAGCTCACCGTCTGTTGTTAGCAACAAATCTGTTTCGAACAGGCGGTATCCTTTATTGTAGTTCGTTATAAATGCATCATAAGAGTTCGTATAACTCGTGCCTTGTATCCCGCCCAAAGCATGAGCAATTAGTCTGTTATTTTCCCAACCATTTATATTTAGTGAAGTAGTCTGCCCGTTCGATCCAGACCAAACGATTCCCCATCCTAACCAAACTAAACAAAACGCCAACAGTATTACACTCATTATTTTCTTATCCATCTGTAATTCTCCTTTTCATATGCCGATGTAAGTCATCTTACAGGGCTGAGATAAAGGACAGGTGGAGAAAAAACGAATGAAATTATGAAGATTATTATAGCATGAATGGGAGAGGCGTTAGATAGGGGCGCATATTCACTATTTGGTAACGCGAGGAATAGAGGTCTTGATAAGCATAATGTCGAAAAAAATGTAACCGCATAAAAAAAAGGAGAGGTACTTTGAAAAAAATTAGGGAAGCAATAAAAGAGGAAATGATAGAGATTTATGAGATGGGCTATGATGTTTGGGGAGATAATTGAACAGGAAGAAAAGTGTAACGACTTTTTCCTTTATAGTGATATTGGGATAGAATTTTACAAAGAATTGGGTTTTATTGTACTACCTAATGATAGTCAAAAATATAAAGACAGTGTTTGTATGTATTACTCAAAAGAAAATGATATCGACTCCATATCATTTGGTATCCCCGATTACTTTTAAAGCACATCCTTATTGAAGTAAAGGGACACGAAAAAGGGAGGGTATGAAGGTGCATAGGAAGAAGTATTTTATTCTAGTGCTCCCAACGATAATAATTGGGCTATTTTTATTCTACTTTCTTCCAGAAAACTTGAATTTCTCCGTAGATTATTACGCTAATGGGAAACTTTTATAAGCTTAAATGGCTAAGAAAAATAGAAAACCTACTGAAGATTCACTAAAAGCCGTACAGCAAAAAACAGTACGGACATTCAACTAACTGGGAACTATAGTGCTGGGGCTGCCGCAGACGGCCCCTGTTCGAAACGAAACAAACCTTCTTGTATGCGTCACTTTAACCATAACGGAGGAGTGCCTAAATGTCTTTTATTCGCATTGAAAGAGATCGGTATCATGTTGTTAAGGGATTATTATCTGGGGCGGAATCGGCATTTACGCCCTTTCCACTCTCAATTTTAGAAGAAACGATTGATGGAATCGTCTATGTAGATAACCAAGATCATCCTCAGTGTGCCGCTGTAATGTCCAGCGATTTTATCGGGGGACGTTTGATTGGTCATGCTGTTAATAAAGCGTTTAACGAAGGATTTATTTCTACGATGAGAGATCATTTTTTCGTAAATGGTTCAGCCAATGACTTTAGATTATTCTGGTCAACCGCCTCCGAATCATGGGATGAAATCATTTTTCGCGTATTCGGTTACAGGGTTTTTTGTGTTAGTAGGACACAATTTGAATTTGACCGTCATGTTTTCGAAAGTTTAGGACTAGTCGGAAATGACGAAGGCATGTTTAGAATGGATGCAGCGATGCTTCAGTCGTATGAACCACTACGTAGAGAGATAGAAGGTCTTTGGGGAAGTATAGAAAAATATCTACAGCATGATGTTGGATGGGTCGCTTTCTCATCAGATGGACAAGGGATAGGATTGTGTCATGCTGCATTTATTGGGGGCGGATTGGCAGAGCTCTCCATCCATGTGAATAAATCAGCGCGAGGTCAGGGTTTTGGCTTTCAACTTGCGAGAAATTTCATTAGGGATTGTTTGAATCGAGGTGTAATACCGAATTGGACTTGCGATACTCAGAACGTGCCTTCATTTCGAATGGCACAAAAATTAGGATTCAAAGAGAATAAAAAATACAATTTGTTCTCTTCGATCTATACCCCAATTTTGCATGAACCGAGTAGGACCTGACTCTTTATTAAATCTTAGGCGTTCCCCTTTCTTCAAAGCCATTCCCCTTCCGTGATCCCATCTAAAGCTTCAACTGCGGGCGGGAAATGCTATATCAATAAATTCCGATTCTCATTACCCTAACGGGAAACGATAGTTAAACATAACGGAGGTAGTCTAAAACTATATTTTCTTTGGACAGCAGGATGTACAGGGAGGATTCGGGATAGGAGAGGGGATATTCATCATATTCACTGGATAGAAGTTAAGAATATTAAGAAATTTAGTTAAAAAGGAGGGGACAGGGCATGTTGCACCTGTACCCCTCTTTTTATCGTTCAAGCAGCCTCCTTACAATGTCGGTTGCCATTTTTCCGGAATATGCACAAAGTGATCTTCTTGTTTACGGATATGACCGAAGCCGGGGAAATCAAGATGCATACCGGAAACAAGGAGTTTTTCCGTAGCGGCGAATTCCAAAATACGTTTTCTTGTTTCAACGCCCAACTCAGGCAAAACATCCATGATAATTTTTTCTTCGGGTCTTAGCAACTGGATAGCTGCATTATGAAGAATGTCCCCCCAGATGAGCAACTTCTCTCCATTCGATTCTATGAGATAAGCGGTATGGCCTGGCGTATGGCCTGGTGCTTCAATCGCCTGAATACCGGAAACAGGTTCTTTGTCAGTGTTAGTAAACGTGCGGATTTGCCCTTGGTAAGGTGCAAACGCATCTTGTGCCATTTTAAAATTAGCGGATTCGATTTCATCTAATGGATTCTTAATGTTGCCATTGTCCATCCAGTAAGCATATTCGATATCCCGCACGACGACCTCTGCGTTTGGAAAAGCTTTCGTGCCATCGGTATGAATAAGACCATAGGAATGATCGGGGTGAATGTGTGTCAACAATACGGTTTCAATGTCATTAACATCTACGCCTGCTGCTTTAATATTTTGCAGAACAACGCCTACCCCCATGCCAAGACCGGCATCGATCAGGGTAAGTCGACCGTTCACATTAACGATGAAGCAATTCGTATTTAGCACAAGCGGACTAGTCTCGAAATTGCCCTGAAGCAATTCTTTTCCTTTATCCTCTACTAACTCGTAGTAAGGCCAGAATGGAAGCGTGGAATTGCCATCGGAAACGACGGTAACGGCAACCTCACCGATCTTTTTATGATAAACGGCAGGTACTTGAGTAAGTGGTTGATTATTGTGGGACATGGTGTTCCCCTCCCTTTCATTATTGTGAGACTTTGCTCTACATACAAAAGCAACGCGTGTTACTTAAGCTGTAGTTGTAAGTTTAATAGCTAAACAGGGCTGGTACAACCAACAATAACGCTGATTTGTCGCTTAAGCAAAGGACTCACTAGATGTGTATTTAAAAGCGATCACTTGTTGTTAACGCGACAGTTGTTTATAATTGATAATTACAGAAGCTACATATAGGGAGGAGAAGGGTTAGATGCCAACCACGCAAATAAATCATTCTGATCCTCGTGTGATTAGAACACGCCAACTCATCGTAGAAGCATTTGACCATTTACTGCACAAACGTGACTTTCATTCCATAACGGTTAGTGATATTTCGAAACAGGCAACCATCAACAGAGCTACTTTCTATGCCCATTTCACTGATAAATATGCGCTTATTGATCGGTTTTTATCTAGTACCTTTATGGATTTTGTATATAGAAGAGTTGATCCTGGTGCTGGGCTTTCAGAAGAAACAATGAAAAATCTAGTTATCGCTTTATGCGAGTATCACGAGGCTTCGAATAAACGTTGTATGAAGAATTATGATACCGTTGCTTCTCTAGTAGAGAAAAATGTGAAGAATCAATTAGAAGATTTTATTCTACAGTTGATGGTCAAAGATTGTGAGGGTACGGATCAAGAAACATTGGAAATAGCGGCCAACATGTTGACCTGGTCCATATATGGCACTACGTATCGTTGGAATCTTAAGCGAAAGCCCGAGTCGCCAGAGGATTTTGCGGTAAAAATAGTACCTATTTTGAAGGGCTATATTGAATGATAGCTGTTATTAAGTTCCGGTTTTGAACAAAAAAAGTGTATCCTTCCATAATGGAGAGGCTACACTTTTATTTATGTTTATATGTTATCTTTCGTTTTTATCCTGCAACATTTTTTCCATAGCTTGTATGACTGTAGTCTTCGGTTCTATATACTTATACGCATATGCGTCAGGATAGTTAGTCTTGTACACTACGCGGTTTAACATACGAGGTACCATGTCTTGATAATATGACGTTGCATGACAATGGCTCAATAGATCGGCCGCTTCTTCTCCAGGAATGATCCGCGCAGCATGACCTAACACGGATTTAATCTGCTCATCTGTAAAATGTTCTTTAATCAAATTTAAGAGAGTAGAGTATGTTGATTTAAAAGCAGAGGCGAAATGACGCTTTCCATTTGCTGCAGTCGATTTCATCAAGGCAATATTCATTGCCGCTGCATCGCGCACATCCACCCCATATAGTTGCGAATCTGCCATAGCTCTATCGCCGCGAAGCATGGCATAAATCATATCATTGTGCCATGGCACAAAGCTTGGTCCCATAACATGCGTAGGGTGGATCGTTGTCATGATTATGTTTGTTGTATTTTCAAGGGAGTTAATAAAGGACCAGGCTGCTCTTTCTTCCATCGTTTTTGAAACCATATTGTGGTCGAACAAGCCTTCCCTGTCTTCATTGGTCCAGTCATCTTCTGTAAACGTCGTTTTTGATAGGTCTTCGTTGCCATAAGCAATGGTTGACTCTGCAGTGGTGTGCACGATCTTTTTGACAGTGCCTGAATCAACGGCCATTTGTAAAAGCATGCGGATTCCTTTTTCCTTCGTGCGGCCTCGATCTTTAAACGATTTGTCGTTTGGATTGAAGCCACTTCCCTGATTAAAAATCCACTTGGCCCCACTTAAAACTTCATGCCAATTTTCTGTTTCACCCAGGTTTGCTTTGTAAAAGTTCACATTTGGCAATAGTGTTTGAAGCTGCCCAGCCTTTGCTTCATTTCGGTACGTTCCGACAATCTGCGTATAACCCAAATCTGTTAACTGTTTGGCAACCCATGCGCCGATGTAACCTGTTACCCCAATAATGACAATCTTATCGTGTAGTTCCATTCTTTCGCATCCTCTCTCAACAAAATTGAATGCCGTTAATATCTCCTGATGATTGTGACTGTAGTTATCCAATATAATGTTAAGCCTTAAAGTCGACTTTAAGTCAAATTATATTTTTTTATATAGCAGATAATAAACCTGAACTCGACCTTTCTTTCTGGTTTGCAGAAAATAACATTGACTTAAAGTCCACTTTAAGGGTTATGATGGTGCACTGGCAAGAGCCAATAAAGGATGTAAGAGATATATTCAGGAGGTTTAAGATGAGCACGAAAAACGAGATTATTTTAGGGTATGGAGAATGGATCAACTTTGCAAAAAATCTTAATAAGTATGAAGAACAGTCATGGTTAACACCTCTGGGTCCAGATAAGTGGACTGTGAAGGAGGTCGTCGGCCATATTGTACTGTGGGACAAGTATATTCATGACGAGGTTACTCGCGCCATTTTGCATAATAGTCCATTAGGGTTATCCGATGGTGAGGAGATCCAAGAGTTCAATCGAAAAGCAGGGGAATGGGCTTTAAGCAAAACAAAGGATGAAATTCTTGTTGATTTAATCTCCTCAAGAGAAGCTGTATTGGAAGATCTTCGGGCAATCCCAGAGGAAGCTTTCACCAATGTATACAATGACGTAGATGGAAATCCTTTTGTGCTAAAAGACTTTATTGTTGAAATGACCCGTCATGATCATCATCACATGGGACAAGTAGAAAGAGTTTTGTAAAGCTGACTCATTGTTCACTATATAAGACGAACATAAGATCAGAACGTAAGGCGTGGTCGTCACTACGGTGAATGTTTGGACTTCCGGTCGCTGTTGTCGCCAGATTTCTTCTTTATAAACCACTTTTAGCGGTCGAAATCTGGCGACAAAGGTGAGGGGTCCGAGTTCGCTCGATCGCATCATCTAAATGAATTAACAGGGTTTTTAAATTGCTCATGAGTAATTTAAAGTCCCTGTTTTTTTGTCCCACTCATTCTAGAATCCCCTCTAAAGCGACTCCGTTTGCAAGTAACAAGCTAGTGAGCCCGGTGCCGCCGACTCATGAAAACCAAGGACAATGCGATGACCGTGAGGATGATCCCCAGCACTTGGAATCCCGCGAAGTTGAATTTACCTCCCATTACGATCCCTATCAACAAGGAAGAGAGAATGGCTCCCAAATTTCTTGATGTATTAAATAATCCGGAGGCGACACCGATGATTTCTTTCGGAGAGCTTTGGAACAAGGCTGCTTGCAGTCCTACATTGTTCAATCCGTTGCTAATGCCGAATGCAGCTAAAGCCAAACACACGCTGATAACCGGTGAAGTTGGATTCAAGGTCACGATCCACACCGACCCCAATGTCATCAGAATGGCAGACAGCAGCAATGCCGGCCTTGGTCCTGATTTATCGATCCATCGTCCTGCTATTGGCGAAGCAACTAGCGAGCACAAACCTAAGGTTAGCATGAGAATCCCTGTATGGAACTCGCTGACATGACGTATCACTTGCAAGTAGGACGGAATCCCAAAAAAGAGAGCGTAAAAAAGTACGTTAACGGTCATGAATTCGATATAGACCCAGGTCATCATAGGATATTTGGCGAATGTGCGTAAAGGGATAAAAGGGGACTTGGCTTTTAACTCATGCCGTACGAACGCTCCTAGCAGAGCGAGGCCGATCAGCGAGATCATAACATTTTCTAATGAGATATGCTCAGATGATTTTGCAGAGAGTAATCCAAAGAGTAGCGCAACCAGCCCCACTGTGAAGAGCAAGATACCGGACACATCAATCAAACCAAACCATTTGCGAAAGGACATGCCTGTTGTAACAGTGGTTGACGGTTCGTCCCTAGGAATATTCCACCAAGACAATAGAAAGCTGAGCACCACGAATGGAATATTGACGAAAAAGATAGCGGGCCATCCCCACCAATGAATGATGACTCCGCCAATAAAGGGTCCAATGGCTGCCGCCCCCGATAGGAAAATAGATAAAACAGATAGCGCAGTCGCTTGTCTCTCTGTAATATGAATTCGCACAATGGCCATACCGACGGCAACCATCATGCTAGTTCCGATGGCTTGCACAATACGAAACACGATGAGCCAACCGAAGGAAGGTGACAACGGAGCTAATAATGAGGTAATGAAGGATACTACAAGCCCGGCCAGGAATATTTTTCTGCGACCGAATAAATCACTGGCTTTTCCCATGACAGGTTGAGCGATGCTGCTTGCAATATAGAAAGCGAAAATAATCCAGGAAACACCGGTGAAGTCAAGCTGGAACATATTTTGCAGACTTGGAATAGCAACAGAAACCATCGAAGAATTTAATGGATTCAATAGTATCCCTAGCCCAACTGAAATCATTAACCATTTGCTGCGAACACTCATTATAAGTTCCTCCCAATCGTAGTAATGCAATCGTACTTGAAATTGATTATTCATTCCAACGCATCCTATGCTATAATCTCATTGACTGAAAGGAATGAACGGAGGACGCGGAATGGAATTGCTTCAGCTGCAATATTTTGTCGCGGTAGCCAGGTTGGAACATATGACCGAAGCCGCACGAAGTCTGCATGTTACTCAATCGTCATTAAGCAAAACAATTCAACGCTTGGAGGAGGATTTAGGGGTCCCTCTATTCGATCGAATTGGGCGGAAGCTAAGGTTAAATGAGTTCGGAAGCAGATTCCTTCACCGTGCAGAAAGAGCTTTGTTCGAATTAGAACAAGGGAAGCAGGAGATTAGTGATTTATCCAGCCCGGAACATGGCACGCTCGAATTAGCGGTGACGGCTGCAAGTGCGCTACCTCATATCCTTCGGGAGTTTCGGAAAAAGCGGCCCAATATCCAATTTCATGTGCAAATGCTGACCACGCAGGAAATGGTGACGCTTCTTCATAGAGGAGAGGTTGATTTCTGCTTGTCTTCACCTCCTGTACAAGGAGATGATATTGAATGTAAAATTGTTTGCATCGACCCCATCCTTATAGCTGTTCCAATGGGACATCGACTGGCAGAACGGACTAGTGTATCCTTGACAGAACTAAGAGATGAATGGTTTGTCGGTGTGAAGAGAGGTTACGGTACTCGTGATTTAGTGGACTCTGTATGCAACTCGGCTGGATTTGTACCAAATTATGTGTACGAGGGAGATGAACCTGCAAGGCTAAGCGCTCTTGTGGAAGCGGAAATTGGCATAGCCTTCATCCCAAGCACGGCAAGGAATTCACGGGAACGAATCAAATATCTGCAAATAGAGGACCATGAATTGGTGCGAGAAATAGCCTTAATATGGCACAGGAGTCGCTATATCACACGGGTTGCTGTAGAATTCCGTGAGGTCGTTGTAGAATATTTTGGAGCGCTATCCGAACAGACCAATTAATCATGCTGCAATTCGATATAATAAGCTTAATGTAAGAATAGGAGAGATATCATGGAAGCAGAAAAAAGGCCAAGAGTCGGTGTAGGAGCCGTTATAAGAGATGAGAACAATCGCATCTTACTAGTTTTACGTAAAAAACCACCTGAAGCCGGACATTGGAGTTTACCAGGCGGCAAAGTCGATTATATGGAAACGATAGAACACGCGGTAATACGTGAAATTCGAGAAGAGTTAGGGTTAGAAATCGTAATTGAACGATTACTGTGTGTGACGAATCATATCCTTCCATCGGAAGACGTCCACTATGTAGCTCCAACATTTTTGGCTAATATCGTCTCTGGGGATGTACAAAATCAAGAGCCTCACGCGTTAGAGAAAGTACAGTGGTTTCCTATGCAAGATCTGCCAAATAAAATTACAATGACAACTGATTATGCGCTTAAACATTTGGAAATCAGCACTATTGTGGAATAGAATGAGGAATTGGCATAGAGATGCCCATATGACATGAAAGAGAGGTTGAACAATACATATGGAAGCTGATGATCCCAAGCAAATTGTTCTACAGGTTGGCGGTAGCCTCAAAAAACTTCGCAAAGAGAAGCGTTTGAGTCTGGAGGAGCTATCTGAATTATCTGGGGTGAGTAAGCTGACCCTTGGAAATATAGAACGGGGTGAGACCAATCCAACCCTTGGACTGTTATGGAAAATAACTAAAAGCCTCTCGATTCCGCTCATGTCTTTGTTCTCAACAGAGAATAAATCGCAAATATCCCGAGCTGGGCAGGGCTTAAGGATCACGGGTGAACAGAAAACTTGGATTGTGGAGCCGATTTTTCAGAACACCAGTAATGAAATTGAGATGTGCCGGGCCTATCTGCAGCCGCATAGTTCCTACTTTCCGGAACCACATCACCAATACTCAACAGAAATTGTCACCGTCATGTCCGGGAGTATTACCATTCACGTGAATGAAGAAGCGCATACCCTGAATCAATATGACTCCATCAGTTTTAATGCAGAAGGTAAGCATTCCTATGTTAATCACTCGGATGATGAAGTAGTTCTTCATATGATTTTAAAATACAATTTGTAGTCTTCAGGGACTGTGACTTTCTCATAAGAGCGACAATGACCTTCTATCTATTTGAAGATAGAGGGTTTTTGGTATGCTATATTTTATCTAAAAATATATTATAGTTTACTTTATTTTATTATAAGTATATTATAATGTATGTAGTTCTTTGGATTACAGAATCTAGCCAACAATACATTAGGAGGTTACAGCATGGGTTTATCGAATGAGCTTCATGAAAGACTGAATAGAGAATCAAGTCTAACTGCCCGGCGCACAGCGGGGTTGACCTTGATTATAGGAATTATTTTTATCGCGGCGAATCTGCGGTCTCCACTCAGTTCGGTAGGTCCCCTGGTAGGACTTATACGCAGCAGTACACAGATTTCCAATACAATGGCAGGGATGATTACGACATTGCCCTTACTTGCGTTTGCTTTATTTTCAACATGGGTTCCCCGGTTAGGTCGTAAATTTGGCGTGGAACGGTTGATTATGGCCGCTGTGATTTGTCTTACATTTGGTATTGTATTAAGGTCTGTACCCGGGGTGATCACTTTATATGCAGGTACTATTGTGCTTGGGCTAGCTATTGCCGTATGTAATGTAATGCTGCCCAGCCTGATTAAACGTGAATTTCCATCACGGCTTGGGATGATGACAGGTGTATATTCCATTTCGATGAATATGACGAGTGCCATCGCTTCCGGGATTAGTATTCCACTTGCTGTTAATGCAGGACTTGGGTGGAGGGGCGCACTTGGAATTTGGGGCGTTCTGAGCTTTATCTCTATTATCATGTGGTTGCCACAATGGAAGCGGAAGGATAAAGGGAACGAGGCAACAACGCCTCAAAATGGCGCGGCGGACGGTGGCCAGGTCAGTTTCTGGCGTTCTGGATTGGCTTGGCAAGTGACCTTGTATATGGGTTTGCAATCCATGGTATTCTATGTGGTGATCGCCTGGTTGCCAGAGATTCTCCTCCAGCAAGGCATCGGCTCAGGACAATCCGGTTGGTTGTTATCGATCCTGCAGCTCGCAATGCTTCCTTTTACGTTTATTGTGCCGATTATGGCTGGACGGATGTCTAATCAGCGTCCCCTTATTATCATAGCGTTTATTTTTATTATGTCTGGCATTCTCGGTCTGCTCTATGGAAGCGCGCATTTAATTGCGTTGTGGGTCATCTTAGTGGGGATCGGCGCCAGCTTCGCTTTTGGTTTGGCGATGATGTTTTTTGGACTCCGCACTAAGGATGCTCACCAGGCTGCAGAGTTGTCCGGTATGGCTCAATCCGTGGGTTACTTACTGGCGGCAACGGGTCCGATGCTCTTCGGTTACTTGCATGATGTGACGCATAGCTGGACTACACCGCTTCTGATTCTGGTTGGAGCAACCGTGCTACTCCTTATTTTTGGCTTGGGTGCAGCGAGAGATCGGAAAATTAGTTCTTAGAATCCCCTTGACGAATAGACGGCTCATTATTATAATTCAAATAATTTATTGAATATGATAGAGGGGGAGCGAGATGACTTCAGAGCCGTCGGCAAGAGCGTTTAAGGATGAGTTGTATGGACAATTTGCTCGTATCGGGAAATGCCTGTCTAGTGATAAACGTCTGGAACTGCTGCATTTATTATCTCAGGGTCCCAAATCGGTAGAGAAGTTGGCCAAAGGAACAGAGATGAGTGTAGCGAACGTTTCGCGCCATCTTCAAGTGTTATTAGATGCCAGGTTGGTGAAATTTAGCAAACAGGGAACGTATGTCATTTATTCATTGGCGAACCCTGAAATTTTAGACTTTTTAAATTCCTTATGGCTTTTATCCGAAAGCCAGCTTGCAGAAATTACGCGGATTAAAACGAATTTTATGAACAACTTTGAGGAAATACAGACACTTTCACTGAATGAGGTATTAAATAAGGTCGAAGACGGGAGTATTATTCTACTAGATGTTCGTCCAGCAGAAGAGTTTGAAGTGGGTCATATTCCTGGGGCGATTTCCGTACCGATGGAGGAACTGGATACTTATCTTCAAGGTCTTCCCAAGGATACCCGGATTGCGGCATACTGCCGGGGACCTTATTGCATTTTTTCAACTCAGGCTGTGGAAAAAATGCAGCAGGAGGGATTTACAGCATTTCGTATGGAGGAAGGGGTATATGAATGGCAACAAAGCCAGTAAATCCAATTTATCTGGATTATAACGCCAGTACCCCCATTGCTGCAGAAGTTCTGCAAGAAATGCTGCCGTATTTGCAACAGTACTACGGGAATCCGTCTTCAACACATTGGGCCTCAGCTTCGCTTAAAGATACCATTGAAGTAGCTAGAGGCAGGGTCGCTGCTGCTATAGGAGCGGGCTCCAACGAAATGATTTTTACAAGCGGCGGGACGGAAGCTAATAATCATGCCCTGAAAGGGGTGTACTTGGCGTTACGTCAGCGCGGCAATCATATCATTACAACAGCGATTGAACATCCAGCGATCTTAAATCCGTGTGCCTTTCTCGAAACGCTTGGCGCAGAAGTGACTTATGTGAAGGTGGATGCCGAGGGGCGCGTATCTCCTGAAGAGATTGCGTGTGCGATTCGTAAGGAAACGATCCTCATTTCAGTTATGCATGCCAACAGTGAAGTCGGAACGATTCAACCCATTGAGGAAATATCGACAATTGCTAAGGCACAGGGGATTCTATTCCATACGGATGCCGCGCAATCATTTGGAAAAATCCCCATCGACGTCAATCGGTTAGGCGTTGATTTATTATCGATCGCTGGACATAAGCTGTATGCGCCCAAAGGAATTGGAGCCCTTTATATCCGTGAAGGGACCCCGATTTCATCCTTTATTCAAGGTGCAGGTCATGAATCGGGCCAGCGAGCTGGAACTGAAAATGTTCCTTACATAGCGGGTTTGGGTAAAGCCTCCGAACTGGCTGCAGAGTATGCCATGAACCATACGCTCCGTGACCTAAGGGATAGGTTGAAGGAAGGTCTACGCTCTATTTTTGAAAATAGTGTGCGGTTCAACGGCGATCCACATCAGAGTTTGCCGAATACTTTGAATGTCAGCTTCTTAGGGATGAATGGAAGTGAGATCCTGAAGCAATTTCCTGAAATTGCAGCATCTACCGGGTCGGCTTGCCATTCAGGGAACACCACCTTATCCCCGGTATTAAGCGCAATGGGTATCACTGATTATGAGGGATTAGGGGCGATTCGGTTTAGCCTGGGTCGATATACTACAGCAGAAGAAATAGACGCAGTTATCGCGTTGTTTCAGCAACGGCTCCAAGCAAGGAATTAAAGCGGAGAGCTATATCGGATACGGGCGGGTTTGTGATCATTCCTTTGGTTTAAAACTGGGGGAATGATCTGTTTTTTAATTACCACTGGGCAAGTGAAAGAGGTTTTTTTAAAAAAACTGTCAATCGTCTGTGAAAATGTCACTTGTTGAAGTGGAGGCCGCCCTTACCAGGAGGCCTCTGAATAATGGTTGTGCTGTGAATACATAGCATCTTGGAATGCGCTTTGTTTTGTGTTGCGTTTAGAGAGGTTGGTATCATACGTGGCTTTCCACGGATGATTGTTGGCGGGTTTGCGTGGGTACGCAGAACTCGCCTTTTTCTTTTGCTCTCGCTCAGGCCGTTCTGTTTTCTTGAGCAGCAAAGCCTGTTCATGAAATAAAGCGAAAAGTATGCGATATATGTGGAAATACCCTCGGAAGAGTTCTTATAAATGATTTAACAAACCCACATTTTAGATCCAAATATCTGGCAGCTATTGTTTTATTTTATGCTTCTTTTTAGATCAAATTTTGATAATAGTTCGTTCAATCCGAGATTCTAAAACATCATATAGAGCAAGTTTATAATTTATTTTATCCAAGTTAAAATAGAGCTCTTTCATGTTTTCTTCTATATCTTTTTTATGATTGAGCATCATCATTTTTCGTTCCGAAATTGTTGAATCCCCATCTTTGTATAAATTTACATATCTCTGAATTTTAGCAATAGACATTCCTGTAGCTCGAAGAACAGTAACAAAGTGTATCCAGCTTAAATCTTCTTCGTCATATAACCTTTTCCCATTTTCATTTCTCTTAACATGTGGAAACAGCCCCTCCTTTTCGTAATATCGAAGTGTAGGAGCTGTTATTCCTGTCATTTCAGTAACTTTTCTTATTGTAATCATAAACAAATGTTCATCCTCTCATGTTAAAGTATACTTTAATTAGAATTTCAATAGTACTAACGAAGTTATCTGGATTTTATAGATAAACGATGAGTAAATAGCCGAAAACAAAGGGTTTCTCAGTTTAATTATACAGATATAGGTTGATTATTAAAGTCTTGACTTCAAGTGCACTTTATCTTTTATGATAACAATGTATTTAAAAAATGATTTCTGAGAGGATAAATATTGAACCATCTAATCTTAAGTTGAATAAAGGAGAGTAATAATTGATGAATAAAACGACTGACAGTTCCTCGTATTTCCCAGCGTGGTCGGGAAAAATAGGTGATTTTGAAGTGAATGTTATTAATATCGGTGATATAACGTTGCCGATGGGGGAGTCGTTGAGTGGTCCCAAAGGAACCTCTGATGAGATACACGTACGGACCGCCATTGCACACGAGAAGATAGTTCCGATGCAAGATCTACTTGTTCGCATGAACGATATGGTTGTGCTAGTAGATGCGGGCTCTTACGACATTGGCCCCGAGTCTATCTATGCAATACCTGGATACCAGCCACCACTAAGCTTGACGGACCAGATGACACAGCTAGGCGTCTCACCAGGTGATGTTGACCATGTCATTATAACTCATCGCCACTGGGATCACTTTAATGGCGTCACGGTGTCTGAAAATGGGGAGTGGATCCCTGCGTTTCCAAATGCAAAACACTATATCAGTGGCTTAGATTGGTACTATATAAAACAGACCATGCAAAACAAAGGAACGCACGAAGCGAACGCATTTCCGATTTTAGAACAATTGGGTTTACTCCAAGTCATTGAAGGAGAGTTTGATGTAGCTCCCGGGATAAGTATCCATCCTGCTGCTGGAGAAACAGAAGGGCATCAAATCGTACGCTTTCACTCAAAAGGCGAGACCTTGTATTCTGTTGGTGACCTGTATCATCATCCGATCGAAGTGGCCTATGGTCAGTGGTTGGCGTCTTGGGCCAACAGGCAACAAACCAAAGAAAGTCGGGAATGGCTGCTAGGACGTGCGGCTTCAGAGTCTGCATGTCTAATGGCTTCTCACATTCCGGGAATCGGACGAATCCTACAAACCCCTCATGGATTTAAGTGGGGATATGTGGAAACCACTAGTGATTCTCACTTCTCGCTATAACACGGCTTGCTTCTTTGACTGTGCTCACCCACAGTCAAAGAAGCGCCTATAGTTCAATAACTTGACAAAGAAGCGCCTATAGTTCAATAACTTGACGCTGAGTTATTCATAACACACCTAGCTTTTCCCCGTAGATGGATAAATGCGATGCTTGCCTTGTCCAGCGTTTACTCACGGATGTAAGAATTTACGTGAGGCTCCTCACTAGACTAAGCGCCTACTAAAAATAGGAGTAGTTATTGACGGATATGGAAATACTTTATTCACAGCAGCTTACTTGTTTTCCTTTAAAGTACATAAATACAAAATACCATTCGATTATTAAAAACAACATTCAAGTTACAAATTATAAAAAAAGTAACTTGAATGTTGTTTTTTGATATGATATGATTCCATCATACAAAGGAAAGGAAGTGTTTGTTATCTATACAATTACGGGAATTACAGGTAAGGTTGGCGGGGGTGTCGCTCGTACATTAATGGATGCAGGTCTTCCTGTTCGAGCTGTTGTTCGCAGCAAAGAAAAGGGTGAGCCATGGGAGAACAAAGGATGCGAAGTCACCATTGCTACAATCGATGATGCACAATCACTTATTGAAGCATTCACAGGAGCTGAGGGTGTCTTTTTAATGGTGCCGCCGATTTATGATCCAGAGCCTGGGGTATCAAACGACTATGAGTTTCCGGAAGCCTATAAGATTCTTGAAGCGGTACGAACTGCAATAGATGTAGCTCGGCCAGGTAAGGTCGTCTATCTGTCGACTGTCGGGGGACATGTTCAGGAGCCTAATCTTTTGAACATTCACAAAATTATGGAAGATGGTTTACGCTCTCTTTCGATTCCAATTACAATTCTCCGGGCGGCTTGGTTCATGGAAAATGCTGCTTGGGACGTAGATGCAGCAAAGAACGGCTTCATTCATTCATTTCTAAACCCTCTCGACCATCCGATTCCAATGATCGCGACGATTGATATCAGTCGTGTGGCAGCCGAGCTTCTTCGTGAATCATGGACCGGTACGCGTATTGTCGAACTGGAGGGACCGCAACGCTACTCATCGAATGACATTGGGGCGATTTTCAGTAGGGAGCTTGGCCATCCTGTACGTATGGAAACTGTACCGCGAGCGGGCTGGGAGGAAATATTCCGTTCACAGGGAATGAAGAATCCAATGCCGCGAATGCGCATGATTGATGGTTTCAATGAGGGTTGGATCGATTTTGAAGGTGGGGCCGTTGAATTCCGAAAGGGGCAAACGTCGCTTGATACGGTATTGAGGGAATTAGTGCGTACTTGACTATTCTTGTTAAAGTAGCAGAAACAATTAGTTCTGCACTATCGGATTGTGCAAGCACGAATATAATGTTTGAACACACAGTTGTCAAACCGTAGGAAATGTATTCTTAATTCATGATAAGATATCATCAACTATTCCAATATATTGTGGATATGATCTTTATATATTACAATAGATGTAATTCGTAATATGTAATTTGATGAGGTCTGATCTGATTTAAGGAGGTGTTACCCATTGGTTGAAGAAACGTTATCTAGAGATTTAATTCTTGATGCGGCCGAGGCTGTTCTTCGAAAGTTTGGTCTTGCCAAAGCAAATATGTCCGATATTGCTCGCGCGCTTGGTGTAAGCCATGCGGCTTTATATAGACATTACGACAGTAAAGCTTCTTTACGAAAAGCGGTTGTTGAACGGTGGATGCAAGGTGTATTTGAACCATTAAAGGATGCCGTCGCTAAGGAGATACTTCCAGAACAACGTCTTTATCGATGGCTGGAAACCTTGCGGGATTTTAAACGTGATCATGCACAAAGAGATCCTGAATTGTTCGCAATGTATGCGAGATTAGTTGTAGAGACACCTGGAGCTTTGGAGGTTCATAATGAAAGACTTATAGAGCAATTGACTTCTATTATAGAGGATGGTAGGTTATCAGGAGCTTTTGTTTGTAAAGATGATCGTCAGGCAGCCGTGGGGGTATTTATTGCTACGACACGCTTTCATCATGCTTCACATGCATCAGAGTGGGGAACGCCTGATTCTGATGCCCAATTTGAAGCCGTTTGGCAGCTCATCTTAAATGGACTGGTTTCAAACTCCTAGTAGGGGAGAAAATCGTAATGCTGGCATCTAGATGAATATGGATATAATATTGGCTGTGACTATTCCTAACTTGGATGCAACAATAGAAAAAATAAAATAGATAATGATGAATTAACCAATCGCTGTGATACAACAGCGATTGGTTAATTTTTATGATCGGCTGTTTAGGCCCTGCGAATGACGGTGATGGCTTCCTTCCCCGATTTTTGTGGGCAATGCCTTGTTCTCCTTCTGCTTTATATTTGTTTTTTAGCCGAATGACTTGCCTAACGGAAATCCCCAGCGTCATAGCTCCCTCGCTATTTGTCATATGTCCATCCACTATTTTCTGCACGACACGAATCTTTTTCAGTTTTTCTCTTCTCAATGTAATTGTCTCCTGTCTCATAGTAACATTATTTCAGAACAGTTATGGGATGACACTATCACAGAAGAACAACAGTTTTTTTAAAAAAACTTGCATTTCATCCGAAAAAGGCGTATAGTCTTATTTATCGGTGATTGAGATCATCACTACATAATATGCGGTCGTGGCGGAATTGGCAGACGCGCACGGTTCAGGTCCGTGTGGTAGCAATACTGTGGAGGTTCGAGTCCTCTCGACCGCATCATAGTTAGTTAATAATGAGCCCTTGAAATTGTCCTTACGACGATTCAAGGGCTTTTTGTTTTAACCGAACCGAAAACATCCGTTCTTTCTTTGTGTAAAAAGAGAGAGCGGTTGTTTTTTGTTGATTTACATTTTTTTAATGAAGTGTTGATTCTGTGCTGATATTTCTCCTTTAAAGTTGTGACATATTCTTTTATTTGTTGTGAATTTGTGAGATTGAATAGAAAAACACACAGAAACGGTCATGGACAAAAGGAGCTACCTATGAAGCGAATCGCAATAGACATTGATGAAGTCATGGCAGATACCGCCATCTCACATCTGGAGCTGTTTAATCTAGAACACGGTGATAACGTGACACTGGAAGAGCTGCAAGGAACCACCCTTGTTAACATTCGACCAGAGCGTCGTGAAGAAATCGAAAGCTACTATGAATCCGAGCAATTCTTTCGCCAGTTGAGTGTCATACCGGACAGTCAGGAGGTTATTCGGGAATTGCAGAAACATTACGAGATTTTTATTGCCACAGCGGCGATGGAAGTTCCTGCGTCGTTCCGGGCGAAATATGAATGGCTTAAGGAGCATTTTTCCTTCATATCTGACAATCATATTGTATTCTGCGGAGATAAGAGCATTATTCATGCCGACTATCTAATTGATGATAATGTGAAGCAGCTAAAGCGATTCAAGGGGACAGGCATCCTTTACAGTGCTGCACACAATATCTTTGAAACGGGATATACCCGGGTGAATAACTGGCTTGAGGTACAAGATCTGTTGCTTGGAGAACGAGCCGAGGTGACGCGGTGACAAGACATGGACGATCCTTGGGAACGCAGCGGCGGGAAAGTCCAGTGGAGCCGCTTGCTCACTGGCGGTTTACTCCTGATGGGGTTGAGCATGGAAGTCTGCTGAAGGAGAATCTTGTTCTGCGAGACTATAGCGGTAAAGGAAATCGATTATTACTTACCTCTGTAAACCTGATGCCAGGGCATACCGTTACAGCCTCTGACCTTTTAACCTGGGAAACAGAAGAGGGAGCAGAAGGGTTGGCTTTCCACAATGATCGCCTTCCCAAGGGCTCCGGTTATTATTTTTGGACAGAGCAAGAGGCTCCGTTGAATATGGAAAGCATGTTACAAGGCTTTACGATCGAAGCGATTATTCGTCTTCCCGAGCCTTTCGATGAAGTTCACCACAGCTGGATGGGTGTATTGACTCGCCAGGGGCAGGGAGCAGAACTTGGGCGAAGCGGTGAGCGTGAGGTCTTGTCCACTCTATCCGTATCGAACTGCAAGGAGATACAGTGGGTCAGCCATCCGGAGAATGTACACACCTCGACAACGAACTGGACGCGCCAGTTGGAGGCGGGAGATTGGTATCATGTAGTGATTGTCAATGATACACACCGTACCCTGTTATTTGTGAACGGCATCTGTGATTATAACAGCCCTTTGGAAGGCATTTCCGGAATCGCTGCGGCCAAGGGAAAAGGCTGGAACGTGGGCGCGTCCGAATGGGCTGGAGGAATCGATACCCTTTTCTCCGGGACGATTAGAGAGATTCGTGTTACAGGAGAAGCGCTCCATCCGGACGACTGGCTCTGTAAGATGGAGGCGGAGCAAGTGCTGGAAGGAAGCTTTGAGGGAGAGCCAGAGCTGCAGCGGGAAGAGAATTATCATTTTGTCTTTATTCCCGATCCTCAAATGCAAACCTATTTGAACCCGGAGATGATTGAGGCCCAAACAGCCTGGATTGTTAAGCATGAGAATAAATTGCAGCTGGCTATGACCGCCTTCGTCGGTGATCTGGTACACCGCAGTGAGGTCGAAGTCGAATGGAAGCGTGCCTCGGCTGCCGTTGCCATACTTGATCAAGGTAAGGTTCCTTACATGATGACAGCGGGCAATCACGATTACGATGAGCATCATACGTATTTACACTATTTTGGTCCTGAACGATTTCAGGATAAAAGCTACTACCGTGGTGCTTCACCCTCTCGTTACAGCTCTTATGGGTTGAAACCGGCAGGAAGCTACACCTACTTATGGCTGATGGTTGATATGGAACATCTAGAGAAGGACATGGACTGGTGCCGGGATATTCTCGAAAGTCATCGGAATTATCCAACCATCCTGGTCTCGCACGATATTATGTACACGACCCGGCTGAGGGCCATGAATCTTCCTGAACTATCAGAGAAGGGTGTCTTGATCTGGAAGGAACTCGTACATCCCTACGATCAGGTGTTCATGACCGTGAACGGACACTTTAACGGTAATGTGCATCAGGTGCGTAAGAATGCCAGTGGGCAAGAGGTCATTCAGATCCTCGTCAATTACCAGGATCGTTATAGAGGGGGAAATGGTTGGTTACGGCTTGCTGAATTTGATGAGGTGGATAACAGGATTAGATTCAGAAGCTTCTCGCCATGGGTAGCATCGCTGGGAGTTTATGAGACTTTAGAGTACCCGGATTACCGGTTTCTAACCGGCCGGTATGACGAGTTTGAGTTGGCACTTCCATTCAAAACAAGATTTGCATTTGAGTAAGGGGTACAGGAGAGGGGAATAGAAACAGATGTCATTGTTGGCTGAGGAACGAAGAGACTTCATTCTCGAACAAATCGATGCTCATGGAAAAGTAAGGGTAACAGTGCTCGCTGAACAGCTTAAAGTATCGCAAGAGACTGTTCGCCGGGACCTGTTCCAATTGGAGGAAGAGGGGAAGCTGAAACGGGTCTATGGTGGAGGTGTCAAGACACAGTACGAAAGTGGGGAGCCGCCGTATCAACAGCGCAGCATAATGAATTATGAGGCCAAACAGATCATTGGGGGCAGGGCGGCAGAGCTGGTTAAAGATGGAGATACCATCTTTATGGACACAGGAACCACCATTTATGAAATGGCCAAAGTCTTAAAAGGTAAAAAGCAAATTACCGTCATTACAAATTCATTAACTGTGGCTAACCAGCTTTGCGAATCTATCGCCAAGGGGCTCGTGCATGGCCGAGCTATCTTGCTGGGCGGAGAACTCTCACCTTTTCAACGCTCCGTAAGCGGGTATCTGTGTCAGGAAATGCTTAAAAATTTCTATGTGGACCATGCTTTTATCTCTATAGGCGGGATTTCCATCGATACTGGAATTAGCGATTATGACTTGAACGATTCTGTGATATCTAGAATGGTGATGAATAGCGCCAAAGAAATCATTGTACTGGCGGATCACAGCAAGGTAGGCATTCAGGCTAGTTATCATTTGGCTTCACTTGAGAAAATCGATGTAATTGTAAGTGACAAAGTTTATCCTTCGCTTTGGGAGGAAGAATTGGAGCGTCAAGGCATTACTTGGATCACCGCCGGTCATTCTGAATGAAGAAGCGCCTGTAAGGAGGAGAATGAACCATGAATATGAAACTATCGGCTGCTCCTATGAAAAGTAAGGGTATAGAGAGAGCTGACGGCAGCAGGCCCCGGATCTGGAATCGGTTGATTGGCCATTATCAGCTTTATCTGATGCTATTGCCTTGTATCGCATTTTTCATTATTTTCTCTTATATTCCTATGGGCGGAGTGGTTCTGGCCTTCAAAGACTATCAGTTCAACAAGGGAATATTCGGAAGTCCATGGGTTGGATTCACATATTTTGAGATGTTCTTTGAAGATCCGTTTAGTCTGCAAATTATTAAGAATACAATCATTATCAGTCTAATGAAGGTTTTTCTGGCCCTGCCGTTCCCGATTTTGCTCGCTGTGATGCTCAATGAAATCAAGAGGAAGAGGCTGCTGCATGTGTTTCAGGGTATCGCTTATCTGCCTCATTTTCTGTCCTGGGTTATCGTAATCGGCCTGGTACAGCGGATTCTTTCACCCGACACCGGTCTGATTAATCAGGTGATTTCTTGGTTTGGCGGTGACGGGAGCACCTTCTTTTTGATGAAGGAAAATGCGTTCTATCCGGTCATGTTCTGGAGTTATATCTGGAAGGACATTGGCTGGAGCTCGATCATTTATTTTGCAGCTATTGTGGGGATAAATCCGGCCTTGTATGAAGCAGCAAAAATTGATGGCGCAGGGAGATTTCAGCAGATGTGGCGTATTACGCTGCCTGGTATCCGTCCTACCATCATGATTATTTTCATTCTATCTCTAGGTAATATCTTATCGGCAGGATTTGATCAGATTTACCTGCTGAGAACACCGGGCAACATGAATCTTTCAGAAATTCTCGATACGTACCTCATTCATATGGGACTTGAGAGCGGACAGTTTGGATTCGGCACAGCTCTGGGTCTAATGCAAGGCTTTATCGGTCTGATTTTAGTACTAGTGGTCAATCGGATATCTCGTAAATGGTTCGAAACTTCATTATGGTGAGCTGGCGGACGTTGCAGTTTGGCCTTTCACAATAGACAAGCTAGGGAGAGGGAGAAATCAACCATGATTAAGAAAAGTTACTCCAATTTGCTTCTGCTTCTACTGGTATTTGGAATGGTGTTAACGGCATGCGGAGGGAATGACTCTCAGAGTAGTTCTAATTCGGATACCGATTCGGCCAAGAAGGCTGGAAAGCCTGCAACCTGGATCGCGGACCGTACAATCAAAGGCTTGATCTTCATGGGCAGCGATGTAACAGAAGAGATGAACCCCGACATTATGAAGAAGCTCAAGGAGATGACAGGTATCGACCTGCAGATCCAGGCTGTAGGCTTCGACGACTCTACGAAAGCACTGGCAGCCGGGCTGGCTTCAGGCGATCTGCCGGACTTTATCGGTTACTATCTGAATGATAGCGGCCGTCCGGAAATGGGGCTTATCAACAAGGCAGCTTCGGAGGATATGTTCTATGATGTCGCTCCAATGCTGAAAAATACAAAGGTATACAGTAAATATCTTGAAGATAGCTATCTTCCTATTGATACGAAGTATGGTGTGATGTTCCGGCCTGAATATAACGGTGCTGCTTATAGTGTGCACATCAATATTCCAAGAGAAGGCGGATATGGGGTTAGGAAATATATCTCGGGACCGTATATCCGTAAAGACATTGCCGATGCCCTTGGTGTAGACCCGCGTAAAATTACAACCTCTGAGCAGCTTTATGAATTGGCTGAGAAGATTAAGGCAGGCGGATTCAAAGATAAGAACGGCAAGGCTGTATTTCCAATCGGACCTTTTGGGGAGGCTCTGACCGACAAGGGTTATATAACGACCTTGTATGGACAGGCTTTAACGGTGAAGGCTTTAAGCGCGACGCTAGCGGTAACATCTTGCACGAGAGTCAAACAGACTATGGTCTAAAGCGTGTAGAATTTGTGCAGAAGCTGCTAAAAGAAGGATTGATGCATCCGGAGTATTACACAATGGAAGAGACTCGTGTAAAAGAAGGTGTGCTTAATGATTCCTTCGCGATTGTGGGGGAAATGCATAATTACGTTGACGAAGACAAGGATGGCCGGTATGTTCCGCTGGGTCCGCTGAATTCGGTAGACGGTCCTTATCAGATGGATCTGACTTATAAAAGCGGATACGGTGCATGGTCCATTCCTAAAGCCACCAAAAATCCGGAGGATATTGTGAAGCTGGCTGATTTCCTCGCTACCCGTGAAGGTAAGCTGCTCTGGAATTATGGCCTTGAGGGCCGGGATTATGATTTGAATGCCCAAGGAAATCCGGTGCCAAAGAAACAAGTGCTTGATCTGCTGCAAAAAGACCCGGTTAGTGCAAAGAAGCTTGGATTTTCAGGGGTCGGTAACGGTTGGGGCTGGTTTCTTGGGGGTACAGATGTAGATGATCTCAAGGATTTTGGTGAGGCAACCTACGGAGCCAATGAGACTCCAGACCAAGATAAAGTACCACTTGAACTCGCTAAATACTGGGGATATGACGAAAAACGGAGTCAAGCGAAAGTGAAAGACGGCTATTCAGCACTTGCCTTCCTGGGAGAGTTCAGCAAAGGGAATCAATTGAGCATGGCTCTCGACAAGTACAAGGAGAGTGTGGTTCGAGCTTATTATGCTAAGGACATGACAGAGGCCAAGACGATACTGGATGCTGCGGCGAAGCAGCTTCAGATTGCAGGGCTTGATGATTACATCAAACTACTAGAGGAAAAAAGTAAGGACCCTAAAACCCAGCTGCTCTTTTAATTCTGTATGACAACGGGGGATACATGGCATGAAGAAAGCTTCGATGTTTTCCACAGGTATGGAAAAGACAGTAGATGTGATTAATTACGGATTATTGATATTGTTGAGTCTTAGTATCCTATTGCCGCTTATTAATGTACTTGCGCTAGCCTTCAACGTGGGATCTGATGCGGCAAAGGGAGGCATTTATTTCTGGCCAAGAGAGTTTACACTAGAGAACTTCCGTGAAGTATTCAACCAGTCCAATATTCTGAATGGGTTTATGATTTCTATCTTTCGTACGGTAGTAGGTACCTTTCTGAGCGTGATCTTGACATCTATGGCCGCCTACGCGCTGAAAAGCCGTACTCTTCCGGGGCACAAGCAGCTGACCTTCCTGATTTTTTTCACGATGCTGTTTAGCGGCGGAATCATCCCTTATTATATTGTGCTCAAGAATCTTTCGCTTACGAATAGTATCTGGGTGTACATTATTCCGGCATTGTACAGTGTGTGGAACATGTTGATTATGCGGTCATTTTTTCAACAGACACCGGAAGGTCTGGAAGAAGCCGCACGAATCGACGGCTGCAGCGACTTTGGCATTTTCTTTCGGATTATTGTCCCGGTCAGTAAACCTGTTTTTGCCACCATTGCATTGTTTAATGCCGTAGAGCACTGGAATGATTGGTTTACAGGCGCCTTTTATGTCCGTGATTCCAACTTAAAGCCACTCTCTACGGTACTGCAGGAGATGTTGACGAAACAGCAGGCGCTGTCAGATACCTTAATGAAAGCGAGCAATCCTGCACAATTGCAAATGCTTGATAAAATCCAGGTTACGGGTACTTCCTTGAAGATGGCTACGATTATTATTGTAATTACACCCATTCTGATGATTTATCCACTGCTGCAAAAGTATTTTGCCCAAGGCGTGATGATTGGTTCGATAAAAGAATAATGCTTGAAAGGAAGGAATTGAACGTTGCCGGATGAACGTAAAGATCGGTTGAAGAGTTATAGTCTGCTTTCTCTGACTTGGCCGATATTTCTGGAGAACCTGTTCGGAATGCTGCTTGGGATCGTCGATACGATGATGCTGAGCGGCTACTCCGATACAGCGGTTACGGCTGTGGGATTGGCCAATCAGGTGTTGACCATTGCCGGGATGTTCTTTGGATTTCTGACTGTAGGTACTGCTGTAGTGTTGAATCAATCGCTGGGTGCAGGCAGGCTGCAGGATGTGGAGAGAATAAGTGCGCTTTCTCTTACGCTTAATGTAATTCTTGGCCTTCTCATAAGCATCACTTTGTTATTGTGCCCTGGTGTTTTTCTTAATGTGTTCAAATTATCGGGCGGGATCATGGAGCAAGGCAAGGTCTTTCTGTCGATCGTTGGTAGTTCGATGCTAATGGTTGCCATTAACATGACCTTAGGTACCATGCTCCGCTGCCGCGGCATCGTGAAGGAAATGATGCTGGTGTCCCTGGCTAGCAATGTTATCAATATTATCGGGGTGTATATAGTACTTAAACATCCCTTTGGTATGCCGGTTTTAGGTGTAGGAGGCGTAGCTGCTTCTACCTGGATCTCAAGGTTGTTCGCATTGCTAGTATTGCTTATATTATGCAGTCGCAGCCTGCCTCATCGTGTCCGGCTGCTTCCACTAAAGAGCTTTCGGAAAGAAGATATTCGACTATTGTTTAAGCTGGGGCTTCCATCGGCAGGCGAACCTATATCGTATAATTTGTCACAGGGTGTGATTACCTATTTTATTTCCGTGCTAGGGGTAGCAGCGTTAACGACCAAGATCTATACACAGAATATAACCTCATTCGTTTTTGTGTTTTCAATGTCTATCGGCACGGCTACCCAGATCATTGTCGGTCATTTAATCGGCTCAAACCACAAGGAGGATGCCTACCGTTCAGGGCTGCGAAGCTTAAAGACCGGGCTACTCGTGACAACGGCTGTAAGTATTTTGCTCTATTTTATCTCAAGTCCGCTACTTGGATTGTTTACTTCAGACGCCGGGATCATTTCACTAGGCCAGAAATTATTCCTGTTATCCATTCTTCTCGAGCCGGCCAGAGCCTGCAATATGGTGCTGATCAGTTCCTTGAATGCGGCAGGAGATGTGCGGTTTCCGGTTCTCATCGGGATCATTTCGATGTGGGGGATCAGTGTACCGATGGCATTTCTATTTGGCGTGGTGCTGCATTTTGGCTTGGTAGGTATCTGGCTTGCCTTTGCGATTGATGAGTGGATCAGGGCTTTAATGATGTTCTACCGATGGCGAAAGCAGGCCTGGAAGCGGCTAGTGATCGTCCCACAAGAACATCTGAATATGTAAAAAACCAAGAACCACATGCGAGCGTATGCTCGGTGTGGTTCTTGGTTCGTTGTTATTTTCGAACCGAGAGAATGAACTTCTCCAGCGGTCTTGTATCGGTGATGATCCCATTACATTTATGGTTGTCCATACATACGTATTGACCAACTGCAGAATAATTATCCGGCGAAGCGTTCGCAGGTTTGGTCTTGACCGAGAAGAAAGCAAGTTCTTGATGCCGATTGCAGAACAGGCAATACCCGCTCTTATGGGTCGGCGTAATTCTTCCCTCAATCCCAATGAACTGACCTTCGAATGGATATACAATGAATAATTTATTCGTAGCGATATCTACCCAGCTTAGATAAGTCACAAATCGAAAGTCGATGGATGACAGATCAGGTGTCTTTAGTTTCTTAATCTTAGGGAACAGCTTCTGAATTTGTTTTAGCGTAATCGTCGGATATGACTCTAGGTAAGGCTCTAATGCGCTAACATATCTCTGGAAATCATAGCCCGACTCTAAGGTCGAGATTTGTTCCAGCATCTGCTGCTGTTCCTGCGTAAGAGAAGGAAAAGCTTCAGTAACGATTGTTCCAGCACGAAATCTTACGGTTTCCAAAACTCTACGGTCTGCGACGGTTCGCAGTGTGTTTTGAAGGAATTCACTTTGTTTCTTAATAACGTTATATTGGTGGTTTCTAATGAATGGTGTATTCATAGCCTTTCAGCCCCTTATTTTTAATGGGAAAATATAAGGTGCAAAGCCCATTATTAGAAACGATAATGTTAAGTTTGGGCGATGAAATCTGTTCTATCGCACCTCACACAAAGTATCGCCCTAGTATTAGGCTTTGCATGAGGACACCCTAGCTAATGAGCAATTCTGCGTTGCCATGTCTATACAACCCCCTGTCACATATCCTATCAAAAGTATAGCATATGAGGCGAAAAGGCACAAAGTGCAGGGGAGCATCTCATCACCTGAACACAGATAGAGCACTATATACTAGTAGCAAAGCCATCACAATATTAAACGCTTTTTGATATTTTAGCAGAAAGCTTTGGAAAAGAGAGCCGAACAGTGCCCAGCTAAAGGTGGCGAGAAAGCCTACAAAAGCAAGAAAGGCAGCAAAGCCTATCAATTTGAAGTTCGAGTAATGGTAGGGTGTGATAAAGGTGGAGATGACAGTAATTCCATACAGGATCACTTTGGGATTAATGAATTGCAACAATAAACCAGAGAAAAACGAGTTGTTATTGGGAGCAGAATCATCTCGTTGCTGGAAGCTGCTTCTAACAATTTTCACGGCCAGGTACAGCATATATAGACATCCCAAAATGTTCATCCCAACTTTTACGCGTGGAATAAAATGGTATAATACCAGGTTGAAATAGCTGGAGAGTAACATAATGGCTAAGAAGCCTGCACCGACGCCTAAAATAAAAGGCATTGATTTTCTCAGGCCCATCCGGCTGGCATTGGACATGGCCATTATATTATTGGGGCCTGGTGTAAAGGTAGTAACGATGACATACGACAAAAACGGAATAAATGACATGCTTGGAACCACTCCTCAAATATATGCTACAATTGAACAGAATGTACGTCATAACACTCTTGTGCTTAATGATTGTACAATATATACGTTATAACGCACAATAGCAGGGAGTTGAGTATTTTGGATAATATTCAGTTGATCTTCGCTAAAAATCTGAAAGCTTTGCGCAACCAGAGAAAGCTCAGCCTGGACAAAGTATCTGAATTGACAGGAATAAGTAAAACGATGTTGGGGCAGATCGAGCGGGGAGAGTCCAATCCATCGATTACAACGGTATGGAAGATTGCAAATGGGCTAAAGGTTTCGTTCACTGCTCTGATCAATCAATCCCAAACGGAAGCGGTGGTTGTGGCTAAAGAGGATATTCAATCTCTTACTGAAGAGGAAAAATACCGCTTGTACCCGTTCTTTCCTTATGACGATGGAAGAAAATTCGAAATCTACACGGTAGATATTGATCCGGGAGGGGAGTTAATTTCCGAGCCGCACCAGGAGGGGACCGAAGAATACATTACTGTATTTGAGGGGGAGATGGCGGTACTTGTTGGTGAAAGTGAATATATAGTTAAAGCAGGTGACGCTATCCGTTTCAAAGCGGACAGACCACACTCTTATTTCAACAGGGAAAATACAAAGTGCCAAATGAATATGGTCATATACTATGGCGGTAATCACTAGTGTCGAATAGACCGAACAATGGGGAAAAGGCTTCGTCTGAAGCATAGCATAACAAGAGGCTCGTAAACCTGCTTTTGCAGACGTTTACGAGCCTCTTTATGATTGTTATTCAAATGTATCAAACAAACTACGAACGGTAAGCTGCTCTTTAAAGGCTTCCAGCGTCAACGGCTCGGACAGACTGTCTTTCGAGACGGTGACGGTTTTCACGGCAGAAGCAGACAAGTCAAAGATGTTATCGCTCCAAAGGGAGTCCACATCGCTTAAACTAAGTTCCACAAATTTGGCGAGCGACTCGCTCTTAACTTCAACGATGAACTGATCTTTCGTCTCAGCGACAGAGGTATTGATGTGTGGATCAATGTAATTAAAATGCTTCGATTTAACAAACAGTACAGTGCCTCCACTGACCGATTGACCATCTACGGTATATTCGAATTCCAGGTAGCTTTCTCTCAGCTTCTGCTTGGTATCCAGTACAGAACCGAAATCCAGGTTGGTGATCTCCTGCGTGGAAAGAGCATCTACAGATACCGCCAGCTCACCGCTCTGAATGAGTTCGGAACGGGTATTCAGGAGACGCCAGCTTAGGTGTCCTGTAGTTTCGTTCAAGGTTTCGTTGGTCACATGCAGCGAGACAGTGGTTCCTTCTTCGCAGGCAGAGGCCAGAATCGGCGCGAAGAATCTTTTGGCCGCATAATGACCGGCTTTCCATCTGCCGAAATAGTCCAGGCTGGACCAGGAAGCTACCGGCCAGATGTCGTTCAGCTGCCAATAAATCGCGCCCATACATCTTCCGCGGTTTCTTCTCCAATGCTCGATCCCATTGCGCATGCCTTCCGCCTGTATTAGCTGGGAAACATACAGCAGGTTGTCGAAATCTTTCGGATACTTAAAGTATTCGCTGATATAGTACAGAATCTTCTCATTACCGGTACCGTTCTTCTGATGAGACTCCATGACATAAGAGAAAATATTCCGGTCTTCAGGCAGCGTGAATGACTCCACAGTTTTTAAGGACGGGAACGACTGTAATCCGAACTCTGACATGAAGCGCGGGAACAGTGTTCTGAATTCGGTGATCGGCTTGCGTCCGTGCCACACATCCCAATAATGCATATCCCCAATGTTCTCATTGTTCGGGTCATCAAAGTTACCCGTGGAAGAAGGGGAGGACCGCCAGTAGAAGGTGTTCGGATCAAGCGATTTGGACAACTCTGGCAAATACTCTTCGAATTGCTTGAGATAGTCTTGTTTCAGCTTATCGCCGTAACGTTCGCCCCAGCCCCAATATGCCCAGGCGTATTCCAGTTCATTGTTGCCGCTCCACAAGCCGAGGGAGGCATGATGACGGATTCTTTTCATATTATCGATCGTTTCTAGCGTGATGCTGTCTTTGAACTCGTCGGTAAAATCGTAATTTCCACACGCATACATATGATCCTGCCACACAATCAAGCCATACTGGTCGCACAGATCATAGAAGTAATCATCAGCATAATAGCCGCCACCCCATACACGGATACAGTTGTAGTTAGCTTCGACACAGCTTTTAATCAATTTCTCTGTCTTTTCGAAGTTGATCCGCCCGAAGACGTTATCTTCCGGAATATAGTTCGCGCCCATGGCGAAGATGCTTCGGCCGTTGACTTCAAACTCGAAAGACTCGCCCCAAGTATCTTTGACTTGCTTGACGGTTAGTGTGCGAAGACCGATCGTAAGTGTCTTGTCATCAATAGCCTGAGTCCCCTTGAACAGCTGCACCTTTAAAGTGTAAAGCGGTTGACTGCCATAATTGTTCGGCCACCAGATCTGCGGGTCAGCAATGTCCAGTGCCAGGGAAGCTTGAGGTAGGCTGACAGGCAATTCCTGTCCATACACTTGTCCATCCGGGGACTCTAGCGTAGCCCGCAGGGTAAGCTCAGTGTCTGACCAATGCTGAAGATCTACCTGAATATCCAGATTGACCTTGTTCTCGTGATGTGTCTGGGTCACATATACATCATCAATTCGCCCATTGTCATAGCCGTGAATGGTGATGTCCCGCCAAATCCCCGCATCGGGAATTTGCGGACCCCAATCCCAGCCGAACATACTGTGCGCTTTACGGATATGGGAGATACCCGGCACGGCATCGGCGCAGCTGGACAGATGTTGTTCCTTTTCTTTTTCCAATGCATAGAGGGTTGCTGATTTAATGAGAACATGGATCACATTGTTTCCGGGAACCAGCACATTCTTAACGTCAATCTCATAAGTTCTATGCATGTTATCCGCTTTCAAAACAAGCGTACCATTTATAGAAAGGTCACATAGGGTATCCAGCCCCTCGCAACGCAGCAGGACAACATCATGCTCCAGAAGGTCTTTTTCCACTGAAAACTCTCTGGCGTATTCAAAATCGGATTTGGACAGCTCCAGCGCGTCATATTCATTATCTCTGAAGAACGGGTCTTCCATTTGGCCAGCCTGGAGTAAATCATTAAACACAGAACCGGGAACATTACCGTTGATCCATTCCGCATCATTCGTTTTTTTCATTTGCCATATACCGCTAAGTGTTAACAATTGCATCTGCATTCCACCTGCTTTTTAAGAATTTTATTGTGCTATATTGGTATATAGTATCAGCTGAATATCACGAGAGTCTTGTATTGTTTCATCTTTTTTTGTGCTATATTAACATAACATGAGGTGAGGAAAAGTGACGCAAGCTACTCTTTTAAAAGCTGAAACGTTGATTGACCCCCAGGTACAGTCCACTTTTCATATTGAATATTCGATTAAGCACACCACACCGCTGCACTATCATGATTATTATGAAATTTTCATTATTACAGAAGGCAAATGCGTTCATCATATTAATGGTGAGGCGCAGGTTCTGGAGCCTAATACGATGGTGTTCATCCGCCCGGACGACCTGCATTGGTATGACTTTTATGAGGAAAGTGACTGCCAATTTATTAATGTTAACTTTTATAAAGAAGTGGTGGAGGATGCTTTTCATTATTTTGAAAATTCCGTCTTTGCCGGGAAGCTGAAAGGCCTGGAGATGCCGCCTTATGTTGTTCTGCCGACTTTCGATATGGAGACGCTCGTCCACAAGAGCAAGCTGATCCATCTGTATACGAGTATAGACAAGCAGAGGGCGAGGATTTTAGCGCGCAGTTTTCTGACGGATGCGTTGACCTACTACTTTTTCAATGATCAGGATCAGAACCAGAAAGCGATTCCTCAGTGGCTGAACGCGCTTCTTATGGAGATGCAGAAGAAAGAGAACTTTACTGGTGGCCTTAACCGCTTGAACGTAATTTCCGATCATAGTGTTGGCCATATCAATCGTGTATTTAAGCAATACCTCCACACGACCCCGACCGCTTACATTAATCAATTGAGGCTCGGTTATGCCAAAAATCTTTTGCTGACCACGAATTTGACGATTCTGGAAATCTCTTATGAAGCAGGCTTTGATAATCTTAGCCACTTCTATCATTTGTTCAAAATCCACTACGGCGCTTCACCGGGAAAGATTCGTTCCCGTTAGGAAGCTCAGTGTGATTTCTGTATCATATATAAATTCAATAATGCATAAAATCATTTTATCGCGGACCCAATTGAAGTTGTGCATTATGCACGGGCCACTCTGAGTAACAACTTCAATGGGTACTACGAAAAATGAAATGGAGGAAGGGAAAATGTCCATAGTAACTAAAAAGAATAAGTGGTTAGCCAGGGTCGTTGCCAGCTGTATGATTTTCATATTCATATGTTCTTCTTTTGCTTCTGGTATCAAGGCCGCAGAACTCGCTCCGCAATTTAAAGTCATAGCTTTTTACAACGGGACTTGGGATGCAGCCCATATCAGCTTTGTAAAAGAAGCAAACCAGAGATTCCCCGAGCTTGCCAGTAAGTACAATTTTTCTTACGAGTCAACAAATGATTGGAGTAAACTTAATACTTCGAATCTTTCTCAGTACAAGGTTGTTATTTTTTTAGATGATGTACCCCCGGCCGCCCAGAGACCTGCATTTGAGCAATATATGAAAAATGGCGGAGGATGGCTGGGATTTCATGTTAGCGCTTTCACGACGAATCCTTCGTCATGGAACTGGTACTACAACGAATTTTTAGGATCAGGAGCCTTTAAATCGAACACGTGGTTCCCAACGCCAGCTACTTTGCGTCTCGAGAACAGTACCCATCCTGCTACTCTTAATATGCCAGCAACATACAAAACCCCCGCAAGCGAATGGTATAGCTGGTCGGTTGATTTGCGTACCAAACCCAATATTGATATCCTATACTCCATCGATCCTGTGAGTTTTCCTCTTGGCACCGATCCCAACCAATCTTGGTACAGTGGTTATTACCCTATAGTTTGGTCCAATAAAAATTATAAAATGATGTATGCCAATATGGGTCATAATGATATGAACTATGCAACTAACACAGCGAAATCCTATACTTTTTCTGATGAGACGCAGAATAAACTTATTGTTAATGCTCTTTTATGGATGGGGGGCGGCCAACAGCCTAGCACCTCCTTTAGTGTGCCTGGGACGATAGAAGCTGAGAATTATACCAGCATGTCTGGGGTACAAACTCAGAGCACTACGGATACAGGCGGTGGCCTAAATGTCGGATGGATCGACCCAGGCGATTGGGTGACTTATCCCATCAATGTAGCTTCTTCTAATACCTATAAAGTAAGTTACAGGGTAGCTAGTCTAAGTGGCGGCGGGACCATTCAAGCAGAGAACGGTACTACGGGTCAGGTATTTGGTTCTGCCCAAGTTCCTTCTACAGGCGGATGGCAGACTTGGACCACGATTTCCCATGATGTAAGTCTTCCTGCTGGAGAGCAGCTATTAAAATTATCGTTTCCCTCTGGAGGGTTTAATCTGAACTGGATTAAAATCGAAGAGAAAACACCGAGTATAAAAATTGAGGCGGAGAATTATATTGACAGTTATGGCGTTCAGAAGCAAGACACAACAGACGTTGGTGGAGGGCAGAATGTTGGATATATTGACCCTGGTGACTGGATGACTTATTCAACGCCAACGCCCCTTTCTCCCGGGACTTACACGATCAGCTATAGAGTAGCTAGCCCGAATGGCAGTCAAATTCAATTTGAACGGGCTGGTGGAGGAGCTATATTCGGTACCATAACAGTTCCAGCTACGGGAGGATGGCAGAACTGGACTACCGTCTCGCATGATGTCGTGCTAACATCTACAGAACAGCAAATTGCTTTAGCTTTTCCAACCATAGGCGGCTTAAATGTGAATTGGTTTACGATTACTAAGAAGTAACAGGTCCGAGTCCTCACGACCGCATCATAGCTATACATTAAAGTTCGTAAATCTGCTTCTTTAGCAGTTTACGAACTTTTTGTATTTTAATCAGAGTTATGTAGTTATTGTTTTCTAGAAAGGGTGCTCTGAGGACAAAAGAAAAAGGATCAAAATATCCGGAAAATCGGACATTTGATCCTTTAACTACTATGCTATTTCTTTCCGTTTTCTTTATTAAACGTGTCTACAACATCATTAACGGTGCGAGTGACGGGGATGAAGTTTCCTTCATATCTTTGCTGAATATACTCTTTGACCTTGTCAGAGTGGAGCACAGTGTTCAGCTTCTTGAAAGCATCTGCCTTGTCTTTTAGAATGTCTTCTTTCGTTGCCACCACGTTAACATAGGCGCTCTCTTCTTCATTCTCATGGAATAGGGAGGTATCCAGTTTGTAGCCTGCCTCAAGAGCTACACCGTTATTAATGATGGCTGCGTCAACGTCATCCAGCACTCGTGGAAGCATACCGCTTTGTGCTGTAATAATGTCGAGCTTATGAGGATTCTCTGCAATCTGATCCACCCCGCCCTTGGCAAGGTCGAAGTTCTCAGGCAGCTTTATGAGCTTAGCCGACTCAAGCAGCTTCAGAGCCCGGACCAGATTGGTCTGATCATTCGGGATCGCAATCTTGGCGCCGTCTTTAATCTCTTCTACAGTCTTAATTTTCTTGGAGTAGATGCCAAGGGGGGCAATAATCGTCGTATCCGCCGCCACCAGAGAAGAATTGTGAATACCATTCCAGCTTGTCAGATAAGCGATATGCTGGAAAGCGTTGGCTTCGAGGTCTCCATCCGCGAGGGATTGGTTCATATCTACTTGACCAGAAAGGGTGACGACTTCAATCTTCAATCCCTCTTCTTTGGCTTGATCTCGAACAAAGTTCCACAAATCGCTCTGGATATCTGTCGTTCCTATTTTCAGTGAAGCTTCGCTGGCAGAGCCTGACCCCTTGTTACTGCATGCAGATACCAGCAAAACTGCCAATACCATAGATCCTGTTAATAAAAGTCGACCCCATTTTGTTTTCTTACTCATCTGTAAAGACCCTCCTAAAGTTGAATGAAAATAATAATTAATTCCTAGTAAACATATGAGAATTATTAAAATCATAACAGCTTTACCTTGAATGTCAATCCTTTGTTGCTCAATAGAGGAATTGATTTCCTATACAAACTAATGTATCATAAATTCAAATTAAAACTGAGTATACCAATTTATAAACTATGTTTAAAGAAATTTGTTCCATCTGCAATCATTCAGGTCTATTACGGAGAGGATGAAATCTATGTCTGACGCTAGACAAATTAAAATTGGTTTATATGTTGTCGGAACCGGGATGCATATCGGTTCGTGGCGACTGCCGCAAGCTCAAGCGGATGCCAGTATTGATGTAGGCTTTTATAAAAAAATCGCCCAGGAAGCGGAGAGAGGCTTGTTTGATGCTGCCTTTATCGCTGACAGTTTGGCTGTTGACGAAAATTCACACTCACAAATACTAAATAGATTTGACCCTACTGTCCTGATTACTGCTATTGCGGGCGCGACTAGCCATATCGGGGTTGTAGCCACCGCTTCCACTACATACAACGAGCCCTATAATTTAGCCCGGCAATTCGCTTCGGTCGATATCATTAGTGGAGGAAGAGCAGGATGGAATGTGGTGACCACGGCTGATGCGACAGGACTCACCGCACTTAACTTTAGCCGCAAGGAGCATCTCCTGCATGATGACCGCTACAAGGTTGCAGAGGAATTTATCGACGTGGTAAAAGGCTTATGGGATTCATGGGAAGAGGACGCTTTTATCCGTAACAAGGAAACTGGCGAATTTTATAATCCGGAGAAGGTGCATCTGCTTAATTATGAAGGTGAGTTCTTCCAAGTTAGGGGGCCGCTCAATATTGGACGCACTCCGCAGGGTCATCCTGTGCTGTTCCAGGCAGGCTCCTCCGAACCAGGGCAAGAACTGGCTGCAAGAACAGCTGAGGTGGTGTTCAGTCACAAAAAATCGTTCGAAGAAGCCAAAGATTTCTACAAAGAATTGAAAGGTCGAATGTCCAAATATGGGCGGAGGGAGGATGAACTGCTTATTCTGCAGGGCATCTCTCCGATTATCGGGCGGACGGAAGCTGAGGCAGCCGAGAAGGCGGCGCTATTGGACTCCACGGTTATACAGGAGCAGGCGCTACGATTCTTGTCTGGCTATGTGGGGAATGTCGATCTTACCGCCTACAGTCTGGATACCCCTGCATCGCAGGTGGCTTGGCGGGAAGTGAACAGCATCCAGAGTGATTTTGATAGAATTCAAAAAATCATTCGTGAAGAGGACCTGACGATCGGCGAGCTTTACTCTAAAATCAGCAATGTGTCATCGGATGAGTCCCTGCGTGGAACACCGGAGCAAGTGGCAGATACGCTGACGTATTGGTTCGAAAATGGGGCCGCCGACGGGTTTATATTCGTCCCACCTGCACTGCCGGACAGCCTAACTGACTTTGTCGAGCTAGTCGTACCGATTCTTCAGGAACGGGGCATTTACCGGACGGAATATGACAGCACAACCTTGCGGGGACATTTGGGCCTCTCTGTTCCAGTCAACCGCTATGCAAAAGAAACATTGCCTGCAAGCCAGCTTTAATAGGCAGCGCCAAGGGTTGCAACATGTGTTTTTCAGTTAACGGTTGCTATTAAACTATCTATATTATTCAACAGTTTATCTTAAACGGCTGCAACATTATTTCCTAACACTCGTCTGTAGGGATGGAACGTTCTAAATTACTGACGAGGTGACAACAATGATGAACAAAAAAATTGCAATGCTTGGGGCTGCGGCTATACTTACCCTCACGATTACTGGACAAAGCTTTGCTGCCGGGGTGGCATTTACCGATCTTTCGAATATACCGGCCAAGGATAAGATTATCTCTTTGCAGCAGAAGGGCTACATACAGGGTGTCAGCAGTGATCGCTTTGATCCTAAGGGGACATTGACTGCAGCTCAGGGAATTCAGCTTCTTGTTAATGCCTTTGATTTGAACATTGATCTGTTGCGATTTGTGAAAGAGCCGCATGCGACGGATTATTTCCCTAAGGCAAATGATGCTGCGTGGTATGCTAACACTCTGATCATTGCCGCCAACAACAACATTGACCTGCCTAAAGATCTGAACCCAGGAGCAGCATGGACCAAGGAAGAGTTTACTCACCATTTGATTCTGGCCATGGAGACGAGCAGCAATCTGCCCATGATCAAAATCAAGCCGATGGAGTTTGGCGATCAGGCTCAGCTCAGCACTGCATTTGACGGGTCTGTTCAGCGTGCACTTGTGCTTGGGATTGCCAAGCTGGATCAGAACAACAATTTCAAGCCGCAGGAGAAGATCACACGCGCCGAAGCGGCGGAGTTGGTCTACAACGCTCTGGCCTACGTCGAGGCACACCCTGCGCCAGCGCAAGGATCTTAAGTCGGGATCGCTGGAGAAGAGACTTAAAGTAATCGACTTCCATCTTAAGCAGCTACAGCAGAAGACCGCTCATCCTTCATCCGGTGAGTGGTCTTCTTGCATGTTACGTTGGCTATGCTTGTACAAACCCACTATATAAGATGAACAATAGAAAGTAACAATAAGTGAGAAGGAACGAAGGGGGAAGTTTGGAACTGTAACACATGATTATTTTATAGAAAATGCTGATCAACTTGGATGTTATATCTGGATAGATTAACCTACACTAGAAGTACGGCTAGAATGGAGTTGCAGTGAGGAGGCAAAAGTGGTGACCGAATCAATTTATTTTGGAAGTGTGTTTACTGCGGGTATACTGTCGTTCTTTTCCCCTTGTATTTTGCCGTTACTACCTGTGTATCTGGCTTATCTTGGCAGTTCAGAGCAGGGTAGCGGCCAAGCAGGGTCCTGGAAGCTGGGAAAGATGACAGTCTCTCCATTGCTTATAGGTAGAACGCTGATGTTTATTCTTGGGTTATCGGCAGTCTTCGTCCTACTTGGTTTTGGGGCAGGGGCGCTTGGCGGAGTCCTGGGCAGTTCGTATTTCATTACAGTCTGCGGAATCGTCGTTATTCTGTTTGGGATTTACCAGACGGGCGTGATCAGGCTTTCTTTTCTGGAAAAGGAAAAGCGCATAGACGCCGATTTGCAGCATAAAAAAGGATTCGCTGGCGCCTTTCTGCTTGGATTCACGTTCAGCTTCGGCTGGACCCCTTGTATCGGTCCTGTGCTTGCAGCTGTGCTGGGTCTTTCAGCAAGTGGCGGCTCGGCGGGAACGGGAGGCATGTACATGCTGATTTATACCCTGGGCTTGGCGTTACCGTTTCTGGTAATGGCCATATTTTCCAGCCTGCTGTTAACAAAGGTGCGTCGGCTTTACAAGCATATGCGCGTATTGAAAGCCATCTCAGGCATCGTATTAATTGTGATGGGACTACTGCTCGTCAGCAATAAGCTGAACATGATTACAACCTATTTTCAAGTGTAGAAGGAGGAGGGCGTCATGAGGAAGATAAAAACATGGGTTTGGGTGGCGATAGCTGCCCTACTGGTGATCGGAGCAATTGGTATTTATGGTAGAGAGGGTGTCACTTCAGCATCGGTAGCCGGAGGGACAGTGAACAAGGGGCAGCCTGCACCAGCGTTCAAGCTTAAAGATTTGCAGGGAAATGAAGTGTCCCTGGCTGATTTCAAAGGGCAGAAGGTATACGTAAAATTCTGGGCGTCCTGGTGCCCTATTTGTCTGGCTGGACTGGATGAACTGGATCAGCTGTCGAGCGAACAGCATGACTATAAAGTACTGACGATTGTCAGTCCTGGTTACAATGGAGAACAATCGGCTGCGGATTTTACAAATTGGTTCTCTAAACGAGGGTACGACCATATTCAGGTGCTGTTGGATGACGGGGGTACTTTGACTCGTAAATTTGGTGTGAGAGGATATCCCTCTTCCTATTATATCGGTTCGGATGGCATTCTGGTCAAAAGCGCACCAGGACATAACACCAATGAAGTGATTGCCCAGACTTTTCAATCCATACATTAAAACAGAAGGATAGGGGAGGGAATTATGAAACGACTAGGACTGATAGGTTCACTGTTGCTATTGCTGGTACTAAGTGCTTGCACGCCGTATAATTTAATCACTGAAGGAGCGGGAGGGATTGCTTCCGCAGGCGGAGGCAAAGCGACAACGGCTTCTCTGCCGAATCCGAACAAGGATGTGGATTACTCGGGGAGCGAACTGCGCGATATTTATTTTGCCGGCGGCTGCTTCTGGGGTGTAGAAGCTTACCTGGCCCGGGTTTACGGGGTTAGCGATGCTGTATCCGGTTATGCCAACGGTACTGGAGAGAATCCTTCTTATGAAGATGTGATTCGCGGAGACAGAGGATTCGCGGAGACGGTAAAGGTCAGCTATGATCCGAAGCGGGTGAGTCTCGAACAGCTTATCGCGGCGTTCTTCAAGGTCATCGACCCGACAAGTGTCAACAAGCAAGGCAATGATCAGGGAATTCAATACCGGACTGGGATTTATTCGAGCAATGCTGCGGATCTGACCGTGATTAAGGATGCAATCGCGAAGGAACAGCTGAAATATGACAAGAAAATCGTGACCGAAGCTCTTCCGCTAAGCAATTTCTATCTGGCAGAAGAGTATCACCAGGATTATCTGGAGAAGAATCCGAACGGGTACTGTCACATTGATCTGAGCGTGGTGCAAGATGTGAATATCCACATTGATGCCTCTAAATATCCTAAACCAAGCAATGAGGAACTGAAAAAGAAGCTGACCAAGATCCAGTATCAAGTAGCTGTACTAGCCGATACTGAGCATGCGTACTCCAATGAATATTGGGATCAGTTTGAGCCAGGCATCTATGTGGATGTCACAACAGGTGAGCCGCTGTTCGCCAGTGCTGATAAATACGATGCCGGCTGCGGCTGGCCGAGCTTCACCAAGCCAATTATCCCAGAGGTAGTAACCTACGACGAGGATCACAGTTTTGGGATGACGCGTACAGAGGTGCGGAGCCGGGCGGGCGATATTCATCTGGGCCATGTCTTCGATGATGGACCGGCAGACAAGGGCGGCAAACGCTTCTGCATCAACAGTGCTTCCATCCGTTTCGTTCCGCTGGCAGACATGGACAAGGAAGGGTATGGAGATTTAATTGTTGTCGCTAAATGAGGATGAAGGAGTCTAAAGGTTATGTATAAGCTGCTGCTCGTTGAAGACGAGGATCTGGTAAGAAACGGCATCAAGCGTTTCGTCCCTTTCGACGAACTGAATATTGTGGAGATCCATGAAGCCGCGAGCGGTGATGAAGGATTGCGGATTTTTGAGGAGCAGCTCCCGGATCTTGTGTTGCTGGATATCAACATGCCGCGTATGAACGGGCTGGATTTTGCGACAAGAATCAAGGTGCTGAAGCCGGACGTCAAGATTGCTGTGATTACCGGCTATGATTATTATGATTATGCGGTAACTGCTTTGAAGATCGGAATCGATGATTATGTGCTGAAGCCGGTCTCTAGAAAAGATGTGTTCGAGGTCCTGAGCAAACTGGTGAATAAACTTAAGAATGAGGGTCAGCAGACTGAACTGCTGACCCTTCTCAAGGATATGCAGTCGCGAACGGCCGGAACCGTGCCTGTCAGTGAACCAGAAGGTGAAAAACAGCATGTGGCCCAGGTGATTGAGAGCAACCTCGCTAATCCGGAATTCTCACTAACCGCATTAGCGGAGCAAATGGGCTTCAGTTCGGGCTATATGAGTACATTGTTCAAAAAGTTATTCAAGGTGTCTTTTCAGGACTATATCGTATCCCTTCGCTTGGAACGGGCCAAGCTGCAGCTACTGGCTTCGGACAAAAAGGTGTACGAAATTTCCGCGGACGCAGGGTTCGATAACCCGAATTACTTCAGTTCTTCCTTCAAGAAGAAATTCGGCATGTCGCCGCTGCAATACCGTGAAAGGATCAAAGAGTAATGAAACCTTTCTTTCGCTCGCTACAATTTCGTATTCTGTGGATTTACATACTGATTAGCATTCTGACGGTCGGGATCACTGGCAGTGTTCTTTATGTCGGCATATCCAGGGTGGTGATGAACCAGTCCGTGGAATCCAGTCAGATGGCGATTGCCAAGGGCGGCACGTATGTGGAGATGTATATTGACCGTCTCAACGTACTGTCCACGATGCTAGCCCGTAATCCCGAGACCGTCCGGACGCTGGCTGAAAAGAATAAGACCGGTGAGCGGGATGTCCTTGAGTTCATCCAGAATGTGCTGATTTCGGACCCATTTATTCAATCGGTGATCGTGATCGGTAAGGATGGCTATGTACTATCTAATGAACAAAAATTGAATATGAGGCGTTCGTCGGATATGATGGAAGAGCCATGGTATGTAGCTGCCATACATAGTAACATTCCTGCGCTTACCTCTGCACGGATGCAGAAGTTCTCTATGGACAAGGATAACTGGGTGATTTCCTTGAGTCAGGAGGTCAAAGATGAGCGTGGGCAGAATCTTGGAGTCGTGCTGCTGGATATCAAATACAAGGGACTTGAGGACTATCTCAACGGCTTGGAGTTGGGTAGCAAAGGGTATGCTTTTATCATTAATAGCAATCATGAAATTGTCTATCATAAGGACGTTTCTTACTTTGTGGACGGCGTCAAGCAGAAGCAGCTAATTGCCATGAGTCGGCAGGCTCAGGGATATGATCTGAAGGAGAATCGTCTAGTCTACCAGACTCATCTGAAGGGGACAGACTGGACCCTGGTAGGCGTCAGTTCTTTGGACGGTTTGCAGCAGATTCGCATGCAGCTGATGAAGTCGTTTATTATGGTCGGCGCAGCATTGCTGATCCTTATCTTGGTAACGTCGCCCTGGATTGCGAAGAGCATGACCCGGCCGATTCATCGGCTGGAGCAGGCGATGCAGCAGGTAGAGAGCGGACTGCTGGCCATCAGCGTGCCTGAGACCGGCGTTACAGAGGTGCAAGGCCTCGCCCGGCATTTTAACTCTATGGTGCTAGAGATCCGTCAACTGCTAAAGGATATTGAGACCAAGGAGAGAGCGCTGCGTCTGCATGAGCTCAGTGTGCTGCACAGCCAGATTAACCCGCACTTTCTATATAACACGCTGGATACGATTGTATGGATGGCGGAGTTTCAGGATACCGAGCGGGTTATATCAACGACCAAGGCGCTCGCCGAATTCTTCCAACTGTCATTAAGTGGCGGTGAAGAATTCACGACGATTGAAAAAGAGATGGCGCATGTTTCCAAGTATTTGATCATCCAGAAAGAACGGTATGGCGACAAATTGTCATATGAACTGCGGTATGATCCCGCTTTGTCGGATCTGATCATTCCCAAAATCATTTTGCAGCCAATGGTTGAAAATGCGATTTACCATGGCATACGAGAGAAAAACGGACCGGGATCTCTTGAGATCAGCTGTGGCAGGACAGTCGAAGGCAGCGTACAGTTTATCATTAAGGATGACGGAGCAGGCTTTGATCCTGCCATTCTTGAAGCCGACACTGGGGCTTCCGGACAAGAGCCAGTACCACAGGTACGATCCAAGCTGGGCGGAATCGGCATTCACAACGTGGATGAACGTCTCAAGCTATATTACGGGCAGAATTACGGAGTTACGATCACTTCCGCGCCCGGACAAGGGACTGAAGTCAAAATCGTTATCCCCTGACCCGCATTTCGGAAGGGAGAGAACAATGATGGACAATACACAGATAAACCAACCAATGATTGAGGGGACAACCCAGATCAAGCTTCCGTTCTGGAATCTGCCCCGTAAACTTAACCTTATCCTGCTGATCATGTTCGCACTGATGGTTATAATCATAATTACTGTTGTGCATGTACAGAACCGAAATCTGGTTATTGATGAAAATAAGGAGCGGGCGCAGACGATTGTACAGACCTTCGGTACAGTCATTCAGGCCAGCGAAGATAGTCTGCAGAACTATCTGGAGCAGCAGGTGCGAATGCAGCCGGATATTAAATCGATGAAAATCTATGAGGCGGTGGAAGGTGGAAAGGTCATTGCCGCCAAGGATACTTCGCTAGTGGGGCAGGATATCACGCCAGAAGTGCTGCAAACTGTAAGTCATAATCAGGAGCAGAGCTTGTATAAGAATGAACAGCTCGAATATATCGCCCCAATACATATTGATAATCAAGGCGCTTATGTAGTGGATGTTGTATTTTCCTTAACACGGGCACTGGAATCAACGGACAAGCTATTGTTCAATGCTTCGATCATTGGCCTGATCCTGCTGGCGGTGTTCGGATCGATCCAGTATATTATTATTCACCAGAAAATCTCGAAGCCGATCCGTAGGATTATGGAGCTGGCGACGGAGATTTCACGCGGCAATCTGCGGATCGAAATTCCAGCGCAGCGGGGAAAGGATGAGATCGGCCTTCTGTACCAGACTTTTGGCCAAATGACTGAGAGTTTGACGCATCTGATTGGAAGCGTACGCTTCGGAACCGGACAGGTCAGTAGGGCGGTGGACCGGCTGGTCGTGAACGCGGAAACGACCGAAGCCGCTGCGCAGGAGATTGCAGCCAGTATTCAGGAGCTGTACGATGGCAGCAACTTGCAATTGCAGCTCTCACAGGACAATGCCGATGCCATGGAGGAGGCGGCTGGGGGTATTCAGCGGATTGCGGATTCTTCCCAGAGTGTAGCTGAAATCAGCGAAGAAGCAACGTCGCTGGCCCAGCAAGGCGACACTTCGCTCGAAGAGACGGTTCATCAGATGGGTCGGATCAAATCTACTGTGAACCAGTTAAACGAAGTGCTGCACAACTTGACTGATAAAACCAAAAGAATTGACGAGATCCTCCAGATTATCCGGCAAATTTCCTCCCAGACTAATCTGCTCGCATTGAACGCGGCCATTGAGGCAGCGAGAGCCGGTGAATCTGGCCGGGGATTTGCGGTAGTGGCCGGAGAAATCCGCAAGCTTTCGGAGCAAACTGGCCTGTCGGCCGAGGAGATCTCCGGGCTTGTTCATACATTGCAGACGGAATCTGAAGCCGCCCTGAATTCTATGGGGGCAGTGAATGATGAAGTTACTGGCGGAATGCAACTGACAGAGGAAGCTGGAGTCATACTCAAGAACATACGGGGTAAAATAGAAGCTGTATTCAACCGTATTCAAGAGGTATCCGCTGCCTCCCAGGAAATTTCTGCAGGAACGGAAGAAGCGACGGCTTCGATCGTACAGATGACCGAGATTGCCCGGCAGTCATCAGAGAAGACATACTTATCTTCCGAGAGCGTCAAGAACCAGATGAATCAGGTCAATGAAATGAAAGAAATGTCCGACCAGGTCAAAGTACTCTTAAGTAATCTTAAAGATACGGAAGCGGCATTTGTAATTTAATAGGAGGCCATTGGCAAATGGCTGTAGTACTAGTAAGCAGCGAGACTTCTTGTTCAGAGGAGGCTCGCTTCTTTTTGTTTATAATGGAATATTTTACAAAACAGAGAGGGGCAGTTATGATAAGAGTTGGAGAGGTATTTGTGAAAAAAGGAGCATATTTTACTTGGGAGGAATGTGTAAATGGAACACATCCAGAGGAGAAACAGCATAGTGAAAGTAGCTTTCTATCTGTTATTTGCCGGGTATGCTGTGATAGCCATCAACCTTATCCTATTCAAGACGATCCCTGTAACAGCAATTTTCAGCACGCCTGGATTGTCGATGCGAAGTGTGAACCTCATTCCCTATAACATAATTACAACGTATTTCAGCGATGATTCAATAGGGTTGAAACGACTGCTGGCGAATACTCTGGGTAACATTGCGCTGTTTATTCCCTTGGGGGTTTTTGTATCTTACACGGGTGTAATGCGCTCTTTTCGATTCAAGATTGGCATCTTACTGACCACGGCAGTATCGTTTGAGATCATTCAGTATGTATTGGCACTCGGCAGCAGCGATATCGACGATGTTCTGTTGAATCTACTCGGAGGGATGCTTGGGATTGCTGTGTATAAAAGGATCGAGCGGAGGACGCGTTCGAGAGAGCAGATACTGAATGCGGTCGTCGTCTTTTTCCTTGTAACGGGAATTGGCGGTATAGCGGTGATTGGAATTGTGGATCGTAATCTCCTGCCGTTCGGCAATCAGAAGGCTGAATATATAGATGAGAACAAAGGAATTATGGCGGGACTGGATGAGAGCACAGCTGATCTGTTCGGTGATCTGAAAGCGGCTAAGCAAAGTACCATCACAGTTTATCAGAATCCTAAGTATATAACTACGGTATCAACTTCGAAAGCGGAGAATCCGGCCAGTGAGCTGTATACCGACATCCCCCTGGATGCTGCAACGAAAATCTTCATCAGACATATAAGTTCAGTGAAAAATCAGCTGGTTTCCAGATATGAGAAAGGTTCTGCAGCGGATTTGGTTTCTTTGATGGGACAACAAGGCACTGCTTTTACGGTTAGAGTGTGGTTGACCGATGATGACGTTCAGGTCGCCAGAGCTCTGCTGGTAAGTGTCACGAATTGAGCATAGAAGTGGAGCTAGTTGCAGTGAGATCGCCGTAGTATGAATCATTTATTGTCTTCATTCAGTACGGCTAGCGTTTCCGCCAAGGCTTTCCACCTCTGTGGAACCAGCGATTCTGCTGTGCAATAAACAGTCTGCAAGTATTTGCTAAGTGGGGTTAATGGACCTGCGACCAGAACTTCTTTGATCTCGGAGGGTTTACCCGGAACAAAAGTGGCTGTTGATTGCCTGAAGCGGTTGAGTGGGAGAAACATTTTGCAGGACTTCCGGTAGGACATCCGGTGAGGATATCGGGGAGAACTTCCGGAATCGTATTTGGACAGCGCAATGATGCCAAAATGATCCGTCAGTAGTGCGGCGGCATCCAGTTGGAGAATGGCAAAGGATTCGTCAGGCTCCCGGCGGGAATACATACCGAGCATCGCCAGGCAATCGCGCTTGGTAGGCCAGAGGAATACATGACGGTCTAGACAGGCTCTAAATTGCTCCGGTGTAGTGTCAGGGTCCATTGCTTCGTCGGTAATGCGCAAATGAGCATTCAGGATGACCGCTTGTTCATTGAACAGAGTAGAATGTTTCTCGCTGCGACGCTTACCTTTCGACAGGTGAGGCGCAATAACGGATGGCGGGTACAGGGCATCGAAATGGGCGATAGCTTGCAGATTCCTGGCTCTGGTGAAGTGATACAATGACCGTCTGAGCGGGCTTTTGGTGATGTCGGCAACAATGTCCATGGGTTTAGATTCTCCAATGCAAGGGATCGGTATGCTTGAAGCTGTATTTATTATAATGGATATCTATGGGGAAATGCTTTTAATCTTTATTAAGACTTGTTTTATAATTCTTTATTGAGCTTTTCTCTTTTGCGTTTGCTTACTAGATCCATAATAAAACTTATGATTACGATACTAATAGAATGTAATAAAGGCTTAACAAAGCTTGGATCATCATAAATAAAATAAGCGAATATGAAGTTAGCTATAAAAATAAACAGATATCCGAGGATTGTGACCATTCCTTTCAGGATGATTCATTTTGGTATTTTTTTCAATATTAAGGTAAAAAACAATCGAATTCAATTGTATTATATAAGACATTAAACCAACACAACGTAAATTCCTCGCAAATGACTCAGACGTTTAAAATAACAGCGTACTTTTACCCTAAGGTTCAACTTCATTCGTTAGGGCATTGGAATAACGGGAATAGCTCCAGTTATTTTGTTCAAACCACCTCTTTTATAAAAATAACTGGAAAAAATCCTGTTAATCACCTCATTACTAGGCTATTACGGGCTAAAAGGGCTTCTTAACAGGAAAAATTCCCTTTATTTATTACAAATAAGGTGAGAGGCTGCAATTAACGGTATGTTTTCCTGTTATCCAACTCTGACTTAAGCTCGACCGTGACCCTTGCAAAGCGAATGTTAATTATTGCGTATTGTCACTTCTACATAATTGCCCTCCAAACTTCAAACAATGAGAACACAATTCAAAGTGAGAAGGAGATGAGGGCATGAGGAAATACCAATGGCGTCATCGGCTCATGACCGGGGGGAGAAACATAGCTGTGCTGCTGTCCGCCGGATGCCTGACGATATCTGGGAGCTATGCTGCATCAGCAGCCGAAGCGCTAAACGTTAAGGCAATACAGACTATGGATAGTACGGCTGCTGAGGTCAATGGACAACAACCGAAGGCTTCGGTGAACGGTCCAAAAAGCACTGTACCCACGGGCAATGAGGCGAAGGGTTCCCGTCAGACCCGCAGCCGGGTAGCCATTATTATTGATGATTTCGGCAACGGCATGAAGGGAACGGACGAGATCTTTTCCCTGCCGATTAAGCTCACCGTGGCGGTGATGCCGTTCCTGCCGACCTCTCAGAAGGACGCAAAGCGTGCTCATAAGCGGGGAGATGATGTGCTGGTTCATCTGCCGATGGAGCCAAAGAGCGGCAGACCGGAGTGGCTGGGCCCAGGAGCAGTGCTGGCGAAGATGACCGACGCGGAGGTGCGTCAGAAGGTAGAGGCGGCACTGGAAAATGTTCCTTATGCTATCGGTATCAACAATCATATGGGTTCAAAAGTGACGGGAGATCCCCGGATCATGGGTATTATATTGGCTGTCTGCAAGGAGCGTGGATTATTCTTCGTGGACAGCAAGACTAATTACCGTTCTGTGGTGGGCCAGGTTGCACAAGAGATCGGTTTGCCTCGTGTGGAGAACCATATTTTCCTGGATGATGTTCATACCGCCAGCCATGTGCGAAAGCAGATGCATCTTGTGCAGGAGCGGGCGCTGAATCAGCGTTACTGTGTAACTATTGGGCACGTCGGTGTGCAAGGCAAAAATACCGCAGCGGGGATTCGCGGCGGCATTGAAGACATGAAGAACACGGTCGACTTTATTGGGATCTCCGATCTTGTAAAAGAAGAATGGAAGTGGGCTCCCCGGCCTACACTTCCATAAGATAAGCGGCAATGCCGTTCGCTACAGCTTCGGCAATCTCCTGCTGCCCCGCAGGGCTGCATAATTTCGCCCGGTCCGTTGGACTGCTGATAAAACCCGCCTCGACGATTACCGTTGTGGCGGTTATTTTATTGAGCAGATAAAAGGGCTTGCCGGGTCTTGAATCTGTCTGTGTGCCATACAGATGGTTCAACTGGCTCTGGATCGACTTGGCGAGCATGAAGCTGCGCCCTTCCTGGCGATACAGCACTAGCGGTCCATGCTTGGAAGGGGAAGAAGCCCAGTTGATATGGATGCTGACGACAACGTTGGCAGGCAGCGTCTCGGCCAATTCCTTGCGCTGGGCGAGATCACGCAGATGACGGGAGGAGCTGCGTAGCCAGCGGTTCTCATCACTGGGCGCATAGTCGCCGCTACGGTTCAGAATCGCATCGAAGCCATCGCTGCGCAGCAGCAAGAACAGCTTGCGGGAGATATCCAGTGTAATATCTTTTTCGAGAATTTTTCCATGGGATGTACCGCCGTCCACGCCCCCGTGCCCGGCATCGATCAGGATCATCCGCTGGCCATGACCTAGCATGTGGTGCCGCTCATCATTATGCTGCTCCTGCGTGGAATGCACGGGTTCGGCTCCCACATAGCCTTGGGCCAGCAGCAGTATTCCAGCCGCCCAGCAGAGACTGATCCGGCGTAGGAGCCTGGAGGGACTCGGCCCGATGGTCAACTTCATCTAAACACGCCTCCTTACTCTGAAATGGGAAAAAGATCTGGGAGTGGTTACACTGTTAGATTGTGCCGCTAAAGGCAAAGCTATACGACCCTCTTCCTCAGGGTTTAGATTTTATGACGGCGGAGCACACTATAGCTATAATGTAGTGTCCCTTAGATCAAGGAAATACAGTGCAGGAGGTGGCGAATATGGCTTCAGGCGGCGATGAACTGGTGAAGTATATCACCGAGAAAATAGTCGTATTTATCGAGGACCCACGCAGCAGTATCCGTTCTCACAAAGAAATGGCGAAGCAGCCGTGGTCTGAGAAGTGGTTCGGTATGATCCCTATGGGTTGGTCTATCTGGCGAGGCAGCTTGCCACGAAAGGAAAAAGAATCCGTATCCTCCCTTAACGGGCATGATGCTTAGCCTAGTTCTGATACAACGCCTATACTACAGAAAATAACCTTCCTTGTGCCAGTAAAGGCGCTGGAAGGTTATTTGCCATATTCTCATGTTCACATTTTCATCGTGCTGCTAATTGAATGACGCCGCACTATTACCGGGTAACTTATGAAGCGTGCCGCTCTGAATCAATACAGACAAGGGCAAGTAACGTTTGCCTCCTGCTCCGGTAGCAGCGTATAGAGCCGCCTTGTCGTCTGTAGTTTTCTCTGTCGGCAGCCAGTTCTGGTAGCCTGTAATCGTAAAGGGAGCTCCGAACAGGTTATTGCGGCCCGCTGCCTGAAAGACAAGGCTTACGCCAGGAGAGATTTCGGCAGTAAAACTATCCGCATCCTTGACGTCCAGCTTGGGCGATGTCAGCCATAGCAAATCTGCATAAGGATCATCCGTTCCGCCGCTCCGGTAAGGAATATGGGGGACAGCGGCCTTTTTACTGGTCACATCCTCTACGCTGACTGTTGTATTCTTGAGTGCGTTATCTGCCTGGCTCAGGGTCCAGGGCAGGACCTGCGGCGTAGCGGCGTCAATAAAGACAAGCTTACCGTCGATCTTTAGCTTCCATACTGGTAGAAGGGGGGCATACAATGCTGTAAGTTCCAGCTTACCCGAATAAGTAGAAGAAATAAGTCCTTGCTGCACCAATAACCGGTGCAGTTCACTCAAGCTGTAAGGGAGACCATAGGTTCCGGCTCCGTATTCACTCAGTACATAGCCTCCGTCCTCTGCGGCGGAGATAATCATATAACCGATTCGCTGCTTACCGTTCATCACATTGACCAGCCAGCCATGTGTTCCGGGACCCAGTGGGTAATATTGAGGCTTTGCACCCGCCCACTCCTTGAAGGGGGCTTGCTCTGCCAGCTTTATGATGTTTGATTGGGCGAAATCTTCGAGAGTTACAGGAGCGGAAGACTCCTGAAACCGGAAGATGGGCGGTACCTCCTGGGAGACAGCCTGCACAACGCTTATGCGGCTACCGGTCGCAGCGAGCTGCGACGGGAAACCAAAGCTTGCTGCTACCAGTCCCAGGCATAACAGCAGCAGGAGGGGAGCGGGGAGCTTATGGCGGCGTTCCCGCTGGACGAATGTTTTCATATCACCGATCACCTTTCTTCTCCATGGGCTTACTGATATTGTAAAGGACAAGCTGTAAAAAGAGTGTTGCAAGCTGTCGCGGCCGGCTGCGGGAATTCCACTGTTTTTTTGCCTGCTTTTAGCGAGCTGGGTCACATTCTATGTCTTCCGCAAATGAAACAGTCCATAGGTCACCGCAGAAACTGCAATTTGAGGTTCATATTGCCATGAGGTTTCCTGCCGGCGCCGGGCATATTGCTCCTCGATCTCTTTACGCTTCTCTTCATCCGGTTCCTTGAGCAATTCTTCGTAATAGACGTCGATGATAGCCAGCTCTAGCCGCAATCGTTCACGAGCTTCTTCCGCCCAGCTATAATCCAGCTCTGCAAGACGAGCGGTAAGACTAGCCTCGAGCTGTTCCGCGCCTGCCGTCACCGACATTTCAAGCGGCTGAACATGGACATTCTCAGGGAGGCGTGGGGTCAGCTTGAGTGGTGACAGCTTACTGGCAAATTCATAAGTGATGACACCTGTGACTAAAGAGATTCCCATAAAATGCAGCTCCTCACGCTTCAGGTCGCATGACATCTCCACTTTGTAATAGACTCCAAGCCACGGCTCATAGGCCGCTGAGAACAGGGTTGTTCGCTGGCGACTCCCAGGGTCTTCGAACAGGTAGAGGCATTTGCCTTCCTCGCGGGCAGCGTTCCAGATCTGGCGCAGCCGTTTGCTGCCATAGATAACATCCTCGCGCCTGATCATGCCGGGGCCAATCCGGGGCAGTGCGGGTACAACGCCGAAGTAGCGGGACAAAATGCTGTCCTGCGGATTGCCGGGAGGTGCGGGAGATCCTACAGAACCTGCGGAAATAGTGCCCGCAGGTTCTGTGGCCGCTTCTATTTCCCCAAGCTTGCTGGTTATTCCATTACCTATGTCGGCTCTCACTAAGCCCGGATTACCTAATCCATGACTTCGAGGTGCCAAGGCGACTTCAGCCTGACTGTCATATTGTTCAGGATTGAACACGAACGTGAATGACAGCGTCTCGGGTGCTACCCCGGTGCGTTCTACGAAGCCCCAATAATAGGGACGATCCGTGAGCATCTGATCTGCACGGGGAGAGAGCTTGACTGTTACATGCAGGGGAGAGGTCTCAATAATCGAGCAGTCTGTGGCCTCAAGATAATCCATAACCTGCTTGCGCACTTGATGTGGGGAGAGGGTCATATGGTTGTCTCACTTTCCTTCTTGATGCTGGTATTCAATTGACTTAGCGACTCACCAATATGGTTAAGACCACTGCGAAGCTGATTCTCGTCTTGCGATTCCAGCATAATCTTGTACAGACTCTTCTCCAGTGATTCTTTCTTCTCGAACTTTTCCAGAATGACGTCAAGTCCGCCGATGACCATCTCGAACATATTAATCTTCTCATGCAGCAGATGCAGGATATGCTCTTCAATGGTCCCTTGGGTCGACAGGTTATAGATCATCACGTCATTTTGTTGTCCCAGTCTGTGGACACGCCCGATCCGCTGCTCTACCCGCATGGGGTTCCATGGCAGATCGAAGTTGATCATATGGTGGCAGAATTGCAGATTGATGCCCTCGCCGCCAGCTTCGGTGGCAATCATCACCTGGGCGCGGCCACGAAACAGATCCATCATCCAGTCTTTTTTGCCACGGTTCATACCCCCGGAATAGGTGACGCATTGCAGCCCGCCCTCACGGAAGTATTGCAGCAGATACTCCTGAGTGGCCCGATATTCGGTGAACACAATGACCTTTTCGTTCATTTCACGGATCAGCGACAGAGTCTTTTCCGCCTTGGTATTTGCTTTTACTGTACGAATCGTTTGGAGCAGCTCCATCATCCGATCACGCTTAGGCGAATCCTCAGGCAATTTCTTGATCAGGTTCACCAAGGTGATAAAGACGGCATCCCGGCTGCTGCATACCTCCCGCTGTAGAGTGACAAGAGAGAGCATGCTACTGAGATTGCCGCCAGCCTCTTGATACTGGTCTTTGACAAAAGCAGTGACCCCGTCATAGAGTCGCTTCTCTTCTTCGGACAGTGTCAGGGGGATATTACGGACTTTGCGTTTGGTAAAATTGACTGGACCTTCTCCGCGGCGGTTGCGGATCATTAGTTTAGACAGCTCCCCGCGGAGCTGCTCTTCGTTCTTAGGCTGGCGCTTATCGACAACGAAGTTGGTGGCAAAATCGCCCTGATTCCCGAGCTGTCCCGGTTTCAGCAAAGTAATGAGATTGAACAGCTCGCCGAGGTCGTTCTGCACGGGGGTAGCGGTAAGCAGGAGACAGTATTTTTTACGCAGCTGTTGTACGAACTGGTAATTGGTTGACTTCTTATTCTTGAGCTTATGGGCCTCGTCAATAATCAGCATGTCGTACTCGTTATTCATCAGCACTTCTTTATGCGGATCACGTTTGGCGGTATCCAGTGAAGCGACAACAATGTCGTTGCCCCAGGAATAAGCTTTCTTCTGGGCAATGGCAGAAATGCCGAATTTGGCATTCAACTCCCGAACCCATTGCAGCACTAAGGAGGCCGGAACGAGAATCAGTACCTTGGACACGAGTCCACGTACGAGATACTCTTTGAGGATCAGCCCGGCTTCGATTGTTTTACCAAGTCCAACCTCATCGGCGAGAATGGCTCGTCCCGACATTTGGAATAGCACCTTATGGGCAGTATCGATTTGGTGGGGAAGCGGGGACAGTCCGGACAAGTGCTTCATACATTGCAACTCGTCGAAGCTACTTACCAGACCGGCTTCTTCGCCCTGCACGGCCAGCTGAGATAGTCGCCAGTCGCCCCAGGGTCCGCCTTTATCGAGCTTTGACTCCAAATCCTGTAGCCAGTTCCGGTTGAAAGAAAGAGGAACAGGCAGCACGGGCGCAGGCTGACTCGCCCCAGCGGGCAGAGAATTACGGAATAATTGCGTCATACAGCATTCTCCTCTCGCAGTGATTCATATCGAATGTGTAAGAGTAGTATGCGCGGAAAAGAGAGGATTCATAACCCGGGGAGAGTAAAAGCGGGAGAAGGGGAGTAGGGGATTGCGCTGTCCAGCGGATATATGGAGCGTTCGCGGAAGGATAGCCGCATGTGGGGTGAATTACAGTTCTAGAGGTTCTGCCAGATAGTATGCATATTGAACCCCAATATAATCTGAGATAAAACCCATGATCCGCTCTAGCTATTTCGTATTGACTATTGGCGGAACTCTCATACTTTACCGATCGTTCTCAATATGGTATGATGCATTTGAGACGGGAACATTAGCATGTCAGATCGTAAGTGAGATAGATATTTTTTTAATAATATTGAGAATGATCATTCTCGAAAATAAAAGGAGATGGATTCAATATGACAACACAAGATCAAAAGGGAAAAGTGGCATTGATTACAGGCGCTACTCGTGGAATTGGTGTGGAAACTGCTCGTGGGCTTGGCAAATTGGGAGCTACCGTAATTATCGGCGCCCGCGATGCGGATAAAGGACAAGCTGTTGCAGCGGAACTGAAACAAGAAGGATTAGATGTAGTGAGCGTAAAAATTGACGTGAATACCATTTCAGATCATGCTACCGTGTATGACTACATTGAGAAAAACTTTGGGAAACTAGATATATTAATTAATAATGCGGGGATCTTACTGGATGAAGAAAGTGTATCAGTCGAAGTTGTTAACCGTACAAGTACACTTCCAATTGAACTACTTAGAGAAACGTTTAATGTTAACTTTTTCTCACTGATCCAGCTGACACAAACGTTACTGCCGCTTATCCGTAAATCTGAAGCAGGGCGTATTGTAAATCTGTCCAGTGTTCTCGGTTCTCTGACTGTCCATTCAGATCCTGCTGCTCCAATTTATTCAATGAAGACATTTGCATATAATGCTTCTAAAACAGCCTTGAATGCATTTACTGTTCATTTAGCACACGAACTGAAGGACACGCCGATCAAGGTGAATTCCGTTCATCCGGGTTGGGTCCGCACTGGACTTGGAGGAGAGAAAGCCTCTTTGGATGAAAGAGAAGGAAGTCTGACCAGTATTAAGTTTGCTACACTGCCAGCCGATGGTCCAACAGGCGGGTTCTATCACCAAGACCAGCAACTGCCTTGGTAATAGCGATTTAAGATTTCTAACTTTCTGTTATTGATTATACTTGTAATTAAAAGACGCTATCATTCCAATTCTTTGGTGCTTGTAGCGTCTTTTTGCTATTCCGAAAATGTACCCTGAATCAGAGGTCGCCACCTATAAAACCTGGAAATGAAGATAGTTGTGACAAAATAACTGATATTATAATCTAATTAATCTCAAACCACAGTTACCCGCAGTGATTACAAGAATGTTACCAGTCTTTTACTTTCATATTCATGTACGCCTGCGGGACCGATAGAGGAAGAATTGATAGAAATATCAGGCCCGATTCCGCGAAAAATAACCGGTAAATAGCAGTATAATCTATAAATATGTAGAAAGAATGTGGGAGCAAATAAAGTTATGAATCTATCAAATAGCATTGACAGAAGGGGGACATCTATACTACTATACAAATAGTTACAAAATATTAATCAATGTTGCCGAATTTCAATCGTTGAAAACGGGGGAACCACATCTGGGTGAATTATTCCTGAAAGCAAGGGAATATAGGGAAACCTTTAACCGAACCCTCAGCTAACTCCGTAGGCATTTGAAGGGAGAATCACGGTCTGAAGAAGTTTATTGTTTCTGTACTTGGAGCCGCTATTCTATTAACTGCAGCAGCACCAGCCGCCTTTGCCAGTGACGTTAAGATCGAGAATGAAGTGAACCAACTCCTTGGTACTCCTTATGTATGGGGAGGCACAACAGCAGCGGGTTTTGATTGTTCCGGATTTATTTTATACATATTCAATAAGTTCAATGCCGGAGATCTTCCGCGTACCTCGCAGTCCCAAGCTAAAGCTGGAACAGCTGTAGCTAAAGAAGATCTTCGTGTCGGAGATTTAGTATTCTTTAATACCCTCGGTAACGGAATTTCTCATGCGGGTATTTATATCGGTGATGGTGAGTTCGCTCATTCCTCCAGCAGCAAGGGCGTTCGCATCAGCAAATTGTCGGAATCGTATTATGCTGATCGTTATGTTACCGCACGCCGTGTCGTGAGTGAGACAAGCTATCTGGCCATGACTGGACAGAAGTAATCCAGGAAATACATAAAAGGTGCCCCGAATTAGCTAGCTTTCTGGCTGTTCGGGGCACCTTTTATTTTGAGAGTATGCTAGGAGATTAGCGTAAAATATAGCCGCCGTCTGGGAACAGGGTGCTGCCGGTGGTATATCCGTTCGTCATCAGATATACGACAGTATGTGCGGCTTCTGCGGCTGTGCCGATCCGGCCGAGCAGGTTGATTTTGGCATAGGCGTTATAGGATTCATCCCGAACTGCCTGTTCGGCGCCATCCCAGTTAAATTCTGTGTGGATCGTTCCCGGGGAAATGACATTGACCCGAATAGGGGCCAGCTCCACCGCCAGTGCTTTACCCAGACTTTCGATGGCTCCATTGCAGGCAGCGTAGGAAGCGCCATCTGTGAGCGGTCTTTGCCCAAAGGCACCGGACATCAGTACGACCGATCCATTCGGGCGCATCTGCGGGGCAGCATATTTTACAGTATTGTATTGTGGCCAGAATTTGGCGTCAAAACAACTGCGGGCAACCTCCGCACTTGACGTAATCGGCCCTCTGACATAGCTGGCACCAGGCGTGAACAGATGATCGAACGGACCCACTTGCTCGAAAAAGGATTTCAGCTGTTCCTCATCTTTGTTATCCAATGTGTATATTTCCACGGAGTCTGCGCCCAGTCTCTCCTTGGCTAGTTCCAGTTTGTCCAAGGACCGACCTGCCAGAACGACGAATGCACCTTGCTCCACCGCTTGCTTGGCCGTTGCGAGGCCAATCCCGGAGCTTCCTCCTATAATAACGACCCGTTGATTTTGTAAAGTAAGAGTTGACATGATAGGTTGTTCTCCTTTATTCGTATGTTAGTTTCTATTCTATTATTGGGTAAAATAACGGCGCTGCACAGTACGCACTTTATTCGTACCCGGTACGAAAATTCGTACTATTTAGGAGAGACGTGCAATGGAGGGGCGTCACAGGTATGATGAAGAGAACAGGAGAGGTGATGATGATGAAACGAAATTCGCAGGAACCCAGACTGACAGGCGTTCTGGCAACCTTGGATGTCATTGGGGGCAAATGGAAGCCGCTGATCCTGTTCATGCTGCTGGTGGACGGGACGCAGCGGTTCGGGGAACTGCGGCGGAGGATACCGGACGTGTCCCAAGGCACGCTCACAAAGCAGCTACGGGAGCTGGAGGAGGACGGGCTCATTGACCGGATCTTTTATCAGGAGATGCCTCCACGCGTGGAATACAGCCTTTCTGAGCATGGCAGGACGATTGCTGTGGTGTTGGACAGTATGTGTGGTTGGGGGAGAAGCCATCTCAGCTTCGTAAATGAACGTGAAGGTGCCGAGACGACTGTCAGGGAGAACTGAGGGGACGGTAGCCTGAGGAAAATAGCCTGTAGGGCACATTTAGCCGGATAGGGTGTCTACAATCTCGTTAACAAGTTAAAAGCTGCTGAACAGCTTGCTATAGCCGTATAAAAAGAGCAGAGCCGAGGATGTCGGCTCTGCTCTTTTGGATGACAGGATTATTCGCCAGATGGGCGAGACCTATTGTTCCAGGCGGTGGCCGCCGTGGAAGACTGGTCCTACGTACTGGTTGAACGCGAATCCGTTGCGAATGGCCGCAGAGACGAAGTCTTTCGCTGTGGCAACCGCTTCGTCTACGGTCAGGCCGTTCGCCAGTCCACCGGTAATCGCAGCCGCAAAGGTGCAGCCTGCGCCGTGGTTATGCGCCGGTTCGATTTTATCTGCTTCGAAGACGGTGTAGTCTGTACCGTTAAAGAAGACGTCGATCGCTTTGGAGCCATCCAGCGCCTTACCGCCCTTGACTACAACATTGCGGGCACCTAGTCCGTGGATCAATCGTGCAGCTTCTTTCATATCTTCGATAGTAGTGAGTTTGCCGAGACCAGACAATACACCTGCTTCAAACAGGTTAGGTGTAACTACGGTGGCCAGAGGCAGCAGCAAATCGCGGATCGCTTGCGCGCTCTCCGGGTTCAGTACCTCGTCTTCACCTTTGCAGACCATAACAGGATCAATGACAACATTGCTCTGCAGATTCTCACGGATCGCTTGCTCGGCTACCTTAACGATTTCTACACTGCCCAGCATGCCGGTCTTCATGGCATGAACTGGACCGCCAGCGAAAATGGTTTTGAGCTGCTCGGCAACGATAGCGGCATCCACCGGATAGACATTATGGTGCCAGCCGTTGTCCGGGTCCATTGTTACAATGGTGGTCAGCGCGCTGAAGCCGTACGTTCCATATTCCTCAAAAGTTTTCAGGTCAGCCTGAATGCCAGCGCCCCCGCTGGAGTCACTACCGGCAATGGTTAAAGTCTTGATTATTTTTGACAATGCAAACGTCCCCTTCTTCTATGTCTCAATTCATAAGTACGAATTGAATTGATTATAACAAAAATCGGCACTTAGTGAAAATACATCAGAGTTTCATATTATACATTGAAAAAATCATGAAATCTCTGTTAGTCTGATAGAGTCCATTTTTTACAATAACATAAGGATAGTTTACACTGTGAAGGGACTTTTGTCTGATGAAGATTGTGCGAATTATTGCTCAGGTGGTACTGCTGTACTTATTCTCCCTGGCTGGCGAGGCTGTGAAGCAGCTTTTGCATCTTCCCATACCGGGAAGTATTATCGGCCTGTTGCTTCTATTTATTCTGTTGTTGTGCCGGGTTGTGCCTGTCCGCTGGATTGAGCACGGGTCTGCGGCGATCCTGGCATATCTTCCTTTGTTTTTTATTCCCGCTACAGCTGGCATTGTCAATCACTTGAGTCTGTTTAGTGGAAAAGGGCTGCTGCTGATTGTAGTGCTGATCTTGAGTACGGCCGTCACAATCGGTGCGGCGGCGCATTCCAGCAGATGGTTTGCCAGATGGAGCATGGATGTACCAAGGAACCTGCCAGGTACGGAAGAGAAAGGGAAGGAAGCTTGATGATTCTGACTGCGATTGCAATTGTATTTTTCAATGTAAGCATATATGTAGTGATGGCCTTGATCTATAAAAGATTTCGCATCCCTGTTCTAATGCCAGCCTTAACGGCGACGTTCATGGTCGTCGTCCTGCTGTTGTACTTTGAAATTCCCTACGATACCTACATGATCGGCGGACAGTGGATTAACAAGCTGCTGGGTCCCGCAGTGGTGTCTTTAGCTTATCCGCTCTATAACCAGCGTCATGTGCTGCGTCGTAACCTTCCAGCGGTTCTGGGAGGCACGCTAACTGGACTCTTAGTAGGCATGTTCAGTGGAATCCTGCTTGCTCTGCTAATGGGCTTTCCGAAGCAGTATATTCTGTCCCTTCTGCCTAAGTCCATCACGACTCCAGTAGCGATCCAGATCTCTGGCAGCTTGGGTGGGGAGTCGTCCCTGACGTCTGTCTTTGTTATGATTGCTGGATTTACCGGTGCCATTGCCGGTCCGTACATCCTGAAGCTGTTCAGAGTCCGTAGCGAGATTGGAATTGGGATTGGTCTAGGAACGGCCTCTCATGCACTGGGAACGGCTAAGGCGCTGGAGTATGGAGAACAGTCCTTGTCCATGAGCTCGGTAGCGATGACCGTATGCGCCATTGCAGGTTCCTTCACTGCTCCACTGGTGGCCTGGCTGCTGTATCACTAGCGACATAGAAAACGGGTACCGTCCTAATCATAAGGAGGGTACCCGTTTTCTTGTTCACTATTTGAACAATAGAGTCTGGATCGCATGACCCGGAATGGAGGTCTCAGCCAGCTGTTCACGGCAACGGAGGGTGAACGGCAGCTCATTGTCCGTCCGGTTCAAGACGACAACGGCAATGGTTCCGTCTGGGTTGCGGAACGCCGTTGTCTCCAGATGATCGGTGTACTTGGAGCTTCCAATGCGCTTGGCGCCTGGACGAATATATTTACTGAAATGCCCGATGTAGTAGTAGGAGCTCTCAAAGATGAGTTCATCCTGTACGGTGTCGCCAATAATCGGGGCGTCGCAGAAGTTGCCTACATGGTTAGGACCACCTTGCTCGTCGAGCAGGATATTCCAGTCGGTCCAAGTGGACATCCAATTGTTCAGGTTACCGATGATGTCATGGCCATAACGCTCGCCTGTCTTCCAGGAACCGAGGTGAACGCCACCTTCTTGACAACCTTCGCTGAAGAAGAGTTTCTTATCCGGGAAGCGGTCATGTACCGCAGACAACGCTTCAAAGTGATCTCCGGAGTACCAGTGGAAGCAGATGCCCCAGATGTACTTGGATGCGGCTTGGTCTTCAAAAGCAACCTTGGCACGATCATAGACACGTTCCTTGTTGTGATCCCAGATCAATACCTTAACGTGGGACAAGCCGGCTTTTTCCAGTGCAGGTCCGAGATAATCGCGGACAAAATCCTTTTCTTCTTCAGCGGTGTAGATACAGGAATCCCAAATTTGTTGTGCTTTGGCTTCATTCTGTACGCTGACTCCCCAGATATCGATGCCTTCTTCGGCATAAGCTTGGATGTATTTAACGAAAAGGTTGGCCCAGGCTTCTCTGTATTCCGGTTTGAGCTTGCCGCCATTGTTCATTTCGCCATTCGTCTTCATGAAGGCTGGAGGGCTCCATGGTGAGGAGAAGAGACGGAAGTCTGAACCTACAGCATTGGAAGCGCGCTTAATCAGCGGAATAATGGACGTGTGGTCACGGGAAATATCGAAAGTTGTCAATTCGGCATCTTGCTCTTCTACATAAGTGTAGTTGCCTAGTGAGAAGTCACAGCTTTGAATATGCGAGCGGCACAGAGTGTAGCCAATGCCTTGCTCCCGATCGAAATAAGCATCAATGACTTTCTTCTGGTTCTCTTCGCTAAGCTTCGCCAGCGTTACTGCCGAAGCTTCGGTAAGTGCACCGCCAAAGCCTTCAATTTCTTGATATTCAAGATCATCATAAATGTTGATCAGCGTGTTTTCTTTTTCCTCGGTGTCAGGAATGAACGTAAGCGCTTGCTTTTCTGTCAGTCGATCTGCGGTATCTTTAGCGGTCTGGATGACGCGAATAGTTCCTTGGCTCATAGTGACGATAACCTCCTAGGTAATTTCATAAATTTATTATAGGAGGAATTCCGGCCTCCTTTGAAGAAACAATATGGCTAATAACCTCATCAATCTGGTCATGAATGTGTGAAGAAAGGAGGAGTGACTATGGAAAAAATTGGCGTAAACATACAGCTCAGCGCCTACGTTAGCCATGATCAGCCCTTTCGGCAGTTATTCCGAAACGGTCTCGAAACCTATATCATCCGGCTCCAGGTAGAAGGGGAGTCCGAAGCGCTGATCAACGGCAAGATGGTGACGGTCCTCCCTGGGGACATGCTTTTATTCCCTCCGGGGGAGGTCTACGATCTGCGGATCGGAGAGAAACAAAGTCCGTTGGGCCACAGCGGCGATTATTTTGTCATGTGTACCGGTGACTGGGTAGATTACTGGTGGAACAAACGCGAGCGTCCGAAGAAGATCAGAATTGCTGATGTCGGCAAAATACACAGTGTATGGCAGCAGCTTATCCTTGAACAAAGAAGGTTGGACGGAGGTAACGCAGAAATCCTTGAGGCCTTATTCAAGGCTTTATGTCTGCTGCTCGACCGAGCCATTGAGGAGGCACCTGTGACCTCGTCCGCGTCGCTACTGCTTGCCCTCAAGATGAAAGGTTACATCGAAGAGCATGCTACCTCCGTCATTCGTCTGGAAGATGTAGCCTCCCATGCCGGGATCAGTCCGACAAGAGCCGTACATCTGTTCAAGGCCCAGTTTGGTTATTCCGTGATCCAATATGCCAAGCAAATCCGTCTGGCCATGGCCCTGAGCCTTATGGATAACAGCAACTACACCCTGGAACGTATCGCAGAAGAATGCGGATTTGGCAGTTATACATATTTCCATAAGGTGTTCCGGGAGCGCTACGGGGTATCCCCTGGTGTATACCGACGACGGGAATAATTCAGTGGCTGGAGTGAAATCCCGCATGGAGTTCCTAGTGTTCGCACGAAGGAGGATATTCATACAGTACAGTGGTTATCTATGGGGGTGTTTGGTGGAGCCTAAGTGAATGTCACAAGAAAAGGTACTCAGCTCCTTCTATGAGAAGGGACCGAGTACCTTGTTAACTATATTTAGTTAATGTCAAGCCTGTGGGATCGTGCCGTGAGGGATGTTAAGCAACTCCTCACTTTGTTCCCACAGCGACTCGGCTAGGGCGGGATCAATTGCCCAATTGCGAACGCCTTTACGCTCACTGTAATCATCAGAGACGAACTCCGCTATATCACAGTCTTCGCAGTACACGCCACCTTTTCCTTCTAATATCGAATTTGCTGCGCAAAAGATAGTTGTGGCGGCACCTTCCTCAACGGTTTTAAACCCTTCAGGTGAAATGAAGTTACCAGCAGCATCACGATGAACGCCCCAAAGTGCGAGCACCTCATCAGATAAATGGCGGGTCAGACCCGTCAATATGCCTCCAGGATGGACAGCAAATGCCCGGATGCCATGCTCCTTGCCCCTTTTATCAAGTTCAATGGAAAACAGCGAGCTTGCAGTTTTAGATTGTCCGTACGAAATGTCTGTGTTATAGGGTCTGGTATTAAAGTTAAGATCGCTCAAATCAACCTGACCATCCATATGACCGATGGAGGAAAGAGAGACTACTCGAGCGTTCCCTGATTTTTTCAATGCTTCCCAAAGTCTAACGGTCAATTGGAAATGACCTAAATAATTGGTCGCCAGCTGAGTGTCATATCCACGAAAATCTTTAATTTCTGGGGGAGCTGTAACACCGGCATTATTAATTAGAATATCAAGCTGACGATCCGACTTTAGAAATTCGGCGGCAAAAGCATCAATGGATGTTGGATTGGAAAGATCTAATTGAAGGACATCTACATTGTTGAATTGACTTACATTCTGTTGTGCCTGCTCTACATTACGGGCCCCGACAATAACTGTAGCCCCGGCTTTCGAGAGTACTCTTGTCGTTTCAAGTCCAATCCCGCCGTGGCCACCTGTTACTATGGCAATTTTCCCGTGGAGATCGCGCCCGGCTAAAGCTTCCTGTGCAGTAGTATGAAATCCAAAACCTGATTGCAGCGGCTTTTGTTCTGTACTCATGTTGTTAGTATTCTCCTTTTTAAATCATATATTTTGCAGGATTGGCAGGTATTCAATACAAGGATATTGCCAAAATATTTATCCAGTTAACACCTCTAGCTCTAAACTATTAGACAAAATATGGTAAATGTCTATGTGTATATAATAAACGAGTGGACAGATATTGTAAAGTGTCTATATAATAAACTTAAAGAAAATCAAGACTGGGGTATTGTTGAATGGACGATCAAAAGAGGCTTCACATTATTTCGACCGCACTTGAGGTATTTTACAAATATGGGTATAAGCGTGTATCAATGAATGATATTTCTCAGGCAGCTGGAATTTCACGGGCGGGCCTTTACTTATTTTTCAAGAGTAAAGAGGAGGTTTTTAACTCCGCGATACTTTTCAATGGGGAAAACCTTATAGAGGAAATACAAAAAGGGCTGATGCAGAGGGAGACACCCAAAGAAAAAATCTATTATGCTTTTGAGGTTTGGGCGATCAACATATTCGATCAGGCGCTGCATTCACCAGAAATCAGGGAAATTTCGGACAGCTCCTATGAATTTGCCCGCGAAGCGTTAGACATGAGCTATAAGAAATTTGAAGGTGTATTGGCTTCACTGATACAAGAACACTTCGAACGCCATGAGGAACGTGAAGGGCTGGATCCACAGCAGTTGGCCTACCTTTTAACAAGCTCTTTGCGCGGGTTCAAAATCGTTGCAAAAAACTCGAGTGAGCTACAGCAATTAATTCGGCAATTAGTAGAGGTCATTCTAGCTCTTGCCTAAAAAGAAAAAAGAAACCCAAAGCTTTTAATAACCTGAGTTTCTATATACAAAGGCCGGCCTTATTGGCCGGCTTCTGTGTCTATGCCACAGCTTTCTGTAGAAAGCTGTTTTATTTTATATTCCTCGCCCCAATCCTTCATAAGCATGATGATCGGAGTTAAGGTTCTTCCAAATTCGGTCAACGAATACTCCACTTTGGGAGGAACCTGATGGTACACTTCACGGTGCACTACACCGTCTTCTTCTAACTCACGAAGTTGCAAGGTCAGCATCCGCTGGGTAATTCCCGGACAGATCCGGCGGAATTCGCTGAATCGTTTGGTCCCATCCATTAGATGATACAACAAAATTCCCTTCCATTTTCCACCGATGACATTCAGTGTATGTTCTACAGGACAAGCCTGCCCTGTGTCCAGTGAGATATCGTCGCTAAAGCGGCTTTTTCGATTAGGCATGAGATATTCTCCCCTTGGTATCATTTTATATACTACACCACATTAATGTGCGTACTTATAAAAACGAAGTATATAACTTAATATTAAAACTGTGACCGGTTATACGTCAATTCAATGAGAAGAAGAGAGGGATCATTAATGGAAACAACATCTGTGATAAAAGAAATCCTGTCAGCTTACAACTTCAGACATGCGACCAAAGAATTTGATAGCAATCAAAAGATAAGCGATGAGGATTTTGAATTTATATTGGAGACTGGACGATTGTCCCCAAGCTCTTTTGGCTTTGAACCATGGAAATTTGTTGTGGTTCAGAACCCAGAGATCCGTGAGAAATTATATGACAATGCCTGGGGAGCGCAGAAACAGCTGCGGACGGCGAGCCATTTCGTACTTATTTTGTCCAGACTGCCTAAAGATCTGCGGTCTGACTCCGATTATCTCAGTGAACTCATGCAAAATGTTCAAAGCCTGCCACCTGAGGTCTTCGAGGGAAGGAAACACAAGTACGCCTCGTTCCTGAAAAATGATTTTGAACTGGCAGATAATGAACGGGCGTTATTTGAATGGGGGTGCCGGCAATCCTATATTGCGCTAGGCAATATGATGACGGCTGCAGCGCAAATCGGAGTGGACTCCTGTCCCATTGAGGGCTTTCACAAACGTAAGATTGAAGAAATCCTGTCCGCAGAAGGGATTATGGATGCCGATCACTTTGGCATTTCCTGTATGGTGGCGTTTGGCTATCGGCTTAACGATCCGCGTGTGAAGATACGGCAAGACGCTGGTCAGGTAATCCAGTGGGTGTAAGAAGTGATATCAAGAACAGGCCGGAGCACTCCGTGCCTGTTTTTTTTATGAGACTTCCCAATCTTTATCCAAAATTATGTATTTATTCTGTTCCTTGATATATAATTTCATGACCATCATGATTATGGAGGTGTTCACATGTACTTAACGACAGATACCCAATCCCTACGGGTGTATGAAGCACTTGCCAGCGAAGTCCGTCTGCGGATTGTAGATTTGCTGGGTGAGCGGGAAATGCATATCAAGGAGCTTGCTGCAGAGCTTCATCTTAGCAGTGCAATTGTCAGCTCTCATGTAGTCAAACTGCAGAAAGCGGGCATAGTCAGCTCCAAAATGAGACGAATCGACGGAGGTACCTATAAGTATTGTTCGCTGTCTGCGAACTACTTTCTGGTGAAACTGACGGGGGCAAGTGCGGTTGCTCGAAAAGTCGTCGAGGTATCCGTTCCTGTCGGGCATTACACCGATTTGCAAGCCGCTCCTGGCTGCGGAATTATGGGCACTGATAAAGTGGTAGGCTACTGTGATGATGATACACGAAGATTCAGAGACCCCGGCCATGCTGATATTAGCGTCCTGTGGCTGGATAAGGGATATGTGGAATACAAAGTGCCCAATTATCTTTTCAGGGACATCGCGGTGCAGGAGATTGAAATCTCCATGGAAATCGGCTCCGAGGCGTCGCATGTGAACGAGAAATGGCCGACTGACATCATCTTTACACTGAACGACAGAGATTTGGGGAGATGGACCGGACCAGGAGAGTCAAGCAAACTGAGGAATTCCCTGACCGCGGATTATTGGAAGAATGAAGTGAATCGGCGGGGGCTGCTAAAAGTGTTGCGGATTAACGCCAGCGGCACATATATGGATGGACAACAAATTTCCGAAGTGACGCTGGCTGATATTTGCTGGCATCACGAGCAATGGACATTCAGGGTTACGGCTGCAGAAGTGAACCGAAGGCGAGGCCGACTGGCATTATACGGCTGCGGAAGCGGAAATTACGAGCAGGATATTGTGTTCAGAGTCTACAGCGAATGAGCCTATGAAAAGCTGCGGTACAGCTGTCTTGCCGTCGCTGTCGGCGTAATTGTTACCGACTAGGGTTTCCCCAGCGCTCCCAAGATCATCCGTCCGGAGCGTTAAATATGTCATGTTTGGAAACAACCTTAACGGGTAACGATAACTAAGAACAACATCGTACAGCCCAAAAGGAGGATTTCACATGACGGATCATATTCAGAATGAAGCGGACATCCGCAATAAGAAAAATAAAGCCGGTGATTCACTGGCGGAAATCAAGAAGATTGAGAGTGGGGTCGACATCGAGCCACAGGCGGACGATTGGGTCGCCAAGCCTGCGGAATCCGCGCATCCTGATCCGCTTCCGAATAATCAGGACTAATAACTGCCAAACAGGCCGTCCATATGGATGGCCTGTTTTGTTATGGTTACAGCGAATATTGCCAGTCTAAGGAAGGCATACTATGTCCCGATGTTCAATCACCAATTGAACAGGCAGGGGGCGAGATCCATGTCAATTTTCACACGAACACCGTATATCTCGTTGTATAACTATGGGCCAGTTGCCGTGGTTAGTGAGTACTTTTTTTACTTTATGGTGTATTCCTTCCTGGGCTGGGTACTCGAAGGAACCTACAATTTATATAGTCAGGGCACCTTTCGCAAAGAAGGTTTTCTGCGAGGTCCATTCAAACCGATGTACGGCTTGGCTCCGCTGTTGCTGCTGGCTACTCGGGATTTGGGAGTACCGCTCCCAATATTCCTGTTATGTGCCTTGCTGATCCCGTCAGCGGTTGAATACGCTAGTGGCTGGCTGCTGCAAAAAGCTTTTCACAAGCAATGGTGGGACTACTCCGGTATGTCTTACCAGCTTCATGGACATATCTGCCTGCGCTTTTCTTTATACTGGTGGATGCTGTCCATTGCTTGTGTATATGTGCTTCAGCCGCTCATGGTGTTGTTGTACCGTCAGGTGGGGGTGGTATGGCAGATAGCCATGCCGCTAGTGATCCTGTTATTTAGCGCAGATCTGCTATGGACCTGCTGGACCCGAGCTCGGGGGCAGAAAGAAATGGAGCTAGGAGAGGGTTAAAGATTTTCTAATATCATGAAGGGAGAGTAGTCTTCATAATAATGAGAGGCTGGGCCTGACAATCAAAAGGGAACCCTGTACAGAGGTACAGAGCTCCCTTTTTCGCATTATTTATACGTATTCTGTTCAGGCTTCTGGAATTTCTGATCATCACTACTGATCATTTCTTTCCGATGGTCTTTTTTCTTTTGTCCAAGCTGCTGGGCTTGCTGGCTTGTCACAGGTGTTGTCTCAAGGTCACTTACTGTGTTGATCAGGTTTTTATCCGGTTTGACTGGACTCATTGTATAATCCTCCCTGACATCGAATGATAGGCATGGTGCTTATCTATCTATTGTGGCAGTAATCAGCCGGGACTATGCAAATTCACTACAACAGGTGCATGTTTTGAACCGATGGAAGAAAAAGTTAAGATGAACAAGGTCAATGACAGGGCTTTGTCTAATATACATATACAGTAGTTTAATTAAGGTCACGTCATAAACCCAAAGGATGGTTAGCCATGCCAATGTCTGAGTATTATCGGGGATTACGGGAAAAGATCGGACCAGAGTTGCTACTAATCCCCTCTGTAGCGGCAGTCATAAGAAATGAAGAGGACAAGATCCTGTTTATCCGCAAACCGGGCGAGACACTGTGGGGCCTGCCTGCAGGCGCCATCGAACCGGGCGAGAAGCCTTCACGTTCTATACGAAGAGAGGTGTACGAAGAGACGGGACTCATGGTTAATCCGAATCGGATGATCGGTGTGTTTGGCGGTGAGAAATTTAGATTCGAATATAACAATGGTCATCAGGTGGAGTATCTGGCTATGGTATTTGAATGTTCAATGATCAATAGAACGTTAATCGGACTGGATGGAGAGGCGGAGGAACTGAAGTTTTTTAAGGAAGAAGAACTGCCAGAGCTAGCGATTCCTTATCCGAAAGAGATTTTTGCAAAGAACAGTTCTTCCTTAAAACCGTTATTTGAATAAAGCATCATTTGTTAGTAGAAGTCATGGACATAATTTTGGAGGCAATAATGAGAACATATATTTATAGGTATTTATATCATGTGGAGAACTAAACTAATCTACCTTGCCGCCGTTCTGTTCGTCATCGTGCTTGGCCTTGAATCCAGGGCGTTTGCGGATGAGTTGCCGCTGTTTATCTCCAGACATTTTGGCGATGCGCTATGGGGCAGTATGGTCTACTTTGGCTTCCGGCTATTATTGACTAGACGACAGCTCTTGCTCTCCTTCTGGCTAAGTCTGCTGTTCAGTTATGGCATTGAGTTCAGCCAGTTATATCAAGCGGACTGGATAAACAGCATACGTGCTACTGTACTGGGAGGCCTGGTATTAGGAAAAGGGTTCCTGTGGATTGATCTACTCAGGTATACTATCGGAATTACTGTCGTCTTTGTTCTGGATAGAGCGATCTCGCAAGCTTATAAAGACAAGCATTGGAGATGAATGAGAACATGACCAACAGCTTAATTATTGTATGCCTGCTCACCTTGATCATCCATACCGCGGAGACTCTATCCTATTCGATTAGATTCGCCGGGGTGAGGCTAAACAAAATTGCGATTGCCCTATCTTTGACAGGAATCATTGTTCTTGTATCCAGAACGGCCAATATGATCCAGGCCCCGTTGACAGCTAAATTCGTCGATTATGCCAAAGTGAATCCGGGTTTCCCGCTTCTTAACTATTTAATGATTATTATGCTGGCTTCATCTCTGGGCACCTTAATTGCTATAGCAGTCTTCCCGACATTTGTAGGTCTGTTCGAAAGGGTCATCTCCAAACTGGAAATCGAAGGGTCCATTCCTAAACTGCTGAACAGTGTCACGATAAGCCAGCTCAAGAACACCCGAAAATACATAAGAAAACCAAAGGTAAGACTCTACAGCTTCAGGTATCTGGGCATTCCTAAACGTTTTATCGTCATGAATATCTTCGTTACGGCCTTCTACACCGTAGGTGTGTTGTCTTCGCTCTATGCAGCACATCTCGTTCCACAGTTCAGTACGACGGCCTCACAGGCATCCGGACTTATTAACGGGCTGGCGACGATTATGCTTACAGTGTTCATTGACCCGCAGCTGGGGATTATTACGCACAAGGCCACTCAGCATGCAGAGTATCGGGATCAGCTTGGGAAAATATATGTTGTGCTGATGGGCTCAAGATTCCTGGGCACCTTACTGGGCCAAGTTGTGTTGTATCCTGCTGCGCTCTTCATTAGTATGTTGGTCAAGCTGATCTAATTAAAAGTGGTCGGCATCAACAGCCCGTCAGCTCTAGTGTTTATTTCGGGAGTTTCAGCTCCGCTGCTCGGAGCAGGGTGGAGATTTGTTTCTCCCAGCCTATCAGCTTTAGCTGCAAGGCCTGAACGATTTTCATCTTGGCAAAAGAGGTCTCCATTCCGTCAGCAGCAGCGTGTGCGTCACCTTGCTTCATTCCTGCCTGATAGCGCTTATGAGCTTCTGTGCGAAGCCTTTGTGCAACAGTAAGCTCTCTATTCCCTGTGGCGGTCTCCTTCCGAAGTGCTGATATAGCTGCTAGAGTTTCCCTAGCTGGCTGGGTCTTGTCAGTGGTCTGCTTACGGACTACCGCCAACGTTTCGGATTTAGCTTTGATCTCTGCCTGTGCCGCTGACACCGCTGCTTTGAGCTTGTTGCGCTGCAGATCGAGGACCGCGGCATTCTTCAGATCTTTGGCTTTGCGGGCAGCAGCCGCCTGTTGTCCTAGTGTCTTATACTTCTCCAGAAGTGGAGCATGTTTATTGCGTGCTGCATCGACCTGCAACTTCAAGTTGTCGATTTGGACCTGACCGGTGGATTTGAGCTTTCCCTGGATTACCTTCAACTCGTCATTGTTCTGCTTGCGCAGTTTCTGGAGGGTTCCTGTATTCAGTGTGATGTTTTCCTGCACGGCAGAATAGTCGTTGTACAGATTACTAATACGTTCTAGCGCCATGTCCCAGTCTGATGCTGCCGCTTCGGCTTGAGGCATATGCAGAAAAAGCATGGATAACGTTAGCAAAATTACAGCAGTGAATGTTCGATATACCGCTGTTTCCTTCTTAACCGCTGAGCGATCACTCTTTCTGTTACGTACTTTGTCTGCAATCATTGGCTCCCACATTGATCTCAACCTCTTCTCTGAATAGTAGTGGGCACAAAAAAAGCACCCCCAAGAAAGGCATTTCTGCCTGTCTTGCGAGGTGCTTCGCCCGCACAATCTATCATATTTATGTTTTTACTATAACTTGAAAATTACTGGATAGTCAATCAGAAAATAGAACATTTGTTTTCTTTTTGATCATGAAATATACTTTTGTTAACATAAATCAAATCTTTCAATGAAGGAGGGGTAGGATGACTTCCTATCAGGAACGTTCGAAGGAAAAGGTAGCCCTAATAACCGGTAGTTCCAGCGGCTTTGGGCTGCTGACCGCTATTACGCTTGCCAAGAAAGGCTTCAAGGTGGCAGCAACGATGCGGGACCTCGGCCGCAGTAGTGAACTTGAGCAACAGGCCCGGCAGGAGGGCGTGCTGGATAGGCTGTACTTTATACATATGGATGTAACAGACCAAGGCTCCATTGATATGGCCGTGGCCAAAGTGATCGCAACTTTTGGAAGAATAGATGTGCTGGTGAACAATGCGGGATACGCTGTAGGTGGATTCGTGGAAGAAGTGACCATGGACGATTGGCGTGGGCAGATCGAGACGAACTTGTTCGGTCTTATTGCTGTAACTAAGGCTATGCTGCCGCTGATGCGGGGACAGGAGAGTGGGACGATTATCAACGTTGGAAGTATTAGCGGTCTGTCTGGATTCCCCGGATATGCGCCTTACGCTGCATCCAAATTCGCAGTAGAAGGTTTCAGTGAAAGCCTGCGCCATGAGATGTCTCCGTTTGGCATCAAGGTTGTCATCGTTGAACCAGGCTCATTCCGTACCGCCATCTGGGGCAAAGGACTGGACAGCATTCGCACCAGCCCCGATTCACCTTACAAAGAGCGACTCGATGCCGTACTGAGCTACACGAGAAAGACCGCCGGATCGGCTCCTGACCCGCAGCAGGTGGCAGATCTAATCGGACGGATTGCAGGGATGTCTTCACCACGGCTACGTTATCCAATTGGGAAAGGAACACGTATCCTGAGATGGGGCAAGACGCTTCTTCCCTGGAAGTGGCTTGAAAAAATCATAGATAAGAGTTTGAAGAAGTAGTGAAGTTTTGTGTTTGTTGGGCTGAATAAGGTAAACTATCATATATGGATTTGATATTTAAGAGAAAGAATTGAGGTATGCTGATGCCGAAGCCTTTGGAGCTGCATATATGTTTTGATGAACGAGGATTTGAGATTGAGGTTCTGGATGTTACCCCGGTAGATCAGGACATGTATCGAATAGAAGAGACACCTATTTTTAATCCAGGCGTGTCCATGGGGGATGTAATCCGGCTAAAGGAAGAACGGGGAGTCTACTACTATCAGGAGACTGTACGGAAATCGGATTTAAAAAGATATGCCTGGTTGTTGACCCAAGATACCGCGTATTCACCGGTTCTGGCCGCCTTCAAGCAGCGGGTCAATGGAGCTGGTGGAAGCTGGGAGCAGATTTTTGGCGGATTGGTCGTTATTCATATTCCGCAGGACTCTATGCTCGATGTGGAAGACGAAATGAACCGCATTATTGAATGTTTTGGAGAATGAAGCAAGAGCTAATGATAAAGATTGGTGAGGTGAATAATCATGATGAAATATGCCAAGCAATGGGTGCCTACGCTCGTGATTGCCCTTGTAGTTTCCTTATTCCTGAGAACCTATGTCGCTGAAGCGATGAAGGTCCCTACCGGGTCGATGATTCCGACCATCCAGATCAATGACCGTCTTATTGTTGAGAAACTGCTGTGGATGACTTCACTGGAGCATGGCGATATTGTGGTGTTCTACCCACCGGTGCCCGGCGATGAAGGTAAACGCTATGTTAAGCGGCTTATCGGACTTCCAGGTGATACTGTAGAGATCAAAGCGGGAGCTCTCTACAGAAACGGCCTTAAGGTAGATGAGCCTTATCTGAAAGAGCCGATGAACTATAGCTTCGGACCGGTTACGGTCCCGGCAGACCACTATTTCTTCCTTGGAGATAACCGGAATATCAGTTATGACGGCCATTTATGGGAGAAGCCGTTTGTTGCCAAGGATCAGTTGATTGGAAAAGTGATTGCGGAAATTCCAACCCACTTACTATTTCAGCGTTAACGGCGTTCCTCGTTCAGATTATGTATATGTAAAAATGATAAAGTAACCTCTGGAATCTTCTTAAGAGGTGAGGATGAGATGCTGGATCCATTTACAAAGAAACGTATAGAGAAAATCATGGATCATTTTATAAAAGCCAATAACTCCGGGCGCTCCAACCCGCAGCGTAAACTCAAGTATCGGATACATGAAGATACGGTAACGCTGCTGGATGAGCGCCCGATTCTGCTGAATGGACAATGGATAGAATGGGGAATCGCCCAATTTTGCAGGAGTGATCAAGGTTGGTGCATTTACTGGCGGGACCTGAAGAACCATTGGCATGTGTTGGACAATGTTAAGCCTAATGCTGATTTTGAGCAACAACTAAAGATTGTAGAGCAAGATTGCCAGGGGATCTTTGGAGACTGAAAGATTGCTGCAAGTTTGTTATCTTAGATCGCGCGCCGGTTCTCTTTATTGGATGGGGTAATCCGCCACGACGACATTATCGAGGATGCCTGTCAGCATTTGGACAAAGTCTTGATGTTTCGGATGTGGGCCGTACTGGCGCAGGGCTTCCTTATTTTCAAAGGTTACCCGTAGTCCCAGTGTATAACCACGAATATTGTCTGTTTCCTCAGTCTCATTCACACCGGCTGTAATTTGCACAATACCTGGAATTTCCCCTTTAAAAGACAATAAAGCTTCTACAAGCCGAGGTCCTGTCGCTGGATCATAGTTAGCATTGAATTTAAAAAGAACCAAATGTTCAAACATCGTAAAAACTCCTTTATACATGAAGTGTAGGGCTAATGGACGTTGCCGCTCTAGCTTACCACAAAGAATTTTGTCAATAAAACCTGAAAAAACGCGAGGTAAGGCTAATTTCTCCCTTTGATAAGGGTAGTGCTGCTAAAGTCGGGATACTTTGGACCTAGTAGACGGCGTTTATGTGACTTTCACCATATTGTCAGGCTAAACGTTAATAGACTATGATCAAGTAAAAGCAACAGGAAAAAATTCCTATACATAAGAAGGGGTGCTGATTCTTGAAAGTTCATGTCACGGATCTAAAACACGGCGACTGTCTGCAGACAGACACTTTCAATAGTGTTGGTCTGCATGTGCTCCCGAAAGGGACTGTCGTCCAAAGTGAAGAAATCACCATCCTCATCCGGCACAAGATTGATTATGTGGATATTGAGCCGCGCTCCATGCAACAGGGGGGGCAAGTCAATAATCTCCAGCAGGATCTGAAAGCTAATCTGGATCTTACAATCCAGAACTACGAAGCCATCTTTCTGGAAGCACTTGCCAAGGGCAGTTTCACCCAAACCATGGTTGACAATACACTTCAGCCCTTGCTAGAAAGTCTGGATGAGCAAAAGGATGTCGTTTCGCTCCTGCTTTTGTTCGAACGTGACGACGTAGATACATACAATCATTCCCTGCAAGTCGGATTACTATCGTATTATATCGCTTCATGGATGGGCCATTCCAAGGCAGAGCGATATGAGATCAGCAGAGCTGGATATCTGCATGACATTGGTAAAAGCCAGGTTCCGGCTGGGATTCTGCATCACACAGGCGTCCTGACTCCTTCCCAAGAGGAAGAATTGAAACGCCACACTACATACGGATATGAAATTATTCGTGAATCCATGAAGGATGAAACTACTGCTTTAGTGGCTCTCCAGCATCACGAGTTCGAGGATGGCAGCGGCTATCCGGGCAAACTGCACAAGAATGATATTCACCCCTATACACGGATTGTCGCTGTCGCCAATACTTATATGGGTATGACGGCTGCCAGAGCTAATCAACCTAAGCAAGGCCTTGTTACCGTACTGCGCAAGGTGCATGAGCTTGGATTTGGGAAGCTGAACGGGAATGCAGTACAAGCGTTAACAGGACATCTGCTGCCTAACTTTGTCGGGAAGACTGTACAGCTCAGCAATGGGGAGATGGGTACCATTGTCATGAACAATCCGCTGGACATGTTCAAACCGCTTGTGAAGGTGGATGAATCTTTCAGAGACTTATCCAAAGAACGTAATCTGTCTGTTGAAGAAGTCTTTATCTAGTACGCTATGAGAATAAAGCTGTCCTTTGGTCTAACGACCGGAAGGGCAGTTTTATTGCTTTAATCCCCTTTTTATTCCAAATTTGAATTCCGATAGCGGATTGGCTATGATTAATTCATAACCTGATGAAGGAGATTTCCATGAAGACCGAAGATCAAATTGAGAAAATGAAGAGATTCCGTAACGAAATTACCCGGTTTATGCTGCTCTACAAGTTCGCACTGGATGAAATGGAGACCAAGGTTGAAATTCTGAAGCAGGAATTCCAGTCACTTCATGACTATAGTCCCATCGAGCATACGAAATCACGGTTGAAGTCTCCTGAGAGTATTATGAATAAAATGCTGCGCAAGAACTGCGAGATCTCTCTGGCCTCTGTGAAGCATGATATTAAAGACATTGCGGGCCTGCGTATTACCTGCTCTTTTATTTCTGATATTTATCATGTTAGCGAGATGCTGCAGAAGCAGGATGACTTGACGGTGCTGGAGATCAAGGATTATATCAAGAATCCCAAGCCCAACGGCTATCAAAGCTTGCATCTACTGATTCAGGTTCCTGTATTTATGTCCGACGGTCAGGAACTGGTGTGTGTCGAAGTACAGATCCGTACCATTGCTATGGATTTCTGGGCTAGTCTGGAGCATAAAATCTTCTATAAATACAACCAGTCCGTTCCGGAGCGGCTTACCCGCGAATTGAAACAGGCTGCTGAATCTGCAAACATGCTGGATGTGCAGATGGAACGTCTACACCGCGAGATTAAGGAAATTAAGGATGCACAGGGCGAGGACGACATGATAGAAGACCTGAAACGAATTATTATCAATAATCAGAAAATCGCTTTGCCTTCCGGCTTCCTCAAACTTTTGGGCGAATAACAGGTTTTTCATTCTAACAATCACAATAGTGAGCAGAGCAGCGATTCTCCCGTTATGGGGGGATCGCTGTTCTGCATTGTGCACTCGCCTAGAGAGTATTAGATGGATATAGCATTTTTTTCTTACCGTTCATGTGAATCTTTCGTTTATAATAAAATTAATCATTGTTTATTGTAAGGGTCACGTAAAAACACAGGGGGTGCAGGATGCCTTTACACCGAGAAGCCCATTTGGGTCGCAGAAAAAAAATAGGCCTTACAGCGCTCCTCATTGGCTTGGTAACAATGGTCTTTGTCCTAACCTCAGCTATTCTGTTGGTTGCATCTTACCAATCCGAAAAGGAGTCCCTGACCGAAACGACATTGAATCTGAATCATGCGAACGCAAGTCGGATGAGTCAAACGGCAGAGTCTCTTTTCCAGTCCATGCTCAGCACCCTGGATTTCAGTGCACATAACCTCATGAGTGAAGATGGACCAACGGAGGATCTGTTCAATCATTATCTTGAGTTAATGCGACAAAGCAGCAGTTATTTCAATTCGATAGCTTTGGTGAACGAGAACGGGATGATCCGTAATGTGTCTCCAGAATCGCTTGGAACCGCCGGGCTACTGTTTACTAGCAAACCAGTATTGGAAGCTTTGGCCGCAAAGAAGACTTATATCTCACAGCCGTATATTACGAAAAACACCGCAAAAATGACTATGTTCATAAGCCAGCCCTTATTCGACAGTAAGGGACGATATCGGGGGATGTTGGGTGGTACCGTATACCTTGAGGAGAAGAATATCTTCAGTATGATTTTTGATAATAACGAGAGGGATGAGACCGGCTCATATTATTATATCGTGGATTCCAAGGGGCAACTGCTGTATCATCCAGATAAAAGGCGAATTGGTGAGGATATCAGTGCTAATAAAGCTGTTCAGGAGCTAATAAAAGGTCACAGCGGTGCACAAGAGGTTATTAATATCGGAGGGGTGAAGATGCTGGCCGGATATGCCAATGTTCCCGCCAGCGGCTGGGGAATTGTGGTGGTGTCCCCTGTCGAGGTGATACACAAGCAGATTATAGGTCATATGGAAAAAATCTTTTGGTATACGCTGCTACCGTTCATTCTGCTGATAGCCGTTGTTATTGTAGTGGCCCGCAGGCTGGCCAGTCCGTTCGTCTATCTCGCGAATCTGATAAGCAAAGTCGGGAAGGGGACAATAGAAATCCCTGCTGCTAGGTCCCACTGGAACAGGGAAGCTGACTTGCTGACCAAGACGCTCTTTACTGCCTTGAAGGTGATGCAGAAGCAGACGGATCAATTAACGCGCCATGCCATGACGGACTCATTGACTGGCCTTGCTAATCGCAGAGCCCTGGAGCTTGTAATGGAAGAATGGATTGCGGCACGCACTTCCTTTTCCCTGATTGTGATGGATGTCGACAAATTCAAATTTGTCAACGACACCTATGGCCATCTGACCGGTGATGAGGTGCTGAAGCGTGTTTCCGGAATTCTAGCAGCATCCGTCAGACCCGGGGATATCTGCAGTCGTTACGGCGGAGAGGAATTTATTATTTTGCTGGCTGATACCCGAGCGGAGGATGCCTACATTGTGGCTGAACGCTTCCGCCAAACTTTGGCAGCAAGTGAGGCTCCAACCATGACGCCAATAACTGTATCGCAGGGCATAGCCCACTATCCCACCCACGCTCAGTCCAGCGAAATGCTGCTTAGGAATGCAGATCAAGCGCTGTATTATGCCAAGAACACGGGGAGAAACAGAACCATTATCTCTGGCAGTGAAACGGAGCAATCGTGATTTAGTAATTAACTGTTGATCTTGGGGGAATCTACCTTGTTGATCGAATTAACTCATCTAATCTTTGACGGCTTACCCGTATATCCAGGAGATACCGCAACCCATTTGGTCCATTCCAAACAATTTCTGAGAGATAAATATAATAATCATCAACTAGACATTAACATGCATTCCGGCACTCACATTGACGGACCGATGCATATGCTAGATGTTACCAAGACCATTAATGAGTACCCATTGGATACTTTTATTGGGAATGGATGCATGTTGGATGTGTCTAACGAGACGGTAATTGATTACTCGGAGGCTTGTGAGAATAAGATACAGGAACGCGATATTGTTCTTCTGCATACGGGGCATGACGTCTATTTCGGACAGGAGAGATATTTCGAGGGGCATCCTGTGCTGAGTATGGAATTTGCCAGACTGCTTGTGAAGAAGCGGGTCAAAATTATTGGTATGGACATGCCTTCACCAGACAGATTTCCTTTTGAAATCCATAAGTATCTATTGTCGAACGACGTACTGATTCTGGAGAATCTGACGAACGTGGGTGCATTGCTTGGCTAGAAAAAGTTTGAAGTGATCGCCCTGCCGCTACGAATTCAGTCGGATTCCGCAATTTCCCGGGTAATTGCCCGGATCCATTGATGGACTGGGTAACATAAAAAAATCCGCACCTGGGCCTAGGCAAATACATATCTTACCTTAGAGAGTCCAAAATTGGGATGAACAGAAGGGTAGGAATGTATTTTGACTTCTTATATGGATTATACGTCTCCTGGGACACAATTTACTGCGGATGTGAACAAAAGCCCGCTTTTCAAAAAAGATGATCGGAACTTTATCAATGTGCTGTCTGTTCAACAATTGAACACGCTGGAGAACACTTCACTGCTGGATATTTTCCTTAGTAAATCCAATGTGGTAGAACCCCATTATCATCAAAATGCGGCAGAACTGGTTTATTGCATCTGTGGCTCGGCTGTGGTTTCGTTGATTAACCCGTTTACGAATGAGCTTTTGCATTTCCCGATTACCCCGGGTCAAGTAGCGAATGTTCCACAAGGCTGGTGGCATTACGAGGTGGCTACGGTGGATGACACACATTTGCTGGCTATTTTTGATGCACCGATTCCCGAGGTAATCCTTGGTTCGGATATTCTGAAGCTTACTCCAACGAATGTGCTTGCTCATACTTACTGCCTGGATGAAGCTAAAGTAAAAGAGGCGCTCGGCCCTATTCAAAAGAAGACCTTCATTGGTCCGCCGGTGGGCTGTGTAAAAGGAGCGGTCAAAGGCAAGACGGAGAATACGATGCCGAATCCGCATCCTCATGGCCAATCTCTTTACGGGGCTATCCCTCCGCAATATGGGCAATCTCCTCAGCCCCACTGGAATGCACCTCAACAAGGCTGGGCACAGACACCGCAGCCCTATGCACAAGCACCACAGCCTTATGGCCAACCCGTGTATACCCATCAAGTGTATGGACAGAGCAATCGGCAGCAGCCGTATGCGCAACAGCAGCCGATCGTACAATACGTCAGAGCACCTGAATCACTCTAACCCTCAGATGTCAAAGGGCGTCTCCCAAGCCAGAACCACGGCTGCGGAGACGCCCTTTTTTTAGAGAAAATGACTTTAAGTTAAAGAAACAAGCACACGTCCGCGGGTCCGGAATTTTAAAATATCCTCCAGCGCTTCTGGGAGCTCCTCGAGCGTCACTTCTCGGTCTACCAGAAGCTCCAGATCATCAGGCTTTAAGTCGGTTGCCATACGTACCCAGACGTTTGCTCTTGTCTTCGCATCACAGAATACGGAATCAATACCAAGCAGGTTGACTCCTCTAAGGATAAACGGTAGCACAGTAGTCGGTAAGGCGGTCCCTGCGGTCAACCCGCTTGCAGCTACAGAGCCCTTGTAAGCGAGCTTGCTCAGGACGGCAGCGAGTGTAGATCCTCCGACAGAATCGACGGCAGCCTGCCATAGTTGTCTGTCCAGGGGTTTGGTAGATGTCCCAAGAACATCTTCACGAGTGAGGATTTCTTCAGCACCCAGCGCTTGGAGATAGTCTCCAGCTGCACCATTTCCAGTGCTGGCAGAGACCTTATAACCATTGGTAGCAAGCATGGCGACAGCAGCTCCGCCGACACCGCCGGTAGCTCCGGTGACCAGCACTTTTCCTTTTTCAGGAGACAGACCATGCTCTTCCAGGCCCTGAATGGACAAGGCTGCTGTAAAGCCGGCGGTTCCATAGATCATGGCTTCTCTTAAGTTGAGTCCGTCCGGGAGGGGCGTGATCCAATCTGCGGGAATACGCGCATATTGGCTAAAGCCACCAAAATGGGTTACGCCAATGCCATAGCCGCAAGCGATCACAGGCTGACCTTCGGTAAAACGTTCGTCGCTAGACGAGACTACATAGCCTGACAAGTCCACTCCCGGGATGAAAGGATGGGATTTGAGAATTTTCCCATCAGGAATGCTGGCTAAACCATCTTTATAGTTTACACTGGAATAAGCGACCTTGATGACAACTTCTCCGGCAGGCAGGTCTGCCAAGGTTAGAGATTTAATGCCGACAGAAAATGAGTCGTCGGTCTTATCAACAATCAGGGCTTGAAATGATTCTGGTAGTTGTGAGTTCATGTGCGAAGGACTCCTTTACTCAAATGAAATGTAAGACAGTTATATAATATTTATTCTGACCGGTCAACTTTTTTATGTCTGTGATATAATATGCATTATTGCCTATTTAGTGGAGGTATTATGGTACGTTATAAGAAATCTGAGGAAAAACGCAAGCAAATCCTCTCCGCAGCCTTTCGAGCGCTGGCCGAATCTGGATATGATGCCGTGACACTACAAGTCATAGCGGATCACGCTGAGGTGAGCAAGGGGGTAGTACATTACTACTTTGAGAATAAGGAAGCTGTCCTGACGGAGCTGCTAGAGTGGCTAACCGCCAGAATCTATGAAAAAGAACACGCAGCTGTTCAGCAACAGACGACGGCTACAGGTAAGCTGATGGCTTACATCGATGCCGTGTTCGTCTCCCCGGAGAAGAATCGCTCCTTTTACCGGGTCTACCTGGATTTTTTGGCCCGGGCGAGCCGACTTCCTGTGTACCGTGAGATCAATCAGCGTTTCTATGACAACTGTACCCGTATTAGCACAGAGGTGCTGCTGCTCGGTCAAGAGGAGGGGCTCTTCGCCGCCCGTCTCTCCCCGGATACAACGGCTCCGGTTATCCGGGCGGTAATTGACGGTTGTCTGATTCAATGGCTGATGTCGGACCGGGATAATCTGCATGCTGTGTTTAAGAAATCCTGTTATGATGCGGTGTTGAATGTGCTTAGCAAGTGACCGGCAGTCTTTTTAAAGTAGATGCTAGACTAAGTTGCGCGAATACATGGAGTCTGTAGAAAATGAGGTGGCTACTATAAGCGGGAATGTGAAGATTGGACTGCTTAGACACTTCAAAGTTGATTTGCAAACAGAGAGAACATGGATGAGCGCGAAGCAATTCAACGCTTGGGTGGATGAATATAATGCGTGCAGTATAGAAATGCCTCAGGTCGTAAATGTTCTTGATGTAGACTGGGGGCGGTGCTTGTCGAGTAATCTATATCGAGCAACTGAAACAGCCAAAAGCATGTACACTGGCGAAATTATTGTAACGGATCAGCTCAGAGAGATCGATGTTCGTGCATTCACCAAGCTCCCTGTAAAACTGCCTCTAAGCTGGTGGATGGTGATTGGAAGGCTGGCTTGGTATGGATCACACCGTTCTCAGCAAGAGAGCAGGATAGAGACGACATTAAGAGCAAGAAGTGTTATTGATCAGTTGGAACAAGATCAGAACGCAGCTACATTGCTCGTGACTCATGGCGCATTTATGAAGGTTCTCCGTAAGGAGTTGCTGCGGAGGGGATATCAAGGGGAATCATTTACAGTTCCGAAAAATGGTGGTTTGTACACGTTTGAGAAGAGTCTTGGGTAGGGCAGAGAGAGCATGATAATTATTAATTTCCTCCATTCTCTTCTGATTAAAGACTATAGAATTTAGAAAATCATTTGTCTGCATAGGCCATGCGGTCTGACCAAGAGGAAATCACAGGACATTTGCTATTGCTCACTCAGAACATTATGTAATAAATAGGCTAAAATACAAAATAAGACAGTAGGTTTATAAAGACCTGCTGTCTTATTTTGTCTACATTTGCTATATTTTTGAGGAATGTGGATGTTAAAAAGGAGGATATTGGAATTTGAACTCGAATAAGTTAATAATATAGTAGATCATATTTTTGATTTGTGATGATAAACTGTAATTCAAGTTTCTCCCTCCGAATCTTTCTAATATGACCTAATAACTACGAATTATTTGGGGGTCAATTCATTTGCTTTCTACTAAACAATTAAATATAAGAAACGCAATCGAGGACGCATTTACTAGTGAAAAAACTAATGTTGTATGTATTCATGGCCCTACTGGTTCTGGTAAAACAACTGTGATAAAAGAATATCTGGAAAAAGTTGAGAATTTTTACGAGGATTGGGCAGGATATTACATTGAAGGTACAAAAGGATTGGTCGATGCTTATTCTACAATTACGTTTGCAGAAGATGTTAAACTTCCTTTTGGAGAACATACTGGAACGAGCTTTAGCCTAGGATTGTCTATTCCCAAAATATTCAGTGTAGGTCTAACAAATTCATTTAGAAAAAAAGAACTTTTTGATTCCAAAATTAGTTTTTTTGTTAAAAAACTAAATAAAATAAATCAAAAGAATATTGTTATTGTTGCTGACAGTTATCAATATTGGGACAAATCTTCAAAATCATTTTTAGAAACACTAATAACAAGTAAAAAAGTACTTAGTAATAAAAATATTAAAATTGTAATGATAATAGATGAGGATGAAAAACAGCAATCACCTTATCTAGAAGCAAAGACATTTTTCAACGAAGGAAAAATATTACCATTAGCATTACCTGAGGACCATGAAATGAAAGAAATTTTAAGTGTACTCGGATATAATCTGTCTCTTAGCAAAGAAGAACTTGAAACGATCAGGTCGCTTAGTGGTGCGAATATTGATTTTATAAAAATAGTAGTAGAAGGATTACATAGTCATAACTCGTCGATAGTTCCAGCGGTTAGTACCAATCTTAATCTTATGAAAATTCTTGAATACAGATTAGAGTTGTTCGGTGAACAAAAAAAGGATTTTTTTGATATTTTAAAAGCCTCCTCTATTATTGAGGGTAATTTTAATATCAAGGAAATAGAATATCTCTGTAAAGATATGAAAAACATAGATTTTTATTTGCATAAATCTTGCGAATATTTGCTTTTAAAAAAGAGTGATGAATTCATGTTTTCGAATAACCGTATTCAAGAATATTTTTATGAGCGATTGGCAGGCTCTGTCGCCAAATTTCATTTTCATTACTCGCATTATTTGAGAGAACATAAATCTGAAAATTACTTAGCTCGTGCAATACATCTTTCATTTGCTGATAATGAAAATAAATATTTAGTAGAAGTTATAGGATTATTAATATTGGCTTATTGTCGTAATATGGAGGTGGCAATTCATAGCAATGAGTCTATACATATCAAGGAAATGTTAAATAAAATCTTTGAAAGCAACACTAGTTATAATATTCAAATTCAATGTGCAGACTTCAATCATTTAATAAAATCTTGCGAGCTCTACATGGTGCAAGATTATCTGAAAGCCTATGAAGAACTTAATAATATTTCAAGCTCAGGTTCGCTTTTGTTCAATGCAGAAGTTGCGCGTGTGCAACTATTAGTATCATTGATGCTCGATATGAATACGGACAGAATCTCCAAGCACACAGACAACTTAAAAGAACTAATGGTCGAACTTAAGTTTTCAGAGAAAGAGCAGTGGGCACAGTGCTCCTTCGCATTGTTTTCAACATATTCCAATAAACTCGGAGATTTTGATCAAACCGAAATGATTGCTTTAGATCTGGAGAAATTCATTCGCAACCAATCTCAATCCCCATTTTATGAATATATGGGCAAGATTCTTAATAGAAAATCGTTTCTATACAAGTCTGTATTGATGTCCAGAAGAGCTATACAGGACAGTGTGGCGTATTTTGAACGGACAGAAGACTATTTGCAGTATTATTTTGCGCTTTGTAATTATGCCGGAATTTTAATTGTTACAGGTAAGTATTCTCAAGCTATATCCCACCTAAACAAATGCCTAGAACTCATTGCTGAACATCAATATATAAAATTTCCTTCGAAAGATAAAGTATATAACAATTTATTCTTGGCCGATTTTTTATCATCCTTCAGAAATAATGAAGCGTTGGATGAAGTACTGTTAGACCAAACTATTACGAACTTTAAAAATAAATTGTCTCTTACTCCCAATGAGAAAAACGCTATTATGCTTCTTAATCTTATGAATCTTCTTTTAATAAAGGGAGATTTTAAGGGCTGCTATACTCTTCTTGATGACTTAAAAAAGCATGTCCTTGTTGATAATGAGGATAATTTCTACGATTATTACATTTCTAATGTACAGTTAGTAGGAAGTATCTTGGAAAATAATTGGGAGGACGCTACATCTTATTTAAAACGTATGCAAGAAAATCCACCAACATTTCATAAAAAGAATAAAAAGAAATTCACAAGTAGAATTACAGCACTGGAAAAGTTAGTGGTTGAAAAAAAAATTATGAATCCTATTATGCTGGATAAATGGATTTATGATAATTCAACACACGAAGATGACGCTAGTGAATTTTATTGTAGATTATTTCTGTTTTCTGATTTGCAATTTTCTTCTCTATAAAACTAGAGAATTATCAGCTGCTGATAAGCCTATTATCGCATTATAAATTTCATAGTAGTTTAAACCCAGTTTATCGAAAGAAAAGGCGAATGAACTATGTTTAGTTGTATATGGAGAGGCAGCAATATCCATTAAAAATGGAACGCCTTGATGATTTATCCTAAAATCAACGCGACCATAATTTCTTAGTCCTAATAAAGAAGAAATTTGAACAGCAGTTGTCTTTATAGCTTCAACTTTACTTTTATGTAATTGTTGTTCCAAAGGATAAAAATCATATAAGTCGTTAAAAGACCGTTCATGAGTTAGTATGAGATCGTCCAGTTGAGTCTGTCCATCAATCGAAATACCAACGGGATCCAATGCATAAGGCTTAGTTGAAATTAATAAAGGAACCTCACATTCAAAACCTTGAATGAATTCCTGTACTAGCATTTCACTATTATTACTTATCTGTTCATCGAATTGTTTTTCTGTGTTTGTATCATAAATGCTGATCGATGAGTTGGAAAGGCCAATACTTGCTGACTCATGCATTGGTTTAATTATGATTTTGGTACCAAAAGGTGGTTTTGATTGATGGAGCCAGCCATTGCTAGCGCTGTACACCCAACTTCGAGGTACTGAGATATTGTGTTTCTCTATATATTTTGTGTATATATACTTTGCTCTGCTAAAAGAAATAACAAAAGCATTGGAACCTGTATAAGGGATAGACAATAAATCACAGAAAGAAGGAACTAATGATTTTTTTCCTGTGAAGTTTCCATTGCGGGATAAATTATAAACCCACTTATCATTTTTTTCATTAGCATTTACAAGAGCATCCATAATGAATTCGATTTCGTTAAAAAACGGTTCCACATAATAATCAGCAGATTGTATACCTTCCAGGACTTCGTTGTATTCTTCATCTGAAAAAAATTCATTATTAGGCGAGTAGCTAATAACCTCATTGTTAATGGTTCGAGTTTTGGAACGTGTATTTGTTAAAAGAGCAATTTTATAATTTTCTTTAATAGTATTTGCTTTTAATTTTGCATCTGCAATAAGTCTTTCAATCTCACTCACTATCCTTACCCCCAAATAATTCGTAGTTATTTGGAGGTAACAATCCGGTTCCGGGGATTGAACTGGGAGAGGACGTCCCGTTTTCTTTTGACAGATACTTCTGTGTAGATTTCTGTGGTGCTTACGCTGGAGTGGCCCAGGATTTCTTGGACAGCGCGTAGATCGGCCCCGTTTTCAAGCAGCTGTGTTGCGAAAGAATGGCGCAGATAGTGCGGTGTGGCTTTTTCATTAATATTAGCGAGCTGCCTGTATTTCGTAAAAATATCTTCAACGCCATAAATAGATAACGCTTGGCCGTATTTGTTCACGAACAGGGTATCGACTTGGGGGCGGAAAAGCTCCCGAACGCTCAGCCATTCATTCAGTTTCTCAATAAGCTCTGTACTGGACAAATACAATAACCTCTCTTTGCGTCCCTTTCCGAAAATGACCACCACTCTATTCTTGAGATCAATATCCTGCAAATGAATTTGAGTCAGCTCTCCAATACGCATTCCTGTTGAAAATAAAAGGTCGATTATCGCATCATTACGGATGGATAAACGTGTGCGAAAAGGAGTCTTTAATGTCTCACGGTCCAATTGTGGGGAGTGAAGCAATCGTTCGATTTCCTCTACCGCCAGTGTTTTCGGGATTCGTTTGGCCATTTTGAATTTTTTTCCGAAATTCTGAAGAGGGGATTGATCTAGCCACTCTTTTTGGACTAAAAATATAAAAAAGGCCTTAATTGATATGTATTTGCGTTTTATAGTCGAGTCTTTGAGTGTACCTGAACTGTTGAAGCTATGAAAATAGAGGTGAAGACTTTCGCTAGTGATGCCTTCTACAGCGTTCTCTATGAGCCAGAAGTGCAGCATGTTGAGGTCAGAAGTATAGGCTTTGATTGATTTGGAAGACAGATTCTTCTCTATGATTAGAAAGGAAATATATTTCTCAAGATATGCAGGCAGTTCAGAAGCGGGGAGCGTCAATGGTATTCCTCCTGGTGTATGTATGTTATGTAGGCTCTACGACTGCTCAAATTATAGCAAAGATTACCGTTAGAACGTTAGGATTATCCTTGTGCTACCCATATTCGTGTTGTTATGCACTGCTCAGTTGTATAGTGTGAACTTTAAAAAATTAAACGTCTTGGGTGGGCGAAATCTTTGGTGCACAAGGGTGTAACTTATGTAACACATGTAACTCATTCATACGCGATCATTCTTAAGATCAGCGACCGCTAGTTCACACTTCGGCGAAACAATCACCTGAGCTGACGTTCGAGCTTAGAAGGGAATTGGATATCGGGAAAATATACCGTTAATTATTTCGTTTCACCTTATTTGTCATAAATAAATGGAATTTCTCCCGTTATTAACCTCGTTTATCCCTTAATGCTCTATTATTAAGGAGATTAACAGGAGTTTTTCCAGTTAATCTTTGATAAGAAGAGAATTTAAGGAAAATAACAGGAACTATTCCAGTTACTCCAATACTCAGGGTTAACTTGAGACTTTCGATGCATTTGTCGCTTGGAGGGGGTTATATTATGTCTTAATGTCGTTTCTTTTGGTTATCCTGACAATGATCATCCGGTGGGCAGGGTGTGTGAATTTCCATCTATTGTAATGGGAATCTATCTCCTATAATATGAGTGTTGTACAGCGGAAGCAGACTTTGAGACAAGGGGGCAGAATGTATGTCGATAGCGACAACAATGATTATCCGGCTGGAAATACGGAAATCGGTTGCGTCTTTTGGTGATGTAGCATCCAGAATTGCTGAGGTGGGCGGTGACATTGTAGCGATTGACGTCATACGTGCGGGCAAGGATGTGACGACCCGTGATATTACGGTGAATGTGCCGGATGCGGCGAACGGCGAGATTGTCGGTGTGTTATCGGACATGCCGGGTATCAAAGTAATCAACGTATCTGACCGGACTTTCTTGGCTCATCTGGGTGGTAAGATTGAGGTTACTCCGAAGATGCCGATCAAGAACCGGGAAGACCTGTCGCAGGTGTATACACCGGGCGTAGCCCGTGTCAGCATGGCCATTCATGAAGATCCTAACAAAGCGTATTCCCTGACGATGAAAAGAAATACAGTAGCTGTTGTAACTGACGGAACCGCGGTGTTAGGTCTCGGAGATATCGGACCTGAAGCGGCGATGCCAGTGATGGAAGGTAAGGCTATGCTGTTCAAGCAGCTGGCAGACATTGATGCATTCCCCTTGTGTCTGAATACAAAAGACCCGGATGAAATTGTGAAAATTGTGAAAGCGGTTGCTCCCGGATTTGGCGGGATCAATCTGGAGGATATCAGTTCGCCGCGCTGTTTTGATATTGAGCGAAGGTTGGAGGAAGAGCTGGACATTCCTGTTTTTCATGATGACCAGCATGGCACGGCTGTTGTAGCTCTTGCAGGTCTGCTGAATGCGCTCAAAGTTGTGGACAAGGATATTGGAACTGCACGCATTGTTGTGGTCGGTATTGGTGCGGCAGGTGTTTCCATCTGTAATCTGCTTCTGGCAGCGGGGGCCCGAAATATTTATGCGGTAGACCGGGAAGGCATTCTCTCGGCTAAAATAGAATACAGCAACGCAGAGTGGAACAGGCTGGCTCAGCATACGAATCCAGAAGGGATTACCGGCGGCTTGCCGGAAGCGATCCGGGGCGCAGATGTGTTCATCGGGGTGGCTGGTGCCGGGATTTTGAGTGTCGATCTGCTCAAAAACATGGCTGATGATAACATCGTTTTCGCAATGGCGAACCCTACGCCGGAGATTGAACCGGATCTGGCTGAACCGCATGTAAGGGTGCTTGCTACTGGACGAAGTGACTACCCGAACCAGATCAATAATGTGCTGTGCTTCCCTGGTATTTTCCGTGGGGCTTTGGATTGCCGGGCCAGGTCGGTTAATCTGGATATGAAGCTGGCTGCAGCGAAGGCTATTGCTTCCGTGGTGCAACCGGACGAATTGAATGAGCATTATATCATTCCAAGTATTTTTAATGACAAGGTGGTAGAGCATGTTCGTTCAGCTGTGATTAAGGCGGCGATTGCAACGGATACAGCACGACGGATTCCCCCGGACTTCTCTGCAGAAGCGAAGGAAGAGTAGCGCTAAGGGCTTGAATGATGCGAAGGGCAGCTGGTTTGGCTGTCCTTCTTTGCTATGCATACAGAGCTTATAAGCTGGCAGGAGAGCTTTCACGCAATGGCGAGTTCAGATGGAAGTAAACGAGTTGATCTACGAGTTCTTGATGTCGTACAAAGCCTAACCGGTTCAGCAGTTGGATAGATCGCTCGTTCTGGGGTTCCACTGTGGCTTCAATCATCGTTAGCCCCATTTTTTCAAAACCAAATGAAATCACGGGGGGCATGACTTCTGTCATAAATCCGTGACCCCAGTATGCTTTTGACAGGTCATATCCGACTTCTGCTTTGGCTTCGCCGTTGCTCTGGGTTACCCAACAATGATAACCGCAAGTGCCAATAAGCGTGCCAGTGATCGTCTCAAATATTCCCCAGCGGCACCCCGGGTGATCTATGCCAAATTGGATGATTTCTTCAGCTTCTTCGACGCTCTTGCAGGGCGAAATATCCATGAACCTCGTGACGTCCTCATCCGCAAAATGTTTATATACCTCCTGGCTGTCTTCAAGTGTTAGCAATCTTAAGGTCAATCTGGCAGTTTGCAAGGATGGGAATTCAAAGTCAGACATCTTATCGATCCTTTCGTGAGGAAAATAATAGTATTTTCTAAGTTTACTCCTGCGGACGATAGAACTGGAAGGTAAAGTTCTTTTTGTTGTAAAATTATACTAATCACTTGGCGATCTTGAGACCGTCTGACAGGTTGCCTTAATCAAAGGACAGGAGGTCTGGATGATGACGAAGGCACTTCGTGTTTTGCTGGTGAGTGCAATAATGTTGCTGCTTCTTGTATCCTGTAACTCGAAGACTTATAAGTATAATTATACGTTTAAAGGTGAGGGGGAGCAGTGGGCGGCGGAGTATGTGCAGAAAGCATCAACGACATTGACCGACAGGAAAGGCGTGAGACCGGAGTACAGCTCTTCGAATGAGCGTACCTTCCAGCTCAAGTACAAGGGCAAGCAAACCGATCTCGGTGATATAAAAGAGTTGAAGTACAGCTACAAAGGGACTACCGGAGAAGGTAGTAGCACTATTGAAGGTCCGGTTCACTTTAGTGATTTGAAATCAAGGTCTGTAAGTAACGGTTCTATCGAGCAAGAGGACGCCGTAATTCAAGTTTCGGTTGAATGGGATGGACAGAAGGAGCAATTTGAGCTGCAGGTTCCCAAAAAATAAATCGACGGAGGACAATCATGGTTATTCTTAAAGAAATTGAAACGGACGATCTGGACGCGTTAAACGATCTGTATCATGAACTGGTGGAGAGAGCGGCAGAGCGGAGTAAGCTGGAGGAAGTTTTTAAGCTGGTGAAGGATGATAACCGGTACATTCTGCTGGGGGCTTTTATAGATGGTGAGCTGGTAGGTTCAGTAATGGGGATTCTGTGCTACGACCTGGTGGGGGATTGTCGGTCCTTTATGGTCATTGAGAATGTTGTGGTCTCATCGCGTGCCCGCCGGCAAGGCGTTGGCAAGAAACTGATGGTGCGGATGGAGGAAATAGCCCGTGAGCGGGACTGCTATTACATGATTCTGGTCTCAGGCGAACAGCGGAAGGAAGCACATATATTCTATGAAACGCTGGGCTTCCGCGATGAGAAGGTAGAGGGTTACAGGAAGCATTTAAGCTAGGGCTAACCAGAGTGGCTACATGGGAGCCTTGTGCGGTAAGAGACGAGGAGAGAATAAGGAGAACCTACGCGGGATCAATTTTTTAAAGCTATCTTTTCCATACTACGAGAGCTCCCGCCATATTATACTCAGGATATGATTATCATGGAGGCGTTCTATTTGGAGACTTTTTTTCGTTATAACTGGATGGTTCGCGAGCAGTGGTACCGCTGGTGTGAGGATGTGCCGGAGGAGGATCTTCTCAAAGTACGGACAGGTGGTGTAGGGAGCATTCTGAAGACGCTATTCCATGTTGCTGATGTCGAGTGGAGCTGGATTCAGTCCATTCAGGGCAAGCCGGATTTTCTGGAGGATTTCAATTTGTATCAAAGCCTGGCACAGGTGAGGGCGCTAGATGCACGTTTCCGGCATGATGTAGAGGGATTCGTATTAGGTTGGCGGGAAGAGCTGGAACGGAAAATGTTTGATGATCTGCTGCCGGATGGGCGGGTGCGCTCCCTAGCTTGGGGTGAGGTGCTCCGGCATGTGATTGCTCACGAGATTCATCATATGGGACAGCTATCCGTATGGGCTAGGGAGATCGGCAAGGCGCCGGTGTCGGCTAACCTAATAGAAAAAGGGTTGGTATTTAGTCTGCCTGGCAGAGAATAGACCGCTATAATTAACCGTTGAAGAAGCCCGGTAACTGTGGAGTTACCGGGCTTTCAAGTCTTCCGGAGGAAACCAGATATGACGCAGATCGACCCAGCCTTGGCTGTTGAAGGTGACGCCGCGAACCGAAGGAAGGTAGGCGGTTTGGGTCGATTTTTCATATAAAATATGCAGGTGATGCTCGTCCGTCAGACGTTTCTCAATCCGCTGAAAGATCTCGGCTCTGACACGCGGATCGGGCTCACGGGAGATTCTGTGGAGCATGCCTTCGATGTCGCCCCGCGTGTGCGCCTCCAGGTGCCGTGACAAGGTCTGGTAAAGGTCGAACAGCCGCAGCTGCTCATCCTGATCACGGAAGAGGGAGAAGACAATGAGGTCTGATTCCAGACGGATCGACCCTTTGAATTCCTCCGGGGAGACGGTGACGACCCGGCAGGAATAGCCGGCGGCAGTCAGTTTGACCGCAATATCTTCGGCATCACCCCTATATTGGGGGATGGTGGCAATCTGCAATGGGCCCGCGCGGGGGATAGACCCTTGCGGGATATTGTCAGTTGCAGCCCCTTGCCCATGCAGACAGGAGATCAGATGACCTCGGACCAATGGATCGCTCAGCGGTCCTTTTTTATGCGTATTGCAGGTCACGAATTTGCGCGTGGAGGACTCCGAGTGCATTCGGCTCCAGCTCGAAGACTCGGGGGCGGATGGGTTCTGGATCACATGGAACGCGGCACCGGAATCGGCAGAAGATGCATCCATCTCCCACGGCACATAGATAATTTCTACACGATCCAGGTGGGCTCGTCCCTGAAAATAATACGGAAACACTTCCAGCACACATAGATGCTCATGCATCTCTGTGACCTTGAACGGTCCTGTCCCGGCAGGCTGACGCCCGAGATCTGCACCACGCGCACCTTCCGAGTCCCGTGGCACAATCGCCGCCCGGCTGGTGCACAGGAAGGGTAGGAAGAGCTCATTGGGTTGCTTGAGCTGTATCTGAACAGTAGTTGGGCTAAGAGCCGTAACCGCCTGAATTTCCTTGAAAATATAGCTATAGAGCGTTCGCTGAGATGTTTGCATCAGCCGCTCAAAGGAATAGACGACATCTTCGGCAGCCAGCACCTTGCCATGATGGAACAGGACTTCTTTACGCAGAAAAAAAGTCCAAGTTGTCCGGCTCTGATCGGCCTCCCACGCATGAGCGAGCCCCGGACTGATCACATTCTGTTCTCCGCTCTGGCGCAGCAGACCATCAAATACATGGCTCGACACAAAAGACTCTGCCAACAAATTCATATAAAGCGGATCAAAGGTATGCAGTTGTTGTGTGATCGGCAGCCGCAAAGTATCAATCTGCTTGTCGCTGCGGATCTCGGAATGATGGCCGAAATAGGCTAGCAGCCAGCCCTGAAGGGTGTCCTGAAGCGACGAGGATCGGGCATGGTCCCGAATACCCTCGATGGAGCTAAGGATATCCTTGCGGCTGATCGCCTGCTTCATCGATTGCAGGGCGATCTCCTCGGAAGGCAGCAGAAAACGCAGCGTAGAGCGCCGCCCCCGGCCGCGGCTGGATGTCCAGACGATCCAGCTTTGCTGGACCATTTTATTCACGACATGCAGGGCGTTACGGTGTGTGCAGCCCAAGGTCTGTGCCAGCTCGTCCAGGGTGACAGCTACTTCGGCGGCGCTTCCGTAGCGGGAATGGAGCTTCAAATATTGGCTATGCAGCTTCACGAAAGAGGGTCCTCCTTGGAAAATAGGAAATAATAATTTCGTTTTTTCTATTTATCTTCTTATTTTAACATTTAAAATAAGGATTAGAAAGTCATAAACTGGAGGTATTTACCATGTCTGAAAACGAAGTAAGGCGGGTCCGCCCTCTTATCGTATTGGGTGCAGCATTTCTGCTGGCTGTTATTCACCAGTATTTGTTCTATGGTGCGCAACCCGGTATATCTTATCCGATATTTGTGACCTTGTTTTACGTCTTTATGCTGTACTGCGCCCGAGAGCAAAGACGTCCGTTCTCATGGTTCAGCTACCTATGGTTAGCTTCTATCGGCTTACTCTCGCTAACGTTTGTTTTGTTCCAGGATATGCTATTTTTCGGACTTAATTTGCTGGTCCTTCCGGTTCTGATTCTTTTACATATGACGTATATGCTGGGAGCAGACAGACTCTCGTGGAGCGAGGGAAAGCTGATCGGCAAAATGCTGGAACATTTTTTCCCGCAGAGTTTTCGGCATTGGGGTACAGCCTTTGCCCAGTTGCGCAGCAAGCAGGGTGGCAAAATGAAGGATGAGCGTAAGCAGGTTCTGATTAAGGTGTTGATTGGTTTGACCATTTCATGTCCGATCCTGCTGGTTGTGGTCTCGCTGCTCTCCTCTGCCGACGGAGTCTTCCTTCATCTGATGCAGGAGCTTCCCAATATTTTGGGCAACTTGTCTCTGGGCGAGGGTGTTGTACGGGTGTTGTGGGTACTATTGTTCGGACTTGGTTTTTTCGGCTTGGTCTGGGGCTTTGTAGATCCCAAGGATTACAGTTGGAATGCCCAGAATCCTGCGCTACAGCAGCTAAATATGGAGACACCGGAACTGCCAGTCTTCAGAATAGATCCTGTGATCATGGCGACGATTCTAATTTCGATTAATACGGTCTATGTGCTGTTTGTGTTCGTGCAGTTCTCCTATCTGTTCGGTGCGTGGGAGGGAATTCTGCCAACGGGCAGCACGTATGCTGATTATGCACGGAGCGGTTTTTTCGAGCTGGTGATGGTGACAGGAATCAATTTCATACTGCTTATGTTATGCCTTCTGCCTTCAGGTGAAGGACAGGGTATGCTGCGAAGAATCACTCGCGTCCTGCTATACATCTTGGTAGCCTGTTCCGGCGTCATGCTGTATTCCGCCTTTACCCGGCTGACGTTATATGAGGAAGCATACGGATATACCTACACGCGTTTTCTGGTGCATGCTTTTATGATTTTCCTGGGCCTGCTGCTTGGTCTGGCAGCACTGCGGATTGGAAGCAAGAAGATTTCTCTGGCAAAATGTTATATCGTGCTGGGGCTGGTGTCATACGTCGTGATGAACTATATCTGCTTGGACGTAATTGTCGCGAACAAGAATATTGAACGGTATGTCACCAGTGGACAACTGGATGCCGATTATTTGTTTACATTATCGCCACAAGCGATTCCGACTCTGATTGATTTCAGCCGTAGTCAGAATGGTATACTTGATAATGATTTACGCAGGGAATGGGAGGTCAGCCAGACGGCTGACAAATGGCAGTCTTTTAATGTATCACGATACAGGGCAGAACATGAACTGAGAGAGTATTTTCAGGCAGAGACGAAATAAATAGCCAAAAAGGACATAAGTCCTTTTTTTACGGGGCATTCTACATTACACTGAAGCATCGGAGGGATATGGCGAATGCAAATGATATATGACCGGGAGGCTGTTCGCCATCTGGCGGAAAAAAACGGTCTTGACGAAATTTTTGGCAATCCGATGATCGAGTCTATGGAGCTGCGATTGTACGGGGATGGTGAGGCGGTCTGCTCGGTTGGAGACAAGCTGGAATATCTGTTCATTCTGGTACAAGGTAACCTTAAGATTCACACGCTGCTGCCTAACGGGAAGTCAATGCTGGTACGTTTCGCGCGGCCAATGTCGATTATCGGAGATGTAGAACTGCTGCGGGAATATCCTGTGAAGAACCAAGTAGAATCGGTGGGAGACAGCCTGATCCTGCTTGCCAGCCGGAGACGGCTGCTGAAGGAAATGGAGCATAATGCGGTGCTACTACGTTTTCTATACGGAGAACTGAGCCACAAGCTCTACACGCTGGGACAGACTTCTGCGCTGAACCTCTTGTATCCGGTAGAGAACCGGTTTGCGAGCTATCTGTTATCACTGTTCACGGACGGTGAGGGGATACGATACATAGATGAGATTCGCACCTCCACGTTGACAGAAACAGCAGAACTGCTGGGTACCAGCTACCGGCATCTGAACCGGATTGTTCGTAAATTTATTGAACAGGGCATCATCGAACGCAAGCATGGCCGCCTAAGCATCCTGGATGAAGGGAAGCTGGCTGAACTGGCGAGCGGCAGTTTGTACGAATAGAGTGGCACAAGTTGCTATCAAAGATCGCTTTAACAGGCTGCGGCCGGAAGAAGCGGTCTTTTTGCTTTTTCTATAGGTAGGGATCAGTCTTTTGAAGTAAGACTATTGGCATATTTTATCGAAATCGTAAGATACCACATACAAATCATAGAAATTGCCATCGACTGGAAGATTACTATATCTTATATTATTACCATTATTAGTTAGTTAATAGTCATCCTCCGAGATTCGATCTTCTTATATTGCGTGTTGAGTTGCAGTTATGCATATTTACGCAAGCAAGGGGATCGTTCTTTTTTATGCGAAGCGACTGCTTTCTGCGCCTAAGGGGATCACTATGGGCTTTCTACTAGTAATAGTATGCTGCTTCACAAGGTTTCTCTACGATTTCAGTATCCTGGAGGAGGCGGTAGATGGCTAAAGGCTGGTTTTGAAAGCGTATACGAAGTGGGAGTTTGCAAGATTTCGAGACTTGGTATCCAAGAAGTGTTTGTTTTCGAAAGATGTGTGCAGTCCAAAAGGTTTCAAGCTTCACCATAAAAAATATGGAGGTTGGCTGTTAATGATAACAGGTCGCAAAGCTTCAACGGGAAGGTCCGTCCTGATGTACTGCCTGATTGCTGCATTGTTTGTGGGCCAGTTAGCCTTTTTCCCATCTGTGAGTTCAGCAGCCGGAAATTTGGCCCAGGGTAAGACGATTACAGCTAGCTCTGTTGGTGATGTATATGTGGCTTCCAATGCCAATGATAGCAACCAGGGAACGTATTGGGAGAGTAGCAGCAATGCTTTTCCACAGTGGCTTAAAGTGGATCTGGGTGAAGCCAGCAATGTCAACCAGGTCGTGCTGAAGCTGCCGTCCAATTGGGGCGCAAGAAATCAGACACTGTCTGTAGAGGGAAGTAGCAACGATTCCAGTTACAACAATCTGGCATCTTCTAGCAGTTATGCTTTTAATCCATCCAATGGCAATACGGTAACCATCAATTTTACAGCGACAAGTGTGAGATACGTCCGACTGAATATTACTGCTAATACAGGATGGGCGGCCGCTCAAATCTCTGAGTTTGAAGTCTACGGTACGACTGCAACACCTTCTGGAGCGTATGAAGCCGAAGCGGCTGCGCTGTCCGGTGGTGCGAAGGTGAACACCGATCACACGGGTTACACTGGATCGGGATTTGTGGATGGATACCTGACACAAGGTGCCTCAACTACCTTCACAGTGAACGTACCTACAGCCGGCAGTTATGACGCAGCGCTGCGTTATGCCAATGCCAGCGGCGGTACCAAGACAATCAGCGTGTACGTCAACGGAACGAAGGTGAAGCAGACTTCTCTGCTGAATCTGGCAAACTGGGACACTTGGTCCACCAAAGTAGAGACACTGGCCTTGAATGCCGGAACTAACACGATTGCGTACAAGTACGATGCCGGGGACACTGGTAATGTAAATCTGGACAACCTTAATCTCACACCGGGCGTGGCGCCGACGGCAACAGTAGCGCCAACACCGTCACCAACAGTAGCGCCAACACCGTCGCCGACCGTAGCACCAACACCGTCGCCGACCGTAGCACCAACACCGTCGCCGACCGTAGCACCAACACCATCGCCGACCGTAGCGCCAACACCGTCGCCGACCGTGGCACCAACACCGTCGCCGACCGTAGCGCCAACACCATCGCCGACCGTGGCACCAACGCCGTCGCCGACCGTAACACCAACACCGACGACCGGACCAGGGTCCAACCTGGCGCTGAACAAACCGGTCACCGCTTCTTCTTCAGTATTTACTTTCGTAGCCACCAATGCTAATGACGGAAATGTAAATACTTACTGGGAAGGTGCAGGCGGAAGTTATCCGAATACACTCAGTGTGAATTTGGGTGCGAATGCCAATCTTAGCTCCGTTGTACTGAAGCTGAACCCGTCTTCGTCCTGGTCTACACGCACACAAACGATTCAGGTGCTCGGACGGGACCAGAACGGAACTACGTTCTCCAGTCTTGTACCGGCAACCGTCTATACTTTTAATCCGGCTACTGGCAATTCAGTGACCATACCGGTTAATGCTACAGCCAGCGAAGTGCAGCTCAGAATTACGACAAACTCTGGCTCCAGCGCTGGGCAAATTGCCGAATTCCAAATCTTCGGTACGCCAGCTCCTAACCCGGACTTGACGATCACAGGGATATCCTGGACACCGGCAGCTCCGATAGAGACCACTGCTATCACACTTAATGCCACTGTGAAGAATATCGGTACGGCTGCTTCTGGAGCCACCAGTGTTAACTTCTACCTGGGTACGACGCTTGTCGGCACTGCTCCGGTTGGAGCCATTGCTGCAGGAGCTTCCACGAATGTCTCTGTGAACATTGGAGCCAAGGATGCTGCAGCTTATACAGTAACTGCCAAGGTGGATGAGAACAACAGCATTATTGAGTTGGACAAATCCAACAACAACTACACCAATCCGTCCCAGTTGACGGTTGCAGCAGTATCCAGCTCCGACCTGATCGCGGACTCCGTCAGCTGGTCGCCGAGCAATCCATCGCCAGGCAGCACGGTAAACTTCACGATCGCAATCAAGAACCAGGGCACAGCGGCTTCCGCCGCAGGGGCCCATGCTGTTACCCTGACGATTACAGATGCCACAACCAATGCAGTAGTGAAGACCCTGAGCGGTTCTTACACTGGCGTGATTGCCAGCGGACAAACGACAGCACCAATCAGTCTTGGTTCTTGGACAGCCGGTAACGGCAAGTACAACATCAAGAGCGAGATTGCTGTCGATGCCAATGAGCTTCCTGTAAAACAAGGAAACAACATTCAGAATCAATCTCTCTTCGTAGGACGAGGGGCCAATATGCCTTACGATATGTACGAAGCTGAGGATGCTGTCGTTGGCGGCGGTGCCGTCAAGCTTGCACCGAACCGTAACATTGGCGACCTTGCCGGTGAAGCTTCCGGCCGCAGAGCGGTAACCTTGAATACCACAGGCAGCTACGTGGAATTCACCACCAGAGCCAGCACGAATACGCTGGTGACCCGTTTCTCCATTCCGGATTCCCCGAGTGGTGGCGGAACAGATGCTACACTTAATATTTATGTAAACGGTGTCTTCACGAAGGCGATCAACCTTACTTCCAAGTATGCCTGGTTGTACGGCTCAGAGACTAACCCGGGCAACACGCCAAGCGCAGGTTCACCGCGTCATATCTATGACGAAGCCAATATTATGTTCGACAGCACCATCCCGGCGGGAAGCAAGATTCGCCTGCAAAAGGATGCTGCTAATACGTCGCAATATGCTATCGACTTTATCAACTTAGAGCAAGTGTCACCGATTCCAAATCCTGACCCAGCCAAATATGTAGTGCCTACTGGATTTACTCATCAAGACGTGCAGAACGCACTGGACAAATTCCGTATGGATACTACCGGCAACCTCGTCGGTGTCTACCTGCCTGCCGGTTCGTATGAGACTTCTAACAAGTTCCAAGTGTACGGCAAGCCTGTAAAAATCATTGGCGCAGGACCATGGTATACACGTTTCGTGGCCCCAGCCAATCAGAGCAATACAGATATCGGATTTAGAGCTACCGATACGGCGAACGGCTCCACTTTTGCCAATTTCGCTTACTTCGGTAACTATACTTCCCGTATCGACGGTCCGGGTAAAGTCTTTGATTTCGCCAATGTGGCCAACATCACCATCGACAACATCTGGACCGAGCATCAGGTCTGCATGTACTGGGGTGCTAACACGGACTACATGGTTATCAAGAATTCCCGTATCCGCAACACTTTTGCCGACGGTATCAATATGACAAACGGCAGCACGAACAACCTGGTCTCCAATATTGAAGCACGCGCGACCGGGGATGACAGCTTTGCCTTGTTCTCGGCCATCGATGCAGGCGGATCTGACATGAGAGACAATGTTTATGAGAATCTGACTTCACTCCTGACCTGGCGTGCAGCAGGGCTCGCGGTATACGGCGGTTATGCTAATACCTTCCGCAACATCTACATCGCCGATACGCTGGTTTACTCCGGAGTTACGATCAGTTCGCTTGACTTTGGATATCCGATGAATGGTTTCGGGGCTTCCCCAACCACGAATTTCGAGAACATTACGATTGAGCGGGCGGGCGGACATTTCTGGGGCTCCCAGACCTTCCCAGCCATCTGGGTATTCTCGGCCTCCAAGGTGTTCCAGGGAATCCGCGTCAGCGATGTGGATATCATTGATCCAACGTACCACGGCATTATGTTCCAGACGAACTATGTCGGTAATACACCGCAGTTCCCGGTAAAAGACACTATCTTCAATAACATCACGATTTCCGGCGCGCAAAAGAGCGGTGACGCGTTTGACGCTAAATCCGGCGTCGGCATCTGGGTCAATGAATCCGCTGAGCCGGGTCAAGGTCCGGCAGTCGGTTCCGTCACCTTCAACAATCTGAAGATTACGAACACAGTAACACCAATCAAGAACAATACCTCGACATTCACTATTAATGTGAATCCGTAAAACATCATGACTTAACTGTTTCAGTAGCTGGTTGCAACAAGCCGTCTCCCGCTTTTACAGGGGAGCGGCTTTTTGTCGTGAGGGCTTGTCGCAGGTGCTTTTGGATTCGACAGCAGCCTTGCTCACCAGTTACAATGAAGGAATAGGCATGTTAAGGAAAAGAAATGGAATGAGGAGGCTATACCATGTCCCCAAAAATAGTTAATAATATCACCGAGCTGATCGGGGATACGCCGGTTGTGCGTCTGAACCGTCTTACCAGTCCCGGGGATGCGGAAGTTTATGTCAAGCTGGAGATGTACAATCCCAGCGGAAGTGTCAAGGACCGGGCCGCGTACAACCTGATTCTGCAAGCAGAACAAGAAGGGCTGCTGAAGCCTGGCGGAACCATTATTGAGCCGACCAGCGGAAATACAGGCATTGGGCTCGCCATGAACGCAGCCGCGAAGGGCTATAAGGCCATTCTGATTATGCCAGACAACATGACCAAGGAACGTATTAATATTCTAAAAGCCTATGGTGCTGATGTTGTGCTGACTCCCGCAGCGGAGCGTATGCCGGGTGCTATTGCCAAAGCGTTAGAGCTTGGCCGAAGTATAGAGAACAGCTTCATTCCACAGCAATTTGAGAATAAGGCTAATCCCGATATTCACCGGATCACGACAGCGCCGGAAATTCTGGAGCAGATGGAAGGGCGACTGGATGTGTTCGTGGCTACTTCAGGTACAGGTGGAACGATCACCGGCACTGGGGAAGTGCTGCGCCGGGAGCTGCCGGACATCCGTATTCTTGTGGTGGAGCCACAAGGTTCACCAGTACTGTCGGGCGGAATCCCGGGGCCGCATAAGCTGGTAGGTACCAGCCCCGGCTTTGTTCCTGCGATTCTCAACACTGAGGTGTACGATGAAATTGTGCAGGTAGCGGATGAAGATGCCCTGGATATCGTAAGATCACTGGCGGCACAGGAGGGCATTCTAATCGGACCGTCTGGTGGCGCAGCGGTATGGACTGCTCTGCGGGAGGCCCGGCGACTTGGCCCTGGCAAGCGGGTGCTGTGTATTGCTCCAGATACCGGTGAGCGTTACCTGAGCATGGGGATTTTCTAATCCAACTAACGGCGGAGGTACAGGAATGAAGAAATATGCGGGGATGACTGTTACTGCTGTGCTGACTATAATTCTGGCGGGATGCTCTGTTGTGAACCATACAGGAAACACGCAGAGCGGTGGGAACGCTGCTCAGCAAGCGTCTTCCAGTCCAGCCGGTCCAGCCGCTGTAGAGACAGCTTCGCCGGAGCCTGTGGCAGAGGCTTCCCCGACTGCGGAGAACGCCGAAGCCGCAGAGGTTCTGGACACTGGGAAGTTGTCCGAGAATTTCGGGTTTGCCGATGCGGAGGGTAAGCAGATTCTGGTCACCGCACAGGAAGAGGGACAGGATAAGGCACTATCACTGCTAGATCGGGCTATCGGCAACAACGGACAGGTGCTGACTGTGAATTTCGTGAAATGGCAGCCCGGCAGTGAGGACGGGACTGGACGGGAGATGGCGCATAACTTTGCGCATTTGCCAGGGTACCTGTTCACCGTTGAAGAAGAAAGTGCCTTCCCCGATGCCACCTATTATTTGACCACGGAGGCGGATTTCAATGCCAAGTCTCTGCTGGACGTTAAGCCAGCCAATGAAGATTTGGCGCACCCTCCAGTAGTTGGTGAAGACGTGCAGAAGGCGATTGCCGCGGTCAGAAAACGGGAGATTCAAAGCATCGGAAAGATTGCCGATCTGTCTCCGGACCGTGAGTTATATGTTGTTCAGTTTGTGCGGCAGGATAAGGATATGCTGTTCAGTCTTGTGCTGAAGGAAGGGGAGTCCCTTGCTTTTATGGACTATCCCGCGGTCGCTCAGGATGACGACTACTCCGTATGGCGGGTGGATGATGGCGGAGAGGTGACTCCTGAGATGTTCTCGGTACTGTTTGCCGCCCAAAAAGCGGACGGTGTCCTACTCGGGATCAACTGGTGGGGTGCGGAAGGGGTTAATACTTTTTTCCTGGATCAGCATGCAGCGACGTTCAAGGAATTGGACATTCAGTACGGGCGTTATACCTCTCCTTTATAAATCGAAATGATGGTTGGCGGGAGTTTTTTTATGTGTCTAAAATGATAAGCTCCCCTAACAGCAGGCAGGTTTAATTAATATAACCTTTAGCTGAGGGGAGCTTTTTTATATTTCTATTTTGGAGCGCTAGCATGTGCTAGCAGGTAGGGTTTACAGGTTTTGGCTTTTCCAATATTTCGTCTTATCTTCTTCAGTGATAGCTCTAATCACTTTGCATGGATTCCCAGCAGCAATCACCCCTGATGGGATATCGCGGTTGATCACACTGCCTGCTCCGATAACGCTATTATCGCCGATGGTCACTCCTGGCAAAACCACTACATTACCACCAAACCACACATTGTTGCCGACAGTAATCGGGTAGGCGTATTCCAAGCCTTGGTTACGTTGCTCGGCATCCAGCGGATGACCGGCGGTGTAAAAGCCGCAGTTTGGTGCAATAAATACGTTATCTCCAAACGTTACTTTGGCGCAATCTAAGATCACGCAATTATGATTAGCGTAGAAGTTATCACCCAACTCGATGTTATATCCGTAATCGCACCAGAACGGTTGTTCAATATGGAAGTTCTGGCTGGCTTTTCCGACCAATTGTTTAATGACTGCTTTACGTTCATTGATACTAGAGGGACGTAATTGGTTGTAGTCGTGACAGAGATCCTTAGCATATGTTCTTTCTCTAATAAGTAAGGGATCATTGTTGTTATCATATAACAACCCTTTGATTGCTTTCTCTTTTTCGTTCATAATTATTCCTCAACCTCCAAGACGAATCTATGGTTATAATTTAGTAAGAACCAGTAGTCTGGAATCCCTGACTGATGCTTGACATTTGATAAGGGAATTATTATATTTTATTATTAAAAATGTTATTGAAAGTAATTTAGTGAAAAGGTTTTGTTATCATGATACCTAGATTTTCTCATACAAGCAAGTAGACAAGCTCAATACTGGATATTTAGCCTGTCTATATAAGACGAACAAAAGAAGTATCCAAAAGCTAGATTTTTAAGATAATAACTATGAAAGAGGTGTATACAATCAGTCAGATCACGAACAATTCGATTCGCGTTAAAAAAATTAACCAGGAACTGATCAAGCAGGCTTTAAAAATGATGAAGCAAGGCACAAAGTCTATGATTGCAAGCGCAACAGGCTTAAGTGTTGCTACCTGCGGCAATATTCTGAATGAATTTCTCGAAACAGGTGAAGTGATTGAAACTGAAATGGAGCAGCCGAACGGGGGAAGGCCGGCGAAGCGCTTCGTATATAATGCCAATTTTGCCTACATCGCCTGCATATATATTAATGCTGAAGGGGATCAGCACTCTTTAACTTATAGGGTAGCGAATTTATCGGGTGAGCAGATCGATGCTGGTTTTCATGCCGTGGAGCTGGCTGACATTACTGTTATTGAGCATGTAATCGAATCACTGATCACCAAGCATCCTGAGATCAAGGCCCTTGGGATTGGGATTCCAGGTCTTGTTCATCAAGGGGTCATTAACGTTTGTGACATTTCAGAGTTAATTAATGTACCTTTAGAGTCACTTTTAAAAGAGAAGTATGAGATTGAAGTTACCGTTGACAATGATATGAACCTGACGGTTTATGGTTTTTATAAAAAGCAGGATTATGAAGAAGATAAAACCATCGTAGTGGTGACCTTCCCGCGGAATAACTTTCCCGGATCAGGCATGATGATTGATGGATATATTCATCGCGGTACAACCCAGTTTGCAGGGGAGGTATCCTTTCTACCCTTTGGGATCTCACGTCAAGAGCAATTTGCCAGGCTGCACCAACATGATACATTTGCGAATTTGGCAGCAACGACAATTATGTCGCTCATTGCGGTTATTAACCCTGAGACGATAGCATTAACTGGAGAACTGGCGAAAGAAGAGCATATTAAGGAAATCTACCAGCTCTGCTCCGGCGTCATTCCTGATGAGCATATGCCACAAATTATTGTGTTAGATCATCCGCATGACCATTATATGAATGGATTAATTGCTGTCACGCTGGAGAGCTTGAGCTATAATCTGCAGTTGGTTGAGAGACGACGGTAGAGGTTTTTGAAGAGAGCATTTATTGAAAAACGCCTTAATAAGGCGTTTTTTATTATATCAGCTAATCATCAAAAAATTAAAAGTAATCTGAGAAATAAGGCGTCCGCTGCTCAATAGCATCTTCAAGCATATCTACGATTTCCGAAGTGCAGGATATGCGACCGATTTTGTGTAGATAGTTTGGACGTTTGTAGCCTAACAGCATAGTCACCATGGTCTGGATGTCAATTCTATCGCTGCATTTCTCTGATACCCGGACAACTTCGCCGTTACCTTCTGCAGAGATCTTGAGTTTGAACACACCTTGATTCCATGACAGCATAGGGTCATCCAACATAAAGGTCCATTCTCGGTCAATGGTATCCGGTTTAAAGGGATATTGTGCGATGAACGGCTTAAAGTCTACGATTCGAGCCATATAATAAGGAGAAATGGTTTCTTTGATATCCGCATCCTCCAGTAAAAATGCTAATGGTTCATCGGTATAGGTGTTGCCCTTTACTTTAGAGATCATGGAGAAATGTGCACTAATGAAATTCCACAGACCACTACGAGCTTCTTCGTTGATAAAAATCATATCCTTGATATGAAAAATCTCATCTGAGATCCGATAAAGCACATAGCCGTCCGGCTGTTCATCTGTGTTGTAATAAATCGCTGCCATGATATCATCTGAATCCCACAGCCAATATTCATTCCAAAGCAAGTCATTCCGCAGCAAAGCACCGTGGGTTTGAAGCGCAAAGCGTTCATAGGCTTTTTTCACTTGCTCGCTTTCTACAGTAGTCCGTTCGATTTCGCCAGGAACCTGCTTATTCTTGGGCAGCTGATAATCATTAATTTCATAGGTGATCTTATCGGAAATAATCTCCCAGCCTTTTCTACGATAATAAGGAATCGAATAGGGATAGAGGAAGGATATGGACTGACCCCGATTTTTCATATTTTCAAGTGACTGGTACAATAATTTATGCATGAGCCCTTGGTTAGCATATTCCGGGTAGGTACCAACTCCAGTTAACCCGCCCATATCATAGGTTTGATTAAAGATGCGTACTTGCAAAGGATAAACGGCTACCTGAGAGATCAACTTGTCTTCATCAAACCACCCGAGTACATCAGCCTGCTCCAAAACAGGCGATTTGGCACGAATAATTTCATCTTCTTCCCACCCGATTTGATGTAAATCCCGAAAGGTTACCTGAAATACATATCTAAGCAGCTGATTGTATTGCTTGAGATGCTCCAAGCCAACCTTTTTTATTTTAAGCTGTTTTTTCCTGCTCATCTTATTATCCTTTCTATTAGAGCTGACAGTCTGGACAGTGTATTAGTTTAAACAAAGTAGCGTCTTAGTCGTACATATAAATAAGAGGTACAATGAGAGAATAGGTAAGTAGCTATGGACAGTGGTACGATAATCTCAAGTCCTAGCTTCCGATGAATAAAGACCATATATATACCAATTAATAAGAAATGTATAACGTAAATCTGAGTGGTCAAAGCGCTAGCACTTTTAAAAAACTGAAATTTTTGTCCTATTAAATAAGATGAGACAAAGTAAATACAGCTAATCCAGAACACAATAAAGGCTGAAAAAAAGGCGCTGACTAGCATATTATGGTTATAATAATCAGCATCGGATTCATAACCGGTAGGAAAACCAAATGCTATAGCTAAGAATGCAAATCCAACCAGTATGGTGGAGCTGATTTTGAGCAGAGAACGGTAGAGCCTCTTCTTGTTTTTAGTTTGAATTAAAAAGGTTGCAAATATACATCCACCGATTGGATAAACAATCCATACGAAGAACGGAAAGTAAGAAAGCTCGTTCCCGAACAATAAGGCCACAATAGGCGAGATGTACAAATTGTCCAAGCTAGCTGCGAAAGGTGAAACGAGATCATTGATGAGCATGAAAAATAGTAGATTCATCACATGTCCGCGAATCGTCAATTTCAATTTTAACGCTAAAGCAAAATAAAGCATGGCAAGTCCTGCAAACTGCAATATGTCCACATATAATAGATCGCCATATAGCAATGGAAATTGTTCCATGACTGTCTGACCCGCACTTAAGCCATTGATCATACTGGGAATAACAGAGCGAAGCAGGTTTAGCAAATAAGCAAATAGGAGTAGTATAAGACCTCGTCTTGCAAGCACCGCTGGTGTATTCTTTCTGGAATAGATGACTCCTGCTCCCAGGAGGAACATGAACACAGGGGCAGCGGGAACACCCCCGAAAAATTGGACGATCTTGCCGTAAATAGATTCATCAGTTGCATAGGTATTTCCAAATTCCAATAATACGTGAATTAAGACCATCGCAATGACAGCAATACCTCTGGCGATATCCAGTTCAACTTGACGTCCGCTGTTATTCACTTTCTGCAAATCTATCATCTGAAATTCTCCTTAAATCGTGATGTTACAGGTGTTTTTGCCTATACAGCAGGTCATATCCATCTTGAAGAACTGTACGCGTAACATAAAATTGATTCTGCTCATACAATTTTTGTGCTTCCCGTTCATTCTCATGTGTGGACGTATATAAGCATAGATTTTGCTTGCCTCGGATACGTGATTCCTTGATCGCGTGCAAAAGTAATCTTTTGCCTATCTGCTGCCCCCTAAAGCGGTTATCCACACAGAACCACCCTACCCAATCATTCATCTCATAATCATGCTCCAATTCGTATAACCCAATAATGCCCTTCACCTGATCTCCATCAACAGCTACATAATATCGAAATGAACGAAGCTGATTGTCTACCTCATCACGATATTGATACAGCAGTTCTTGACTAAGACTCGCTTCCAGCTCTTGCGAAGGATTCTCTTCCTCTTCTTCGGAACTAAAAACAAGGTCCACTAGTTTTTTTGCCTGCGCCAAATAATGATCATTCAAATCAACGATGATTGTTTCGTTAATCTTCTCCATAACATTAAATCCCTTTCTTTGGTACTCATAATATTGGAAACCATATTTCCGGAGATTGCTCATCCATATTTGGATAATACTCAATCTCAGGCAGCATGGAAATGGAGTGGTTCGACATCGGCAGCCATTCTGTTAGCACCCGATTGCGAACTAATCGGAAATCCTCATCTTCGATGCCATTTACAGAGAACTTCACCCATCTCCTCGCTTCAAGTTTTATCGCTTCGTACATGTGTAATTGTTCAGGAGGAAGATGTGTAAGGATACCTATCCCATATTGCAGTGCTTCCTTGTCTTCAGAAAGACTAATACCTGTAAGCCCATCCGAGTGATATTGGTCGCATAGATCATATAGTGTTCCCCGTCTCATCTCTTGCTTCCATGTATGCTCGATAATGGGTAGATACTCCAAGCTATCCGTAGGAACAACAATAATTTTGCCAACGAAGTACATGGCCGGACATTGCTCTATTTTCCCTACTAATGGGGGGCTATTTTCCACACTGAATTTAATATGTAGAGGGCCAAAATATTTGATTTTGTCAGCACAGGTTTCAGTACGAGCCTCTTTAGGCGAAATACCATGAAATCTTTTGAAGGCTTTTGAGAAAGCTTCGTGTGTCTCGTAGCCAATTTCAAGCGCGATATCAAGGATAGGGGCATCATTCTTTTGTAAAATGATACTGGCATTACTCAACCTTCTATTGCGGATATATTCACCTATGGTGAAGTTGGTTAATATTTGAAACACCTTTTGCAAATCAGCAACATTGGTATAATATTGCTTCGCCAAGGACTCAGGCGTTAACTCCCGGCTATATAACAGTTCTTCAATGTTTGTCAAAACTCCCGATATCATTCTTACATGTTCCATCTGAGTTCTCTCCCTTTCTCTACTGTTATTATAAGTTGGCCTTTCTTAGAAAGTTTGTCCAATTCAATCTGATTTTGTCCAGAAGCGATTTATTGGGTGCAGATGCAATGCAAGCACTGAATGATGGTGAAGAGGAGCGGCTACTTGCCTATAGAAGTATTTAGAAGAAAATTATTAATTTTTGGGGAAATTAGGTTTTTTTCATGGGGGAATTTAGCTTTTTTGGGAGGGGAGTAAGAATTCTGTCGAATATTAAAAGGGAAGATTGCCTCAGTCTCCATTGAAGAAACGCGCACAGGAAAGGATGCTTTGAAAATCCTTCAGGAGAAAAAAGAACCTGTTCCAAGCGGTTATACAAATAATAACGGCTGCCCACTGACAGCCGTTTCTAGTATAGTTTCCGTTAGTCCAATTAAAAATATATCGTCATAATGGTTGTCTTCCCGGGAAAGGCATATCGGATGGATTATGAATAGTTCAAAATGATGGAAGCGATAGTTTCTACATCTTTTTGGGTCATTTCCAAATGCAAAGGTAAAGAGATAATGGCATGACTCAATCTTCCTGCATTTGGACAAGTGTTGGCCGACGAAGCAAAGATATTGTATTCCGTATTGTCGCGGTAATGGACGCCCGGATAGATCCCCTCACGATTCAATTGTTCCAACAGTTCATCTCTGTGATTCACTTCAATAACATACAAGTGTCTTGAGGAAAGGCAGCCCTCTGCCACCGGAATGGGTCTCACCTTGTCCTTGGCTTGCTCAAAACAGGCATCGTACCAGTCGGAAACTGTTCTTCTGAACGCATTGTCTTCATCCAGATATTTGAGTTGAACCAGACCTATTGCAGCCATAATCGAGTTCCCGTGATACTTGTACCCCACATCTCCGACTTCGTACACCCATTTATAGTTCCCCTGAGATCTGCTGTAAGTATCTTTATCGATTCCCATCCATGAAAGCTTTCTGCATAAGAGATCATGTTCGGGTTCACGCAAGCAAATCATGCCGGAATCTGCGGTTGGCAGGTTCTTTACCGCTTGAAAGGAGTAAACCACGGCATCCGCTTCTTTTCCAGGAACAACTCCGTCAAGCTGAGTGCCCGCCATATGGGCTGCGTCAAGAATTAAGCTCAACCTATATTTAGCACAAAGTTCTACAATTCTTTTATATTGGCCAGTGTTCCCGCCTAAACCTACAAACATAACTGCTCGGGTTCGGGCGGTAATCTTCTTTTCCACATCATCGGGATCTAGGCATAAATACTGATCCACATCTGCAAAAACGACATTTAGATGTTCATACAATATGCTTTGGTTGGTCGCAATAAAGGTCAATGGTGTCGAAATGATTTCATCTCCGTCTTTCCAACCATAATTCTCTTTTAATACTTTGATAGCCAAGTGAAGTCCGGAGGTCGCCGAATTTACATAGTGAGCTTGCGGTAATCCTGTATACTTTTTCCACTGCTCTTCAAACTCGACCGTTTTGTGTCCCAATCCCGTCCAACCTTTTTCGAGGCACTCCCTTATCCCGTCCAAACACTCTTCCACTCGGTATACCGGTTTAAATAGTTGAATTCTATTCATGAATGAAAGAGCCCCTTCCAAACCCAATAATTTGTCGTTGATTTATCTTATGTTTATCTTTAAATACATGGCACGGCGGTTGTCCTCTTAGATTTTAGTGAGGCAGGAATTAAAGCAATTAGGGCAGATACAACGGGTGTAGATATTTGCATGTTAGATGGGAAAATTCTAAGTGCTCCTGGTCATGTGGAATATTTTTGCCGACATTATTTTAATGCTGGAGGGATTCAGTAAAACATGATGAACACGTATGATAACAAGCTACCGACATTATAGACTGACTATCAGTGAAAAGGTGAAGGGCAAAGACCGCTTTAAAATTGGATTTATTTGAACCATTGCAACATTTGCTTGATAATCCTCCTAAAGTGAAGGTAGACCAAATATTAAATGAAGGAGACGTGCTTCCCTATTTTGGTGGTATTCAAGTAATCTTCACACCAGGACACACATCGGGTCATATAAGTCTATACTTAAAAACATAAGATTCTTATTGCTAGAGATGCATTACATACAGTTAATGGTGAGTTAAAGGCCCCTACGAGTCAGACAACACCAGACCTATCAACTGCTGAAAGATAGTTAAAGAAATTTATAGATTATGATATAAATAAAGTCGTCTGTTTTCACGGCGGCCTCTGTACGAATAGGGTAAACGAACAACTCCAAGGACTAGTGATTTTATATGATGTATGAATGTATAACCAAGAGGTTAGTTGTCATCCGCAGGGATTTATTAGATCAAGCGCTCTCCTTACGTTTAACAAAGGTAAAACTGGATAAATAATGGTATGAGAATTTCTCACTCCAAGATATGCAAAATGGACGACGGCTAGGGGGAGACATCGCCGTTGAACGAAAGAGTCGAGCGTTCAGAATGGGGAAGCGCCATCATTGATAAGCTTCTCTCAATAGCCAATATATCAATGAATAAAAGTTAAAAGGAGAAGAACTATAGAATCTAATAATGCTAGCTTACTTTTTTTATGATAGATATTTAACAAATGGAAAGTATCCGTGAGGTAAGGGATCAATATATTAATACAAGCAATCCTCCGGCAAGGTTCGGCAGGTCATTGGCACGTTTTAGATCTTCTGATACTGAAGATGAAATTCAGGTCAATGAACCTGTTTTAGAAGAAAAATATTGAATCAACTTATTCATCAGATACCAACTCATAAAATTCCTCAAACTAACTTTAAGGTTAAAAGAAGAGTGAAGCCTAGAAGCTTTATATTTAGAGATGATATTTTTTTTTCAAAAGATCGCACAAATTTTTTTGATTATATAGTTCCAATTATTCCTGTTGTGGATAGCTCAAATTCATATGATCAATTCATATCGCATTTTAAAGAACCCAGATTTAAAATGAACACACGGGCATCCATTGTATAATCCCAAGTCGCAACAGCAGAATGATTAATTCGCAGTTCCTTTATATTAGAGGAGGAGGGGTGCCGAAGAGACAAAAAACAACCATCGCATTATTTAGTGGAGATCTGGACAAAGCCATCGCGGTATTCATTATTGCGAACGGAGCAGCGGCCTATGATCATGCGTGACGATTTTCTTTACCTTTTTGGGCCTTAATACGTTGCGGAAGAATGAAGCGGTACGACAAATAAAGAGCTGCTGGAGAAGGCATTCGGTGGATGATGCCCCGAGGGGCACAGCGTCTGTCGAAGATGAACATGGCCGGAATAGGGCCTAAGATGATCAAGCATGTCAGACGGTGGATTGCTTGGTTTTCAGCAGGAAGAGCTGCTGGGGCATACTGAATACGGTGGTGTGGCCGTATAAGTGAAGTGGGAGGGGAAACAGATGGCGTATCCATATACTGCTGAAATGAGAAAACGAGGCTGAGAGGAATCGAAGGCCAGGTGCGCGGCGAGCTGCGGTTGACGAGGCCATTGCGCAAAGCGTAGCCGAAAACTTGAAGCAATGTGTGCAGCAAGAACAACTATCCGGAGGCGAGATGGATAAAGTCATGCAGCAGGGGATTGAACTGCTGATAAGAGCCACTATCTGTGCACGAATAGAAGGGCTTGAAGCAGTGAATGGCAAGCCATCCTTACGAGATCAGACAGGCTGTTCCATGAAAGGGAACGGCCTGTTTGCTGCGTCCATAATTGACTTGTCCCATGCAACAATAGGGGATTTTATTCTTTTAGGCATATTAGGGTGGTATTCGGCGTACAAATCTCAAGGTGCTGCCTTCGTAATCAACAGTTGATAAAAAACTAATTTTAAGGGAGGAATGGTAATGAAATTAAAAAAAGCCTTTTATCTAATGCTTACAATCTCGATGCTGCTGACGACTTCCGCTTATGCTGCGGGGAATGTGGAAGCACGGAGCGGGACAGGGCCGGAAGGCGTCACTGTAAATGTTCTCACCCTGGCAGACGGGAAGCTAACGTCTTACGATGAGAATGGCGTTGAGACGGTATCGTACTTGACACAAGAACAAATTACAGAAAAGCTTGCTGAGGCCGAATCGGCCGCTGCTGATCAGATAGGGGCAAAGGCTGTAAATACGACCCAGCATGTGTCAATCCCTAGAGAGATCAATGGCAATCAGGCAGTGTCTATCGGAAATTTCAACACCTACCCACATTTTAATTTATACGTTCATGTTGTTTATTTGACTTACGTGCCCAACATGAACATTATTCTTGAGAGCCCGGACGGTAGCCGTGTCTGGAGGGAGGACGTTAGTCAGGGGCAAGTGGTCTGGTTCAACATTAACAATCCAAGCCTGGATTATAAAATCAAGGTGAGCACAAACGGAGATCGTACAGGTGCTGGAGCATTAAAAATATATTCAACATAAATTAAATATCTCCAAACTTGCCGAAAGCCTACTCTTCTGAGCTTTCAAATATTCCCCTCAAGTGGGCGGGGTGAAGGACATTTCACTTCCGTTGACTTTGAGGGGACTTTTTTGCCTCTTTCTCCTTGTTCAATTTGTTCTTCCCTCACATGCAGGAGTTAGACGGCTTCTTCAATAACAGCCGGACTATTCATCTGGAGGGAACGGCCTGTTTGATGTGTTCGAATCCTTCTATCCATCTGGAAAAAGAGGCTGCATGGTTGTCTTGAAATTATAGGGTGAATATATCAGTTATCTATCTGATAATAGTTCCTTTATATGCGTTATTGTTTCATAATGGGAATTAGTTGAAATTATCCAATGCTTGTGGGTTTGAATCGGAGATCATTTAAAGGAATAGCGAGGGGGGAATTTCGAATCAAACAATGAGGAAATTTTTTGTAATTATGATTAGCTTGATTGGTTCAAATACTTTTACCTTCTACCTCATTTTTTTATTACGAAGACATGAAGAAATATAAAGAATCAACCGTGGCCTAGACACTGAATCGTCAGTGCACTAAGTTCAATCTCAGCAATGTTCAGCCATTATTCAATTTTTTAATTTCCTACATTCATTATTTAACCAATTAATTTCTAAATTTGTTAAATGTGTTGCTAATGGCTGTTTAAATGGCCGTCCGTGGGAGAGCGCATCACTGGCAGGGGTTCGATCCCCTGTCCTCCTTCGTAGGTTGCCTTCAAAACGACATAAATGTCGTTTTTGTTTTGATTTTACTTATGGTAGATTGTCAAGCTAAGTGACACACCACGACATAGCGTTTGAATTCGCCATTCGCGATTACATTCCTGCCTTATTATTATGCACAGCTAGTTATTGACCCACACGAACCTGTCATTGATGAGATGTTTGCGTGAATCAATTTTTAGAAGCTTCTGCCATGGAATTTGGTGGGAGTTTTTTTATTTGGCTATAGGAATAGAGTTCGTCATATTCTTCCATTTAATAGTATAATAAAAACATGCTTCAAAAAGGCTATTTAAACACGATGATCTCGTTTAATCAATTGTATTCCTTATATTTATGAATTTCGTGAATATTACGTTATATGAAAGATCGGCAATTTAAAAGCTTGACTAGAAAATAAATAATAACAAAGGAATTAATCGATGAAACTATACTTAATTATCATTCAAGGCTTTTACTTATTGACTCTACTTCCTTGGTTTTTTATTTGGGGATTATCCTTTATGGTATTTGATAATGGAATTTCATTATGGGGTATATCGATCATGATTGTAGTTTCTTTGTATCCTGTTGCTATTGTAATATGTTCAATTTTGTCTTGGCTATTAAAGGAAAAGATAAAATCACTAAATATTTTTCTTATTAGTGCAATTCCATTACTGTGGGTGATCTCTTTGGTGGCAGTAATAATAGGGTATTAGTGTTGAGCTCAATCATGCGTTCGTTAATTAGAAACTAGTGAAATTATGGATTTAGATAAGTTGGGAATTGAATTGCAAGAGGGAATTTGATAGTTATTTCGAAGATGGCCGATCCATCATAACACCATATTCACGTATAGGGCCATCCGGTCCGCGGTCCGGCAGAGGGATTTCGAGGAAGCGGGGTAGCAGCCGGACAAAACCCTGCACTGGCTAAGTCCGTCGGACCCGGGCTGGCGTCCTTAAGCCAGTGAGGGTTCGTGAATACAAAGACGTTATCTAAAACTAATTGAGAGGAATGAATAACCTACCATCAATTGAAGAAAGAGAAAAAATGGTTGCAGAGCAACTAAAAGATGAATTGGAATTCCATATAAATAGTGGTAGAAATTTTACAAACGTAGATATCAGATTTTTATGTGAGCTTGCTACAAAGAATGGCAACTTATATGAGTTCTATAACTTGATGATAGAACATTATAAGCATAGCACCAACTTTAATACTGCTGAATGGAGCTTCGACCATTGTATCCAACCGTTTATTTCTGCCTTTGACAAAGAACAGATACTAGCCTTATTGGACTCGGTAAATTCAAATCGACAAGTACACGATACGCGAAGAAGATATTTTACAAGCGAAATAAAGCAAATAAAAGCTAGGGCTGACGAGCTACTAGAGTCAGATTTTGAGTATGAAACAAAATCCCCTGACATTAACTTCCTAAAATAATCTAATCGGCACCTTATGATATAGGAATGCCGATTGGTTAATCAATATCGGTTATTTTAGTTCTATATAAGTTGAACTAAAGAAATCGAGAATCGAGAATCAAAATCTAATACAAAGACGGCAATAATAGAAGTGGGATTTTTCATAATTTCGTTCATAAACTGTCCTACGTTCTTACGAATTTCGAATACGGTATGATAAAATACGTTGTTGATCGCATTGGATTTCAGCCATTTCCAAAGCCCTTCGACAAGGTTGAGTTGCGGGCTGTAAGGGGGCAAAAAATTAGTTCGAGCCGTCCGTTCATTTCTTCCAGAAACGGATACAGTAACTTTGCATGATGAATACGGGCGTTATCCAATATCATCACGATTTTACCATCGCTTGTACCCGAAGAAGAGCGGATTAAAGTCATGGGAACACATGAAAAGCTGAAAACACTGGAAGAACATGAAGCGATTATGGAACGGCTGCTTAAGAATCGCATGTTGAATCCCAATTCAAGACGTAACATTTTTCCTTTGTCAGGCTTGCTTTATTGTGAAAAATGCGGTTCACGGATGAGGTTCCGGGTGGGAGAGAATAAGAAGCAGGGACAGCACTGGAGTGCATTGTGCTATCACCAATACAAAGACGGCAGCAAATGTGAGCAGCGCGGCAAAGTAATGGATGCTGATTTTTTCAATGCTCTGTATGATCGGATTATCCATGTTGATCCAAACATTTTGCGGGAGATTGAAATGCATGGCAGTCGGTATAATGATACTCAAGTGATCATCGAGGTCAAAGCGCAGGAATTGAAGAAGCAGAAGCGAGCGTTGGACAAACTGCATGAATCTTATGAAGAAGATATGATAACGAAGCAAGTGTTTTTAGAGCGAAAGGGTGTTCGATCAAGGCAGATACAGAAGCTGGAGGGAGAATTGAAGGATTTGCGGAGGGTAGTATTAGATGAAGGCAATATCAGACTGTGGAGCAGATATATGAGCGGATAGGTGAGTTTAGGGAGTTGTGGAGCGCTTCAGTGACGAGTGAAGAGAAGAATCGGGCTTTGAAGAAACTGGTGGAGCGAATTGTGTATGATCGGGAAGGGAATCGGGTGGAGTTGACGGTTTGTTATAGGTGAGAGCGAGTAGTTTTGGAAGTCCTTTCCATCGTATCTACACATGTGGATAGCTGTGTGTTGTTGGTGAGAGATTAGCATTTGGAGCCAAATTTACCTACCAGATGAAGCTCAGGCGCTGTTGGCGCTTGGGCTTTTAATTTTTGCATTCCGCAGTGCTTACTGGAACTATTGTGTAGCACGAAGCTATGCAAATCCTATTTTAGTTCCATGTACCTGTTACTTAAGGAGGATTTTGGAATTTATTGGAGAATTATAGATATACAAAGGCGAAGAGGAGGAACTAACTAACTATGCGGTTGCACAAATTGGAGATTGAGGGGTTCAGGAGACATACAGATTCAAATGTACTATTCTCAGACGCAACTTTTCTCATTGGAGAAAATAACGTAGGCAAAAGCTCAGTACTTGCAGCGCTTAACATACTTTTGAATGATGTGAAAAGAATTTCTGATGAAGAGTTTTTCTCTTATATGGATGGAGAATTGACTAGACGTGGATCAGACAAGATAGTATTAACTGCTGAGTTTAGGGACGTGCCGGAAGAGGCCAAGCAATGGATCGGTTTTAAAGGAAGAGTATTACAGTATAACAAAGACGATGGAGAGAGCGGACTAAGAGTGATTTATAGGAAGACGTTTACTCCCGGTACAGATTGTGCTGTCGAATTACGTCAGCAGGTGAAAAGAGTAAAAACACAGTTTGAAAATTGCAGCACAGTTGGCCAGTACATAGATGCGGGGCTTGATTTAACTCCTATAGAAACAAAAATCTCTGAAGTAGATCGTGACAAGAAATTGACTGCAAAAGTTAAAACTATTATTGAAGAAGTTGAAGAGTTGTACGAGTATGACGAAGAGGTTGAAGAGTGGTTTAAAAATCCAGGAGGCATTCCTGCAAACGTGTTAATTAAGCTTCCAAAGTTCTTATTGATTCCTGCTCAGGATAAGGCAGAAGAACTTTCAGGTAATTCAGGCGCGTTAGTTTCCACTCTAGTTGAACTATTTAATGATGTAAGAGACTCATCGAATAATTATAAACAAGCCCAGTTATTTTTGAATCAGCTTGCGGAGGAGCTTGATCCCACTAATGCCCAGAGTGAGTTTGGGCAAATGATGACGGAATTAAATGGTGTTATGAAAGAAGTTTTCCCTAATACCGGGTTAAAAGCACTTACTAATCTTGCAGATGCGGATAAAGTAATAAAACCACAGTTTACTATTTCCATGTTCAGTAACATCAATACACCTGTAAATTTACAAGGCACAGGAATGATTCGATCCGCTGTTTTTGCCCTACTAAGGTATCGGAATTTGCGGAATAATAGAAAAACCGCTGGACAAGAGCATAGACCTTTAATCATAGGTTTCGAAGAACCTGAAATATATTTGCATCCCAATGCCGCGAAGCAGATGAGGGATACAATATACGAGTTGGCAGGAACTCATAACAATCAAATTGTTTGCACAACTCATTCTCCTTATATGATCGATTTGAGTAAAAAACCTTTGCAGATTTTAAATTCTCTATCTAGAGAAAATGACGAGTACACAAGCGATAATCGTCAGATTAAAATAGAGAGATTAAGATGTAATGCGTTTAACGCCAGTGAGGAGTTCCTGAGGCTTCAAAAAGACGATAAAACATACGTTAAAATGCTGTTGAAGTTAGATGATCATATATCGAGAGTATTTTTCTCTAAGCATGTGTTGGTGGTTGAGGGAGATACCGAGGATATCGTGCTTAGGGAAACTCTAAGTCGAATGCCTGAGGTAGTAAGGAAAGATATAGAATGTAATTGGCAAATTGTTAAGGCAAGGGGAAAAGCGACGATAATAGCTCTTGTAAAGTACTTAAGGGCTATGGGGATCAATCCAATCGTTATTCATGATAAAGATGAAGGAAAGGAACGGGCGGAAGTATTTAACGATCCGATTCTTGAAGTTGTGGGTGATGAAAATAGGAGAATAATGCTTTCGAATTGTATAGAGGATGTACTTGGCTACACTCCTCCATCTAGTGAAAAGCCTTATAAAGCATTTGCTCACATTAGCACAAATTGGACTAATGAGTGGGACTCAGTAGCTCCTATGTGGAGATTAATAGTAACTGATGTTTTTAGAGAGTCGTTTAATTTGTTACCAAAAAACCATGAGACTGTAGATGCGAAGGTAGCAGTTGCGGAGGCTGAATAAGTGATGTATGTTATCGTTTAATGATTGGAGTTAAAATATATGTATTATACAGATAATTACAATACATTCGATGAATGGTTAGATCTAGTTCTTTGTGGCAAGGAGCAAGTATATCCTTCTTTAAGAATTCCTTATAATGAATGGGTTGAGGAGCTTATTGAGGGAATTGAAAATAAGTCGACTGACTATGTTAAGGAATTATTAAGGTGTTTGCTATGCCCTATTACTCGAGGAATTGACGTATCAGATTACAAAACTTTTTTGCTTTTGAAGGATTCAGACAACGAAGCTCACAGGGACTTTGCGAAAGATATGTTCCATAGTGAGAGATATAAAAGACTTGAAAATGGACAGGATGCCTGGGAAGGTTTGACGTGGATTTTAGAATTATTGCCACATAGTCCTTACAAAGCAATTAGGGCACTTGAAAGCTATATCTATTCACAGCCGAACCTGCCAGATGACAGAATTTATGGGGTTGACCAGAGTATTCAAATAATAGTGGCTAAGTTCATTCATTTTGAAAATTCGTTAGAGCATTTGACTAATTTGAAGTCTGTAGAGTTTGAATGGTTAATTGAGAATTTATATGAGAGCATGGGCTATGAAACGGTATGGACAACCGCAACTCGTGATGGAGGCAAGGATGTCATTGCAAAGATTGAAAGGACAGATGGCGAAGAACAAGTATATGTTGAATGCAAGCTGTATAAAACTACCAAGCTGGATTTAACGACCGTTAGAGCATTTCGAGATGTTATCCTCGAAAATAAAGTAAACAGGGGAGTGATATTCTGTACAGGTTATGTAAATGATAACATCAGAAATTTCGACAAGAGAATTCAAATATGGACGTTTGAAGATATTAATGTTCTCTTTAATGCTCATTTAGGCAGTGACTGGGTATATAGATTGGATATTCTTATCGCAAATAAGAGAAAGAAGTATGGAAAGCAACAGCAATCCATTAGTAAACACTTAACACATGAGAAGTAATATTACTTATTGCTATGAGAGTTTTAATGGGATTTTGCCGATGTTAACAGCAAAAGTATCGTTTTACTAGAGAAATTATACTGTAATTTAGATATACCTATTAAGACTTTCTTGATATCTATGAACGTGATTTCACTTGGTAGAGTTTAGGAATGAATATTAGAAAGATAGCAGTTTGAAAAAGGAAGTGAAAACATCATGAGGGTTTTTGTTTGTGAAGAACTGATTAATGATCTTAGAGTCAACTTTGAGAAAATTAAAGATATGTTCGGGCAAATGAATAAACAAAACTATGAGGCTTTTTTTGTTTACTCATTTGCCCTATTTGAAAGCAGTATCTGTGAGGTTTTGAGGCGAATACTCGCTGCCTTCCCAGAGAAGTTATCAGATGAAAAGCAACCAAAGCTCAAATATTCAGATATACTGAATAATATCTATTCATCAAATTACATCCTTTATAGTATCATCGATGCTGAAATAAAATCTATTTCAAAAGGAGACGCAGTCGCGCTATTACAAAAAATGCAAAAGCTTATATCGATTGAACTGTCATTTAATAAAAATATTATAGATGAGGTATCTAAATATAGGAACAAACTTGCACATGATAATACAGTTTCAAAAAGGGAATATATTTTAGGTTCGGGAAGTCGGAATAACGATAGTTTTTCGCTTGAGAAAGCGAAGACCCTTATAGGCGTCCTAATGAATGTGTTATCTGATTTGGAACTGTCTTTAAAAATTAAGTACCAAAAATATACAAAGTACAAACTTATAAAAGATTTGTGGGAAGAGATATTTGAGACTCCTTTATTAAAATTTGAAGACTGTATAGAAATAAGAAAAAGTACAATGGATAGAAAAATGGATGTTGTTGGTTTGAATTTTGAGCATCTTAAAAGAGCGACACAATCTATATCTTCAGGTGAAAAGTTTTTTTTAGCGTTCTTGCTACATCAGTACTCTGGTAGTATAAATGATCAGTTCTTTAAGTTTAGAGATATACCAGGTTTAGTTTCAGTGACTTCAAAAAAAAATATAAACAAAATTTTGCATGTTTTTGATATTTACCCAAACCTATTTAATGGAGTGCACATAGATGGTGCTACTTGAAGACAAAATTGACAGATGGCACATGTGGAGATTTGTGTGTTGTTGGTTAGGAAGTAGTGCTTAATGACCGCATTTACTTGCCTGAACAGCAAAACTTCCCGAAGCTTCTAGAGTTTGGGCTATATTTGTTAGTATAATCCTAAAGTAATTAAATGAGGGTAAGATTCAGTCCAGCAAAAGAAAATGATACTGCTCACGATTATTGGCGGTATCGTGATTTGAAAAGATGGAGTTAAGGTAAGTTCAGCCAGTTAACTGGTAGGATTGGTGTCAAGGTCGGCGGTATGGTGGATTCGGATAAAGTGCTTGAGAGAAAGGTATATAGAACTAGATTGAGCTGAGGCTCCTGTCGCTTGCAGGAGCTTTATAATTTGTTGTAATTGGAAATGATTTCTGGTGTAGGTGATGGTAATAGGAAATAATTTTTAATAGATCTAATTACCCACTCTTTTTACTGAATGTTAGGCATTGGATATAGCTAAACCTCATGCAAAACGACAACTAAATATAGTTAAAGTTTTTATATAAAGGGGCGATACAGGTTGTCTGAACAGAATTTAACCAGATTAACGAAAAAAATCAGTTCACTAGAAAAGAATCAACAAAAACTCAAAGATGAAGTCTCCAACTTGAAAGAGGCTAGCAAGCCTTTGATAGAGCGCCCTTGCTCAAAATATAATAGAAAAGATTTAATTCTAAGAAAAACAGTGGTCTATCCCGAGTTTGATAGAAAAACGGTACTAACTGACTCTCATTGGCATTATATAGAGCTGTTTTTGCGTGCTGGCAAAGAAGAACATTGCCATAAAGCTGCGAACTATTGGAATCAAGCAAAAAACTTTTACACAGCAACTGCAAATCTAGATTTAGTTGCTAAACCATTAACCACATACTATTGTTTTTTGAATGCCACAAAGGCATTACTTACCTACAAACGAATTAATTTCGATTTGCAACATGGAGTATCGGGAAAACACGAGGCTGGTCAGATTAAGTTGCAAAATGAGTACGTCAGTATACAAAAAAAGGGTGTCCTTGCTGGTTTATGTGAATACTTAAATGAACCTGTTAGCTTTACTCCAAGAGACGTAAATATATTTGGATCTAATCAAGCTGAAGTTCTTGTTAGAGGCATCTCTAATAAAACTAGAGAATTTGTTTCCGCAGCTGAACGCCAAGCGTTCGAAAATAATGTGAGAGAATATTTAATCAATCGTAAAAATACAAAACCCTTTCCAGAAACGCATACATTGAAAAACATTTTGTATAATCTTGAGTTTATTCATCGCGCATATAAACTCACATTTAATAGTGAACCTGAGTTGTTTATTCCCATTGTTAAACCAAGATTCGTCTTTGATAAAAATAATAATGAAAGTTGGCTTGAATTCCAACTTGAGGAAGGAGATTCAAACGCACGAACATTAACAAATATAGATACTTTCGATAGAGATGATTTCTACAAACGGATATCTATTATTTACGTAGCAGAGAAACCTTTACATGGTTTAGTAAAAATAATGGGGTCAATCTTGAAGGCTTTAAAAGTTATTATCGAGCAATGAGGAAAAAGTTTGTGTACATATATAGCACTAATGAATTATGGTATTATAAGAGGAGAAATCTTACAACTGGGGTTGTTAATAGAAATTCGTTGATTCTTACTTTTTCTGCTATGCATAGACTGAGCGAACTGTCCAGATATGATCCCAACCGATTAGATGCACATATAGCTAGTCAACATGGTTGGTTGCTTTCAGAGTTTATTAATAAATCCCTATATCAATTTATTGATATGATTTCGTCTGAAATTTCTGGAGATGATTTTAGAGCAACTGGTTTCAGAAATTAGTGTGACTTTGAAACAATTATTGAAACATTATTATTTCACTTGTCTGGTTAAGATGACGTTTAAAATTTTTTATTATAAATGTGGCACTTTTTTAGCAGAAAAGATGTCAGCTTTTATTTATGTTGATATTAAGGAGACTTCTAATGTAATGAAGATTAGGCGCTTCTTTGGACTAAGTGTTGAAACAAGGTGTGATAGATGCCATATTAAAATTATTTCCCCTTCTGATGTTTATACGCTGTGTAAAGATTGCTTCCTGATTAATCCACATCAATTGAGACAACATGATGTTAAATTGGATTACCCACGTATGATTGAAGGTTTAACTTGTGTTTTTTGCAAGGTGAAAGTCATTAGTGAACAACAGAATCATTGCTGTAATAATTGTGTCTCCCAGCATGCCGATAAAACGCATAGTGGATGGTATATTAATAGTGATTATCAGAAAGGCACAAATTTGTATCGTAGTTGTCTTTGTGGCGATATGTTTGTTATAACAATAGGGCAGACACAACAAACCAATGAATTTGAATATTACAAAGTAGGAAACCGGAAACCCGTTTCTATTCCGTATCAGTGTAGCAGGAACATCAAGTCGTGTGGAAATTGTGAGCACGATTGGTTGATACTTGCTAACAACGAAACACCGTATGATGTAGGGATGAAAAAATATCTTGATTATAAACAAAACCCCGCGATGGGACTTTTACTAGACTTTGAAGATGATAATGAGTACATGGCATTCGGGTCAACCAAGTTTTGGTGCAGTCGTTGCGGATTGTATCACGACTTGTCTCCTAGTAAAGTAAAGCGTCTTCCTAGGGTAGGCTATATTAAACATAACTGATGTAGTAGGAATGGTTTAAACTAATTTTATTGAGGTGTAAAAATGAATAGTGATATGGCTGATATAGAGCAGTATCGACGTGAACACCCAATGGACTATATAAAAGCAATCGAAATATTGAATAGTAGCTCAAACAAAGATGAGGTATTTCGTTGGATATATCAAATAACAAGATTACATATTCGTGATGTTCTATATAAGTATGTGAGTCTAACCGATGATGAGAATCTAAATAATCTGAAGATGCAGACACTATCTGAACAAAAGATCTTTCTTGCTGACAGTCGTGATTTTAATGATCCCTTTGATAATAAAGCGTTCTATTATAGAAATGATGAGTTAAAGCAATTTGATGAATTGCGTCCGTTTGATGGTCGTCTAGGTGATGAAATAATGTTCAATTCTAGAGCGGCATCACTTTCAGCAGCGGGATTTAACTCAATGCCAATGTGGGCGCATTACGCTAATAACCATAAGGGCTTCTGTATTGCTTACAATATGAATGAGGCTGATAACCTAAACTTAAAGAGTAGTACACTCCCTATTCAGTATACTGACAAAAGAGTCGACATTACTGATATTATGGTGAAAACTGTTGACTATATTTTGAAGCAGAAGCACCGCCAAATGAGTCAAGGTAGTAAAAGAATTTTGATAGATGATTTGATGATGGTGTATACTACTGTTTTTCTTCAGAATATAAAACAAAGTAGTTGGCAATATGAGATGGAGTTCAGGTGTTCAGCAGGAAATACTTCAATTGGAATGCCTTTTATTAAAGCGAGGCCTTTTGAAATTTATGTTGGAGAAAAATGCACCTCGATACATTTCGACAATTTGTTTAAAATAAGTCATGAGTTGAAAGTGCCTCTATATAAACTGGAATTTAAAGAAATCAATAGTGCTTACCAGCTAAAACCAAAGAGAATAAACTGAAGTAATATTTCGTTTTGGCGACACACCCTTTCTGGTATATTTTATATGTATATATTAGCATATTTTCTATAACAGTATCCTCGTACTTCGTGGTGACGAGTAATTCCCTGTGAATTCCCCCATTAATTTGGATAAATAAACCTTAAGCAATAATCCCACCCAAAAGAGATGATTCCCCATGATAACTCAAAAAGTACTCAATAGATTAGCCAAGGGAAAATCGCCGTATCTGCTGCAACACGTACATAACCCGGTGAACTGGTTCCCTTGGTCGGAAGAAGCTTTTGATAAAGCTAAGCAGGAGAATAAATAGCTAGTTGTTGATTTACACGTACCTGTCATTGATGGCGTGTTTGCGTCATTCAATTTTATAAAACTCCTGATAATAAATTATTCCCTTCAAATTAGACCCTCGTATAAAACATTAAGTATTAACGTGAGGAAATGAGTGAACTTGGAGAGGATTTTTGTAAGGCAAAAAAGGGGCAAGTCCTTCAATCGTATACTGAGGAATTCAAAATGTAGGGCCATTCGATATACGCAAGGGTTCAACAAACCCTATGAAAGTACGCCCTAGTGCGGCGTTTGCCAGTATTGAAGTAGAACGGGATTGCTTTAAGGCAAAGGTGGACTACCTAAAAAGCGGTATTTAAATCTGCTAACGAGTGAATCTTAGACTTCAAGACAAGTACGCAGTAATCAGAGAGTTGCGTGACCTGCGTGGCGTTATCCGTTATTAGCCATTACAGGTCTATCTCGAGCAAAAGTCCACAAGTGGCGAGGTACACACTTCTAGCGGGCAGAAGCTCATGCATAGGAGCAAGAAATTATAAAGAGCATATGGTGACCATTCACTTAGTCCATTCCTATTTTGGATATCCCCGAATGCGAACACCCCTGTGGGAGGCAGGCGATCTCTGTTAACCATAAGAAGGTATGGCGGCTTATGAGAGAGCTCTCGATTCAGTCCGTCATTCGAAAGAAAAGGAATCGCTCCAACTATGCTTCTTCCGTGTTTTATTCTAACCGATTAAAGCACCAGTTGCATGCAACAGCTAATCAGCAGAAGCTTATGACGGATATCACGTATCCCTTGAATGGTACTCACTTTTATTACCTATCCGTTGTTCAGGATATCTTTAAGAATGAGATTGAGTTCTTGGCGAGTATATAAACGTAATGATGTTAAAGCTAGCACTGGATACGATTGAGCAATGGGCACGAAAAAGAGATGTATTGGAAGCCGTACTCCATTCGGACCCTGACCTCCAATACACGTCTGAGGCGTACAACACACGATAGGGTCAGGGTAGCCATTCTCGCAAGCAACCTGCTTGAATAACACCTGTATTGAATCTTTCTTTTCACATCTGAAGACAGAAAAATTGTATCTTTACCAGGGTAAGTCACAAACAGAGATCCATCAAGCCGTTGACGAATATATCTGCTTTTTTAACTACTAACGATTTCAGGCGAAATTCAAACTATTGCGTTATACGTAACCCCAAGAAAACTATGTCAAGTAATTAAATATACAAGTAAGGGAGACCAGAAAATGTTAGAGGATAACGAAAGCTTAGAAACAATTGGTTTTAATTTTGAAGAGCATAGACATAAGGCAGAATACGAATACATGAAGATTCAACCACTTTACAAAGCATTTAGCATAGCGTTAGACAGTATATTGAGAAATTGTCTTGAAATTAATGATGTGTATTATCATTCAATTGAGTCGAGATCCAAAGAGGTTGAAAGTTTTGGGAAAAAGGCTTTTAAGCCTTCTAATGAAGATCCTCGCAAGCCCAAATATAAAGACCCTCTTAAAGAAATTACTGATCTAGCCGGGGTTAGAATTATCACTTTCTTCCCAAAAACAGTTAAACTTGTTGACGAGTTGATAAATAGTGAATTTGAAGTTATTGAACGAAGTGATAAAAGTGAATTGTTGGATGAAAGATTAGGATATCAGAGTATACATTATCTAATAAAGCTTAATACAACTCGAAATAGTCTTGCTGAATACAAAAATTTTCATGGTTTGTTAGCTGAAATCCAAGTTAGGACTATCCTACAACACGCATGGGCTGAAATTGAGCATGATATTCAATATAAATCTAATGTTGCTATACCTAGAACCATAAAGCGTAGGTTTATGGATTTGGCAGGTTTAATTGAAATAGCTGACCGTGAATTTCAATCAATTCAAGATGAGGATGAAAGACTTAGATATCAATCTAGAACAAATGTTCAAGAAGGGCGTTTAGAAGATGTGGAAATTACGCCAGATGCCCTAAAAGAGTATCTTAACAAGAAATTTGGGACAGACGGTCGTATTAATTCTTTCTCTTATAAACACGAGGCAAATATATTAATCAAGATGGGTTTTACTAACTTCAAACAAATAGATGACTGTATTAATGGATTAAACGATGATTTAATTAGTAGAGTTATTTGGGGAACGCGTCAAGGACAACTTTCTAGGTTTGAGGATGTGTTATTAGCCGGAATAGGAGAGAATATTTATCATTTACATCCTTATAGTAAGTCTGGGAATGGTGAAAATTGGTTTTCATATTGGAAAAGAGATCTAGAAAAATTACGAAAGGCAGGAATTGAAATAAGAAACTATAATCCTAAGGAATTTGAAAGTGACACTGAAAAGGAAGAATAACAAGCGGGATGTAAATGAGCTGGAATTCGAAGGTGATTTCAAAGAAGTCGAGCCTGCGTGTATAGTATGATACTCACGCGGCGGGCTTGACGGTTTATGAAAACAGAAAAAATAAATTTCAAGAAAACTCCCAGAGGGTCAAGTTGTAGGGAATAAGACGTTTATATATTACTAAGTAAATCAAAGTTTTAAAAATACCTCAAAGCAAAAAAACAAATAAATATATTGAAGTTTTAGTTCTACAGGAAGTTCTTGAGGTGCTTTTTTATTATGAAACCCAAACTGGAAGCCTTTTAAGCTATAGATCATTGAATTTGATAGAATCAATTTAGATTCTAGGGAACAATAAAAATAACCGAAAAGAAAAGCAACGAACTTCATAAGTCTCTGCACTTTAGATTTTTGACACTAGAAGAAATAGTAGAAAAGGAAGGGCATATAATAGGATACTCCTGCTTAGTCGTATTCACTCCTTGGCTGCAGATATTATTGCGAAAAGTAGAGATCGGCAAATAAACTAACGGGTCAGGAATACATAAAAAAGTTATGTGAAAACTTAGTATTATGGGGGTAAGATATGATTTTGCAAAGCATACTATCATTACTTTTTAGTTTACTAGCAGTATTTCTTCCAGTTATTATAGTGTTTTTTTTAAGAGGGCCAATTAAATTACTCTTATATTACTCACCTCTATTACAATTATTGTTTGCTGTAACTGCATACAATATTTATCCAATGTTTTATAATAAGTTTGATGTTTGGGGATGGATTTTGTTCTATTTAACAATTACAAGTGCAAGTTTAGTTTTATTCTTTATTTTGATAACTAGTGCAATTAAGGGCATACGGAAGATACTTTATGAGACTACTAATAATGCAACAATAGAAAGACTCAGACTATTTTTTTATTTGGTTTATTTTATTACAATACCTCATTTAGTATTTGCTTTAATTTATTCATTTTGGGGAATTGTTTCTAAGGCAGAAAATATCACACTTTTTGAATCCATTTATTTTAGTTTTTCTCTTATCTATTCTCTACCAGTTAGTAAGACAATAGAAGAGTATGGAAATATTATTACAAATGAAAATTCAATTCAATTACTATACATGATTCATGTAGTTATTTCAAAAGCCTTTGAAATTGTGGTACTGGCTTTTGTTGCTTCAAGAATCATTGATTATATTAAGCCAACTCGGGAAGATTAGGACTCCACTTAAACGTCATATTATGGTAGAACAGGCTAGATTGTTTAAGGGTACTTGTTGTAATACGTACATTATCCAGTGAATCGGTTCTTTTGTTTGGAAAAATATTTTTGATAATGTTAAAATAGGAGAATAACACCTGTCTTATTATCTGTTGAGTAGGGCTAGTTATACTCTACACGTTCTCCTCATCGATGAGATACTTCTATGAATCATCTATTACAGGAACTCCTGCTTACACAGCAGGAGTTTTTTGTTTTAACTATAGTATCCCGCATAACATCCTCCCATTAGATGATACAATAAACATATTCTATTATCAGACAATCCCGCTTTACTTTTAAATACATTTTCAAGGAGCCAAAAATGCAACCCTCCCATGCTTTGCAAACGAAAAATTCAATCATTAAAGATCTAAAACAAATCGGTGTTAAAGAGGGCATGACATTGATCGTCCATGCTTCCCTGAAAGCTTTAGGAAAAGTTGTAGGGGGACCTGTCACTGTTATATTAGCGTTGGAAGAAGCAGTAGGGCTGAATGGAAATATTGTTATGCCGACACAAACTGAACATTTGTGTGAATCGATGGAGTATAATGATGGTTTGACTGAAGAAGAAATACAAATAATAAAAGAAAATATGCCTATCTATTACCCTGATATTACGCCAACTTCATATATGGGATTCATTCCTGAAACGTTTAGAAAACAAAACGGAGTGCTCCGAAGTTCACATCCTCATGTTTCATTTGCTGCGTGGGGGAAGAATGCTAAGCGCATAACGGACAGTCATAGTTTGGATTATGGGTTAAGCGAGATCTCTCCCCTGGGTAGGATCTATGAATTAGAGGGATATATTCTATTCCTTGGCGTTCCAGCGGATACGAATACTTCATTACATCTAGCGGAGTACAGACAGAAGAATACCTTTATTCGACCGAAAGTCTGGGGAGTGAAAATGTTAGTGGATGGAGTTGAACAGTGGTCTACTTATGATGACATTAATAATGAATCTGACGATTTCGGTCAGATTTTTGATGACTTCAAGTCCAACAGTGACTTGGTAAAAGAGGGACTAGTAGGAGAAGCTAAGAGTTATCTGATACCGCAGAGAGAAATGGTTGATTACGCCTTAGAATGGATGAATCGGAATAGAAGATAAGTCCTTTTGAAAATAGCCTACTTATAAAAAGCCCCAATTATTAAGGCTCTATTTAATATCATTTTGAGATGCACGTACAGAGCGGAGGGTCGGGGGGATTCTGAAGAAACGATAGTGGTCGCCTTTAAAGCCCGATTACAACCGTTAACTCCTTTTACAATCCAGTAATCGGGCTTTAACAGCGATCGTAAGAACCCCCCGAACCCGCAGCGGCCTCACCCAGCGCCAACAGCTGATGTTTAACTTTGCTTTATTTTAAATACTTAAAATTGTAACAATTATAGGGACCGTATAGCCCTTTCGAGTCATGCCGACGACATCCCTGCGGTGATATGGTAGATATTAAGGTTTTTGGGAGGGGACAGCCACGTATAAACGAATCAAGCTGATGATCTTGCTGCTTCCGACGATTATGGTTGGGGTCTGGGAGATTGTCCGCCATCAATTTCTGATGGATTACATCTCTATGGATATGGGAAATTACTTGACACCGGTGCTTGTGTTTCTGCTAAGCATTGTGCTGTTGGTCCCGTTGTTCTCGATCATGGAGCGGAGTCAACGGGAGCTGGAACAGGAACGTGCGGTCAAGAACGCCATGGAGGCGCGGGAAAGATTGGCCAAGGAGCTGCACGACGGAATGGCGCAATCGCTATTTCTGCTGTCGGTTAAAATCGATCGGTTGGAAAACAACCGCAAGAATGGTGAGGTCAGCGAGGACAGTGTGCGTCAGATTACGAAGACGGTACATGAAGTGGACCGCTACGTCCGTCAGGCGATAGCCAATCTCAAAATTCCGGTCTCAGACCAAGTTCCATTCTCGCTGGAGCAATCTGTCAAAGGTCAGTTGGAACAAATTGCAGGCGAGGTCATGATCGACGTCTCTTTGGATTGGAGGCTACCGGATCAGGCGTTCACTGCCAAAGAGAAAGCCGAGCTGCTGTCATGCATCCGTGAAGCCATCATTAATGTACGCAAGCATACGCGGGCAGCCAGGGTGTCGATCTCCGGCGAGGGCGACAAGGACCATTGGCGAGTGACGGTGATCGACGATGGCGAAGGGTTCCGGCATAATCCGTTTGAGGTGAGCGGCAGTTATGGTCTCCAGATCATGAAGGAACGTGCGGAAGGCATGGGCTGGGGACTGCGGGTAGATTCAGGAGACGGGGGAACCGTGGTGGAGATTACCAAAGGAGGCGTTCCGGCATGAAGCGATTCCGGGTTCTGATCGTAGATGACCATGCTCATGCGCGTGAGGCGATGAGTGAGATTTTATCCATGGATGATAGCTTTGAAGTCATAGGGGTGGTGGCGAGCGGGGCGGAAGCCATAGCTTTTACAGAGCAGTGGATGCCTGACCTCATTCTGATTGATATTCAGATGCCAGAGATGGACGGGCTGGAGACTACCCGGCGAATTAAACAGGGATATCCTTATGTGAAAATCGTGATCGTCACCGTCTCGGATGAAATCTCCTATTTGTTCGAAGCCTTGAAGCAGGGCGCACAGGGATATTTGCTGAAAAATCTCGCGCCGTCGACTTGGATTCAATATTTGCAGTCCATTATGCATGAAGAGGTCCCGCTCAGTCGGGAGCTGGCCGTGCAGATCCTTAAGGAATTTGCTGTTCCCTCTGTGATAGAGGAGAGAGAGGCATTAACCGCACGGGAGAAGGAGATACTAGACTGTGTATCGTCCGGTTCCACGAATAGGGAGATCGGTGTCATTCTGGGCATATCGGAGCATACGGTGAAGAACCACTTGAAGAATATTTTGCAAAAGCTTCAGCTCCAGAACCGGACCCAGTTGACCAGATACGCATTAGAGCAGGGACTGGCATCACGATCCTTGCAATTTCCCAAAGACAAATCATAAATATCACACGATTTAGAAGAGGGGCTACTATGAAAAATCTTTATCGCAAACTAATGACTCTAATCGCACCATCCGTCGCACTTGTACTGCTCTTCGCAGCTGTAGCGAGCGCGCATGTTACTGTTTCCCCATCCCAATCGGGCGTAGGCGCATGGGAGACTTACACCTTAAAGGTACCTGTGGAGAAAGATTCACCCACTGTGCAAATAGATCTTCGTATGCCGGCAGGCGTGGAATTTAAGCAATATGAGACCACTCCAGGTTGGAAAGTAAGCATTGACGGTAATAAAGTGAGCTGGATCGCTACAGGAGACGGCATTCAGTCCGGGCAGTTCCAGCGCTTCACGTTTACCGCCAAAAATCCGGATCAGGCTGGCAAAGTAGCTTGGGATGCTTATCAGCATTATGCAGATGGTTCCCTTGTACAATGGTCCGGTGAAGAAGGCAGCGAGAGTCCGCATTCCATTACAGAAATCTCCGGTACTGCTTCGGCAGGCGGCCATTCCCACGGCATGGACATGGATATGGGAGAGAATACTGATTCGGCTACGGAATCATCTACTTCTCCAGTCGGATATATTGCTTTAATTGCTTCTATTTTGGCCTTGATTCTGGCAGTCATTGGACTATTCAGACGCCGCCAGGCCTAAGCGCACGCTCTCAATACACTATTTGTATCCCTCATAAACCCTGATGTCCTACATGGCGTCAGGGTTTATTTTAATTTTGTGTATTAAATAAAAACTCCTCTTAAATTAAGATCAATTTCTTCCGATAAAAATGAAAGAAATAGCATAAAAATGTATGCACATCTGAAGAAGAGGGAGTTTAACCAAAGTGAACCAGTTAAAAAAAGGGGTCTTTACTATCAGAAACATGTCTCTTCGGATCAAACTTCCTGCACTGATCACCGGGTTGGTCATCATCGCCATGTTCGCACTGTCGATGGCTGTGTACAGTTTGGGATCAAACTTACTGCTGAAGAAAAGCAAGGATGAAATTATTGCAAGCGCCGATCGTATCGGGGAAGGACTGTGGACGGCTGCTCAATTGCAGAAGCAGGCTTCGTACCTGATATCGACGGACAGTCTCTTAGGTGATCTACTTAAGCTCAGAGCATCGGGCACCTTATCAGACACGGAGTTTTTCTCTGACAAGAACACACTATTGACTTCTGCTAATGAGAAATTGATCAAGATCCAGAAGGAGACCACGGGCAACCAGTCCATGATTCTGCTGGATGCCAAAGGAATTATGGTCGCTGGGAACAACAAGGAATTGATTGGCAGTAACTTATCAGAGCGGGAATATTACCAGCAGGCTATTACAGGGCAGGCATTTATCAGTGATGCGATCAAGTCTAAGAGCTCGGGCCAGATCGTGATTGTCTTCTCCCAGCCGGTTAAGGGGCCTGATGGGAAGGTGATCGGTGTCTATGCATCCACGGTTGCCTCCGATTTCTTCACGGAGAAACTCGGCAAGATTCAAATCAACGGGGAAGGCATGATTGAAATTGTAAGCCGCAGTGGTATAGAACTATATAACTCCAAGGACGAGTCGCTGATCGGAACCAAGATCGAAGGCGTTGAGGATCTGTTGGCGATCAAGCCCGAAGGCGATATCGTAACAGGTGTAGTTGATGCGGATAATGAATATGTGCGCTATAACAAAATTCCGGATTCGGATTGGATCGTAGCCGTTGTCGACACCTATAAAGATATCAAGAAACCGATTGCATTGATGCTGAATCAGCTCATTGTGGTAACGGCGCTTGCGATTATACTGGCTATCGTTTGCGGACTTCTAATTTCCCGCTCGATCACAAGACCGGTTTCCCAACTTAGTAAGCTGTTCCGCCAGCTATCTTCCGGGGACTTGTCGGTAACGGCAACGGGGCGCTACGATAGTGAATTCAGAGAACTGGCGGATAGTTTCAATGAAATGGTACGGCAGAACAAGGAATTGATCTCCAATATGAACATTTCGATAAATGTATTGAATGAAAGTACCCACGATCTGGACAATGCCTCCAGACAGGCGGCGCAATCCATCTCCGAGACGACGTCTACTTCGACGGAAATTGCCAAGGCGATGGAATCGCAGGCCAATGATACCGAACTGATCGTAGACAAGTTCGTCGGCTTCGGCGAGAAATTTGTCTCTATGAATGAAAAAGCCCAATCGGCTAAAGAGCGGGCGGATGAAATCGTGGAAGTCTTCCATACCAGCGGTCTGATCGTACAGGAACTTGGGAAGATTAGCGAGAAGAATGGAACGGAAGTGCAAAAAATCTCAGCTATCACCCTGAAGCTGCAGGAAAGCTCTAATAACATCAGTAAAATTACTGGCGCCATCAATAATATCGCGAAACAGACCAATCTGCTTGCCTTGAATGCGTCCATCGAGGCTGCCAGAGCCGGAGAGTTCGGCAGAGGGTTCGCGGTAGTGGCTGCCGAGATTCGCAAGCTCGCGGAACAAAGTACTAGACAAGCAAGCGTAATTAACGAAATTATCGGACAAAACCTGGCGTTCGTGGAAGAGAATCATCAAAGTGTACAGGAAATTAAAGATATCACCTCCCAGCAAGATGAATATGTAGGCAAAACCAGAGAGGCCTTCCGTACTGTGTATAAGAATGTACAAGATATCAATGCACAGATCATTGGAATGGCGGATGAAGTATCCCGTATGCAGCAGGATAAAGAAGAAATGCTGGAATCCTCGCAGAACCTGTCTGCTTCCGGGGAAGAGGTCTCTGCTTCTGTCCAGGAAGTGACAGCGACGATGCATGATCAGTCCGCGATGGTGCAGCAGCTTGCCGAAATGGTGGAAACCATTGACCTGCTGACCAAGGATCTGGCGAAGTCGTCCGCCAGGTTCAAGACGGAATAAGATAATAGGAGCAAGCTAAAGGTCGATTCTATAGGCTGTTTAACGAGCATGGCATGAGACAGATTGAAATTGAATTCTGCGAAGGGAGATCGCTGAATCTTCCTTTTCGCGGGAATGCAAAAAAACAAAAGGACCCGTCAGGGTCCTTTTGTCATACATATACCTACTTAAGCACAAACTGCGCGGTCACCGGGTTATGGTCACTATTCGCAAAATTCAGCTCCTGACCCTGGACTACTGTGACTTCTACGTTCGGCGAGACGAGAAAACCGTCAATGACGGCCCGGAAGTTCACACCTTCGCTGTAAGGTACATCAAGGGTGCGGACAGAAGGCGTTGCGTGATCAACCGCCCAATGAAAACCTTCCGGAAGGAAGTCTGCTGGAAAAGGCTGAAGCCAAGCCGGCCATCCCTGAGTGGTCTCGAACAGCTCTGAATCTGTGCCGGGCAAGGTATGATTCCAGTCCCCGCCGATGATAAGATAATTGCCGTGCTGGCTTTCTTTTTCGATATAAGCACTAAGATATTCCAACTGTTGCTTACGGATGTGGCCACCCTTGTCATAAGCGGACAGATGAACATTGAGTATTACTAATTCTTTACCGTTGTCCACTGGGAACCTGCTCTCAATGAACGCACGATCCAGCTCAAATAGCTGATAAGGCCAGCTTTCTTTGCCCGGCAGATCATAACGGAGTTGGCTGCTGCTTTTGGGCTTAGCCAAGGTTAGCAACCCGCTCTGTACAGAACCCATCGGATGAAGGACCGGAAGCGGAACCCACGGCGTTAAATAATTCAAGGCAAAAACATGGCTGTAATCCGGCATTTCTGAGGTAATATAGGAGACCTCGTTCACCTTGTAGCTTCTGGAAGACTTCACGTCTACTTCTTGCAGCAGGTAGATATCCGAAGTCGAAGTCTTCAGAAAAGACGTGATCTGTTCAAGATTATTCACCGTCTGGGCCTTGCTGCTGGAGCGGGCCATGCTGCCGCCGTCCATAAAGAAATCCTGACCCGCGTCCAGTCCGGCGTAACCGATATTAAAGGTCGTTACCTGTAAAGGCTGCCCTTGCTGTAGCACAGATCCACTGTTGTTGAAGACTGTGAGCGGTGTAACTTCGGCGGGCTTGTAATCGGTCACCGTAACATAGACTAGAAAACAGCCAAGCGCCAACACGAGGGCAAGACAGAGCCCTCCTATGATTTTCAATATACTGATCCCCATTTCATCTCTCCCTTTACCTTTGAATGTAACATACAGGGAGTAGTGGGGGCTAGATGATTGTATTTTTATAAGGTTTGGCCGCTGTCGACGGTGATGATCTGCCCGGTCATCGCCTCCTGCTCCAGAGCAGCGCAGATCAAGATGGCGATATCTCCGGGTTCCGCAATCCGCTGCAGGAGGAGGTTGGGAGCTAACTTCTGCATTTGGTCTTCCCGCCCATTCCACCACCGTGTTGCGACAGCTCCCGGTACGACACAGTTGACGCGAATATGAGGCGAGAGGGCCCGGGCCAGAGACTTGGTCAGCCCATGTACGGCCGCCTTAGATACGGCATAGGGCAGAGAGGACCCGAAGCCGGTCTCACCGGCAATGCTACCGAGATTAACGATGGCGCCCTGGCCGTTTTGCACCATATAAGTGGACACGGCTCTGGCACAGAAGAACATGCTTTTGACATTGGTGTCGTAGAGTTCATCCCATACCTCCTCGGTAGCGGCTTCCAGGTCAGGAAATGGAATATGCCTAGTGATCCCGGCGTTATTGACGAGAAGATCAACGGTCCCGAATCGCTCTACGACATCTGCTACCATACCCCGTACTTCCTGATCACTCGCGACGTTGGCCTGTATGGCATAAGCTTGACCTCCCTGATTGGTAATCAATAGTACAGTCTCCTCGGCTTCAGCCTTGGAGCGGCTATAATTGACGGCAACCGTTGCGCCGCGTCGCGCCAGTTCCAGACAGGTGGCCCTGCCGATACCCGTTCCGCCTCCGGTTACAATGGCTATTTTATGTTTTAATTCCATGTTGGGTTCTCTCCTTGTTATTGTTGTGGATACCTATTATTTTATAACTGCGTTGAGATTATGTATAATTGAATGATATGAATAGTTCGTTCATTTTTTTTGAATTCATTACTGTGGAATAGCGGGGGAGCCAGATGGATATTAAAGCATACAAAACCTTTCAAGCTATAGTCAGTGCCGGGAGCTTCAACCGTGCAGCCGAGGAGCTGAATTATGCCCAATCGACAGTCACTATGCAAATACAGAAGCTGGAGGCCGAGCTGGGTGTGCAGTTGCTTGAACGCGGCAAACAGATTGTGCTGACCGAGGCGGGGCGGCTATTCCATGAACAAGGACGGCAGATTCTTAAGGATATAGAACGGCTGGAAAGCGACTTGGCGGAGCTGCATACTGGCGATGCCGGGAGCATACGGATGGGTGTTACAGACCCGACGGCCACCTACCGGCTGCCGGGTCTGCTGAAGACGTTCCTTAACCGACACCCCAAGGTGAAGATCGAGGTGGAGATTGCCGGAACACTGGCGCTCAGTGAGCGACTGCTGCGTGGAGAGCTGGATTGGGCGTTGTGTTCTGCCCCGGAGCTGGGCACCGGACTTTATTTTGAGCCGCTGTTCACAGAGCGATTCTTGCTGCTTCTGCCGGAAGGACATCCTTTGGCTACTAGTCCGCGCATTACCCCGGAAGACCTCCGGGAACACCGTATTCTGATTACCGCAGCCCATTGCCCTTACCGCAAAAAGCTGGAGAGTGTTCTGCAGGAATCCGGTGGCCCTCCACTGGATACAATGGTCATCGGAAGCATGGTAGCGCTTAAAGATTATGTTGCAGCTGGTCTTGGAATCGCCCTCGTGCCGGCGGTAATGCTCAATTCGGTGCCGACCGGTACGGTGTCCCGGCAACTTGCAGGAGCCCACATTGATATGAGCTGCGGACTCCTGTGTAAGACTGCAGAATATCCATTGATACGCTCCAGCGCTAAGCTATACCATTTTTTACGTCAAGAGCTGCAGGAGTAGCCTGCAGCTTCTTGATTGGTGGAAGATTGGAGTTGGTTTTGATTTACAGATTGTCCCAAATGCTCTATTGTTCAGATAGGAGGGATGACTATGAACGAGTTTGATCGGCCTTACACGGGAAGAAGCACCAGAAGAGGCGGGGCGGGAAGATTTTTTTTATTCCTTATTGTGTTGTTAGTTGCTTTGCTCGCTACGAATCCTGGTAAAGAGGATTTTGTGGATTATGCCATCAAAAATATAAGCGAAGAGAGCGGCGGCAAATTGGGAGCGGGAATCGCCAATATGATCGGCAAGCCTGTGCTTAACTCGGTCACAGAACGGGAGAACTACATTTTGTTCTCTATTTTCAAGCTGCCTGTCTTGGATGGCTCTAATAACTACCTGGGGATATTCAAATTAATCTTCATTAAACTGTAACAATGCCCCTGGATACTATTAAGGAGAACGAAGAGGGGAGCGACAGGGATGAATTTATTCCAGCTGAAGTCAGAAGAAGTAGAGTTGCTGAAGGCCTTTTTGGAAGATCATTATGTATGCATCGGTTATTCGGGTCTTGGGGACCTGGAGGGAATTGACCGGGATGAGCTAGATGAAAGACTACAGCAGGCATACGGATTTCAGGGGCAGGAGCTGGTAGGGCATGCAGAGGTCGTCAACCTATTTGTCCATACGATGCAAGATGGGGATTATCTACTCGTTGCGGACGGAGACTGGGTACATCTAGGCGATCTAGGCGACTATTTTTACGATGAACGATTTGATATAGAGGGAGATGGCAGATGCCACCGGCGCGGGGTGACGTGGCTGACGAGCATTCCATATGCGGCTTTGAATCCTGTTGTAAAAGCACTGCTCGCTGAAGAGGCAATAGTCTCAATGTTCCAAGAACCCATTGCCGCAGCGCGTCTGGATCTTTGGATCAGGGACACTGAGACGTCCGGAAATCTCTTGAATAAAGGGGTTTGTGTAGATGAAGAGACAGTAGCTGAAGCCCTTGATATCCTGAAAAAAGCACTGAAAAGCCCTGATCCGGCGCGGCGTGAACGTGCAGCCATTGCAATATTACAATATGCCAAGTGAAATATTACTATATCGTAAATGAAGCGATTTCATAATATAATGAAGGTTGATTTATTACTAGCGTAACACCTACGGAGGGTATAATGGGAATTCAATATCTTGCAGAAGAACGTATTTTTCATCTACAGAGTAAAGAAACCAGCTATGTCATTCAACTTCTCCACACCGGAATCCCGGCACATGTGTATTGGGGCCGCAAGATTCGTTCCGGTGCGTTGTCATCCATTCTGAAACGCACAGAGCGTTGTTCTTTCTCACCAAGTCCGTTTCCGGACGATATGACGCTTTCCTATGATACGCTTGCTCAGGAATATCCATCATACGGTGTAGGCGATTTCCGCAATCCGGCCTATCAGATTCAGGCTGAGAATGGAACTACTGCCTCTGAGGCTCTGTATGATAAACACCGCATTTACAAAGGGAAACCGGCACTGGAAGGACTCCCGGCTACGTATACAGAACATGAAGATGAAGCCGAGACCTTGGAGCTTGAATTGGTAGACGCTGTTGCAGGGCTCCGCATTATTTTATCCTATACCGTATTTGAGGAATTGAACGCGGTTACTCGTTCTGTTCGTTTTGTGAATGAAGGACAAGCCTCTCTCAACCTGCTGCGTGGATATAGTATGAGCGTAGATTTCCGTACTTCGGATTACGAACTGCTGCATTTGTCTGGCACATGGACACGTGAGCGGTATATAGAGCGCAGAGCGCTTGCTTCTGGCATGCAGGCAGTAGAGAGCCGCAGAGGATCAAGCAGTCATAACCAAAATCCATTCGTAGCCCTGCTGTCCCATGGCGCAGATGAAGACCACGGTGAAGTGTACGGTGTCAGCCTCGTATATAGTGGAAGCTTCTCCGCGCAGGTAGAAGTGGACTCTTACAAGACGACCCGCTTGTCTATGGGGATTAATTCATTCGATTTCAACTGGTTGCTGGAAGCTGGACAGTCGTTCCAGACCCCGGAAGCGGTACTGGTATTCTCCCCAGATGGTATCGGAGCGATGTCCAGAACCTACCATAAGTTGTATCGTACCCGCTTGGCCCGCGGGATTTACCGTGATCGCACCCGTCCGGTGCTGGTTAACAACTGGGAAGCAACTTATTTTGACTTCAATGCGGAGAAGATCGAGAATATCGCTCGTGCTGGCGCTGAACTGGGAATCGAGTTGTTCGTACTAGATGACGGCTGGTTTGGACACCGTGATAATGACCGCAGCTCGCTCGGCGACTGGTTCGTTGACCGGAAGAAGCTGCCGGAAGGTCTCGGAGATCTGGCAGAACGCGTGAATAAGCTGGACATGCAATTCGGCCTCTGGTTCGAGCCGGAGATGATCTCCCCGGACAGCGAACTGTACCGTGAGCATCCAGACTGGTGTCTGCATGTGCCGGACCGTCGCCGTACCCTGGGCCGTACCCAATTGGTGCTGGACTTCTCCCGTGAGGATGTTTGCCAGGCTATTGGCGACCAGATCGTGGAAGTGCTGCGTAGTGCACCGATCACTTATGTTAAATGGGATATGAACCGCAACATGACCGAGATTGGTTCTGCGTTGCTGCCACCGGAAAGACAACGTGAGACAGCGCACCGTTATATGCTGGGTCTGTACGGCATGCTGGAGCGGATTACTTCTGAATTCCCGAATATCCTGTTCGAGAGCTGCTCCGGTGGTGGCGGACGTTTTGACCCAGGGATGCTGTATTACATGCCGCAAACCTGGACAAGCGACAATACAGATGCCGTCAGCAGACTGAAAATCCAGTACGGAACCAGCATCGTCTACCCGATTAGTTCTATGGGCAGCCACGTCTCTGCGGTTCCGAACCATCAGGTGCACCGCTCTACTTCTCTGGAAATGCGCGGGCATATCGCGATGTCTGGTAACTTCGGGTATGAGCTGGATCTGACCCAATTTACCGAAGAAGAGAAGGCTGCTGTGAAGGAACAAGTAGCGCTCTATAAAGAGCTGCGTTCCCTGGTTCAGTTCGGTGAGCAGTACAGACTGCTAAGTCCTTTTGAAGGCAATGAGACCGCCTGGATGATTGCTGCTGAGGATAAATCTGAAGCTGTAGTGGTGTATGCGCGTGTACTTGCCGAGCCGAATGATCCGCTTCACTACCTGCGTCTGAAGGGACTTGACCCTGAGGCGGATTATGAGTGGGTTGAAGGCGGCGGCGTATATGGCGGGGACCTGCTTATGTATGCCGGATTGCCACTGCCTGATCTTCACGGAGACTTCCAAAGCTTGCTCTGGCGTTTTAGAAAAGTGCAAGGGTAATTTGATACAGCCAAACTTTAGGTGAGGCCAAAAAGATGACTTCCGATATTTCGGAAGTCATCTTTTTATATCTGCTGGCCCTTCCTCGGTAATGTTTCCACTTGCAGTTATAGGGTGTACCCTTCTGGCGTCAGTTCAAATTAAGTTAATTCAGAATAATTAAAGTATAAATGGGCTAAAGCTGTTATTATTTTTATAAACCTTAAAGTTGAAGTTGAAATCCAGTGCTTGACTACTTGTGCGAACAAAGCGAATCTAAATATTGAGTTTGTGCGAGGAATGGAAAGGATGTATGGAATTGGGGAAAAGAGAAGATATCACCGACGCCACGCTCGATTTGATTGACGAACTGGGGTTGCAGTCGGTTACCATTGCCCAGATTTTGAAAAAGGCAAAGGTAGGATCGGGCACGCTATTTAATTATTTTCGAACCAAGGACGAGCTGGTCCACGAAGTATACAGATTAGCAAGAAATAAGATGGGCTATAGTCTGCTGGAGGGCTATGACTCCAATGCCAGTCTGTATGAGCGCTTTACCAGTCTTCATCGGAATCGAATACGCTTTGGAATGAAATACCGTAAGGAATTTCTGTTCAGCGACAGCTATTCCTTTTCGCCGTATATACCACCGGAATTGCGTAATATGGATGAAACAGGTGAGATCCAGGAGATTATGTCCATCTTGTCCGAAGGGCAGAAACAAGGTCTGATCCGGGATATGGATGCCCCGTTGTGTCATCAGATTACCTATGGGATTGTAGCTTCGGTATTAAAGGGCTATTATATTCAAAAATATGATCTGGATGAAAAGAGGGAGAAGGAGACGCTAGAAGCTTGTTGGAAAGCGATTAAGCTGTAACGAAGCGTCTGAAGTCCATAAAACCCACAGAGCAGAGGACTTTGTAAGAGTCTCTCTGTCTGCGGGTCTTTTTTAATTACTTAAAGCTAATCCCGTTACCTCAAGCTATCGGCTCAAAAAAATTCAACAAACTCATTGACCGGCTTACGGTAGCCGCGGGGTCTGATCTTGTGCTGGTTGTCCTTACCGATGGTAATGAGCATCACCGGAACGAGGTTGTCCGGCAGATTCAGGACTTGTGCTACAGCGGCCGGATCGAACCCGATCATCGGGCATGTATCCCAGCCCTTGTCTTTGGCAATCAACATGAACTGCATAGCAGATAGGGAAGCATTGCGGATGGCTTCGTCACGTTGGAATGCCTCATTGCCAATATACGCACCGTTAATGGACTCGATTTGCTCATTATATTCATCTTCTGACATCGCACCGAGAAGCTTAAGACCGCCATAGATTTCCGGAGCTTGGAGATAGGCATGTTTATCACCCAGCACGACGATGACGGCAGATGCCGTATGGGTCTTGTACTGACCGTAGGCTGCCTCGCGAATCTGTTCTTTTATCTTTTCGCTGGCAACGACTTTGTAGTGGGTGTGCTGCAGGTTATACGCAGATGGAGCTAGGCGGGCTAGAGAGAACATTTCCTCCAGTTCATGCTGGGGAATCTTGATGCCTTCCACAAAATTGTTAGCCGATCTGCGGGATTGAACCAAATCTGTAAATGTACTCATATTGAACGCCTCCAAAGATATATGTAGTGGTTAATAATCAACAGCTAGTATTAAATAATAAACTTACTAATAGTTACTTGCTTAAAGTATCACACCTTTTATTGTTCGTCAATGATGAAATCATAAGACTCACTATGAAAGCGTATGACATTTTTGACAAGGGTCTGCTATAATAGATTTCGTTAGAGGTGATCGGCTGTAAGGAAAGGACGGGTGGTCACGCTACGCTACAGATGCAGTCAGAGGAGGATTATATTCATGGCTTTTCAGAAAAATGACGTCATCCTGTTCCAGGGCGACAGTATTACAGACGCAGGGCGTGTTTATGAAGACGCTTTATCGCTGGGCTACGGCTATCCTTTATTGATCGCCAGTCGGCTTGGACATCTCTATCCAGAGAAGAATCTCACCTTCCTTAACCGGGGCATTAGCGGCCACCGTGCCGCAGATTTGCAGGGACGTTGGGACAAGGATTGTCTTGAACTGAAGCCAACCTGGGTCTCTATTTATATCGGGATTAATGACACTTGGCGCCGCTATGATTCCGGGGATGCGACCTCGGCGGAGAAGTTTGAAGCTTCCTATCGTGATTTGATTGAACGTACGAAGAAGACGCTTGACGCGAAGCTGGTGCTGGTTGAGCCGTTTGTACTGCCTGTGCCGGAAGACCGCAAGGGCTGGCGCGAGGACCTGGACCCTAAAATTCATGTGGTACGTGAGCTTGCCCGTGAATACGAAGCGTTGCTGGTGCCACTTGATGGCCTGTTCGCTGCAGCATCGGCCACAGCTGAGCCTGCATACTGGGCGCCGGACGGCGTTCACCCGTCTTCCGCGGGTCATGGACTGATTGCCGATGCCTGGTTGAAGACCGTTGGCGCGGAATAATCACAGAGCAGACGGGTTGTTGCATCCGAACTACATATGAACTCATAAATGAAAGACTGAATTCGGGCCAATTGACCGATTCAGTCTTTTTTTGATGCTGCCGATAACATTTTGCCGTACAAAATTTCATTCATGGAGTGTTATCGTTTATAATGGATTGTACAGTTTTTTGGAGGTGATTTTTCATTCGTCGTTTCTTTCTGAGCGTATCCCTTCTTGCAGTGATGGTGTTAAGCGGGTGCCAGAATGCTTTTGGATATATTAATGCGAAGTGGATTCATGAGATCAACCTGACCTATCATCAACTGGACCAACAACCGGAGCAGCAAGCAGCGCTGGTTGAGCCGGAGCCCATTTCCGATGCAGCCCTGATAAAGACGGTAGCGGAGGCGATGAACAAGAGCAAGCGGCTCCAGGGAGAGCTTGATTATGCCCCTGATTTTACAATGAAGCTGGTTTACGGGGACGGATATACTGAAGAATATGCCCTCGGCCTTGGAAAAGAGAAGGGACATAACGGGCTGCTCGTTGCTAGCGTTAACAGCGGTAAAGGTTATTCGATACCAGCGAAGCATGCTGACAAACTCCGGGACATGATATATGGGGCAGTCAGTACAGACGGTGAACAACCGGCTGCGAAATCCGTTCAAGCTGCTGTTGTCGTGACAGGCCCCGTTACCCTATCACGAAATGAGCTGTTCCCGTTAACGGGACGGGAGGAGTACCTGAATCTGCGCCTTCTTCAAGGACAGTATAATGAGGATTGGGCTACACTGGGGCCGCTCTGGGGAAGACATTGGAGTGGAACGTTTGAGCTGGTTGTTACTGATGCGGAGGACAAGGTACTAAGCACATTTCCACTGAGCCGTCATTTTCAAGAGGATTTGGAATTCGGTGATTTTTTTCAGCTGGAGTTCGGTGATTACAATGGCGATGGCGATCCTGATTTCACGATCGGACAGTATGGTTCGAGCAATGGTTACATCTTCAAGCTGTTCTCATTGGGAGAGAATCATGTCATCCGGGAACTCCCCATCCAGCCAACTGGCGAGATGTTTATCAGCAGTCCAGAGAGATATTCTGTTAAGCTGGACCAAGTGGATAAGAGTAGCTTCAAGACAACGTATTACGACAATTCGGTCGGACAGGAGCTTCATACCCTGTACCAGTGGAATGGGACTGAATTTCAGCGTGTCGATCCATAACGCAGACTGTAGGATTCTTGTCTCCATACATAAGGTTAAATGGAAGGATTCGCTCAAGCAGAAGGCAAACATGGAGTATTGCCGCATATGATGGGATAAAGCAGGAATGCAGCCGCAGGAGAGGAATTCTTGACGAGCAATGGCTGCAACATAAAGAGATTTTAGTGTGCGAGAGGAATGTGAACTAATGATATGTAATACAGCGAAAGACTTGGAAGGCCTGAAGGCAGCAGGGAAAGTGGTAGGCCACACCATTGCCGAGATGAAAAAGAGTGTTGTGCCGGGAATGACCACGCGTGAACTTGATGAGATTGGCGCGAAAATTCTGAAAGAGGCCGGGGCGGCGTCGGCTCCCCAAGTGACGTACAATTTTCCAGGAGCGACCTGTATCAGCGTTAATGAGGAGGTAGCTCATGGTATTCCTGGCTCCAGAGTGATTCAGGCCGGGGATCTTATCAACATTGATGTGTCCGCAGAATTGAACGGGTATTACGGAGATGCCGGAGTGTCCTTCCAACTCCCGCCTTATAATGAGAAGCTTCAGCATTTGTGCCGCAGCACCGAAGAAACGATGATGAGCGTAATCAACCACCTCCGGGCCGGCATGAAGGTCAATGAGATCGGCAGAGTCATGGAGAGCGAGGCGCGTAAGCGTGGATACAGAGTGATCCGTAATCTTTGCAGCCATGGAATTGGGAAATCCCTGCATGATAAGCCGAATGAAATTCTGCCATATTATGAGCCTCGTATAACCACCGTTCTAAAAGATGGGCAAGTCCTTACTGTGGAACCGTTCCTCTCTACCGGTGTAGAGTATGTAGATCCGCAAGCGGATGGATGGACACTCAGTGTCGCAGATGACAGCCGAGTGGCGCAGTATGAACATACGATTATTGTAACCAAGGGTGAGCCGGTGATCCTGACGCGTGCTTAACAGCCATGGACGTCTCTTCTCATAAGGTTAACAATGGAGTAGAATGTAACTATTACTGTTGCATTGAAAAGGACGCCCTTATCTGAGAATGCTACTGTGAGGAGAGATCAACATGAACATCAGCACCCGGTTTGCGGTTGCTATTCATATTCTGACTTTGATTGACAGCAACAAGGATGGCAAAAGCACTTCAGAGTGGATTGCCAGCAGTGTCAACACGAATCCCGTGGTGATCCGGCGGATCACAGGGATGCTAAATAAAGCGGGTCTTGTGGATGTACGCCCGGGAGTGGCGGGTGCCAAGCTGGCGCGCGATCCTGAGCAGATTACCCTGCTTGAGATTTATAAAGCGGTAAATGCCGTGGAAGAAGGTTCTCTGTTTGCCATCCATGAGCATCCGAACCCTGACTGCCCGGTTGGAAAGAACATCGCCGGAGCGATTGTACCGGTCTTTGGCCGTGCGCAAACAGCGATGGAGAGTGTGCTGCAGGGCGTCACGCTCGCCGAGATTGCCAGTGAAATGCCGGTTATCTGAGCATTTGGAGTAGAGATGGGTACGCGTAAGACCAGCGATATGTGCGAACATAGCGCTGGTCTTTTTTACGCTGAGGGATGGATTGAAGAAGCCTGCGGCAAGTGATGAAATTTCAGAATAGAAAGGGTTGAGAGTAATCGGTGATCCCTTCTCTCTTGACGAGCTCCCTGTGAGAGCGTATGTGGATGGTGACTATATGGCGAGTCAGTTGCTGTATGCCACGGCTTTTCATGAAATGCGTGTTCGTGTCGGGTTCTTTCCTGATTCTGTGATTGCCAAGCCGAGAGAAGAGGAACGAAGTGTATGGGAAAAGGATGCAAAAGATCGCTTTGTCTACATCATGAATGGGGAAATTGTCGCTTATAGCCATATCTGCGGTGATGAAATCAGCAGTGTCTCCGTTCGTGCAGACTTACAGGGGCTAGGGATAGGAAGAAAGTTTGTGATGTATTTATGCAACGAAATTTACCGTCGTGGCAACGCAGACGTTACCCTTTGGTGTGTCGTCGGGAATGATGCCAGAAATCTGTATGACAGTCTTGGCTTCAAGGAAAGGCGTACGATGGAATTTGTGCGGAAAGATTTCTAGCGTGTCCTCTTGAGGAAGTGTAGATAAATTCTAATCGCCGTTCCTCAGAGGACGGAAAAGCCGTTTCTACTTGCATGTTTTCGTGGAGGTAATTGACAAACTTATGGAATGTTACTATACTAATTATAGTTAATATGTAACTTTGTTGGTTACAAATATGAATGTGAAGCGAGCGAGCTGAGAAAACTGGAAAGAATACTTATGGAGATAGGCTTCGTACCGTACCTTTAGGAGGAATTGATATGACTGCTACAGCAATATTGCATCAGGATACCGAAATTGGACTTGTACAGATCAGGGTCAGTAATCTGGAGCGTTCCCTTGCATTTTATCAAAATGTTGTCGGATTCAAGGTGTTGCGGCAGACAGCGCATGAGGCTGAACTGACAGCTGACGGGGAGACCGTGCTGGTTATTCTGAGGGAGATTGAGAATGCCAAAGTGCTTCGTCGTAATTCGGCAGCAGGACTATACCATTTTGCGATTCTGGTGCCAGACCGTCCGAGCCTGGGCCTCGTTCTACGCAACCTGATTGCATCCGAGACTCATGTAGGACAGGGAGATCATCTGGTCAGCGAGGCGTTGTATATTCAGGATCCTGATAATAATGGAATTGAGCTATACCGGGATCGTCCTCGCGAGACTTGGCAACGGGATCCGCAAGGAAACTATATCATGACCACCGATGCTGTTGATGTGGACGGCCTACTGGCTGCTTCGGAAGGTCTGCCCTGGGAGGGGCTTCCTGCAGGTACAGTGATCGGGCATGTACACTTTCATGTGGGAAATCTGAATAAGGCGCGGAAGTTCTATATAGATCTGCTGGGATTCGAACAGGTGGCTCACTATGGCGACGCGGCACTGTTCATCTCGGCTGGAGGTTACCATCACCATATCGGACTAAATATTTGGGCTGGAGAAGGCGCGCCAGCAGCGCCAGCGGATGCACCGAACATTGATTATTTCACTTTGTTGCTGCCTAGCGAAGAGGAACGGGCCGCTGTAGTAGAACGTGTCCGTCAGGCAGGATATGCTGTGGAAGAGCAAGCTGGCGTGCCAGCAATCAAGGACCCGTGGAATATCGGGATCAGATTGATCGTGAAGCAATAAGATTGATCGTGGATCAATAAGACTGATTAGTTTTGAAAAAAAGGCAGGGCCGGCTAATTCCGGTCCTGCCTTTTTGCTGACCCTGTAATTACTGTTGCTGACCCTGCGTTTACTGTTGTCCTTCGGACAATTCAGCAATCCTCCGACTGGCATCCCCGCGATATATCCCGCCGTGGTAGCAGATCACTGTGTCTATGGGATAATCGGCCAGCTTGGATAAAGAAGCCACCGCTGTTGCCATGTCAGGGGTAGACGAGCTATCCGGTCCATGAAGCTCACCCTCCCGGACGATCAGGGCATCACCCGCAATAAGTGTCCGGCTGGCCTGATGGTATAGGCAAAGATGTCCGGGACTGTGTCCTGGTGTGTGAATGACAGTGATTCCGCCCGCTAGAGGGAGCTGTTCACCGTCTGTAAGCGTGTCATCTACTTTCCCCTTCGGCGGGTTCTTCAATACGGACAGAAAGGCTTGCCGCCATTCCGCGGGCACATGGGGCGGGAGCATAGCTTCGGCGGCAGCGAGCGCCTCCGGCGTATGCTTGAGCAGCATTTTTTCACCCTCGATATGGGGTTTCTCTAAGGCGTGGGCCAGAACAGTTGGTGCTTCTCCGAGGCTGGTCAGAATGGTGGGTAGACTTCCGATATGATCCAGATCCTGATGGGTAATTAAGATGGTGCCAAGCTTGGACCAGGGAACGCCAGCCTTGTCGAAGGCCACCTGGAAATTCTCCAGTAGACCCGGGTATCCGGTATCGATCAATACCGCAGTGTTCTCGTCATGGAGCAGAACAGGGTAGAGTGTATCACTTCCGCCCATAATCTGTGCCGTGATCTCCAGCATGTCTATTCCTTTGGCAATATGCATGGTATCCCTCCGTTTATGGATAAGAGTACTGCCGTGTGGCTAATGCATATCATAGCATTTTGAACATTAAATTCAATATGTAAATACTAAATCATACCACAAATAAATATTTTTGTCAATGTTCAATAAAGGCATTCTCAGGTCGGAAAATGCAAAGTATTTTTACATTTATTGAGAGGGGTGGCCCGAGAGCATTTTAGGAGACTCTGATCTTAGGAGGGGAGAACTTTCACTCTAAAACGAATCTGCCCCGGCCTGCGATTTTGCCAGAAGTTAAGTTTACGCTATAATAATGGGATTACTTGGAGGAGATGATCAACTTGGAGACTTTACTTGCTGTACTGGTGCTGCTTGGGTTAATTGCAGTATCCAATATTGTGAACCGGTTTATACCGTTCGTACCTATTCCCCTAATACAAATTGGCCTCGGGGTACTCGTTGTATTGATCCCACCGGGGATACATATGGAATTGGAACCTGAATTGTTCTTCGTATTATTCATTGCACCATTACTGTTCAATGACGGAAGGCGTACGCCGCGGGCCGAACTGTGGAATCTGCGGGCGCCGATATTGATGCTGGCGCTGGGTCTGGTATTTGCAACCGTTCTGGTAGCGGGCTATGCCATCCACTGGATGATTCCGAGCATTCCACTGGCAGCGGCTTTTGCCCTGGCAGCCATTCTGTCGCCTACCGATGCGGTGGCGGTCAGTGCTATTGCCGGACGTGTTCACCTGCCGAAGAGTATTCACAGGGTGCTTGAAGGTGAGTCGTTGATGAACGACGCTTCTGGTCTGGTGGCGTTCAAATTTGCGATTGCGGCAGCGGTAACTGGTGTGTTCTCCCTACGCCAAGCGACATTCAGCTTCATTCTGATTGCGGCTGGCGGGCTGGTGGCGGGTGCGGTGCTGGCGTTCCTGCTTATTCGTCTGAGCGTGTTTATTCGTAAACTGGGTATGGAAGATGTAACAGTACATACATTGCTACAAATTTTGACTCCTTTTATTATTTATCTCGTGAGTGAGGAACTAGGCCTGTCTGGTATCCTTGCCGTTGTTGCGGGTGGTGTTATCCATGCCATTGAGAAAGACCGGGCGGTATCGCCGCAGTATAAGCTTCAGCTCGTGTCAGCCAGTACCTGGTCGGTCCTATTGTTTATCCTCAACGGGATGGTATTCCTTATTCTCGGGGTATCCATTCCAGATGTGATCAGCGTAGTCTACCGTGACAGCGCCGTAGATAACTGGATGGTCTTTGGTTATGTACTTGCTATTACTGTGTTGCTCATTGTTCTGCGGTTCCTATGGGTGTATGGATTTACGCTATGGATGCATCGCGGGGAAAAGGCTGAAAAGAGATCTCTCAAAGAGGTGTTGATCACCTCGATTTCCGGAGTGCGCGGGGCGGTTACGCTGGCGGGTGCCTTCTCGATTCCGCTGGTGCTGGGTGATGGCTCGCCGTTCCCCGAACGGAACCTGATGATTTTCCTGGCGGCAGGCTGTATTCTGATGTCGCTGCTGATCGCCAGCATCTTTTTGCCGGCTTTGGCGGGTAAAGGAGAAGAAGGCGCTGGCTCGGAAGAAGGCTCTGAGCAGGCTGCGAAGTCAGTGGTCATTGATGCCGGAATGGCGATGATGCGCAGTATGATGGATGGGGATTCGCGGGATTCGGCTCAGCCTGCTTTGAACGAATTCAGGGAGAAAATTCAGAAAATGAGTCTGCCGGGGCAGGATGATGATCCTGCAGCGGAACGAATGCGTCAACTGGGCATGGAGGCACGCATCGTCGGGCTGCATGCTGAGCGCAAGGCGTTGAATACTTTGATGGAGAAGGAAGAGGTTCCGGCGGGTGTAGCGGAGAAAATGATGGAGATGCTGGATTATACGGAAGCCTTCTTCGCCAAGCATCTGAACTCGCAGATTCGGCTGTCCTTGTCTGAGGTAGGGCGGGTATTCTCTGGCATGTTCGCAGGGCAGCGTGGTCAAGTGGAAGGCTGGCAGGCTGCCGCCGCGCAGTATAAGGAAGTCTCCTGCAAAGCCAAACTGGTCATGTCGCAGGCTGCCGTTGCAGCGATCCGGGACCATATGAATGAGGAGAACCGTGAAGCCTCCCAGCATGTTATCGACAGATATGAGATGCTGGTGGCAAGGCTTGGTGGAGACAGTGGATGGACCCCAGATGGTTTGGTGGATGCCCGAAAGCTGGAAGTGAAGCTGAAAGCCATTCAGGAGCAGCGCGATAAGGTGCAGCAGATGTACCAGGAGGGCGCGATTAACCGGAAGGTTGCGGGCAGATTGCGTCATTTTGTAGACCATTTAGAAGCTTCAATATGGGAGGATTAATGTAAAACACAAAGAGCCGCCGGGACAGCCCGTGCGGCTCTTTGTATATGTTGTCCCCCTACAGTCCTTGCTTTCTCTTTCGACGGAACATTTGTCCCAGCACCTCACTTAACACAAGGCCTGTAGCGATGGCTCCTGAGAGCATCAATACCTGCGTAGCAATCTGCACGGCATCAATGTAGTCTTTCTCCACGAATTTGCGCATTGCATCATAAGCCATGCCACCGGGCACCATCGTGATGACGCCCCCGACACTAAAGATAATGACAGGCATCTTGAAGGAGCGGGCAAAAATCTGGCTGACCACACCGACTACGACCGTCGCGAAGAAGGTGGCAATCACCGTATCCCATTGTTTGTCTAATAATAAGTACACCAGCCAGCCCACCATACCAGAAGTTCCGCATTGCAGCAGCGCACGCCGTGGCGCATTGAACAGGATGCAGAAGGTGGCGGCGGCAATAAAGCTGGTAATCAGTTGCAAAATCATGAGTCGCTAACCTCTTTCAAAAGGTGATTATAGCATTGACAGCACAAGTCCGATACCTGTCCCGATCGCAAACGCAGTTAAAAAGGCGTCCGCACCCTTGGACAGCCCAGAGACCAGATGGCCGGCCATAAGGTCGCGGACTGCATTGGTAATAAGCAGACCCGGTACCAGCGGCATGACAGAGCCGATAATGATCTTGTCCATTTCGCGTCCCACGCCATATTTGACCGAAAAGAAGGTCGATAAACCGATCAGGAAGGCCGAGCCGAATTCCGCGAAAAATTTGACCTGGACGAGCCGGTGCAGGTAGATGACTGCCGCATAACCAAGGCCCGAGACGAACAGTGCGGGGAGCGCGTCCCAGAGACTGCCCTTGAACATTACGGTGAAGCTGGCGCCTGTCAGTGCCGCGGCAATGATCTGCATCCATATGGGATAGGCATGGGCAGCATTGTCTATTACCCCAAGCCGCGTTCGTGCTTCCTCTGCCGTGATTTGCCGTTCGCAGAGGCGGCGCGAGATGTCATTGACCTCCGATACCTTCTGCAAATCGGTGGTCCGCTCGGCAATGCGGAATAGCTTGGCGGGTTCCGTCCGGCTGGTCGCGAATACGATCACGGTTGGTGTCACATAACTGTGCGCATTCGGAAATCCTAGAGCATCAGCTATGCGGATCATCGTATCCTCGACACGGTAGGTTTCTGCGCCGCTTTGCAGCATGATTTTGCCAGCTAACAGACAAAGGTCGATAATTTCATGGGTGGAACTGTTGCTGATGATGCCTGTACTTTCCAACTTTCTGTGATCCTCCCCTGGAATGATATATATCCGATTGTCGCCTCATCGCCGGAAAATATCAACCCTAAAAATACGTATTTACGAATTTTAATTTCTGGCATATCTCCGAGGCAGAGGGATCACTTGTAATGTCCGCCGATTTTGCCCGCCCGGTCCTTGATCAGTCCGGAGTCTGTGAAGGAAGCCGCCCGCCCGATAATCGTGTCACCGTACTTGTTCTTCAGGTTGTCGGTGGCCCGCTCCAGCTCCCGGTACCGGGGGCGGGACTCAAACAAAGTCAGCTGGTACTGGTTCTCATCGCTAAGCTCAGACAAACTGAGGTTCACCCGGCGTACAGGCTGGCCGTCCCAATGCCGCCGGAAGAGGGCGACAGCCGCTTCGTATACAAGGCTTGTGGCGTTGGTGGGATCACTCATTTTGCTTTGTCTGGAAAAGCCGGCCGGCGCTTCGAAGCTGGCACCTTGGCAGCCAACAGATACGACGGCGCCATTCACCGCGAGGCGGCGGCAGCGTCTGCATACCAGCTCCGCCAGTTCCAAGAGCACGGTCTTGATCTCTCCTAGCGTGTAATAATCGCGGGGCAGTGTCATCTGATGACCGACACTCTTGGGCGGAGCCTCGTAGGTCGCCGGATGCACGGGGCTATCGTCGATCCCACCGGCGATTCGCCAGTACAGCTCTGCGTCAATATCGCAGTTCTTGTGGAACTTCTCGCGCATGCGCCATTTCAGTTCTGCCAGGGGTATTTGGGCGAGATGGCCGATCGTTGCGAGGCCCATGCTGTGAAAATGAGCTGACATGCGGCGGCCCACCATGAACAGGTTGCCGATAGGCTGCGGCCAGAGCAGTTCCGGGAGCTGCTCGCGTGCCAGGGTGAAGAGGCCGCCCTTGATCTTTTTAGCCCACAAATCACAGGCCATCTTGGCCGTGACCTTGGAGTAGCTGATGCCGATCCGCGCATATACGCCGGTTTCTTTGGAGATTTGGTCCTGAATAGCGGCTGCAATCTGCTGCGGACTGCCGAACAGGGAGGTGCTGCCTGTAATATCTATAAACTGTTCGTCGATGGAGTAGGGCTCCACGAGGTCGCTGAAGGTGCGCAGAATGTCAGTGATTTGGGCGGAGACATCAATGTAATGCTGCATGCGGGGCCGGACCACGATGAGTTCAGGGCATTTGGCCAGAGCTTCCTTCAGTGTCTCAGCAGTGCTTACACCCAGTTGCTTGGCTAAGGGACAGGCGGCGAGAATAATACCGCTACGTCTGGCCGGGTCTCCGGCAACGGCGAGGGGTTTGCCGTTGTATTGGGGATTGGCGGCCTTTTCCACGGAGGCATAGAAGCTTTGACAGTCGGACAGCATAATGATGCGTTCTTTATTCATATTCGTCACTCTCCAGGTAAAGGCAGTAGAAGCAGATACGCAGAGACGTTATTTTGACGGGCGGGATCGTTGATTGTTATTATAATACGAACATATGGTCGTGTATATGCATATTTATTTCCATTCGTTTCAGTCTTGCAGGGTGCAAAGTCCGGTAGCGACTGCGCCGGAGGCGATGGTGAAGAGGGAGTGAACAAAGGTCTCCTTGGAGATTAGCAGGCCGCCAGCGCCAATGATCATAGCATCCGTCACAAAGATGATGACCCCGACGTTCAGTGGCACATAACGGGTAATAAAGTGGGCAAGCAGATCTGTGCCTCCAGTACTGGCTTCAAAGTGCAGCATCAGCCCCAGGCCGAGTCCCATCAGGAATCCGCCGATAATTGCACTTGAGATGGGTCCAAGTTCTATGTAATAGAGGAAGTAATACTGGAACGGGGCCACGATTTCAATGAGCAGGGATGAGCACAGCAGACCAATCAGGCTATTGAGGAAGACATCGCGGTTCTTGAGCCAGGCCAGCAAAAACACAGGCAGGCTGCAGACCACAATGGCGATTCCGATATTGATACCATACAAATAGTTGATAATGAGAGCTATGCCGATAATTCCGCCATCCAGAACTTTATAAGGGACGAGGAAAAAGTTGGTCCCTGCGGCAATAAGCAAACTTCCCAGCAAAATGATGGCGTATTTGGACCATGACCTCATATTCAACATCTCCACATTTAGGCATGTCATATGAATATGCTTGTCATTGGTAAAAAATTGCTTGTGAAAGAAGAAAAACTCTTACCGTGAACCTGTTATTACCATGGGACGCGTAAGCAGCGAACACCTTCTAATATGGAAAAAGACCCTGCTTGCGCAGGATCAGAAGAAAGGGATTAGACCGGAACGGGTTCCTGACGTTTAAGCTGCAGCGGGGGCGGGATGAGCCAGCCCTTCTGCTTGTTGATCCGCAGGAGTGCGAGTCCAAGGGAGGCCATGGCGGCGTGAATCTTCATGAAAAGGGCGCCGACATCCTCACGGATAGACATGCCCATAATCTGGCTGCATTCGACGAGGCTCATGGCCACCCCGGCAGACAGCGCAGCGGCAATCTCGGGATCGGAAAAACGGGCCCCAGCAGGAATATCTGCGAGCTTGGTGGAAGGTCGATCCGGCAGCGTAGGGGTAGGGAAGACGCCGCTGGTTTTAAGGAGCTTGTCACATTCCTTGATCTCCCTCTGGGCCTGATCCATCAGGTCATCAATAATTTTCTTCAAATCCTGATCGCCTGCATGATAATGGTAAGCCTGGAGGGCGGATAACGTCATTTTTGCTTTGGCGGAAAATTGCCACACACCGAATATTTCGCCATAGTGCATGGGTTCGTCTTTGGGATTGCCACTTAGAATGCCCATTGCGTATTGCTCCTTTATAAATAGTTTATGATCGTGTAAATAGCTTGTCCGGCAACAACTGTTTTATTCCACTATACGGAGGGAGGGAATTTAAGGCTTGCAGCAGTGGATAAATGAGGCTATATTATTAATAGTAATAATTACTATTAAATGAGCGGTAAGGTCAAGGAGCGAATAGAAGAAGATGGATTTTACATATAAAGTGCTGGAAAGTGATATCGACCTACTAGCCTCGGCGCTGTCCGAGACGCTTGTAGCAGTGGCTGTCAAAGGCGGAGAAGCAGAGGATATTCTGGAGCTTGGCGGACGGATCTGCGAGTATACCCCTAATTGTGTTCGCATCCGTGGGTTGTCATACAGCCGGGAGTTGTATGAATTTCGTGTTCTGACAGGCGGTTGAGGCTGGCAGAACACGAGAATGTAGCCCAACCACAACATAATGACGCCACCGTCGTCAAGCAGGAGCAATGATATAAGGTTACGGACTATTTGAAGCGTGCTTCACAGATGAACGGGTCTGATCTCATGTTGACATTACGATCGTTTGTATAAGAAATCGGGAGAAAAAGTGCATTGAACAAAGGATCAGCTGTAGGTTACCATTGTTCTTGTCATCATATGAGAATGATAATCAATTACAGTTGGGGTGGAGAAGGATGCTTAGATGGGGTCAAAAGGCTGCATGGACAGCTTTGTTAATGGTAGCAGTACTTGGGGTGACAGCTTGCGGGGCCAATAATACGCCTAAAGAAGCGGCTGCAACGAATAATACAGAGAAGACTCAGCCAAGTGCTGAGACGGCTAGCAAGGCCGAGAACACAACTGAAGACAATGCAACACGGACAGTAACCGATGAATTCGGAGAGGTGGAAATTCCGGTCCATCCGAAGCGTGTAGTCGGTCTATATGTTGAAGATTATCTAAAAGCACTGGGTGTCACACCGGTGGTCCAATGGTATCATCCGACCTGGGGCAAACAGGATTATCTTCATCTGGATGTTCCATTGTTTGATTTTAGCGGCAACTTGGAAGCACTGCTGGACCAGGACCCTGACCTGATCATCGTGGATGGGGGCGTAGACAAGGAGAAGTACGATCAGTATTCCAAAATAGCACCCACCTACCGGTTGAAGGAAGCAACTCTGCAGGACTCTACGGAGATCCTGAAGGCTGTTGCAGATGTACTGGGCATCCCGGAGAAAGCGGAGACAGTGCTGGCCGAATACAAGCAGAAGGTGGAAGACGGAAAGACTAAGCTGCAACAGGCGGTTGGAAAAGAAACCGTGGCGGTCATCCGGCTGAATGTTGCTGACAAGACACTGGCTCTGTTCGGGGTTAAGAACCGATTTACTGGCGTGATTTACAAGGATTTTGGACTTACTCCAATACCTATGGCAGCTAACATGACGGATTATCAAGCGATTATCTCTGAAGAGGTTATTCCTGAGCTGGGAGCAGATCATCTTATCGTATTCCCTGCCAACGGAACCTGGGAAGACCCGGAGAATCAGGAAGCTTACAAGACATTGGAAGGTCCGCTATGGAAAAACATCCCGGCGATCAAAAATGGCAAAGTGTATAAAATGGAGCGTTCCCACTGGCAAACGGGCGCCATCACCGCGAACTCTATGAAATTGGACGACCTGTTGAAATACATGGTGAAGTAAAACAAATATCAGAAGAAAGCTCTCGATTCCGGTTGAAGAGCTTTCTTTTTTGCTTTACACTGAATTAGTGAAAATCATTCTCAATTAAGAAGGGCGGAAGAACGCCGTGGATCATAGAGAGCCACCGGACAAGGAGGCGTTGTTATACGCTTTGAACCAAATAGAACTGTTAAACAGACCTGCACATTCCAAAGATATGCCTAAATTCTTTCAGGAATGGACCCTAGTGGTGGCAGTAGAAGGACAGGGAAGGCTGGTTGCAGATGGAACGGGATTTTCTCTAAAGCAAGGTACCGGATTTCTGCTTTCTCCTGGCATGGCGGGGGGATTGGAATGCGGGGCGCGGGGACTCCGCTATTATCAGATTGGTTTTGAAGTGATTGGGCAAAGTGAGGTGGGATATAGGCGGGTTAGCTTGGCGGAAGCTGGAGAACTGGTAGTGCCTGGACCAGTGGATTGCCAACCGTTCTCTAAGTGCCTTTTGCTGCTGGAGACCCTTCACCAAGATCAGGCCAGCAGCGGAGAGGCTGCCCGTCTTATGGGTCATATTCACTTTCTGGAGCTATTGCTGCTGCTCTATCGGCAGAGGACAACGGACAAGCATGAGCATACCGTTCGAAGTGCTGTAGAGCAGTCTATTGAGCATTTAAAACAGCACTATAATGAGGTCTGGACGGTAGACCGTTTGGCAGACATAGCCAAGATTGGACGTTCCCGTTACACCCAAATGTTCAAGGAGATTACGGGGCAATTCCCTCTGGATCACCTGAATGATCTGCGTATTGATCGTGCGCAACAACTATTGTTGATGACGAATGACCGTCTTTACGACATTGCCCAGACGGTAGGCTACAGCAACGAGTATTATTTTAACCGGCGATTTAAAGGGGCAGTAGGGGTTACACCAGGACAATACCGCCGCACCCATCAGGAGAATATCCGCGTGTTCGCCCCATTTATGGAGGACTATCTGCTGGCACTTGGTATCATTCCCGTTGCCCAGTATGCACACGCCCAGTGGGGCGTGCAAGACTATCTCGGCCTGCACCAGGTTCCGCCGTTCGAGATTTCGTCAGGGAACTGGGAGTCGCTCTCCCGTTATGAGCCTGAGCTGATCCTGCTGAATGACGGGTACCAACGCTGGAGCTTGGAGCAATGCCGCTCCGTAGCTCCACTATTCAAGGTGCCGATGATGAGCAGTGAGGACTGGCGCTCCACCCTGATGACCGTGGCTTCTGTGTTCGGAAGAACCGGCCAGGTAGACGAGATCATCAGCAGCTACGAGCGCAAAGCCCGGGAAGCCAGACACTTGCTTATCCGTTCTGTTAGCGATGAGACAGTAGCCTTTCTTCGACTTTCGGCTTGCGGGATTACGCTGTATGGCAGCGAAGACTTGGGCTACACGGCAGGCGTACTGCACCAGGACTTGGGCCTCCAGCCGCACCCATTGGTGCAGCAGTTAGCCCGGGGCGAGCGACGCATCAACCTTCCGCCAGACTTGTTAGCCCGGCTGGATGCCGATCACCTGTTCATTACCTTTGACAAAGGCGAAGGGGAGGGCCGGGAACTGCTCCAGACGGAGCTATGGCAAAGCTTGCCCGCGGTCCGGAATAAGCGCGTGTACGAGGTGGATTTTCTCAGCTGGATGAATTATGGGGTGTTGTCGCATAGAAGGAAGATTGATGATGTGCTGCAGGTGTTGGCTTAAAGGGATTTTAGGAAAAAAGAGAGTAGTTATGTTAGGAAGTAGGAGGCTAAACGTGATTAAAGCCGGACCCATTGGTCGGGCCTTTTTTAGTTTGTAATAGGATCGTATGTTCGCTATTATTCAAAGTAAATACTTGGAAGAAAACATATGGAGATGATGTGGAGTGCAATTAGGATGTACTTATTTAGTTGTTAAGGACATGAGCACAATTTCATTGCGGAATACCATTGCCCTGTGGAATCTGGAGTACGACTAAGAACTTCTAAAGAACAGTGGGGATGTACCTTCTCATTTTAATGAAGCGTATTTGAAATTTAAACAAGATCACGCTACCCAATATGGTAATAATGTGATTTTAAACTTCAATGTTCCTGACTTGCAGGAAGAGTATGAGCGAATTCAGTCATTAAATATTGGGACCGTAACCGAAATTCTATATATCAATGTTGTGCAGCCGTATTACTGCTTTATGCTGGATGATCCGGATAGGAATTTGATTGAGATTACAGAGGGAATATGTCGGAGAGTTAGAGCAAGGCTTCTTTATTTGTCGTTGACGTTACAGGCGGTGACCATCAGACCAAACGTATCAGATCTGAGGACACGGTATCGTATTCCATTTCTATCAGCGACCTCATCAATAGTCGTGGGGTTCAACCCTGTCGGCAAGAATGCGAAGATCGGTAAGCACACGTATTACCTCAGTGGATGGCAGATCAGGAATTACAGCCAAGATGATCAATTTAATAGAAGGTATTTAATTAACGTCTGATGCAGTAGGCCTGTCGTCGTGCCCTATTAACATAACATCTCAGGCGACTGATGAGGTATTTTCGTTTAAAAGTATCAAATCGAACATCTAATTGCACGGCTCTGATATTGCCTGGGTTTTTAATACGTCATAAGGGAAAAATACATATTTTTATTTTAAAGTGTGGTATTTTTGCTTAAAAACGCCCTTGAAAATGGCTCTTTTGGAGTGGAATAGAGAGTACTCAATAGTCGTGAAATCAAAAAAAGACAGGGAGATTATCCGTGCCTTTCAAGTTTTAAATTGCTAATTTTTTTGCCAACATCTTACTTGTTAATACAGTTGCTTGTAAAATATCTGCCATATCCTTTAAATTAACCTCTCTCTTTTTCAAATCAACAAAACTAACTTGATCAATGTTTACGACAACTCCACGATCAATACGAATGAAGTTTTGAGAAGTGAGAAATATTTGTAGTTCATCGAATGAACCTTCGTAACTCAATTTTTCATCTTTTAAATGTAAAGTTTTCACTAAATTATTTGGCTTTCCAGTACATGTTGTATAACCAATTTCGGAGAGGTTTTCTTTAACCCATTGCATATTAACCATCCAAATCACTCCTCAGATTGTAGTTGCATATAGTTTTTTCAAACTGTTGGATAATGCTTTCTCTCAACATTATTAGGGCTAGCATCTCGCCCTCTATCGCCTTTCCTATCACCATGACAAGACGGTTCTATTGCTTCCTGTACCAGTCTTAAATGGGCTTGTGTAAGCAATAGGAGAGAGTCAGCGGTTTAATCATCTGAAATCCATGATAAACTATTTATGGAAATTTGTGAATACATGAGATTATTCATTAGATTTGGCATGACTATATATCCAAGTTGTTCAGCGGATTGAATTTGGAATTCTGGTCACGCAGGGCCGTTCCCCAAATACTAAGATACTTTTGAGTGATATTAATTTGACTGTGACGAAGCATCTTTTGCAAAGTGAATACATCACATCCGTTCATTAACTTTCTATGAGAGAATGTGTGTCTGAACGTATGACAAGAAAGTCGGACATCCTTAAAATTCATCGCTGCTTTCAATCGTCTGAAGAGTGATTTAACAGATTCAACTTTAAGTTGTTCATTCTTCTTGTTGCTGGTAAAGACATATTCAGATAATGTTTTAAACTCTTGGCGGCAGAACACTTGGTATTCAGATAATTTTTTGATCAACTTATCAGTGAGCGGAATAGAGGACTGTTCACGTTTTTTGCCGTAAACCGTAACTGTGCCAGATTTGAAATCAATATCATTCCATTTCAGATTGATTAATTCGCCTAAACGTACACCAGTGCCTAACAAAGTAATATATTATAGCGGAGTCACGGTAGGCGTGGAACGTTCTGTTCCTGTTATTGATACGACGATAGTAATTTAGCATTTGAGTAATGTGATAATCACTAAATGCTTCAATTTTTATGTCTTCTTTGACATAGGAAAGACGTTTAATCGGATTTTGTTTGGGTTCGATGAATCTCAACTTCTTCAAGATAATTGAAGGGAATTTTGATTGTGTGGAGTTTAGAGTTTCTGGTTGTAGGATTGTTTTCACGTTCCTTTTGACAATACAGCAGGTAGGACTTAATAACCGATGGAGTAACATCCTCAGCATTAACAATTTCCTGCTGACCGCAAAAAGTTTGAAACTCTTTTAACGTAAGGAAGTAGGCGGCAACTGTTTTAGGGGATAGATTTTTGTATTCTCGATCATCCTTAAACTCCTGAACAGCAAATTTAAGTAACAAAAAAACCACTCCTTAATCAGAATTTGATGTCCTGATAAGTAAGTGGCTTCTTGGATTGGAAAAGTGTCCTGACATGAACACTATCTAATCAACACCTTATAAAGCGTTTAAACCCTTGTACAGCGTGTAATATAGGACGGATGGGGTTCGAACCCATGACCCCTACCCTGTCAAGATAGTGCTCTCCCGCTGAGCTACCGTCCTGCGACAAGAAATAATATATCATAGATTGGGCAAAGAATGCAATTGTTTTTTTAAAAAAGAAAAGATAGTTGCATTTTAACCATTGCTACACATTCCTTATAAGGGATATGAAATGCTAATAAACATTTATATTTTATTCAGCGGAGGTGGGTATTAGTTAAAACTGGTTCTATCATAGTGTTGAATGATTACATAATTATTTCTGTAAGGGGACTAGGTCATGCGAAAAGTAATACCAGTATTAATAATTATCATGTTATTTCTATTTACAGTTAGGACTCTTCCAAAACGAATCGGAGAATATGCTAATCCGGAGAATCCAGCAGTTCATTCAAGTGCAGAATTAGAAATTTTTGAAGCAGTTAAACAATTGGCGATAAACGCGATTAGCTTTCAAGGTATTAGCGCCGAGTCCTCGAAGAAATCTTATGAGGAGACAATTACCAGATTGGAGAAGATTTTCGGAAGAGTTCTTTGGTCATAAAGAATGTTAATAATCATCTTTTCCGCAAAGTGACGAGTGAATATTTCGCAGACATGGAGAAGCGTGGCATCCCAGATCGAAACAAAGAGCTGACTCACCCCCCCTTCATGGTTATGAGTCAGCTCTTTCTGTTTAACTGCCAGTAACATGACACAACGACGATAATCAAGCTAGTTCATTTGATCGGATATACCCGGAGCTCTTGTGCTTAATTTACTTTCACGAATGCATCTGCGAATTTTTGTCTGTCGGCCTTCTTAAAGTGGGGATCACTAATTTTTTCTCTCCAGATTTCATTTGAGGTAAGTGTACTGAAATCCACATTATAAAAGCTTTCTACTTCACCTTTTGTTAATGCAACAGAATAGGTTTTTCCGGCGAATGGTACTATCATGTCAATCGAAGCGGCGCCAGGGAACTGTTTGAATAAGCGGCTTGTTTCCTCCATTAGCAACTTATTGATCTTATCGCCAGTAGAAAAATAGTCCTCATAACGTTCTTTTGTGATATTTGAATTAGGTTTAGCATCTTGGAATTCTTTGAAATTTGAAAAATATTCAACTCTAATGTTATCTGTTCCCACATCAACTTTTTGGATGAATGTTCCACCAGTAAGGTTTGCGGCATACGCGAGAACATCGTCTTTTGATAAGGGGACTTGGTCCGCATCTTTTACCTGTGTTGATTCTGATGTAACCTCCGCTGTAGGCGCTGTCGTTGGAACAGCAGTTTCAGTGCTTACTGGATCGGCTACCTCTGTTGTCGTTGAATCATCATTTGCAACCCCGAGTATCATAATGATTAAAGACAATCCGGCAATAATAAAATACTTTTTTGTCGTGCTTTGCTTTCTTATTCTTGCTACCAGCCCTAGTATTAAAAACACTACAGCCGAAAGAAAGCCTAAGATACCGATAAACATCCACATCTCTATTTTGCCCCCTATATATGATGTTAATGATTATACTGAAATAAGGTGATATTTACTATTTTTTAAAATATGTATCAGTTGGCACGGGAAAGAAGCAAGCTTTAATAGAACAGAACCCTACGATAGGCGAATAATGACGCTGACATGTACATCCTGATCAGAGGGGGAGCTGTTCAGATAACTGCCTGCACCACCGGATCTTACCGGGGTTGTAGGATCGGATTTTACCGTGCTTTCTTCATCTTCATGCCGATACTGAATTACCTTGGAAGAGCCCGTGTTCACTGCGATGGTCATAGTCTCTACGCCGTAAGGAGGGTTATGCGGTCCTACAAATGTATTGACTTGTACAGTAACCTTGAATGCGAATCGGCCCGGCTGCAACCGTTCAACATCCAGTATTTTGGCATCATAGAGTCCGTATAATCTCGGAGAACCATAATAAGTGGCAACAGCGCTCTGGATGGCCGGATTTAGAGTAGACAAAAGGAGCTCGCTGTAAAAAAGATGATCAACTTTTCTCCCCACACTTGCAGTAACACATAATAAAAGACTGCAGCTTAGCAACATGGTCAAGATACGTTTTATCATAGGTCTCATGTGAATCATCATAGGCCTTGTGTTTTCCATCATAGCTCGTCCCGTCCTTGTGATTTTATAAAATTGAAAGTATTCCTACCATCCATCATCGTCATTTTCGGAGCTCCAGACTGAAACCCTTTCTCCATCCCCACCGTATTACCCGATACGCATATAATTGCTCCTCTATAATAGAAGGAGTTCCCAGATAATTATGTTAAAATACATAAATATACGTGTTGTATCCGGAATTTGGTGGTTATCATTCATACTAGAACGACAAAGGAGCTCGAGACTGTTGCCGCAAAATGTGCCGAACAAAAAATCTTCCACTCCGCTAAAATGGCTGGGCGGTGGGGCAGCAATGATCCTATTGAAGGGAAAGGCGATTCTGTCGCTGTTGAAGATAGGCAAGATTGCAGGCCCGTTACTTTCGATGATGGTGTCCATTTGGGCGTATGCGTTCATTTATCCGTGGAGCTTCTCGATTGGTATCGTCCTGCTACTGCTCGTCCATGAGCTGGGTCACGTGTTTGCGGCTAAGCGGATGGGGCTCCCCGTCAGCGCACCGTTATTTATTCCGTTTATGGGTGCTCTGATCGCGTTGAAACGGCAGCCGCTTGACGCCAAGAGCGAAGCGTACATTGCCTTCGGTGGTCCTATACTGGGCAGCGTTGGGGCGACAGCCGTGTTCGGGGCCGCGTATTACTTGGATAGCCCCTTGCTGTACTCCTTGGCTTACGTGGGATTTTTGCTGAATCTGATTAATTTGCTGCCGATTCATCCGCTGGATGGCGGACGTATTGTCACGGCGGTTACACGCTGGTTATGGCTCGTTGGACTTGTGGGCGGACTTGCGGTCATTATTTATCTGAAATCCATTTTGTTTTTGATTATCTGGGGCTTGTTCGCCTATGACTTGTATACCAAATACATTAAACGGCGCAAGCAGAGTAAGAGACAGTTCGTAACTCGTAGCTTCATGATTCCTGTGGAGCGTCTTATCCAGGAAGGGTATATGATTCCGGGGCCGGAACACAAGCGGGAGCTACCCTTTACAACTTATAGCGATTTGAACCACCAGCAATACATCGGGGTGAAGTGGGATAGTCTGGATTATTATGGTACAGCTATGCTGCCGCAGCAGGTCATCCTTGAGAAGGTGAAGGTCACTCAACTGGAGCGGGTCGAACTGGAGAATGGGCTGCATCTGAAGATGAGCTGTGAGATTGAATGTACGCCTTTTGAAAATGATAAATATTATGATGTGCCTGCCGCCACTCGCTGGAAGTACGGAATAGCTTATTTTGCGCTGGCGGGTTTCCTGGGCGGCATGATGTATATGGTACACCTGGTGGGGAATGTGAATATTTAATGGAACGGTAAGAGGAATTCAGAGGTTTGAAAATCTCCAGAACGGTTAATAGATTATGTTTCGACAATGATTAACGTCTGGAGATGATTTTTGTTGAAAAAAATATGGGGTATCGCTTCCGCGGTTGTCGGTATGCTTGTTACAGGTTCGGCAGGCGTATATGCTGGCAGCAATCTGCAGCAGATTAAAGCCTTTCTCAATTATGGCATCGCTATTCAGGTCAACGGGACTGCTTATGCACCAGTAGATAGTAGCGGCAAGAAGCTCACGCCAATTACTTATGAAGGTCTGACCTATCTGCCAACCCGTGCTATTGCCGGAGCGCTTGGGGTTCCCGTGTCTTATGATGCAGGAGCCAACAAAGTGATCATCGGCAGTGACTTGGGAACTACAGGCGGTTCACCGACAAGTAGTGTCAAGAAATCGAAGAATCTGCCTGCAGATTTTCCGGTAGCCGGGGATGCCATCATTACAGATTTGACCGATAGTGTAGTGGATGGTAAGAAAAAGGTTGTACTGGTTTATTTGACGAAGGACAGTATTGAGACTCTGGGGAAAAAGTATACCGATTACGTCGATGGCAAGAACATCACCCAAGCCTCGAAGGTTATAGACAAAAGTTCGCTGGTGATTACCGGTAAGCTGGGCGGGAAAAGCCCGGTGTCGATCATCGGGGGATTGTCTGCATCCAAGGCAGGATACACTGAAATCACGATTACATGGTCAGAAGGATAGAAGAAATTCGACTGCAGATATACATATATAGATAAGAAATGCAATATGAGCTGAACCCCATTTTTCGATTGCAAGCGGAGGGTGGGGTTTTGTTTTAGGCAAGATTATAACGGTGATTGGTCTTTATTTTTCCCCATTGAGAAGTTATAGCACGGTTTACTGATACCTCATATTCGAACCCGCTAATCCATTCTATAGAACGGGCAGTAATAAGGATTCCCGAAGTGCAATTAACGGCATTTTTGTACCCTAAATACTCTGTAGCTAAGGATTAGTGGGAATTAAGTGCAATATTGTATGTTAAATCCTCCGTAATGCCTCTTTTAGCACGATTTTTGGAAATTAAGGTACAAAAATGCTCTTAGTTGGGAAGATGGACTATTTTCCACTGCTAAGAAGACGGGTACAGGAGATTGGGTACAACAGCAACCGGAATTCCAAACATTCACAGAGGTGACGGCCAAGCCTTGAGTGGGAACCGTAAGTTCGTCTTATATGATCTTCTGTTTGAATTTAATGTCACTTAATAGGGCCTTGTTATAAAAACCTCTGAATCGTCAAAACTGTAGAGAAAGAGCTGCAGGAAAGGGCGAAAGGAGAATACCAATGAATACACAATTTTATCGGCGTAGGGGACTGTCAGCGTGGTGCTTAGGTCTATGCGCTGCTGCGCTTATCGGATTAACCGGGTGCAGTACGGATGCGCCGGCTTTGAGATACCAAGAGGTCAACAAGTTATCTACGCTGGATGGAGAGCTTGAGCACTCCCCGGAACCTTCGCCGGTGCTGATAGATGTCTACGACCGCTCGATCCCGCAGGAGGTCTATTCCGGCGATTAGTCTATATCGTGTTGCCAGTGCTGCCAGCTAGGCCTTAACTATACAGAAAAACGAATATTCTGTATAATAGACCGACTATTGTCTTTTACATAGAGAGGAGTTTTTAGGTCATGGCGGCAGAAATCGTACGTGTAACGAATGAAGAACAGCTCCGGCAGGGGTTTGATATTCGCATGAAAGTGTTCGTGGAAGAACAGAAGGTGCCGGAAGAAGAAGAGATCGATGAGTATGATGTGATTAGCCCGGATGTGCATCATATCCTATTGATAGATGACGGAATTCCGGTGGCGACAGGCCGATTGATCTATTACAAAGCAGCTACGGCCAAAATGCAACGGATCGCTGTGATGAAAGATTACCGCTCCAAGGGATATGGACGGGTGCTGCTCCTGGCGCTGGAAGAGCTTGCGCGTGAGCTGGGACTAGAATACTCCATTCTGGACGGACAATGCCAGGCTGAGAATTTCTATCGCAAGCTGGGATATGAAGTGATCTCAACAGAGCCGTTCTACGATGCAGGCATTCTGCATGTGCGGATGCAAAAAACACTCTAGTGTCAGCCTGGCCAAGCGCATATTTCAAAGATGCTGCGGACATGCTAAAGGTTGCCTGATGATGGCAAATCCATGTCCAAGGAGTTGATCTTGCGTGACGATCAGCGATGAACGCGAACGTTTTATAGCGACCCAGAAGAATGGGGATGGGGATCTGACGAGCTTTCAGACCTCGTCCGGGCGGGTGCTTGGTTACGAGCAGGCTCTGCAGGAAGTACAGGCTGGCAGAATTGCCGGAGTCAATGTATTTAAAAGCAAGGACGGTGCTCTGCATATCCGCGGAGATGCGGACGGTGACCCGACCAACAATTTGGATCAGCTTCCGTTATTTTAGCGGTGATATGTCATGGCCGGACAGGCGTCTTCTCGAAAGACGTTGCTGTTCGGCCTTTTTATTATACATAGGACCATGCTCATAGGGTGTACATCACATGCTGCTCCAGAAACTGCATCTCTCCGGTATGGCCTACATAATCCGGCTTCTCATCGCCATAGTGCATGAGGTGGATCACCCGGCGGACATCTTCCGGCAAGGATAACAATTCTTCCAGCGTCGTGTGAACATGTCCAGTTCCGGCGAGTTGACAGTCGTGCAGAATCCGGCGGATGCCCTGTTCCCGTACCATGTCGATCAGCAGTTTGGGCTGAAATATGATATCTGCACTGTAGAAAGTGTTGTCATTCACGATCAGGGAATAGCTATCTTTGCCCGGTACATGTGGGGTTTGTAGCAACTCCAGCACAATATCTTCCGACAGACGGTGGGGGATACCGGGACATAGCGGTCTAACCTCGAAGATATCCTCCAGTGAGGACACAACGCCTTGCTGATACATGCCGCCCATTAGCGTATGGTCCCACAAGGGCTCCACCAGAGCTTCCGGCAAAAGCAGGGTCATCTTGCGATTATATTTATGCCTCAGTGTAAGGGCCTGTTCTTCCAGTCCTCCGACATGGTCGGCATGGATATGGGTAATCAGGGTGGCGTTGACATCCCGGAAGGATCTGTTCAGCTCGTGCATTGCCAGCGGGGCCGTAACGCCGCAGTCAATCATTAAGGTATAATTCTTGTCCAGGAGAAGCCCGTTGTTGTTGAAATAGTTTTTGGCTAAGGCGTTGCCGGTGCCAAGCATCTGCAGGCTTATACTCATCGGAAGAACCTCCAATAGTAAGGGATAGACATACTATATCATGGGTTTGTTTGCGTGATGTTATCTAGATGAGGGACAGGAATGAAACTTTTTCCTGCCACAAGCGCAACTTGCAGGTAAGAAGCTAGTATACATTAACAGTATGAATTACTTGGGGGTTTCTAGCGATGAGATGGAAAAAAATAGCTTTATGTGTGCTCGTCTTTTCCCTGATGGGCGGCTCGTTACTATTCGCTGATTCGGTGAGCCAGAAGATTAAAGTCTGGAGCAACGGAAAAGAAATTACGGACGGCGGATATCTGATTGACGGGAAGACGTACATTCCTGCACGGGAGGCAGGCGGAGTTGTAATCTGGGATGGCTCCGGTAAAGTAACCATTCTCAAACCGAATGTGCATATTGTCCTCTTCAAGGGAGACACAGTGTTCGGCAATGTGAATTTGGGCAAGCTTAAGTTTAAGGTGCTTTCGCAGGTAGATAGTCTGACAGACGAGATTTCCTCGGTCAAGGTGACGATCACGGACCCGTCAGGAAATAGCAAAGACATCGACTCCCGCAACATGGAAGGAACGAAGAAAGAGGATTTCTGGTTCTCCAGCTCCGAGATTACGTATGATTTCAAGGAAACGGGAAAATACCGGGTAGGCTTCTATATCAGACCAACCAAGAATGGAGACTATGTTCTTGTGTCGGAGAAAGTCATAACTGCGCTAAATTAATAATGTTTGACTACTCCCAAAATTGACCTGAAGTTGTCCTACGTGTTACGATACGATTTGTAGGCTAATACAATTCAAAGTGAGGTATTTCAATGAGCGATCACAAACATGAGCATGGCCATGAACATGGGGAAGCATGCGGTTGCGGACATGATCACGACCATGAGCACGAGGAGTTTGTGCTGACCTTGACGAACGAGCAGGGCGAAGATGTAGAGATGGTACTAGTAGAAACGTTCGACGTAGGCGAGAAGTTGTACGCGCTGCTGTTGGAACGCGAAAACCCTGAGGCGGATGGTATTATTCTGCGTCTGGAAGAAGAGAATGAAGAAACGGTGCTTTACAATATCGAAGATGAAGCTGAATGGAAAGCTGTTGAAGAAGCATACAACGAGCTGCTTGCCCAGCAAGAATAGATTTTCGGTGATAGAAAAGGACTGTTCCAGGATTTTCCTGGCAGTTGATTCTCATAAGCAAAAACCCGATACTTTGCAGTATCGGGTTTTTGTATGGTTGTCAGCGGGCCCGGGGAGTGAGGAACCGATCAAGAGATCGGATCAGCCTCCACGATGACCTTGACGAAGTTGATGTTGCGATCTTCGGGACCTTTAACCGGCAGACCGATTTCTACGTGATCGATGATATAATCGATGTTATCCTGGGTAATTACTTCACCAGGGAGCAGAATAGGAATACCTGGCGGGTATACATAAATAAATTCCGCGATGATATATCCGGCTGATTCCCGGAATGGAACAATCTGAGTATCTGCGTAGAACGCATCTCTCGGAAGCAAGGCAAGCTGCGGAATTTCCGGCACCTGTACCTTGAGTTCGTAGATTTCACCTTTACTGTAATGAATGGCGGACAATACCCGGAGGGCAGCAATGAGCTTGTCCACAGATTCTTGGGTATCACCAGGGGTAATCAGGCAAAGAATATTATACATGTCGCTAAGCTCGACTTCGATGTTGTACTTATCGCGCAGCCAGTTCTCCGCTTCATAACCGGTAATTCCGAGATGGCGGACATGAATGCTTAATTTAGTGGGGTCAATATCAAAGGTTGCTTCCGTACCGAGAATTTCTTTGCCAAAGCTGTACAGACCATCAATGCCGTTGACAGCATCGCGGGCATAATTGGACAAACGAATGGCTTCCGCTGCGATCTTGTGCCCGTTCAGGGCAAGATTTCGTCTGGACGTGTCCAGAGAGGCAAGCAGAATGTAGGAAGTTGATGTCGTAGTCAGCATGCTGAAAATGGTCTGCACCCGCTGAGGGTTAATGAGACCAGTCTTCGCATTGACATTCAGCACTGAGCTCTGTGTCATGGAGCCGCCCAGCTTGTGTACGCTGGTTGCTGCCATATCCGCACCGGCCTGCATGGCCGAGATCGGCAGATCTTCATGAAAATGAATCAGTACTCCGTGCGCCTCGTCCACTAGTACGGGAATACCGTGACTGTGGGCCAGATTCACAATGGAACGTAGATCGGCACATACGCCAAAGTACGTTGGATTGATGACCAGAACAGCTTTGGCGTCCGAGTGACGCTTCAAGGCCCGTTCCAGGGCGCTGGTGGTTATGCCGTGATCTATCCCTAGATTCTCATCCTGAACAGGAGAGATGAACACAGGCTTGGCTCCGGATAAAATAATGGCCGACATAATAGACTTGTGAATGTTACGTGGCACAATGATTTTATCACCGGGCGAGCATACAGAGAGGATCATCGTCATGATGGCGCTGCTCGTGCCTTGTACGCTGTAGAACGTGTAATCAGCGCCAAAAGCTTGTGCAGCCAGCTTTTGAGCTTCCTCTATCACGCCTTTGGGCTGATGAAGATCATCAAGTGGCGCAATATTGATCAGGTCTATGGATAGAGCATTATCGCCGATAAACTCACGGAATTCGGCATCGGTTCCTTGCCCCTTCTTATGCCCCGGAATATGGAATTGAACGGGATTGCCGGCGGCATGCTTTTTTAGAGCGCTGAAGAGGGGAGTACGGTGTTGATTCATTTAATGCTGTCACAACCTTTCGTGAAGAGTAATTTTTCAAGCAGACATCAGTATAACAAATCAATGACCATAATACTAGGATGTGATAGAATGTCCGGCAAAGCACAGCGAATGCATATTAGTTTGACTTCGCCGTTTATCGTGAAAATGTGGGTTATCATCTTTTTAGTGGAGTTTGTAAAAGGATCTCTGCTGGTTGCCTTGCTCCCTGTCTATATGGAGCATATTCTGGGACTGTCGGTCACCGTCGTCGGTTTTTCCTTCGCGCTGCAATATCTCGGGGATAACTTGTTCCGCAGTCCTTCAGGCTGGGTGATGGAACGGATCGGGTACCGCTGGACAATGACCGGCGCGCTGCTCTTGATTCTGCTTGCGTTAACCTTGATTATCGTTGCTAAAAATGCGGCGTGGCTGTCGCTGGCCTGCCTCATTTTGGGGATCGGCACATCTCCGCTCTGGCCTTGCGTCATGACTGGTGTAACGGAGTTGGCCGGCTCTACGCAAAGTGGCAGCAGCGGCGCAGCTATGGGCGCCGTGGAAATGGCCTCTCTGGCCGGGACTGGCATCGGTCCTATTACCGTGAACTTTCTCATGGATCATGGCGGATACAGTTACCGCACGACCTTTTTCGTTCTGCTGGCCTGCGCAGTGGCTGTCGTTGCAGTGGCTCTTCTACTGCCTAAACGGATCGATCCAGCTCATCCGTCACCCGTCAAGGATACCAATGCAGTGGACGGCGGAGGATCATCATCCAAACAGATGAACCCGCTGCAGAGCCTAAAGCGTACGTTTACGCAGCTCAAAACCACCCTCAAGGTGAGCAGGCTGCTCTACCCGGCTCTCTTTCTGCAGGCGTTCGCCATCGGACTAATGACACCGGTAGTCACGCTGTTCGCGCGTACAGAGCTACATGTCTCGCCGAATCAGTTCAGCCTCCTGCTCATTGCCGGAGGTGGGATCACGGTGCTGACGCTTATTCCGGCAGGACGCCTTGTAGACCGTATCGGTACCACCCTGTTTCTAAACATCGGCTTCTTGCTGGCTGCGTTCTCTATGACACTATTCTCAATGGTACGCTGGCTGCCATTTGTCTTCGGCGCCGTGGCTCTGGTCGGTATCAGCTATGCGCTTATCCTCCCGGCCTGGAACGCCTTCCTGGCCAAGCAGGTGCCCAAGGGGGAACGCGGGACGGTATGGGGATTGTTCCTGACCCTCCAAGGTTCCGGAATGGTCGCCGGCCCGGTGTTATCGGGCAAGCTCTGGGATTCGGTAGGCCACGGAGTGCCCTTCCTGGTCAGCGCTTTTGTGATGCTGCTGTTGTTCGGTTTACACCTGCTTATCGTTCGTAGAACGGGTAGGAAGGTTCAGGCGCTCTGATCAGCTGTTAGATCAGGCAGGTTAAAAACATAAATTAGCCGCTTGTTGCACGGATGACTTCCGTACAACAGGCGGCTTTTTATACATATTAGAGCAGATGAAGTTGAAAGGAATTCTAAATTGTAAGAAAAAACGTTTGGAGCAGGGCCGTTGCGGGTAAAAATAGTCAATAAACCAAGTTACCGCTACATAAACTGGAGTATAAAATAAGTGTAAGACGAACGCAAAACGCATTTTGTTGCCAGTAGAGGTTCTGCGGTCATTGTTGCTTCCGCATCAACGTAGCTTAGGCTTGTGAAGCTGGCTTTGCCGGAGCAAAGCAGTCAGGGGGGAGTGCCATGAACAAAAACGACGAGGTGGAGTATTGCAATCTGGAGCTGAGGTTTGAGAGAGAGCATATCCAGGACCTGATTAAGGATTTGATTCAAGAAGGCTATTCCCTGTATTGGAGCGAGAACGAGAGTGTCTTTGTTATATCGGTGCGTACGGGACGCAAGCTAGTGAAGCTGCGCTTTCAGCGGATCAAGGAGGGCTACAAACTGGTCGGAGACTATATGATCCGCGATGCCCGCCTGTCCGAGTGGATGGAGAAGCTGATCGGTGACAAGCGGGGTCACGCCATCGTCAAGCGGTTCCGCGACCGGCAGATTATCATTGAGAATATTTTATTCGGTGAAGTGATCCGACTTGTGGAAATCTCCGGCTATCAGCAGCGTGTGCTGTACCAGAAGGGTCCGCTGCTGTCCGATCAGGAGCTGACGAAGCTGTTCTACTCGGTAGAAGGAGAGGAGCGGATTCGTTCTTGCCGGATTGAGGTTGACGAGCAGTTGGATCTGCTGAATGAGGCGCTGGCTGCCGGAGACACCGTACAGGCTGCCCGGTGCAAGGAGAAACTTGCTTTATTGACGAAGGAATTGAACATGCTGGAATGGTGAATGCGGACACCAAGAGCAGATCCGGAGGCACCCTGTGGTTGGGGGTGTCTTCTGTTTGTGCTGAATTTATACGTCCAGGGGGTTCACTTCTGTGCGTAAAAACGTTAAAATAGTCATTGTGAATCTATTCCTGCCGAGAGCATGAGAATAAAACGCTTTTCTATTTCGCCATGTGCTTTGCAGTCTCTGGCAAAGGGTGGTATTCTTACATATAGGCAAGTCAAGCTTGTCTATATTTCGACAGGAACGGACAGGCAGTACCTACAAAGGGAGACAATGTCGTTTCTTCTCGATTCTGCGAGAAAATGGATTTCACAAAAATATAGGGTGCAAAGGGTGGAGGACCAGATGGCAAAACAACAAATCGGCGTTATTGGCTTGGCGGTAATGGGTAAGAACTTGGCTCTAAACATCGAGAGCAAAGGCTTTTCCGTAGCGGCATTCAATCGTTCGCCTGAGAAGACTCATGAGCTTCTGAAAGAAGCGGAAGGCAAGAATTTGACAGGTGCCTTCTCCGTTGAGGAGTTTGTAGCTTCCTTAGAAACGCCGCGCAAAATTTTGATCATGGTACAAGCTGGTAAAGCAACTGACGCGACAATTGAGTCCTTGCTGCCACATCTTGACCAAGGCGATATCATCATCGACGGAGGTAATGCTTACTTCCCTGATACTGTTCGTCGCAGTAAAGATTTGGAAGAAAAAGGTTTCCGTTTCATCGGCGCAGGGGTATCCGGTGGTGAAGAAGGCGCACTTAAAGGACCTTCCATCATGCCAGGCGGACAAGAGAGCGCGTATAAGCTCGTAGAACCAATCTTGACAGCTATTTCCGCCAAAGTGGACGGAGAGGCTTGCTCTACATATATCGGACCGGACGGTGCTGGTCACTATGTGAAAATGGTGCATAACGGTATCGAGTACGGCGACATGCAGCTGATCTGTGAAGCTTACCAACTGCTTAAAGATGTACTTGGTGTGGATGCAAAAGAACTGCACAGCATCTTCAAGGACTGGAACAGCGGTGAGCTGGACAGCTACCTGATCGAAATCACTACCGACATCTTCGCACAATATGATGCAGAAACCGGCAAGCCAATGGTGGACGTTATTCTTGATTCCGCTGGCCAAAAGGGTACAGGTAAATGGACAAGCCAAAGCTCACTGGATCTCGGCGTGCCATTGTCCATGATCACTGAATCGGTATTCTCCCGCTTCTTGTCTGCGATGAAGGATGAGCGTGTTGAAGCCAGCAAAGTGCTGAGCGGACCTGAGACCACTCCATTCCAAGGTGACAAAGCGGAGTTCATCGAGAACGTGCGCAAAGCATTGTTCGCAAGTAAAATCGTATCTTACGCTCAAGGCTTTGCTCAACTGCGCGTAGCTTCTGATGAATACGGTTGGGATCTGAAATACGGCGAGCTGGCTAAAATCTGGCGCGGCGGTTGTATCATCCGTTCCCGTTTCCTTCAGAACATCACCGATGCTTACCAAAACAATGCGGATCTGAAGAACCTGTTGCTTGATCCGTTCTTCAAGGACATTATGAGCTCTTACCAAGATGCTTGGCGTAAAGTTATCGCATCTGCGGTTACTCTTGGCGTTCCCGTTCCTGGTTTCTCCAGCGCGCTGGCTTACTACGACAGCTACCGCACAGAGCGTCTGCCTGCGAACCTGCTGCAAGCACAACGCGATTACTTCGGCGCTCACACCTTCAAACGTGTGGACAAAGAAGGCGTGTTCCACCACAACTGGTTGTCTGCTGAGTAAGACAATTGGCATAGCCGTAACGGGCGGCCCGGAAGGCCCTGCAACAAGGGGAGCCTTCCGGGCTTTTTTTAAAACTATATATTTTATCCCACATGATATTCCGCTTGGCGAAACAAGGAAAGCCGATTGTCTAATCTTTTAACCCTGTGTTATGATATGACAAATGTCGCGGCTTGGAGGAACGCAATGACTTCAAATAACATTATTTTAGTAGGCATGATGGCCACGGGAAAGTCTACGGTTGGAGCTATTTTAGCAGAGGAACTGGGCTATGAACTGGTCGACCTCGACCATGTCATTGCCGAGAGCGAAGACCGGAGTATCCCAGAGATATTCGCAGAAGAAGGCGAAGGCTACTTCAGAAGACTTGAATCAGAAACACTGGAGCGTATGCTGCAAGGGGAGAAACGAGTGATTTCCACAGGCGGAGGCGCTGTACTTGTTGCTGGAAATGCCGAACTAATGCTGGCTAACGGCTTGGTAGTGGCACTCACAGCTGACGAGGAAGAGATTCTGGCGCGGGTCAGTGAAAATCTGGATCGTCCGCTGCTCGCCGGCAACGCGAAGGAACGGATTGCACGCATCATGCAAGAACGCCGGGATGCTTACCGTTTTGCGCATTGCACGGTCGATACAACGGGTCTTACTGCTGTAGAAGTGTCTCAGCATATTTTAATACATCACCGCGGTTGAGCTTTTAAGTATATTGGTGAGGCTTAGTCCTCCGCGGTTTCATTCCAATCAATCATGCCACCGCTCAGGTTGGCAACGGAGTTATAGCCGAACTGCTGCAGGTATTCGCAGACACGTTGGCTGCGGGCACCGGAACGGCAAATGAAGACGACTTCGGCATCGGCGGGAATTTCCTCTGTCCGCTGCGGAATCTCGCCCATCGGGATATGTTGTGCGCCGGAAATCATGCCGAAGGCAACCTCATCATCTTCACGCACGTCGATAAGGACAAGGTCTTCGCCAGTGGCTAGACGCTGCCGCAATTCCTGTGCTGTAATTTGGGTTATAGGATTCATGGATGTGACCTCTTTTCGTCAGAAGAATGGTTTAATGATAACACAAGCATGGAATACCGTGTCAAACGGAGCCATACATAGACTTATTATAATAAAAGGAGCGCTAATTACTATGGACGTTATTGTCAGACCTACGCCAAACTTGCAAGGTGAAATCGGAGCCCTCTCTTCTAAAAACTACACGACCCGTTACCTGCTGGTTGCTGCCCTTTCCGAAGGAATCAGCACAATCTATCATCCGGCTCACAGTGAGGACAGCGATGCTATCCGCCGCTGTATCGCCGATCTCGGCGCAGTGCTGACGGAAGATGACGAGAAGATTGTAGTGCAGGGCTTCGGTGCACGCCCGAGTAACGTTAAGGAACTGAATGTAGGCAATGCCGGAGCGGTGCTGCGTTTCCTGATGGCTGTCGCTGCGCTTAGCCCTGAAGTGACATTCGTGAACACGTATCCAGATTCTCTGGGCAAGCGCCCGCATGACGATCTCATTACCGCTCTCGGCCAGATTGGCGTAGAGGTAGAGCATAACGAAGGTAAACTACCAATTACCATTCGCGGCGGCAAGCCAAAAGGTGGAAAAATCACTGTTTCCGGTGCGGTCAGCTCCCAGTATCTCAGTGCACTGCTCTTCCTGACACCTTTGCTGGAAGAGGACAGCGAGATTATCGTGCTGGATGACCTGAAATCGAAGGTGGTTGTAGGACAGACGCTGGAAGTTCTGGAGCAGGCGGGAATCGTAGTGCATGCTGCTGATGACTACATGTCGTTCAAGGTACCGGGCGGTCAGAAATATGCTGCCAAGACTTACACGGTACAGGGAGACTATCCGGGCTCTGCAGCTGTTCTTGCTGCTGCCGCAGTTACGAAATCCGACGTGACGATTCAGCGTCTTGCGGAGAAGAGTAAGCAGGGAGAAAGAGCCATTGTCGATGTGTTGCGAATGATGGAAGTTCCTCTTACCCATGAGAATGACGTTGTACATGTACAGGGTAACGGCATCCTAAAGGCTGTTGAGTTCGATGGAGATGCGGCGACGGATGCTGTACTGGCTATGGTAGCTGCTGCTGTATTTGCGGAAGGAACTTCCCGTTTCTACAATGTAGAGAATCTGCGTTACAAGGAATGTGACCGGATCACTGACTATCTGGCAGAGTTGACTCGCGCTGGAGCGAAGGTCGAGGAGCGCCGCGACGAGATTATTGTACACGGACAGCCGGACGGGGTTGAGGGTGGAGTGACAATTAACGCTCACTACGATCACCGAGTAATCATGGCGCTGACCGTTGTAGGCTTGCGGGCACGCCAGCCGCTGCGGATCAAGGATGCGCACCATGTGGCCAAGTCGTACCCGCAATATTTTGACCATCTGAAGGCGCTTGGTGCCGATGTGGAATGGGTAAAATAACTATACCTTACTTAGGAAAGGGGTTATGAACATGGGATTTGAGAATCCTTCCCGGGAGCAGATCGGAGATATTCTGGCCTCTGCGGGGAACATTGCGGTGGTAGGGCTGTCGGATAAAACTGATCGTACCTCTTATATGGTGGCAGGGGCGATGCAGAGCAGAGGATACCGGATTATCCCGGTAAATCCTACGGTAGATGGAGAAATCCTTGGCGAGAAGTGTTACCACACGCTGGCGGAGATTCCTGAACAGGTAGATATCGTCAATGTCTTCCGTCGCAGTGAGTATTGTGCAGAGGTCGCGCAGGAAGCGGCTGACATCGGCGCACGTGTGCTCTGGCTGCAGCAAGGTATCATCAACCAGGAAGCGGCCGATATCGCGGTAGGAAGCGGTATGACGGCCATTATGGATCGTTGTATCAAGGTGGAGGAAGCCATCACGATGCACGGGCGAAGCCGCGCGTAAGCACTGCATCAAGCTCAATGGAATCTGAGTAGGCCTGAAAACGTCCTTCTACCGCAAGCGATTTGTGGTGAAGGACGTTTTTTAGATAAATAAACGCTGCACAAACAAGCGGACATTCAGTATAATAGATGTCTGTGAGCAATCTAGGAAATGCTAAATGTATTCTTTTGACAAAACCTGCCACAGCGCGTACCATTTATTATAGTAAGAAAGGAGAGGGTCGCCTTGAATTGGCTCGGATCACTGCAGCAATTGGGCAGAGCCATAATGCTTCCTACCATGGTGCTTCCGGCAGCAGCCATTCTGCTGAGTCTGGGCAGCCTGCCATGGTCTGCATGGGGACTTTCTTCAGTATCCGAAGTGGCTACATATGCTGGGCAAGGGGTATTCTACTTTATGCCCTATCTGTTTGCAGTAGGGGTGGCTTGGGGATTATCTAACCAGGCCGGGCCGGCAGGGCTGGCCGCTCTCGCAGGCATGTTCACCTACGACCGGATCGTGTCGGGGATGGGGGATGGCCATGTTCAGCCCGCAACACTTATCGGAATTCTGCTCGGGATTGTCGCCGGGGTAGCACATAACCGGTTCAAAAATATTAAGCTTCCAGAAGCGATTCAGTTTTTTGGCGGGTCGCGCTTTGTTTTGCTGTTCATGGGGCTGTTCTCCGCCCTGTTCGCCTGGGTAATGCTCGGGATTGCACCGCTCCTTCAGAGCGGGCTGGATCACCTGTTTCAGGGAATTCTAAGGACCGGCGGTTATGGCGTATTCCTGTACGGGGTGCTGTATAGGGTGCTGACAGCCTTTGGGCTACATCATATCCTGAACAATGTGTTCTGGTTCCAGATGGGCACGTACACGACGCCTGACGGAAGTGCTGTTGTACAGGGCGATCTGCCGCGCTTTTTCGCAGGTGACCCTACAGCGGGGATTTTTATGGCGGGGTTATTCCCGATCATGATGTTTGCGCTCCCGGCCATTGCATTTGCAATCATTCAAGAAGCCCGCGAGGACTTAAAGCCGAAGATTAAGAAGACTTTTTTACGTGCGGCACTGGTTTGCTTTCTGACTGGGGTGTCAGAGCAGATCGAATTTGCTTTTCTGTTCGCTTCGCCGTATCTGTTCGCCATACATACCGTAATGTCGGGTCTCGCTATGGTGTTGACTTATTCACTTGGTATTCATCACGGATTCTCATACTCCGCCGGGGCTATAGATTTCTTCCTTAACCTGCACCTATCCCAACGGGCGTGGCTGTTGATCCCGATCGGAATCGGCTACGGCATTGTGTATTATAATTTGTTCCGCTGGGCGATCCGCCGCTTTCAGATCCCGACACCTGGCCGTGAGGAAGGCTCGGAGCTTGGCGATTGGGCGGGTAATATACCGTATCAGGCTCCTCTTATTCTGGAAGCGCTTGGGGGCAAGGAGAACATCGTACAGGTACAGGCGTGCATCACCCGGTTGCGTCTGACTGTCCATAATGACCGTTATGTGGATGCCGGGGCGCTCAAAGGCCTTGGATCTGCCGGGATCATCAAGCTCGGTGGCGGCAATGTGCAGGTGGTATTTGGTACCTACTCGGAGTTGATCCGCGAGGAGATCAATAAGCTGCTGCTACGCGATCTGCCGCAGGTGCTGTTCAGTGCCCCGATGCAGGGCCGGATGCTGCCGATTGAGGAAGTACCGGATCATATTTTTGCGGCCAAGCTGGTTGGCGACGGGGTGGCTTTCTTCCCGGAAAAGGGCGAGCTGGTCTCTCCGGTCTTCGGGAAGGTCATGCACGTGTACCCAACGATGCATGCCGTGGGCATCTCAACACCGGAAGGGCTGGAGGTGCTTATGCACATCGGTATAGATACCTCGCAACTAAAAGGTCCGTTCGAGGCGGTTGTGCAGGAGGGAGACAGCGTGGAACCAGGTCAGCTGCTGGTCAAATTTGACCTTGGCTATCTGCGGGAGCATGCGGCTTCACTCGCTACACCGATGGTAATCACGAACCCTGACCGTGTCAAATCCTGGAGCTATGCTCCATTCAAAAATGTGAAAAAGGGGCAAACTTCTGTAATGTCCGTTGTATTACACGAAAGCAATGTTGGAGGGATTGAAGCATGATACAAGGCATAGGCGCCGCAGCAGGTGTTGCCATCGGGAAGGCTTTTGTCCTGCCCAATTGGGAATGGAGTCTGCCGGATACGCAGGTCAATCCGGTAGATCTCGCTAAAGAATTTGAGCGTTTATACGAAGGTATCCGCACCTCCAAGGATGAAATTGAGTTTATCAAAAGAGAGTTCAGGGAAGTCGTCGGACCGGAAGAATCCAGTATTTTCGACGCTCACCTTGCTATCCTTGATGATCCAGTGTTCATGAGTGAGATCCGAGGGATTATTGAACGTCAGTACAAGGCGGCGGAAGTGGCGGTCAAGGAAGCCATTGATCATTTTGTAGCCATGTTCGACTTGCTTGACGATGAATATATGAAGGAGCGAGCGGTGGACATCAAGGATGTCGGCAATCGTCTTCTGAAGCATTTGCTAGGCGCGCCTGAGGTCACCCTCCCGTCCGACACTCAGCCGTATATTCTCGTCGCCAAGGAGTTGTCTCCATCCCAGCTGGCTCATTTGAATCCTACCTACGTCCTTGGCATTGTGACGATGATGGGCGGCAAAACGTCGCATTCCTCGATCATGGCCCGGGCCTTGGGGATTCCGCTAGTAGCAGGGCTCGAGAACAAACTTTCAAACCCAATTCAGACGGGGGATATGCTGGTCATTGACGGAGATAACGGATCGGTACAACTACATCCAGACGAGGCTATGGTGATCGATTACACTTCTATCCGGGATAAACAGCATAAAAAGCGGGAGCAGCTAGAACTGCTGGCGACGGTGGAGGCTGTGACAAGAGACGGGGTGAACCTGCGTCTGGCTGGTAATATCAGTTCGGTGAAAGAACTGAATCTGGCGCTGAAATACGGCGCGGAAGGTGTTGGATTATTCCGCACGGAATTCCTCTACATGGATCGCGATTCCTTCCCGAGTGAAGAAGAGCAGTTCGAGGTGTATAAACTGGTGGCGGAGAAGGTGGGCAATCATCCGGTGGTGATCCGTACCCTTGATATCGGGGGCGACAAGCATCTGGATTACTTCCAGTTGCCGGAGGAGCAGAATCCGTTCCTGGGGTATCGCGCGATCCGCATTAGCCTAGACCGGAAGGACATGTTCAAGACCCAGTTGACCGCGATTTTGCGGGCTAGCGTCTATGGAAAGGTCAAGATGATGTTCCCCATGATTTCTTCTCTAGAAGAGGTGCAGGCAGCCAAAGCCGTGCTGGCCGAAGTCATGGAGGAGCTGGAACAGCGGGACGTGCCGTTTGACCGGGATATTCCGGTCGGGATTATGGTCGAAGTACCGGCGGCAGTCATGATCGTGGATATTTTGGCCGAGGAAGTGGATTTCTTCAGTATCGGCACGAATGATCTGGTTCAGTATGTACTGGCAGTAGACCGTATGAACGAGCAAATCGCCCATATGTATCATCCTTACCATCCCGCGGTTCTCCGCTTGATCCGTATGACGGTAGAAGCGGCGAAGCATGCTGGAATTGAGGTTAGCGTATGCGGGGAAATGGCTGCGGACGAGCGTTCGCTGCCGCTGTGGCTGGAGCTTGGCATTAACAATCTCAGCATGTCCCCACAAGCGCTGCTGAAGGTGAAGCACCGCACGCTGAACACCGTGGCCGCTGAGGCTCGGGAAGTGGCAAAGGCTTGCTTCCGGATGCGTACAAGCTCGGAGACGGAAGCGAAACTCAGTGCATATGCCAAGGTTAGCGGAAGTGCATTTGGCAGCAGTTCGGAAGCGAAGGAGAAGACCTCCTGAGGCTGCTGAATCCCCTGTGCAGCGTCAGCAACAAATAGAGAGACTTGATTAAGGGACTCTCCTATAAAAGGTATATTCCTTGATGAGAAGACCATTTGCTTAAAAATAATGCGAAAAAAGAACATGGCGGTGTTCAGGAGAATTCCTGAACCCGCCATGTTCTTTTTGTGTTCGACGACCACCTTCTGGAGCAAGGGATAGGATAGGCAAACCAAAGCCACTCGGTCATCAGGTGTGCAGATCCGGTACAATAAAAGTGAATGTTATACAGCGCTTAAACAACTGGAAATACTCCCGTTATTGATTCGGAAAAAGAAGTGTTTCCAAAAATAACTGGAAAAACACCCGTTATTCTATAGAATCCCCCTCGATTCTCTTATAAGAGGAAGAATAACTGGAGAATTTCCCTTTAATTCGAGTAAAACCTTTGAAAGAGGAGAATTAACGGTACATTTTCCTGTTAAATCAGAGCCAAGCTTCCAAGCTAGAGCGTGAGGAACTAAACCGGGCTCTGATCAGTCCATCATGCTGCACGACATGCGCACGGCGGTTCAAGGTCTCGTTCCATTTGCAGTTCCTGAGCTTCTGGTCTTGCGTTTGAACTGGTACCTGCTCTACCGCATCCACTTTTTGAATTAGTATGATAAAGTTCCCCTTGGAGTAGTGGGGGTTATAATTATATCTGTTTAGCGTGAAAGGAGCGTTTTCGTCTAGGATTAACTCTGTTCAAGGGGCATTTATTTTTTTGCTGTCTTGCTTGAAGGGGAGCGTTCGCTTTTGGAACAATCCCCTGTTTATATTGATTAAAGGTTTATTTTTCCAAATAGAAAAACCGTTTGTGGCCTAGCACAGTCATTACATAGGAGAACACAATGCAGAAGGCGTGGCGAAAATTCTGCATGGAGGGAGGAGCGCCGGGCAATGGAGAGTATTATGAAAGCTAAAACAGTGGATACAAGCGAAGCGGAAGCGTTCATGCTAATGGTGAAGGAGCAACAAAGACTTCTTTACAGTATAGCCTACAGCTATTTGCGAAGTGAAGTGGATGCACTTGAAGTGCTGCAAGAGGCTACCTGCCGGGCATGGATCAAACGCAGGAGTCTGAAAGATCCGGCACGGTTCACCCCTTGGCTCATTCGGATAGTCATCAATTGCTGTAATGATGAGCTTAAACGGAGAAAACGGGTGCTGACCGTGAAGCCTACAGGATCGGTTAGCGACATGATGGAAATGAAAAGTGATCTTAGGCTGGATATGGAATTGGCATTAGATGGGATGAAGCCAAAATACCGGCAGGTTCTTGTACTTAAGTATTACAGGGACATGACCGTAACAGAGATCGCGGAAGTATTGGATCGGCCGGAGGGCACGATTAAAACCTGGCTGAACAAAGGTCTGAAGCATTTGCGTGGCAAGATGAAAAATAAGGGGGATGCATGATATGTCTCTGCGCGAGGAGAAACTTCTTGAAGATTATTTTAACGAGTTGTCATTGGAAGCGGAACGGGTACCGGAGTCTCGGATTCATGCGAATGTTCATCTTGCCCTAAACAGGGGGTCACAACATGTCAGGAAGTTATGGAAAAAGCGCTTGTGGACAGCCACAACTGCTGTGGTAATTACAGTGCTCTTGCTAGTTTCTGCGGGATCATGGATGGGGGAAGGGAGCGGGCTGCGGAATGCCCTAAAGCCTTTTTCGAAGATGAGTCGATTGGAAGCATATCTTCCCTTAGTAATTCAGGATACGACAGTATGGTCGGCTTATGAGGCGAGGTTGATGAAACAGGTAGGTGTCTCTTCTATGGAGAAGGAGGGGCATGTGCTGACCGTTGATGGCATGATAGCCGATGAGATGGGAATCATTATTCTGTATTCGGTAGACAACAAAACAGAACACACAACGCGGGTCGATCATCTGTCATTAACAGATAATACGGGGACGATTAAAGGTTCAGAGGTAATTGAAATGCGCGAGAAACTCGAGTTAGGCAGCACAATGAATATAACGCGCCTGACATGGGGAGGTGAAGCTAAGGATTTGCCGGAAGAGGTGGAGGTCCTGCTTGCGGTTTCCACGAACGCCGGAGACAATTCGTATTCTGCAAATCCGGAGGAGCTTATAAATCTATCCGTACCCATCAGACTAGACAAGAAAGCCATGGAAGAGGCTGGGCAATCCATTACACTCAATCGAGCATTAGTAGTTGCAGGGCAAACGATAGATCTCAAGCAGATGTATACGGGTAGTACCGGCATCTATTTGGAAACAGCCTATAATAAAAACAATACACAAGACATTTTCGGAATGCTTAAGCCGCGAATTTTGTTAGGAGATGACAGGGATTCCGAAGGGTTCTATCTACCGAAGCAAGTCCAGAAAGAGGGGAGAACATTCAACGTATTCAAAAATGATAGCACCAAGCCTAAAGCGCCGCTGCGTCTGACTGTTGATGGAATCTACGCCTTGGAGTCTTCGAAAAGAGAATTAATTATTGACACAGATAAGCAGCAAATTATGAAGGCTCCTGATGATACCCTCACAGTAAACGTAGAAGAGGCTTCCGATGGGCATAGGGTAATCGTATTGAAGCGTCATTGGACAGATACTAATAAATTAAACAGTGACGGTAATTTAGTATTGAACATCTTATTCAAGGATGGTAAGGGAGGAATACATGAATATGATCAATCCCCTAACCAATTTAACCTTAATGATTTGTTGATACCCCAAAAGGATGGACCGACAGTGGCTGGTAATAATTTGTATTTTATAGGGAAAGACAAACTCCCGCAGCCGTTGACCTTTACCCTGGACAGCTATCCGAACGCCATTAAGGACGTAAAGACCATCCCGCTGCGCTGATTGATGCTGAAAAGAATAGCAGGCCCTATTCCTCAAGAGAAACTTGAGAGCAGGGCCTGCTATGTATTCTTATTGACGGTCAGGCCTTATTCCCCAGCCAGCGCGTCACAAAAGGCTTTGCCGTATGGTGGCAAATCAGGCGGACGACGTGCGGAGATAATATGTCCGTCCGTCACAACAGGCTCGTCTTTCCAGATGGCGCCTGCATTCTCCATATCATCGCGGATTCCGGGAGTGGAAGTAACGGTCACACCCTCCAGGATTTTTGCTGAAATGAGCACCCAGCCGGCGTGGCAAATCTGCCCGATCGGTTTCTTGGCTGCATGGAAATCCTGCACGAGCTTCAGCACTTTGCTGTAGCGGCGGATTTTATCGGGCGCCCAGCCGCCCGGAACCAGAATGCCGTCATAATCGGCGGCGTCAAGCTCGTCCCAGGAATATTCGGCTTTGGCGGGAACGCCATATTTGCCGATGTAGGTCTTGTCTTTTTCAAGTCCGGCCAGATGAACCTCCGCGCCTTCCTCCCGCACCCTGTAGACAGGGTACCAAAGCTCTAAATCCTCAAATTCATCATCCACTAATGCAATGACCTTCTTGCCGTCGAGTCTCATTATTGGGGTCTCCTTCCTGCATCCATCATCTATTCTTCTTTATTCTATCAAATTTAAAATTTTAAGTCACATAAGCGATGGATATGGATAGTTCAATTGCCAAATAAATCATTATATGCAAATGAGAAGGATTCTGTAGAGCGAAGTCGAATATAGAAATAAAAAGTCGGAACCTGCGTGCTTTTTAATTTATGCTTGAGGTGTGGCAGATGTGGAAAGATGACGTATTGGAAAAAGCATGCAATTGCGGCGGTGACATGACCATACATATGCACACGCTAGTGTACAACACAAAGATCAAAATCACAGACGTCCCCGTGTATACCTGTGAGAGCTGTTCACGTTATGAACCGCTATTGGCCATCAAGCCGGCTTTGGGCGAACTAGTGCAGCAATTGGGTAGAGAGGGGATTGCGGGCAGTAAGGTTTCCTTGACGGATTGCAGTGAGTGGGCCTTTGTGCTTAAAGAGACATTCTCTAAATTTAGTGGTGACAGCCTACCGGAACTTGAAGCGGAGATCCGCAAGACGCTCCAGGGTCGAATTGATCTTTTGCTGGATACTTATAGGTTCGCCGGAGACTCCGGGGATGCTGAATGGATGCAGGAAACAGGTGAACGATTATCACAATTAACCTTGCGATCGACACAAATTGCCAAATAAGTTACAGGAAAAGGATGCTCAGTGGATGTTTTCTTGTTTTCAAGAAATTTTTCTGCAAAATCAATGAAAATTTTTCACGAAAGTTGGATTTTTCATGCACTTTTTGTTACGATAGAAAGAGGTTACATGATTGCACTAATAGGGACGCAGGTAGTATGCGTTCCGGGATAACCTTCCGCTATGAAAAGATTTTTGAAAGGAAAATGAAGCGTTATCATTGCACAAATGTACAAAGTGTCGTATCATAATTTTAATTAGTCGAACGATAAAATTTATCGCAATGGAGAGAGTAATTTGACGGTAACCATTTACGATGTAGCGCGAGAAGCAGGCGTATCTATGGCTACGGTATCACGGGTTGTGAACAATAACCCCAACGTGAAACCGCAGACCCGGAAGAAAGTGTTTGAAGCGATTGAACGTTTGGGCTATCGTCCAAATGCCGTGGCAAGAGGACTTGCCAGTAAGAAAACGACAACTGTCGGTGTCGTCATTCCTGATATTTCCAACTCGATATTTGCAGAAATTGCACGCGGGATTGAAGATATTGCCAACATGTATCACTACAACATCATTCTCTGTAACGCGGACAAGCGTAAAGAGAAGGAAATTCGTGTTATTAACACGTTGCTTGAGAAACAAGTGGACGGGCTACTTTTCATGGGCGGTACAGTAACAGATGAGCATATTCAGGCATTCCAGACTTCTGCTGTGCCAATTGTACTCTGTGCAACCCGTGACGAGAAGGGCACATATCCATCTGTGGATATCGACCACGAAACGGCAGCGTTCGACGCAGTGAACACCTTGATCCGACATGGACACCGTGAGATTGCTATGATCAGTGGCACTCTGCAGGACCCGGCCAACGGTTATGCTCGATTCCAGGGGTACAAGAAGGCCTTGGAAGCAGCTGGCATTGAGTATCAGGAGGATCTGGTACGTATTGGTAACTACCGCTACGAATCCGGTGTCGAGGCTATGAAGTATTTCCTCGGACTGAAGAAGAAGCCGACCGCAATCTTTGCTGCAACGGATGAAATGGCGATTGGTGCCATTCATAGTATTCAGGACGAAGGTCTGAAAGTCCCTGACGATTTCTCTATCATCAGTGTCGACAACATTCGGATGGCCTCCATGGTCCGTCCGTTGCTAACAACCGTAGCTCAGCCGATGTATGACCTGGGGGCGGTAGCAATGAGACTTTTAACGAAGCTTATGAAGAAAGAGACTGTAGAGAACGCCCGTGTTATTTTGCCGCATGAGACGATTCTCCGGCTGTCTGTTAATCATCTGAATAAGTAATTACGGATTTGGATATTCATAGCATGGAAAGCTCCCTCTGGAGCTTTTTATGCTTTATACACTATAAAATTTATAGAACTACGGGAGGAATCTACATATGAGTGAAGTTATCGGAATTATCGGGGCTATGGATGAAGAAATTGAGTTGATGTTGAAAGAAATTAAAGACAGTGAAACAGTGGTCAAAGCAGGCATCAGCTACCACGTGGGTACTATTTTCAACAAATCTGTAGTTCTGTGTAGATCGGGAATCGGCAAAGTCAATGCGGCAGTAACCACACAAATCCTGCATGATTCCTTCGGGGTATCCAAAGTCCTGTTCACAGGCGTAGCCGGTGCAGTACACCCAGATCTGAACATCGGAGATATTGTGATCTCTTCGGAATGTATGCAGCATGACATGGATGTCACACCGCTTGGTTATCAAAGAGGGATCATCCCGGATCAGGAAGTATCCTCATTCCCTGCGGATGCTGGCTTGATTGCACTGGCTGAAAAGTCTTGCCGTGAGCTGAAATGCCACTACGAGATCGGCAAAGTATTGTCCGGGGATCAATTTATTGCCAGCAGAGAGGTAGTAGCTTCGCTGAGACAAGAAATGGATGGCGCTTGTGTTGAGATGGAAGGAGCGGCGGTTGCTCAGGTTTGCTTCATGAACGATACACCTTTTGTTGTTATCCGCTCCATGTCTGACCGTGCCGATGGCTCTGCAGAGGTTAACTATAAAGAGTTTACCATTGAAGCTTCTCAGCGCTCTCATGCTATCCTGGCACAAATGCTGCAAGCCCTGTAATTTCTACTCTCCCTTAATACATGAACCGCTGTCTGAAACGGACGCGGTCAAAGGTTTCCTGTGAGGACATCGGTACCTCCCGGCCAATGCGCACCATGAGGCAATTGGCCGGATGGGAACAAATTTCTGGATCATCTGTCGCATACCACACCATATCTACGGTTTTCATCAGCCTCTCCATCATCTGCCGGTAGCCCCACACATCCAGCCCGCTACCTTTCAAATCCCAATGCCAATAATATTCTGTAGTGAACACAATGCAGTTCTCCAGTTGCTCCCCTTCAAAAGCGGTGGAAATCATCAGCCTGCCAAGACCGGCTCCACGATATTCGTCGGCAACCTCAACTGCCCCCAGTTCGACAAGATCTTTCATACCGCCCTGAGACCACAGTTCCATTTCGTCAGGATAATGAAAAGTTACATAACCTATGATAACTCCTTGATCTACTGCAGCAACAATACGTCCTTCAGGCAGTCCAGAAATTTCGATTAATGCTTCTAGCTGCTCCGAAGGCTTGCGAAAAGCATCCAGATCACGGTGGATGTCGAGCTCTTTGATAGCTTCAGGCGATAGGGGACCGTTAACAGTTAGTGTTCTGCCGTTATAATCTAGGGAATGGCTAACCGGAATCTTGCGGTGCTCCATAACCGACTCCTTTCAAAAACATTATAAAATATGGAATGTAACCGTTTGCTATGATATACTGATTCAGACATAAAATATTCACAAATGCTGCATTGACATCATTAATTATGAAAGAAGTCTTACCCTTAAAGCTTAATTCAAAGAAGTGAGGGAGGCAAGAGTGATGGGTCAAGTTCACAGCGAAATTTTGCCGGGGCGTGTACAAAGCTCCAATATGCCGGATTATGCCCGGGCAGTAGCCGATTTTCGCTGGGAGGATGTGCACAGACAGTTCTCCTGGTTCGAGACAGGCAAGGTCAACATGGCCCATGAAGCGGTGGATCGGCATGTGCAGGAAGGACGGGGAAACGCCACAGCGCTGCTCTATAGCGATGCTGTACGCGCGGAAAGGTATACCTTTGCTGATCTACGGGAGCGATCTAATCGGTTTGGAAATGTGCTACGGAAGTACGGAATCGGCAAAGGGGACAGGGTGTTTATTTTTATGCCGCGCCAGCCGGAGCTGTACTTCAGTCTGCTGGGTATTTTAAAAGTCGGAGCCGTAGTGGGTCCGCTCTTTGAAGCGTTTATGGAGACGGCGGTCAAGGACCGGCTTGAAGACAGCGGAGCCGTAGCGTTGGTAACAACTCCCAGTCTGCTTCACCGGGTGAAACGGGAGGAACTTCCGGGCTTGCGCCATATTATTCTGGTGGGAGACAGCACGGATGCTTATGAGGGAACCTTGCGCTATGAGGAAGAAATGTCCCAAGCATCACCGGAGCTGGAACCGGAATGGCTAACGCTGGATGATGGCTTGATTATGCACTATACTTCAGGCTCTACGGGCAAGCCCAAAGGGGTCTACCATGTACAACGAGCAATGATCCAACATTATTATACAGGTCAGGTAGTGCTAGATTTGCGTCCAGACGACATCTACTGGTGTACCGCAGACCCCGGGTGGGTTACAGGCACGTCGTACGGGATTTTTGCTCCATGGCTGAACGGAGTGACGAATGTGGTCCGGGGCGGCCGCTTTAGTCCGCAGGACTGGTATAAGACGATTGAACGCAATGCTGTCACGGTATGGTACAGTGCGCCTACGGCTTTCCGCATGCTGATGGGAGCCGGCGAGAGCCTCCTGCAGGACATTGATCTAAGCAGTTTGCGCCATGTTCTATCTGTCGGGGAGCCGCTGAATCCAGAAGTGGTACGCTGGGGCGACAAGTTCTACAATCAGCGTATTCACGACACCTGGTGGATGACGGAGACCGGCGCACAATTGATTTGCAACTACCCGGCCATGGACATCAAGCCAGGCTCGATGGGCCGTCCATTGCCAGGCATAGAGGCTGCTATTCTGGATGACAAAGGCAATGTGCTGCCGCCGTATTCGATGGGGAATCTGGCGATCAAGACATCCTGGCCGTCCATGATGAGTACCATTTGGAACAATCAGGCCAAGTATGAGGAATACTTCCGTATTCCGGGCTGGTACATCTCGGGAGACTCGGCTTACATGGACGAGGAGGGCTATTTCTGGTTTCAGGGCCGGATTGACGATGTCATCAACTCGTCGGGTGAGCGGATCGGCCCGTTCGAAGTGGAGAGCAAGCTGGTGGAGCACCCGGCGGTAGCGGAAGCTGGTGTCATCGGCAAGCCGGATGTGACACGAGGCGAGATCATCAAGGCTTTCATCTCTCTGCGCGAAGGCTACGAGCCTACAGCGGCGTTGAAGGAGGAAATCGCGGCTTTCGTCAAAGCGGGGCTCTCAGCCCACGCAGCGCCGCGTGAGATCGAGTTCAAGGAGAAGCTGCCCAAGACCCGATCTGGCAAAATCATGCGTCGGGTGCTCAAAGCCTGGGAGCTACATCTTCCCACAGGTGACTTGTCAACGATCGAGGATTAGGACATATTGGCTGCACATCAAAACACCGCTCCTTTGGAAATCAGGAACGGTGTTTTTGGTATGCTCTGAAAGGCTTGCCGTAATTAAAGCAGGTGCAAAAGCAGTGAGGTCTTTAGTGAGTAGCCACGCTACCCGTATTGGCGCCGGTTCCGCCCGCGGAGTTGGCTCCGCTATTATTCCCCGTATTGGTGCCTCCCGCGGGTGGGACGTCCGTACTTCCCGGTGGCTGTAAAATCACACCGGGGTCATCCGGACTGCCTACCTCCGGATTATCGGAGCCTGGAGTAGGCTCACTGCCGTTATCCGGGGATTCAGGCAGATCCGTCGGTTCCGGTGTAGCGATCGGACCGCCAGCAATAGTACCCGAAGCTGTCTCATGTCCGCCTACGTCTACTGCAGTGACATAGAAGGAAGCATTGGCACCAGCCGGTGTGCTTGACTGGAATACAGTGCCTTCACCTACTGAGAGTACTGCCTGCTTCTGGAAGGAGCCGCCGTTCAATGAACGGTACAGGCGATAGCCTACAACATCCGGTGAACCGCTTGGTGTGAAGGAAATTACTGCTTTGCCAGTGCTGTAAGACACATTGACATTCCCCGGAGGGGTTGGCGGATTGCCATCATCTACACGCGGATCTACCTCAGTTGGCACATCGCTCTTCGCATCCGCTGGCATGTAATAAGACAGCGATTCATGATCTTTCATTTTTGTGAAAGCAGCCAGCAGTTCTTTAACCAAATTTTGAATTGGCTTTTCGCGTTTCACAACAATTTTTTCTTTCAGGAAATCATTAGGCGTCCCATCATGTGGAATATAGTTGACGCCATTATAGGTGATATATCTGGCTTTGGAAATGCCGTCATCGCTGGTGGTCGGCACATATTTGGCATTGAATAAATCGGTATTGAACCGGTCCGTCAGGCTGGTCGGCAGCTTGCCGCTATATGCAGACACTGTTTTCTTCACAATGCCTTCCGGCTGTGTAAATTTATCAGTGACGAACAGATCAGGTTGTTTGTCAATGACCGCATTCATGACCTTGGCCCACAAGGATTGCGCCTGACGCCTCTGAGTGTCGCCTTGCAGTGTGTTAATCTGCTCTTTGTAGCCGACCCACATTCCGAGTGTTACATCAGGCGTGTAGCCCATAAACCAAACATCCGCATAATTTTGCGTGGAGCCGGTTTTGCCGACGATCGGAATATCTTTGAAATGCTTGTATTTGCTTTTGACGGTGCTGGCCGTTCCGTCTGTAATCACAGTACGCAGCATATCCGTCATAAGATAAGCAGTCTGCTCGGAAAATACCTGTTCGGGATTAACCTTATGTTGATAGACGATTTTGCCTTCCGAATCGACGATTTTATCGATCATATAGGCATCGTTAAAAGCACCCTTGTTGCCGATTGCCGAATAGGCATTGGTCAATTCTTCGACCGATACACCATAGCGCAATCCGCCGAGAACCCCTGTTTTGGCACTATAATCCTGTTCCTGAATCGTTGTAATCCCAAGCTTCTTCGCAAAAGCCCAGGCATTATCAATTCCGACCTTCTCATTGAAGAGCTTCAGGGCCGGCAGGTTGAGCGATTTATTGAGTGCATATCGGGCAGTGACAAGGCCCTGATAACGATTATTAGCATTCTTGGGAATGTGGAAGCCTTTCCCGCCATCTTTTAAAATAATCGGAGCATCATCCAGTATCCCTGCTGGCTGAATCAAACCGGCGTCCAGAGCCGGCAGATAAGCAGCGATTGGCTTCATGGTGGACCCCGGTTGACGAACCATCTGTGTAGCATAGTTCATCTGCTCAATGTTGAAATCGCGTCCTTCGATCATCCCCAGGATGGCCCCGGTCTTGTTATCGATCATCATCCCCGCGGTCTGTTCGACTCCCTTGGTTTTACTATCCTTGGTGAAGTTGGAACTATCCTCGGAGATGCTATGCATCGCGCTGTAGACCTTCTTGTCAATGGTAGTGTAGACGCGGTACCCACCAGTCATCAGTTGTTGTCTTGCTGCTTCCAGAAGCTGTTTGTTGTCTGTTGGGGTCTTGCTTGTGCCTGTGTTATCCGTCTTGTTCTGATTCAGTGACAGAAGGATCTCCGAAGCCTTGCGTTCAGTCTCCAGCATCAGGTACGGGTAGGTAGCATAAGCCTTCTTAGTATACGGAGCAAGTGAGCCCTTGATGTCAAAGGTCAGCGCTTCTTCATACTGGGAGTTTGTAATCTTGTTCTCCTCAAGCATACGGCGCAGTACAAGCCGCTGACGGTCCATAGCCCGGTTAAATGCAGTTTCGTTGAACTCGCCAGTGCCGCTGAATGCGGAATAGGCAGAAGGAAGCTGCGGAAGTCCCGCCAAATAAGCTGCCTGAGCTATATTCAACTTATCCAGATTATCCTGACCGAATATTCCCTTGGCTGCGGCTTTGATCCCGTATACGTTGTATCCGTTGGACCCGTTGCCAAATGGTACTTTATTAAGATAAGCTGTTATAATTTCTTGTTTGGACAGGAAACGCTCCAATCGCAGCGAGAGCAGAATTTCCTTAACTTTGCGATCTTCTGTTTTGTCCAGATTAAGGAATACGCGTCTAGCCAGCTGCTGGGTCAGCGTACTGCCACCCGTCTGAACGGATTCGTTCAGCAGCTTCTGCTTGATGGCACGTAGAGTACCGTTGAGATCTATTCCTTTATGTTGGTAGAAATTATTATCCTCGATCGCGAGGACCGCATCAATCACAATCTGGGGAATATTATTGTACTCAACCAGCCTTCGGTCTTCTTCTGTGCGAAGCTGGCCGATCGGTGAGCCGTCACGGAAATAGGCAAATCCGGTGATAGCATTCTGGCTGACTTGCTGCTGGATAAACTGCTCGGAGCGAACCGGGTCACTTTTCACGATTGATGTAATGTAACCGGCCATCGCACCTCCGGCAAACAGAATACCCAATACGCCGAGAATGAACATCCATTTCACAACAGAACCAAATCTACGAAGCCAGGATCTGCGGGCGGGACGCTTCTTAGCGTTTTTTTTCTTGTTCTCCTCAACCATCGACGATAATCCTCCTTTTAACGGAACTATTATAGCACAAATTGACGATTTTGAATGCGTTCCCGTTGTAACCTGTTTTCGGAAGCTGAACAAAGCGAAGCTAAAGGATACAAAATTTGATGTTACGGTGCAGGTGGGTGGTGTAATACAAGTGGGGAAGATGGGAATTTGCGAAACTGACATTGGTCTAAGGAGAGGAGCGAATACAGGAGAGCAGACAGAAGATAGGATCATAAAACAAGGTGTGTGCTTAAAACATAGGGATCGTCGGGTTCCCTAAGATAACAAAAAGCCCCCGGATAAATCCGGAGGCTTTCAGCATACTCGCCGTAAGCGAAATATTAACGGTTGTAGAACTCGACGATTTGTTTCTCATCGATATCCTGGGACAGTTCAGCACGCTCTGGCAAACGAATGAATTTACCTTCGAAAGAAGCGTCGGAATATTCCAGGTAACCAGGAAGGTGGGAACGGTTAGCAAGAGCTTCCTTGATGGAAGTCAAGCCTTGGCTTCTTTCACGAAGACCGATTACGTCGCCCAGTTCCAAACGGTAAGAAGCGATGTCAACTTTTTTGCCGTTAACAGTTACGTGACCGTGGGATACCAACTGACGTGCACCAGCACGGGAGTTAGCAAAACCAAGACGGTAAACGAGGTTGTCCAGGCGGCTTTCAAGCAAGAACATGAAGTTTTCGCCCGCGATACCTGGAAGCTTTTGTGCTTTGGTGAAAAGAGTTTTAAACTGCTTTTCGCCCAAGCCGTACATGTGACGCAGTTTTTGTTTTTCCAAAAGCTGCATTCCGTAGTTACTTACTTTTCTGCGTTGGTTAGCGCCGTGTTGTCCTGGTGGGAATGGGCGTTTCAGGTCTTTGCCTGTACCGCTAAGGGAAATGCCCAGACGGCGGCTGAGTTTGAATTTAGGTCCGGTGTAACGTGCCATGTTATAGTAGACTCCTTTATAATTGAAATTTCAGGTTAGGGCCTATTTGCGCCGCTTAACGTATGTAGTGGAGGTTTAATAGGTCCACACTGCCCGGGAAGTTCAGCCGCTGCCCCGACAGTAACGAAAAGCGTGAGGGTGACACAACGTTACGCCCAAGTAAAAGACCATTACGGTCTTGTTCAACAATAAATATTATATGAAAATAACAGGTAAAGTCAAGTAGAGATTAAAAGTGAATTTGTCAATCTTTGTCGATAGTTCTCTGGTCCTAAAAAAAATCCCGGAAATCTGGAAAATATAATGCATTACCGAGAAAAAGAGAGTAAAATATAACCACTTAGAAGTTACCGGAAAGTACGTATTTTAATTGATTTGCAAAGGGGATTCTCTTTATGTCAGAACAAGAAGCATGCGGTCACCGCAGCAATCGTATGCTCTTACAGGATAATGTGCAATCAGGTGGAGATTCGCAAGATCCTGCCGCCTGGCTAAGGGACACAGATATCGTATCCCACGATCTCCCTTATGCAGCCGATCTGATTATAGGCAGCTTCCATGAGTGGCAGGGAGGACAAGCTATCTTGCCATTTACCGCTGAGTGGGAGTGGTGTGTCCTGAATTTTGAAGCCAGATGGATAGAAAATATAAATGAAGAACAGGAACGTCTGAGAGTGGTATGGGAGGAGACGGGGGCGCACAGTCTTGCCTCCGGACACCCTGAGGTCCTCTCCATCCAGGAGGATGGGGAAGAAAAGATCATCCTGACGATCCCGGTTGTCACGCGCACTCGAGGGGAGATTTTCGCCCTGCTCGGCTGTATGATGCCGACAGCGCAATATGAAGCCGGAGGCAGGCATATTGCTGAAGCCATGGCGCAGCATTACCGGACATGTTTTTACCACCAATTTGAGCATGTATTTGTCTCTGATTTGGCAGGAGTTCACTTGCATGCGGAGCGGGAGAGCAACCGGCGTTCCCTGTTGTTCCAGATCGTCCAGCGGATGCATGACAATATTGATGTGGATGCAGTGCTGAGCGAGGTGATCAACAGCATCTCTGCTATGTACCCGGGTGCACGTCTGGACTTGTTCATGTCACAGGATCACCGGAGCAGTCACCCGCAGGTAAAGCCGCTGCCGCTGCTCTGGACGAGTGACGACGTATGTGCAATCGCTTTTAAAGACGGCAGGGTAGCTATTCATACAAGTGGAGAAGGCGGGCGTTATGTAGAGATTGGACTTCCGCTCGGTGGAAAACAGGGGGTATACGGCGTATTTCATATGGTGCTGGATAACCCGGATTTTCCCGATGTTGACGTGCGGTTTCTCTCCATGGTGGCAGATACGGCCGGAACGGCTTTTGAGAATGCCAAGCTGTATGAGCGCTCGAACCAGCTCATTCGCGAGCTGCGCATGAGCAATGAACTTACTCAGCGGTTGAACCAGAGCCTGCGGCTCGGGGACATTTTCCAATTTGCATTCGAGGAATTGCTGGAGATGTTCGAGGCGGATTACTGCTGCATCATGCATCTCAATGAAGAGAAAGGCGGTCTTGAGGTGATCGCCTGCAACTATACACCGCTGCTGAATGAGATTTTGGATGTAGGAGGAGGACTCGGCGGCCAAGTGTATGCTACTGGAGAGTCTCTGATCCTCTCGGATTATCTGGAGAATCCGAAGGTCAACTCTAAACTGATGGAGGCCACCTGCTCACAGTCTCTGATTGCGACACCACTATATGTAGGCGGAGAGATCCGTGGTGCCATCATGCTGGCACACCGGGAGACTCACTATTTTTCTTATGACAACTACAGATTGCTGCAAGCAATGGCGGGTCATATTGGACTTGCAGTGGGCAACGCCCGGCTGCATGCCGAGGTACGACGTTTAGCGAATCGTGATACCCTGACCGGTCTGTATGCCCGGCATTATCTGGACGAAGTGATTCAGGAGAGGCAGACTACCGATTTCTGCGGAACGCTGATCGTGGTAGATATCGACCAGTTCAAAATGGTGAACGATACCTATGGCCATCAGCAAGGGGACAAGATTCTGAAGCAGGTCAGTGAAATTGTGAAATCCTCGATCCGCCAAGGCGATATAGCTGCCCGGTGGGGCGGTGAAGAGTTGGCGGTCTATCTCCCCCAGCTTGGCGTGCAGCAGGCGGCTTATGTGGCCGAGCGCATCCGTAAACGGGTGCAGGAAGAGACTGAACCAGCCGTCACCGTCTCCTGTGGCATCGCTGAATGGAGCTGGACGGATGACCGTGTCAGTGTGGAGTCGCTGTTCTACCGGGCCGACATGGCCCTGTACGATGCAAAGAACAGTGGTCGTAATCGGGTAGCGATGGACAAGAAGAAATCGGAAGAACGATTGAAGAATCCTTGAGGCCCTGCCTCAAGGATTCTTTTTGCATCAGGAACAATTCTGTATAAATGGCATAAGACCGCGGGCCAGAGAGAACCCTAACTACTGATAACAATCCACTTTCAAATATGAAAGGATATAAGACCATGAGGACAAGCATAGCTTATAGCGGAATGATCGCAGTAATGTTAGTTGGTATTCTGGGCAGTGGCTGCACGGAAGTAAACAATAAACCGGCACCAAAGGATTTATCGCTGGCGCTGGCTGGGATGGCCGGGAGTGATGGGGTCAGCTTCGAAGGATCAGCTGCGCTGCTTCGAGAGGGAGAGGCGACGCCTGCGCTGAGTCAGTATTATGGAGGTAAGATGGAGAACCATAATCAGCTTAGTCTGTACACACTGCTTCCAGACAAAGGAACTTCCAAAACGGCCGCGACAGAAGGTATTCGGAAGCTGGAGAAAAATGGTGTGACAACACATATTCATTCCGGCGAGAAGGCTTATTCCAGTAAGCTTGAGAAACGGGAGGGCCAGTGGCAAGAGCTGTCCAAAGCCTCCGGCAACCACCAAGACAATCCGCTTCCCCGATTGAACCCGCTGCTTCAGCTAGAGCAGTTGAAAGAGGTGGACAAGACGGTTACAGAAGAGACTGGTGCGGCCAGGGGCACTAGGGTTTTGCGAATACAATTGACCCCGGAAGCGGCGCGGGCGCTACTGTCGAGAGAACTGGAACAGGAAATGAATTCTCTCCGACCTGTTAACAGCGGCGTGAAGGCTAAGAATAGAAATCAGGCCAAAGCAGATAAGGCCATTGAGGCGCTATGGCAGAAGAAGAACAATGAGATGGAGCGGCAGCTTGCCAAGGCTAACGTAAAGGCTGTGTATCATTTGACTGTGGACAAGAAGCAGAATCTGCCCCGCAAGCTGGACTGGACCAGAACCGTTAGCTATGCCAACGGGAAGAAACCTGGGGACCAAGAGTCTTTGGTAGTCCAGGTCAATTTCTATGGATATCGTTAAGACAGCAAATGACATGAGGCCTTGCGCTCTATAACGGTCGTGCTACAATAGTAAGGCTTGCTTATTTACGCTTCGAAGAGGAAGGAAGAGAGAAAGAATGAAAGATTCCAGAATTCAAAAGCTGGCGGAAAACCTTGTAGGCTATTCCGTGAACGTCCAGCCGGGCGAGAACGTGCTCGTCGAAATGATTGGCAACGAAAGAGATTTGATTAAAGCAGTTGTGGAGGAGGTCGGTAAAGCCGGAGGTCACGCTTTTGTGCAATTGACTGACCGTACCGTCCTGCGCAGCATGCTAAAATATGCAACCCGTGAAAGTCTTCAGACCTGGGCCGAGATTGATCTGAACCGCATGAAGCAAATGGATTGCTATATTGGCATCCGTGCCGGCGAGAATGTTAATGACTTGGCGGATGTGCCTGAAGAAAATATGAAGCTCTACAATTCCCTGTATTCGCACCCGGTACATAGCGAGCAGCGCGTCAAGCACACCAAATGGGTGGTTCTGCGTTATCCGAATGCCAGCATGGCTCAGCTTGCTAATACGAGCACAGAAGCATTCGAGGACTTCTATTTCGAAGTGTGTAATCTGGATTATGCCAAGATGGACAGAGCGCAGGACGCACTGGCTGATCTTATGAAAAAAACCGACAAGGTACGCATTGCTGGTCCAGAAACGGAGCTTACCTTCTCCATCAAAGGCATCGGTGGAGAGAAATGCTCTGGGCAGAAGAATATTCCTGACGGAGAGGTTTATACAGCCCCGGTTCGCGATTCCGTCAACGGAACAATTAGCTACAATGCAGCTTCCATCTACAATGGAGTCACGTTTGAGAATGTGAAGTTCACCTTCGAGAACGGCAAAATTGTAGAAGCTACCAGTAACGATACAGCCCGGTTGAACGAAATTCTCGATTCCGATGAGGGCGCGCGTTATATTGGCGAGTTCGCGATCGGCTTCAATCCGTACATTCTGCACCCGATGAAGGACATCCTGTTCGACGAGAAGATCGCCGGCAGTCTGCACTTCACGCCAGGTCAGGCCTATGACGTTACGGATAACGGTAATCGTTCCTCGATTCATTGGGATCTGGTGCTAATTCAACGTCCGGATTACGGCGGCGGAGAAATTTACTTTGATGATGTTCTGATCCGCAAGGATGGCATCTTTGTCATTCCGGAGCTGGAAGGTCTGAATCCAGAAAACTTGAAATAAAATGTAATAACAAGAAAATTCCTTGCGTGAGTAAGCGGATTCAAGGTATCATGGAATGGATTAGTAATTACTTAGTTTATAATAAGTTTCGGAGGGATTCCTATGTCCAATAACAATGCTGCAATCGTGGAAATTGCCCAAACGGCGAGCCAATTTAACTCTTCCATCGTTCTTCAAGCGGACAACAAGTACATTGATGTTAAAAGTATCCTTGGTTTGTTCACTACTTTGGTTTCAAGCCAAAGCTATGAGCTTCATGTCCATGGAACGGACGCTGAAGAAGCTAAGAAGGCAATGAGTGAAGTATTCGCGAAGCACGGTCTGAACTTTTCAGTAGTCGCGGAGTAAAATAATGGATGGTTGAAGACGTCCTGCCGTTAGCGGCGGGGCGTTTTTTATATGTGTATAGAATAAACTATAAAATTTAACTAAAGGGAAGAGGAGTGGAGGGGAATTTTGGAACTGTAGGAGCGACAGCGTCCGGAAGTCCAAACTTTCTCCGCAATGACGACCTAAACCCATGTGAGAATCCTAAGTTCAATCTATACATATTCTTATATTTCTAAAAAGCAGGCTCCACTTTATGGAGGTATTTTGATATAATAGGGCTGATTTTCGAATATACCAAACTGAATTCTTGTATTGGCATCCGATTTCGACTAATATTAAATAAAATGGCAAAAGCAGCAGTAACTTTTGGACATGGGGGGGAAGATGCATGACTTCATCAGATTTGCAGGAACAGCTTAACCTTAAAGCGATCACTCTTCTACAAGAAGATGCCGATAAAATTCAGAAGCTCATCGAAGTGCAGATGGAGAATTTGGCCACACGGTACTGCCCTCTCTATGAGGAAGTGCTGGATACCCAAATGTATGGTTTCTCCAAAGAGGTCGATTTCGCTGTCCGTGCAGGACTGGTGCCTGAACTTACTGGTAAACAGCTGGTGAGCAAACTGGAGCGTAATCTGGCCGTATTGTATGAAGCTCTGAACAATAAGGCTAACTAGGGTCATAGGTTGCAGCCGTTCTATCGGACAAGATCATTATCCGAAAATGATAAAGCGCACACGAGGGAAAGGGGATTCCTCCTGTGCGCTTTTTTGTTGCATAAGTGAAGCTAAAGGGTTTGTCTCTACACCAAATAGAAGGAAACCCCAAGAATCAGGTACACCGCCAGGAGGAGCAACCCCTCATACCAATTGGTGGCCCCATCCTGCGTAATAGACTTGGCTATGAATACAGCGACAGCGATCGCTACAATCTCTATGGTGGAGAAGACAATATCCATGGTGTTGCCCATGAAATAACTGGCGAAAATCAGCACCGGCGCTACAAACAGCGCGACCTGAAGGCTGCTGCCAACAGCGATTTCCACGGCTGCGCCGATCTTGTTCTTCATGGCAAGCAGAACGGCTGCACTGTGTTCCGCAGCATTTCCGATAATCGCAACCAGGAAGGCGCCCACGAACAGCTCACTGAAGCCAAAGCGCTCCGTCAAGGTCTCCAAGGTGCCTACGAGCCATTCACTGACAAAAGCGACCATGACGGTGGCAAGAATCAGATACATAATGGATTTGCCTTTGGACCAAGCAGGAGCATGCTCATTGGGGAGTTCTTCCGCTCTATCTTCGGTGACATCCGCCAAATACTTCTTATGTGTGATCATCGAGAAGAGGAGCCAGGCGATGTAAGAGACAATCAGGATGCCAGCAACCACTAGGCTAAGGACATCTGTATCTTTTGCCGTAATAGAATGTGTGTTGAAGAACATGGCAGGTACGAATAGGGCGATGACCGCGACAATCATCAAGGAGCCATTCATACCGGCGAGGGTGACATTGAAGTTCTGCACTTTAAACTTCATACCCCCGGCAAAAATACTGAGGCCCAGTACCAGTAGCAGATTCCCGATGATGGAACCCGTGAGGCTTGCCTTAACCATGTCGAACAGACCTTCCTTCACGAGGAAAAATGCGATGATCAGCTCTGCAGCATTGCCGAAGGTGGCGTTGAGGAAGCCGCCCAACCGCTGTCCGGCATAATGGGCTACACTTTCGGTAGCTCGGCCCAGAAAACCGGCCACGAATACGACTGCGACCGCCGACAGAATGAACTGCAGCGTATGATCCCAGCCCGCAAAATGTCCGATGGCGCTAAGGAGGAAAGTCACCACCAGCAACCCCGGGGATATCCATTTTTTCAATTTGGCACTCTCCAGTCTACGTATGTATGTTGATTTCATACTCAATATACCCAAAATGTTCCACTCTGTAAACGGAGATGCGAGAAAGTCATTTGCTTTTTAGCCTGTTTTGGAATTACAATAATTGATATTGAGTGTAGGGGGGATATGGCATGGCAGAACAACTTCAACTGGAAAATGGGAATATACGGATTTCAAACGACGTCGTCTCGAAAATTGCCGGGCTGGCAGCCTTGGAGACTCCTGGGATTGCGGCCATGTCCGGCGGTTTGTCGGAAGGCTGGGGAAAGCGCCTGAGCGGCAAGAACGTGCAGAAGGGTGTTACCGTTGAAGTCGGACAGCTCGAAGCGGCAGTCGATTTGCGGATTATCGTCCTCTATGAAACTCCGATTCACGAAGTGTGCCGGATGCTGCAACAGAACGTACGCGAAGCTGTGGAGAGCATGACAGGCCTTCACATTGTTGAAGTAAACGTCAAGGTTGAAGGCGTAGCGTTCAAGAATGACGAAATTTCGTAAGAACGCCGTAAATCATTAATTAGGATTTGGGTATTCAGGGGCATAATCGCCCAAAGAAAGAGGGTCTTTCGAGCCGAATGAGGCTTGGGAGACCTTTTTCTTATGTTTATGTCGATGGATGCAAAAAAAGTGTTCCGCCAGCTTGTCCTGAGCTGAGGAACACTTTTATATCCGTTGATGGGTTTGCTTGACAGTTCATACGTAATCAACGCAATTAGCGCCCACGGACTTCTCTGAGTTTTCTTACAGTGGTTACAGACTTGGTGACTTCCTCTTTAGCCGGCCGGTTGGTCTCCCGGGAGATGTTGAGCATGATACCCATAGACATCATGGTCATCAGCAGTGAGGAGCCCCCGTAGCTGATGAAGGGAAGTGTTACACCGGTGAGCGGAATAGCCTTGGTGACCCCGCCGATGTTGATAAAGGCCTGGATCGCAATCATCCCCATGACGCCGATGCCGACAAGCGTCCCGAACGGATCGGTACACCTGAGGGCAATCATAATCCCTCGCCAAATGAAGAAGAGGTAAATAAGCAGGAACACGAGTGTCCCGATAAAACCTAGCTCTTCGCCCATGACGGCAAAGATAAAGTCCGTCTGCGGATTGATAAGGTAATGGAGCTTCTGCACGCCTTTACCCAGTCCAGCTCCGCTAATACCACCTTCACCAATAGCTGTAAGGGATTGAATAATGTTATATCCGTCTTTGGTTGGGTCCTGGAACGGATCTATGAAGGCAGTGATACGGCCCATTTTATAATTCGTAGCCAATTTTGTTTCAGGTGCAGGCGGGGACAGCGAATCGATAGCCGCCTTGGCTCCGAGTACAATTCCCACACCCAGCACGAGCAGGGCAATCGAACCCATAATATGCTTCATGCTGGCGCCGCCTGCATAGATGACCAGTCCGCTGGTAGCAACGAGGATCATACATGAACCGAAATCGGGCTGCATCATGATCAGGCCCGCTACAATTCCAACGATCACCATAACCGGGATGTAACCGGTCCGGAGATCCCGAAGACGTTCCCCTTTTTTGGTAATCAAGGCAGCGAGGTAGAGAATGATCGTTATTTTGGCTAACTCGGTAGGCTGAATCCCTAGTCCCATGATGCTAAGCCAGCTACTTGCGCCATTAATTCGTTCGGTAGAGGCTACGAATAGAAGCAGAATGAGAGTCACCAGGAACATCGGTGCGTACCATTTTTTAAACTTGCTGTAGTGGATATTCATTGTCACGAACATAGCGAATAATCCCAAGACAACCCAGATGATCTGACGTTTAACGAAGTAGAGCGGATCATTTTTGAAGAATAGACTGGAGCTTGCGCTGAAGACCATGATCAGTCCGAAGCCAACAAGCAGCAGGGTCAGAATCAATAACAGGAAGTCGGGTGTTCCTCTTTTGGGCAGGTTGACTTTGGCATTCGTCTTTCCCTTACGGTTACTCAAGCCTCAAGCAACTGCTTCAGTTCAAGGATCCGTTCAGCAGCAACGTCCAGTACAGGCTGAGGTACCGGTGATTCGTATTCCAGTCCATGAGGGAAGGTTGCTTTGCCAAGGTATACAGCCTCAATGGCGAGAACCGCATCGGGCTTCTCTAACTTACCCTCCACTGCGCGTGTGTTGACACGTAGGAAGTATTCTCCGCCGTTATTCCGGTCTTCAATCTTGCAGTCGTATGTAGCCCGGTAATATTCCCATTGCCAGCGAATGAAACCGGCCTTTTCTGCACTTTCGTCCAGATAAAGAAGGTCGCTTTTTAAGCCTACGAGACCCGTGTTCTCAAATATCATAGCGCACTTTTCCCCCTTATGAAGTATAATGATTAATTTGTTTATCCGCTTACAGACGTTCATTCTCATGATAGTATGTTTCCAGAGGTTCTGCAAGACAGGGTTTAGCCATACATACCCAGTTTTTTTGGTTTCTGATACAATAGAAGAAATATAGCCGCTTAGGCAAGGTAGCAGCAATGCAGTACGCTGTCATCTCTTGTCAGGCCCGGTTGTCTAGGAAGGGAATGGAGCAGGCATGAAGCAGCCAACAGTTGAAGCATTGATGAACGATATGGTGGAGTGGCGCCGTCATCTGCACAGCCATCCTGAGCTGTCATATCAGGAGAAGGAAACATCCGCTTACGTTGCGGCCAAGCTGGAAGGCTTAGGCATTGAAGTTAGAAGAAGTACTTCGGGTTACGGCTTGATAGGAATTCTAAAAGGGGCTCGGCCCGGTAAGATAGTTGTACTCCGTGCGGATATGGATGCATTGCCGATACAGGAAGAGAATAAAGTGGAATATGCCTCGACCAAAAGCGGGGTTATGCATGCTTGTGGTCATGATGGGCATACAGCAATTTTGCTAGGGGCAGCAGCTTACTACAGCAGCCGGCGCAGTGAACTGGCAGGGGAGATTCGCTTCCTCTTCCAGCCTGCCGAGGAAGTGTGTCCCGGTGGCGCGGTTGGCATGATTGCCGAAGGTGTGCTGGAAGGGGCAGATGCTGTCTATGGCCTTCATCTGTGGACACCACTGCCTGTGGGAACCGTCGGTAGCGCCCCGGGACCTTTGATGGCGTCAACCGATGAGTTCTTCATCAACATCATCGGTAAGGGCGGTCATGGCGGAATTCCGCACCGCGCTGTAGATAGCATTGTCGCGGCTGCGGCCTTGGTGACACAGCTCCAGAGCATCGTTAGCCGGTCCGTTGATCCGCTACGCCCAGCGGTGGTCACTGTGGGCACCATTCAAGGCGGGACCGCCCAGAATATTATTGCAGAGCAGTGCCGGATAACAGGGACGGTTCGAACCTTTGATGATGAGAGTCGTCAGCTGATTCGGCGCAGAATTGAAGAGATAGCGTTGGCCGTCGCAGCTACATATGGAGCCGAAGCGAAAATGGAGTACATGACGGGTTACCCGCCGCTAGTGAATGACGAACAGGAATTCAACCGGTTTAAGTCAACAGCACCTGGGGCGCTGGGTGAAGAGGTTCAGGTTGTGACGCTGGAGAAATTGATGCCAGCGGAGGATTTTGCCTACTATTTGCACCATGTGCCTGGCTGCTTTATGTTCGTGGGGGCAGGTAATCCTGACAAGGATGCCATATATCCGCATCATCACAGCCGCTTTGATTTTGACGAGGACGCTATGCTGCACGGCATCAAGCTACTCATTGCCATGACGGATTCCCGGCTTAAAGAAACTACTGAAGAATAATGCAGCTCTCAGCTGGACAACCTAATCGCGAAACATGCGAGATTTAGGAGGGATTCCAGTTGAAGACAATCAAGGAAGTCATGACAGCGGGACCAGTGACGGTTACGCTGAAGGATAATATTTATGAGGTTGCTGTCAAAATGAGAGACCATGGTACCGGCTTTATTCCCGTAGTCGACTCAGAAGGCAGCAATCAACTAATCGGTGTTATTACAGACCGCGATCTTGTCATCCGGGGGTATGCAGCCAAGCATTCAGGCTCCACTGCTGTAGAGACGGTGATGAGCAAGGAGCTGCGCACGGTGACAGAGGATACTTCTGTAGATGAAGCTGCAGAAATTATGGCTGCGGGACAGGTTCGACGTCTGCCTGTAGTCAGCGACAAGAAGCTGATCGGCATCGTGTCGATCGGTGACCTAGCCGTACGGAATATCTTTGCCAATGAAGCGGGAGAAGCGCTTAGCAGCATCTCGCAGCAGACCTTGCATTAAATACTCATACAGGAAGCTCATGTCCGTGCTCGCGGAGGTGGGCTTTTTCCTGTTAATCAGACAGCAGAGTACGTACATACTGACCATAGAATAGTTAAATGCGAGGAGGGAAGGGCATGAATGAGACAGGGTCCTGTATTGTACGTAGGGACCGAACGGTGCTGTTGGATTGCGCTCATCCAAACGCTCAGGCGGCGGGACGGAAATTGGGAGTGTTCGCCGAGTTGGTCAAGAGTCCGCCAGCTTATCATACTTACCAAATCACACCTTTGACCCTGTGGAATGCAGCGGCGCTTGGGGCTACCGCCGATAACATTATTGAACAATTGCATAAGCTCTCCAGATGGGATATTCCGGCGGGATTAGAGGAGGAGATCAGGCTTCTTCTGTCTCGGTATGGAAAATTGACACTACACAGCTCAGCCCGAGATCCGGGGGATATCGTCCTTAGAAGCGAAGATTCGTTGCTGCTTGATGAGCTGATGGAGCGCGAAGGGCTGGAAGGTGTGGGGCTCTGGAGAACGGGAGCTCTGGACTTATCCTGTAAGGCAGTGTTTCGGGGTGAATTGAAGCAGGAATTGACCCGGCTCGGATATCCTGTTCTCGATTATGCTGGATACCATGAAGGACAGGCGCTGCAGGTGAAATGGCGAGATGAGGGAGAGCACGGCATCCCATTCCGGCTGCGGAATTATCAGCAAGAAGCGGTGAAACAATTTCAGGGTACAGTCGGCAGCGGGGGAAGCGGTGTGGTGGTACTGCCCTGTGGAGCTGGCAAAACGGTCGTGGGTATGGCAGTGCTGGAGGCGCTCCAGTGTGAGACGCTGATTCTTACCTCCAATACCACTTCTGTCAGGCAATGGATAGAGGAGCTAGAGCGGTGTACGAATTTGACGGAAGATGCAGTCGGTGAATATTCGGGGGAAAAGCGTCAGGTGCGCCCGGTAACGGTCGCCACCTATCAGATTCTCACCCACCGCCGCTCCAAAGGCGGACCGTTCCTGCATATGAACCTGTTCAATGAACGGAACTGGGGACTGATTATTTACGATGAGGTTCACCTTCTGCCGGCCCCGGTATTCCGGGCGACAGCAGATATTCAGGCTACGCGTCGTCTGGGTCTGACGGCAACTCTTGTCCGGGAAGATGGGCGGGAGGGGGATGTATTCTCCCTGATCGGGCCGAAGCGCTATGAACTTCCCTGGAAGGTGCTGGAGCAGCAGGGCTGGATCGCCTCTGTGGAGTGTACGGAAATGCTGGTCCCGATGAACCCCGAATGGAGGAGGGAGTACACCTATGCAGGGAAACGGGAGAAATTCCGGCTTGCGGCTGTGAATCCGGCCAAGATAGATGCGGCCTCCCGCCTGCTGGAGGCGCATCAGGGGGCGGGTGTACTGGTCATCGGACAGTATTTGGACCAGTTGACTCAGCTCTCGGCTGCCCTGGGAGCACCGCTTATTACGGGGAAGACCCCGCAGCGGGAGCGGGGGGAACTGTACGCCGCATTCAACGAAGGCACCCTCCCCGTGCTGATCGTGTCCAAAGTGGCGAATTTTGCTGTGAATCTGCCGGATGCTTCCGTAGCTATTGAAGTGTCCGGTGCTTTTGGGTCCCGGCAGGAGGAGGCGCAGCGACTGGGACGCATCCTGCGGCCAAAGGCAGGGGAGAACAAGGCGTATTTCTATACGTTGGTGTCCGGTGACAGCCGGGAGCAGGAATTTGCCCGGCAACGCCGGATGTTCCTGACGGAGCAGGGGTATGAGTATCAGGTACGAATCGAACACCAGCCCGGGGAGGAGATAACATGAAGGATTTGACGCCTGATGCGCTGGAGCTGCTGGGCAGAATCTGCGCCGTGTATGGTGGCCAGCCTTTCGAAGAGGGGAAAGAAGAGCAACTGCGGCCGTCATATCTTAGTCGGGCGGAGCAGCGGCTGGCGCTCTCCGAGCTGCGCCGGGCCGGGCTGCTTATGGCCCGGCAGAAACTATGGGGGGAGAAGTTGTATCATATCCCGGCAGAGGTACTGGATGCTGTGTCCCTCCACTTCTATCCCTATAGCCCGGCTTCGCTTGCAGCCGGTGATGTAAGCCTGTCTATGGAAGCCGGACCGGGACTGTCCGGCGAGCTGTTCCGGGCGCTGCTGTTCACCGCCCGGGAAGGACTGCCCGTGACGGCCAAGGGGAGTATTCACAAGAAGCAAGTCAGCCGGCTTGCTGCGCAGTTGTCATTTGGAGCTGAGCATCTGCAAGGCTTGACAGCTCTTAGTTCGGACCAGGGTCAAGGCCGAGGAAATTCGCAAGAGCAAGGCCGGGCACTGGGGCAGGGCCGACCGGCAGAACACGAACGGAAATTGGGGCAAGATCGAGCAGCAGAACACGAACGGACATTGGTTCAAGGTCGAGTAGTAGAACATAGACGGACACTGGAGCAAGGGAGAGCAGCAGATCAAGGACTTGGGGGAAAGCAAGGGCGAAGCATAGGCCAAACCACGGGTACCTATCCTCTTGCTGTGACGTTAATAATGGACCTCATGCTGAGTCTCGGGCTGATCAGCCGTCAAGTGACGGGCTATGTGCTAGAGCGGGAAGCTCTGAGGACTTGGCTGCAACTGCCGGAGCCGCAGATGGTCAGCATCCTGTACGAAACGGCAGCCGAACGTTACGGCAGCCGGGAACCGGTCCAGCAGCATTTCCGGCTGCTGATCTCCCGCCAGGACATCTTGCCCGGCCAGTGGTATGCTCTGGCCGGGGTGCTGGACTGGCTGGCGGCGATGAATCCCGCCGCCTTGCTAGAGCGGACAGCCCTGGAAGCGGCCTGCCTGGCTTGGCTGCGCGCCCTGGCCGGCTTCGGCTGGGCCGAGCTGGGCAGCTTGCGAACCGGGGAGCTTTGCTTCCGCTGGACGGCCGCCAAGCCCCAGATTCAAGGCGTCCTGCCAGCTCCTACGGGTGCTGCGGAAGAACAGCCCCCGGCTGCCGCCTTTATCGTCCAGCCCGACTTCGAGGTGCTGGTGCCCCCCGAAGTTCCTTATGCCATGCGCTGGACGCTGGCAGCCTGTGCAGAGCTGCTCCAGTGTGATGTGCTCTGGAGCTTCCGCCTGACCCGGGAGATGCTGGAGCATGCCGCGGTTCAAGGGATGCCGCCCGGAGAGGTTTTCTCCTGGCTGCAGGACCATACGCCCGGTGGGCTCCCCGAGCAGGTGGAGTATTCACTGGAGCAGTGGGGCCGGGAGATTGGCCGTACAGTCATTGAGGATGCCCGGCTCTTGTCTTGCTTCAGTGAAGTAGAAGCCGAGATGATCGCCGCCCATCCCCGGTTGCAGGACAAACTCACCCGCCTTGGTCCGCTGCACTTTCTGGTGCAGCGAGTGCGGGAGGAGGATGTACGTCAGGAGCTAGCGGAGGCAGGCCTCGCGCCGCAGGGAACGATCAATGGGCGGGATCCGGAGAGGGCGGCAGAGATGCCGCTGTATCATCGAGAAAGGGAAAAAAAACCTACGGCCTATGCCGTGCCACCCTGGGAGCAGGGACTGTTGTCAGCGGTGACGGGAAATGCGCTTCGTTATTTACCTCTCGCTGATCCAGAGCCGGAGGCGTCATTCCTTATGGATGAGGGTCAGGTATCACCTATGTGGAGCCGGGAATGGCGGGCCTATCATGTCACGACGGCAGAGAAGGTGATGGAGCAGGGATTGCGCTGGGGCGTGAAGGTACGTATTTCATTGCAGGAACAGGAATGTCACTTCATTCCTCACCGTATCCAGCATAATCCGTGGCGCGTGACCGGTCATCTGCTGCGGAATCTGGACCATGAAGTGGAAGAAGTGGAGCTCACGGCTGCAGCGTGGAAGGAAATACAGCTTATTCTCCCGGCAACTGCTAGAAATTCCTCTTCTGCTGGAGCAACCGGTTATGTTATGATAGAAAAGTCTACTGCTGATGGTAGAACATTAACATAGAAGTGAGTTGAAGTTCATGAGCGTAGCGGAGATTAACACGGTTGACATGGCCGAAGTGCTGACATACGCCTATGAATTGGGCGATATGATTAATCAATCCGCCGAAGTGTCGGATTATCTATACTGGAAAGGCCGGGTTGATGCCAACCCGCAGATCCAGGTTATGGTTAGAAAGCTCCAGAGCAAGAAGGATTTATTCGAAGAGACCCAGCGGTTCGGGCATTTTCATCCCAACTATCATTCTGCCAAGGATGAGGTGCTGATTGTGGAAACCGAGCTGGAACAATTTGAGGAGGTTGTCCGCTTCAAGACAGCGGAGAAGACGCTGGATGACATGCTTCATTCCATGTCGGAAGCGATTGCTTTTTCCGTATCGGAGAGCATCAAGGTTCCAAGCAATGATCCGGCGCCGAAGGGCGGCGGCTGTGGCAGCGGCGGGAAGTGCTCCTGCGGATAGCGTCACCAGAAGAGAGAGAAAGGTTGGATGAGACTATGTTTCCGGAACGTACAGGATATATTGTTTGGGTCAGCGACGTTAAGGCGGCGCGCAATCTGGAGAAATACGGCACATTGCATTATGTGTCCCGGAAGATGCATTATGCAGTAATGTATGTCAATTCGGATCGGGCCGAGGAAGTGATGAAGAACGTCCGCAGACTTTCCTACGTACGGAAGATCGAACGTTCTTACCGTAACGAACTGAAGACCGAATATACCAGCAACGGACCGGACAAGAGCCGTTATTACGGGCTGTAACTGTTGTGATATGGACAGGCGCTTTGCGCCTGTTTTTTTGTACAGCGATAGAGGTTTATTGAGGCGTTAAGCCGAAAGTTTTTACGGAGAGTAGTAACCTGCCTCTTTCGGAGGCGGCGAGTTGATTCTTTTTACATAGTTTATCTCGGGTTAATATAACCTGTGTATGCTGGGGGAAAGTCACCCTAGGGAGGAGGTTTTGAATATATGCTGCTCCAGATAGGGGATATTGCGGAGCATATCACGCAGATTTCTCCTGCCAGCAAATGCGAGACCGTGGATCATATTTTCAAAAGTGATCCCCAGCTTCAGGGAGTGGTCGTAATCGACAACGATTATCCGGTGGCCCTGATTATGAGAATTCGATTCTATCAGCAGATCGGTACCTTGTACGGGTATACATTGTATATGGGAAGACCGGTATCCCTGGTGATGGACAGGGACCCGCTAATCGTGGAATATAAGACACCGATCACCGAGGTGAGCAAGCTGGCCATGAACCGGCAGGTGGAGAATCTGTACGACTATGTCATCGTCACCCATGAAGGAAGAATGTTTGGCGCCGTAAGTGTCAGGGATCTGCTGCTGAATTTTGCCGAAATCCAGGCAATGGCGGCGAGCTTTCTTAATCCGTTAACAGGTCTGCCTGGCAACATGAGCATCAATGAATGTCTGGTCAAATGCCTGCATCAGGAGCGCTTCAGTGTACTCTATATTGACCTTGACCACTTTAAGGCCTATAACGATACATATGGTTTCAAGGAAGGCGATCGGATGATTCAGGCCACCGCCGAGATTGCGAAGCACTGCGCGCTGCGTCTGGAGGGTTTCTTAGGTCATATCGGCGGGGATGATTTTATCGTTATCATAGACAACCATCACTATACCGAGGCTTGTAGAATCCTCATTGAAGAGTTTGATTCAGCGATTAAGGATTTCTATCATTCTCAGCATCTGGCTCAGAAATATGTGCTGACAGAGGATCGCTCGGGGCTTGTCGGGGAAATTCCGTTGGTGTCTATATCCGTTGCGGTGGTAACCAATCGGTATCGGCAGTTTGATTCCATTGAGGATATCGCCGGGGAAGCCGCACGGGTCAAGAAAAAATGCAAGCTGGTGCCGGGAAGCTGCTATGTCGATGATGCGGAGCCCGTACATTTAAAGTAATCTCAGGGTGAGGAACAATACCGGTCACAGTAAAGTTATATCAGAGGGCGTGAGCCATTCTCCACACAGAGGTCAAGGACGCTTGTACAAGCTACAGCAAATGAGGTAAGATGACAACAATAAGTGCATGCCTAGACGGTGGAGTGTGATGATGATGCGCGACAAGGGTACGGAACGGTGGGGCACCTATGAGCCCTTCCACATCATGCTGAATGACTACAGGATCGCAGATATTGTGATCACGAATCATGCAAGAAGCCGTTACCTGGACCGGATTAGCGAAGAGGCTGCCGACCCTGGTCAGATTTCTGTCTGGTTATGGCAGTGTCTGAAGCAGAAGCGGATGAGGGCCTATTCCGGTAGTGAGCAGAGCGCGTACCTCATTGATGACGACGTGGTGATCATAGCCGAATTCACGGCGCTGGAGGGTGAACGAACCGTCTCCGGTCATCCGTTGTATATCATGAACGTCATTTCGTTTCTCGGCTCTCTCTCGAAAGCTCCCGAGCTGCGGGACTTGCAGCAGTACTATTCATGGCTGCGTCATTCCCGCCGCATGCAGCTGGCCAGAAAAAACCGTAAACGAAGATAGCGGGTACAGAAAGCTGGGGGCATGCGGTGTAAGCCGCATGTCTTTTTTATAAGCTGCTAGCAGGGCAGAATTAGGATGGACGAAGGAGTTGCGAGCATGAATTTTCATCAGCTGCATATTTTTTATGCCGTGTCCGAACGGGGCAGCTTCTCGGCGGCTGCACAGACGCTGCATATGACGCAGCCTGCGGTCACTATGCAGGTGCAGGCGCTCGAGGACTATTTTGGGGCCAAGCTGTTCAATCGTTCCACCAAAAAAATAATGCTGACCGAGGCGGGGCAGACGCTCATGCCTTATGCTCTACGTAGCCTTGAACTTATGCGCGAGACCGATCAGGCGATGTCGGCATTCACTCATATGCTAGAGGGACGACTCCAGCTTGGCGCCAGTCTGACGATCGGGGAGTATGTCCTGCCCCGGTTACTGGGTCCTTTTGCCAAGGAATATCCCCACATCTCGATCATGATGAAAGTGATCAACACCACGCAGATCATAGAGGAGATTACGAAGCATCAGTTGAACTTCGGTCTGATTGAAGCCCCTGTGACCCATCCAGATATGGTGATCGAGCCTGTTTTGGGTGATGAGCTGAAGCTGATTGTACATCGGGACCATCCGCTGGCTGTAAGGGAAGAGGTCACACTTGCGGAAGCGCTGGCCTATCCATTCGTATTGCGCGAACAGGGCTCCGGTACAAGGCGTGTCATGGAGGAACAAATTCTGGACAAAGGTCTCGAACCCTCATCGATGAAAATTGTAATGGAGCTGGGCAGCACTGGAGCTGTGAAATCAGCAGTGGAAGCGGGACTCGGTATAACGATGATCTCCACCTCCTCAGTGAAGCATGAAGTTACGCTGGGTTTGTTGAAAATTGTGAATATCTCGGACGCGTCTTTTAAAAGACAGTTCTATGCGATCCATCTCAAATCAACGTTATTGCCAATCTCAGCAGTCACGTTCCTGACTTTTTTGCGGGAGCATGCTGGCGAACATTGACGGAAATGCTAGATTAGCAGGAACCTATAAACCTGGAACGGAGTGGCAGTATGGGAAATGATACAAAGCATAAGGAAGACAAGGCGGCAGAGCGTTCGGCTCTTGCGGGACGCTGTGATCTGCATACGCATACACAGGCTTCGGACGGCATGCAGCCACCGGCAGAGAATGTTAGACTGGCGCGGGAGAAAGGACTTGGGGCGGTAGCGATCACGGATCATGATACCGTGGCAGGCATTGCGGAAGCGCTTCAGGCAGGGAAGGAGTACGGGATCACGGTGGTTCCGGGCGTGGAAATCAGCACTCGTGCCGGTGGAAAGGATATCCATGTATTGGGTTATTATGTTGATTCAGGCGATGAAAGATTCCTCTCTCGCCTGGCTGGACTTAGAGAGACCCGTGACCGGCGTAATGAAGAGATTGTGGGCAAGCTGCGAGAACTGGGCATCGAGATTACTTTGGCAAAGGTAGTTGCGGGAATTGGGCGAGAACTGCGGCCAGATGAGAGTATTGGACGTCCGCATATTGCCGATGAACTGGTGCGTCTGGGCGTTGTACAGAATATGCGGGAGGCCTTTGACAAGTATTTGGCCGAAGGGGCCGCAGCCTTTGTCTCGCCGCCGCGTATTTCGCCGGAAGAGGCCTGCGCGTGGATCGGTGAAGCCGGAGGCAAGGCAGTGCTAGCCCATCCGGGACTCTATGGTGATGATGAACTGGTGCGCAGCATTTTACAGCAAGGGACCTTCACCGGCATCGAAGTCTATCATTCGGATCATGGACGTGAGGAAGAAACGCGCTATTTGACGATGGCACAGGACTATATTCTAGCTGTGACCGGGGGCTCGGACTTTCACGGCGAACGTCAGGGTGTTGTCTTTCATGGAGAACTCGGTAGTGTGAACGTCCCTGTAGATGTACTGGATCTGATAGGTAGAAGGTAGAACTCAAGTGCGTTTATGTTAAAAGAATTCCCTGGCTGCTATAGCCAGACGTATGCGCAATAATAAAAGAGCCTCTGGCCCATTCACATATTGATGGATGATGACCGGAGGCTCTATTTTTATGACAAGCGCTGTCTCTTACAATCTTGACATGTGCTATCTCTTACAATTAGCTTCTCAGTGTATTCGGTAGGGCCTTGATCGTATCTTCTACCGGGGTCACAAACAGGGTCTTCTGATGATCATAGATGACATACCCCGGCTTGGAGCCACTCGGCTTACGCACATGGCGGATCAGGGTGCAATCTACAGGAACACTGCTCGATTGCTTAGCCTGGCTAAAGTACGCAGCCAATTGAGCAGCCTCTTCCAGCGTGGCATCCCCGAAGCTCTCACTGCGGATAACGACGTGCGAACCCGGGATATCCTTGGTGTGCAGCCAAGTATCGTTCGATGAGGCCAACCGGTTCGTGAGGTACTCGTTCTGTAGATTATTTTTGCCGACATAGATGTCAATACCCTCTGAAGAAGTGAACACCTGAAGGGTGGGACGGGTCGCTTTTTTCTTCTTCTTGCCCTTCTTGCTTCGGTCCCGCAGATATCCTTGTCCCACTAGTTCATCGCGGATCTCTTCGATATCATTCAGCGAGGCGTGGTCGAGCTGCTGCAGCAGGCTCTCCATGTAGGCGATCTCTTCATGTGTTTTGATCAATTGCTCGTCAATGACCAGCAAACTGTTCTTGTACTTGTTGTACTTCTTGAAGAAGCGCTGTGCATTGTCCGAAGGGTTCAGGAGCGGGTCGAGCGGTATCGTAATCTCTGCCTGATTCTCGTCATAGTAGTTGACCAGCACCGCCTGCTTATCGCCTTTGGATACTGCATGCAGTGAAGCGAATAGCAGCTCGCCCCAAATCCGGTAGCGATCTGCTTCCTGGGCTTCCTCCAGATCTTCCTGCAGCTTCGCCAGCTTCTTGACATTCTTCGTCCGTTCGTTGCCCAGGAAGCGGATGAGGTCGCTGACCCGCTGTTTGACGGTATCCCGTTCGGCCTTATCCCCATAATAATCTTCCATGCACTGGCTGATGGAATCATAGTGCTTCGCTTGTTCATCAGAGAGAGTAAGCGGAATTGCAGAGAAGATCAGCTTACCTTTTGCATTGGCTCCGGAGATCGGCGAGAAAGAAAAATTCCGTACCGGCTCCATGACCGAATGAAAGGCGTCCCATAAGCGCTCTGCCTCTGTTGTACCGGCTGCCACTTGATGATAGCGATGCACGATTTCGCCTGCGACAAGTGGGCTGAGGCCGCTAAAAGCATGCACGATCCACCCGATAGGGTCGGCGGAAGGTGCGGGTCCGCCCGAACCGTCTTTTTGCGGGGTTAGGGAGAGTTCGTTAGACTCAACTTCATCACTATCAGTGACTTGAAGGGCGGCGTCTCTCTCAGCAGAAGCAACTAGCTCCAGGAACTCCTCGCGTCCAAGTTCTAGAGGATTTAGCTTGTGCTGCTGGGGTGGCTCAGTGTAGGCGAAGCCCGGCATAATGATCCGGTAGCTACTGATAGAAGGCGTAACATGATGAATGCCGTCAACGATTGTGCCATTCATATCTGTGAGAATGATGTTACTGTGTCTGCCCATCAGCTCGATGATGATTTTTTTGGCGGAAACATCACCAAGCTCATCTCTCTGTTTAATGTGGATATGGATAATCCGCTCCATGCCCACTTGGGTGATACTTTCTATAGTTCCGCCCTCGCAATGTTTACGCATTAGCATACAGAACATTGGCGCTTCGGGTGGATTGATGCTGTTCCTCTCCGTGAGATGCAGACGGGGATAGGTCGGGTTCGCAGATAGAAGCAGCTTTCCACCGCCGCCCTGTCCTCTCAGAATAAAGATGAGGTCATGAGTGGTGGGTTGATATATTTTGCCTATGCGTGCACCTGTAAAGGCTTGCAATTCCTGCACGATAGCTCGGGTAACAATGCCGTCCAATGCCATAATATAGATCTCCTGTCGCCATAAAATTGAAATTGTTATCCCTCTATGATGCCACACTTCGCGGTCTTCGTGCAAAAGGAGAAGTTCGCAGGGTGATATTTTGGGACGACCCCGAATAGACTTGGTCATGAACAGGTGGAAAAGCTGTGCGCCGCCGGAAGTCAAGAAACGACCGGGAGGGGAAAGAAAAGACATGGAACAAAACAGTTGGCACCGGCTCGGTGCAGAGGAACTGCAGAAAATCTTCGGTGTTCATCCGCAGACCGGACTCCGAGAGGAGGAGGCCACGGAAAGGCGCAAGGAGAACGGCTACAACGAGTTGACTGAAGGTAAGGCCATCTCTCCGCTGACATTGCTGCTGAATCAATTTAAAGACTTCATGGTGCTTGTCCTGATGGGGGCAACGTTTATCTCGGGCCTGCTCGGAGAGTATCTGGATGCGATCACTATTATTGCGATTATTCTGCTTAACGGGGTGCTGGGCTTCGTGCAGGAATTCAGGGCTGAACGCTCCTTGCGGGCGCTGAAGCAATTGTCAGCGCCCACAGCGAAGGTTATTCGTGATGGTAAAAGTCAGACCCTTCCCGCCAAAATGCTATTGCCCGGTGATATCCTTCTGCTGGAGAGCGGGGACCGGATTCCGGCAGATGTCCGCTGGCTGGAATGCAGTGCGCTCTATGCGGAGGAATCTGCACTTACCGGGGAATCCCTGCCGGTGTCCAAGCATTCGCAGCCGATCCATGCTGAAGAGATCCCACTAGGTGACCAGAAGAATATCGGCTTCATGGGAACTATGGTCACACGCGGGACAGGCAAGGCTATTGTTGTACGCACCGGGATGGATACGGAGATGGGCAAGATCGCTGATCTGATCCAGAACACGGACGCCCAGGAAACCCCGCTCCAGCATCGGCTGGAGCAGCTCGGCAAGATTCTGATTTATGTTGCGCTAGGTCTGACTATTGTGGTTGTGCTGGCCGGTATTATGCACGGACAACCCGCCACGGCGATGTTCCTGGCTGGCGTCAGTCTTGCGGTTGCAGCCATTCCCGAAGGCTTGCCGGCTATCGTCACGATCGCGCTGGCACTGGGTGTTCAGCGTATGATCAAGCGCAAGGCGATTGTGCGTAAACTGCCATCGGTGGAGACATTGGGCTGCGCCTCAGTGATCTGTTCCGATAAGACCGGTACGCTGACCCAGAACAAGATGACCGTGACCCAGGTTTGGAGTGGGGGACGCAGTCTGGAGGTCACAGGAGAGGGATATTCACCTACCGGTCAGATTCTGCTGAAGGGTCGGGCTGTTGAGCTTAAGAATGATCAGAGTCTGCGCCGTCTGCTTCAGGTCAGCGCGCTCTGCAATAACGCGGAAATCGTAGAGACTTTTCCTGAGGACCAGGGTAAGCGCAAAAAAGGCAAGGACAGTGATGGGGACAAGGAACAGCAGGGTCAGGCGGTATGGGAGCTAAAGGGCGACCCGACGGAAGGGGCTTTGGTTGCACTATCCTCTAAGATGGGGTTGACTCCGCAGTTTCTGGCGGGCACATATACCCGTGAGAAGGAGTTTCCATTCGATTCGGAGCGCAAACTGATGTCTGTTGTTGTAGAGCATCCCGGTGGTCGTATGGTTTGCACCAAAGGCGCGCCTGATGTGCTGCTAAGCCGCTGCTCCTACCTGCTCTGGGAGGGTGCGGTAGTTCCTTTCACGCCTACATTGCGCCAGAAAGTGATGGATGCCAATGAAGCGATGGCTTCAGGCGCACTTCGAGTGCTGGCCATGGCGTACCGTGATCTGCGTGCGAATGAGGTCGTGGGCGAGGACAAGGAAGCGGAGTCTCAGTTAATCTTCGTCGGACTTGCGGGAATGATCGATCCGCCGCGCCGCGAGGTACGCGATGCGATCAGTATTACACGCCGGGCAGGGATTAAGACGGTTATGATTACCGGTGATCACGGGACAACGGCGGAAGCCATTGCCCATCAGCTCGGTATTCTACAGCGGGGCGGTACGGTGCTGACCGGTACGCAGCTCAGCCGGATGGATGATGATGAACTGGATAAGGTGTCAGATAACGTGTTTGTATACGCCCGCGTGTCGCCGGAACACAAGCTGCGGATCGTCAAATCGCTGCAGCGACATGGCCACGTCGTAGCGATGACGGGTGACGGAGTCAACGACGCCCCTGCTATCAAGGCGGCGGATATCGGGATCTCAATGGGGATTACCGGAACAGATGTGACCAAGGAGGCTTCCTCGCTGATTCTTGGCGATGATAATTTCTCTACGATTGTGGCGGCCATTGAAGAAGGCCGGAACATCTATGAGAACATCCGCAAGTTCATCCGCTATCTGCTGGCTTCCAATGTCGGGGAGATTCTGACGATGTTCTTCGCCATGATGTTAGGGCTGCCCCTGCCGCTCGTGCCCATTCAGATTCTGTGGGTTAATCTTGTCACGGACGGATTGCCAGCCATGGCACTGGGCGTCGATCAGCCGGAGAAGGACCTCATGGAACACAAGCCGCGCGGCGCCAAAGAGAATATCTTTGCCCGCCGCCTCGGCTGGAAGATTATCAGCCGCGGTTTACTAATCGGCCTGTGCACGTTAGGGGCCTTCTGGCTGACACTGCGTATCGCGCCGCAGAATCCGGATCAATTGATCCGGGCGCAGTCGGTTGCTTTTGCCACATTGGTTATGGCCCAACTGTTCCATGTGTTCGACTGCCGTAGTTCCCGTTCGGTGTTCCATCGCAATCCGTTCCAGAACAAGTATCTTGTGTTGGCCGTATTATCTTCCATTATTCTGATGCTGGCCGTCATGTACTTACCGGTGCTGCAACCGGTCTTCAAGACAGTGCCGCTAAACTTCCGCGAATGGTGCCTGGTGCTGGTAGCTGCCGGCATCCCTACCTTCCTCATGGGAGCAGGCAGCGTATGGGGGGGCAGACGCAACCGTCACAGCATGAACAGAGGCGGTCGCTCGGTGATAAAAAGTACAAAAATTTCGGCATAAAGTCAATAGCATAAGCTCATTCCTTACGGTATGCTTGTTGCAGCTAAGGCCTGTATGCTTCTGTGCTGGACATCGGCAGAAGTCTAATATGGCCCAATATGACCAGCCTATCTCTCAAGGAGTGACCTGAATATGGAATTTACTAAAATGCACGGACTCGGCAACGACTTTATTATCGTCTATGGGGAACAAGAGCTTCCTAGCAATGCTTCTGAGCTGGCTGTAACGCTCTGCAACCGGTTCTTCGGGATCGGGGCGGACGGACTAGTGTTCATCCTGCCCTCCCAGCGCGGGGACTATATGATGCGTATTATGAACTCGGATGGATCGGAAGCGGAGCAGTGCGGCAACGCGATCCGCTGTGTCTCCAAATATGTATATGATCATGGCCTCGTGGACTCGGAGGAGATCGTCATTGAGACTATTGGAGCCGGTGAGCAGAAAGTTACATTGAAGGTTAAGGACGGCATAGTCGAGACCGTAACCGTGGATATGGGCGAGCCAGTACTGTCCGGTCTCCAGATTCCGGTTGCGATTGATGCGGAACCAGTGCTGAACCAGCCGATTGAAACGGAAGGAGCAGCATTCAAATTCACCGCGGTGTCCATGGGCAATCCACACTGTGTAATCTACGTGGAAGATGCGGTTTCCTTTGATCTTGCGACATGGGGGCCGAAGCTGGAGGTGCATCCCCTCTTTCCGCGAAAAGTCAATGTGGAGTTCGCGACTGTACTCGACCGGGGCCGGGTGGATATGCGCGTCTGGGAACGTGGCGCCGGACCGACACTGGCCTGTGGAACCGGAGCCTGCGCAACACTTGTATCGTCCGTACTGAATGGTCTGACCGACAGATCAGCCTGGATTAGCCTCAAGGGTGGGGATCTCTTTATCGAATGGAATGAAGAAGACAATCATGTCTATATGACAGGTCCCGCTGAAGTGGTATACACAGGTACTGTTGAAGCATAAGTGAACCATTAATCATCCATATGAGCTAGTAGTAAGCCAAGCCGTCACGTATTGTGACGGCTTTTTTTGTCATGATACAGCCAGAAATCAGCCGAATAATGGAAGAGTCCGCCGTGAATAATAAGCTCCAGTGTTTAGAAAGGGGGGAGATCAGGTGAACAGAAACGGCAGGTTCTGGCGTAGCCATGAGGGCGAGGGGAAGTCGTCGACAGGGCCTTCAAATGCCGGAAATGGAAATAGCAGTAGTACACCTGAACTTAGCGACGTACTTGAAGAGACGTTGGACAATATTAAAAGCGAGCTCGGCAACAGCCCGGATCTTAAAATCCGCCATGTCCTTCTCGCCGGAGCGGTACCAGTCAAAGCAGCGGCTGTTCATTTCAGCGAACTGGCGGATGCGGACAGTGTCAACCAGTTTGTGATCGGGTCACTGCTGGAAGTCTCAGTTGACACTTTCAGGAATGATGAAGGAGGGAGCGCGAATCTACCGGACTGTATACTGAATCGAGCCTTGGAGATCGGTCAGGCAAGCAGAATGGAAGTGTGGAAAGAGGTACTCCTGGCTCTTCTCTCGGGAGAGACACTGATCCTGCTTGACGGCTATTCTACAGTGATTTCCTGTGAGACAACGGGCGGAGAGTGGCGCGCTGTCGGCGAGCCTAGTTCCCAGCTTGTGGTCCGCGGTCCAAAAGACAGTTTTGTAGAGTCGGTTGCCACAAATGTATCGCTCATCCGGCGGAGAATCAAATCGCCTAAGCTTAGGCTGGAATATATGAAGATCGGTAGTGTTACTCAAACCTATGTGGCTCTGATGTACATACAGGACACAGTGGATGACAAGCTACTGGCTGAGGTCAAATTGCGGTTGAACCGGATCAAGATCGACGCAGTGCTAGAGTCAGGGTACATCGAAGAACTTATCCAGGACAAGACTTTCACGCCATTTCCGACGGTCTACAATACGGAGCGACCCGATTCCGCAGTTGCAAATTTGCTGGAGGGACGTGTGGTGCTGATTGTGGACGGCACGCCATTTATCCTGGTACTACCAGCTGTTTTTACCCAGTTCTTTCAATCCTCTGATGATTATGCCCAGCGGTTTGATATTTCCCTGTTAATGCGCATTATCCGGTATATCAGTTTTATCGTGCTGATGCTTGGACCGGCCGTATACATCGCCCTTACTACCTATCACTATGAAATGATTCCCACCACGCTATTGATCAGCCTTCTGGCACAGCGAGAGAACGTTCCCTTTCCAGCTTTTGTAGAGGCATTGTTGATGGAAGGAGCCATTGAAATTTTGCGGGAAGCGGGGGTGCGCATGCCTCGTGCAGTAGGGCAGACGGTGTCCGTTGTTGGAGCCTTGATTCTTGGCCAGGCCGTGGTGGAGGCAGGGATCATTACACCAGTAATGGTTATCGTGGTCGCCTTGACGGGGATCGCAAGCTTTGCTATTCCCGCCTATAATATGTCGATTGCGGGTAGGTTAATCCGCTTCGTCTTTCTGTTTCTCGCCGGGATGTTCGGTTTCTTCGGAATCACACTGGGCATGATTGTTCTGGTCGCACATATGAACAGCCTGCGTTCTTTCGGTATTCCTTACTTGTCGCCGATCGTTCCACCTTCATTGAAATCCCGCAAAGACACCATTTTAAGACTTCCGCTGTGGGCCAAGGGAGCTAGCAAATCACAGCATACGACGGGGGTATCCGTTCCACAAGGCAAGATGATCAACAGTGGACATGAAGAGAATCTCTCGCCCAAGATCCCGGAGGAACATGCCGAAACAACCGGTCCCATGGAAGGGATGGAGCAGCATGAATAGACGATTCCTAAGGGTAGCAGTGACAATGCTGTTTTGCATCACACTACTCGGGCTGACGGGCTGCTGGGACAGTGTGGAGCTGAACCGGAGGGCTGTGGTCACCGGAGTAGCTATTGACAGGGGGCCATCGGAGGAGGAGAAATACGAGCTTTCCTTCCAGGTTGTCGTCGCGGATGAGATTTCCGGCAAAAACGCCCGGGGCACCTCACCTGTTGCCGTATATACCGGCAGGGGCCGTTCCATGTTCGAAGCCCTTGCCGATGCTTCCCGTCAAACCGCTCGCTTTCTGTCACTGGGCCATGTCCGGGTACTGGTTATCTCCGAGAAATTTGGGAGAGAGGGCATCAAAGATATTATGGACGTACTGGAAAGGGAGAGCGAGACACGGCTGACGAGTTTTATGTTCATCTCCAAAGGGCAGACGGCAAAGGATAGTATGACCACTATGACGGTGTTTAGCAAGATTCCTGCTAATGATCTGGTGGAGAAGCTTGAGACCACCTCCAGGCAGTTTGGGTACAACTTCAAGATGGAAGTGGACGATGTGGTCCGGGGGCTTCAGATTCCGGGAGGGGGTCCACTGATCAATGGTGTACTGGTCTCCGGGGATGAGAAGAAGTCTGATACCAATGACAATCTGAAAAGCATTGCTCCTAAAGCAACACTAAAAGTGACGGGCATAGCCGCTTTTAAAGCAGACAAACTAGTGGGCTGGCTCGAAGGCAGCGAAGCAGTCGGCACAGCGTTGATAAAGAACAAAATCACACAGATGCCACTGCTAGTCAAAAGAGGGCAGGGAAACTACGTGGCGTTTAACGTCTATCTCTCACAGGTCAAGGTGGAGGCAGAGGCAGACAATCCCGAAGATCCCCTGATCACGATTAAAATCACCCAGCAGGCAGGCCTCAAGGAATCTCCCAATAACCTGGATCTCACTAATCCCAAGGTGCTGAACGACCTCTCAAAGCTAGTGGAGCAAGAAACGGAGAAGCAACTGACGGCGGCACTGACAGCAGCCCGCAGGATGAATAGTGATTTTCTGGGCTTTGGGGAAGCCGTGAAGAGAGACAACAAGAAGGGCTGGAAGCTGGTCGAAAATCATTGGGAGCAGATATTCAAAAAATGCCGGGTCAAGTATGAGATTGATGCAGTGATCAGACATACAGATATGCGCAGCAGCTCTTTTCAAGCAAATTAGTCTAGATTAAGGGGGGAGATTATGAATAAAGGCAGCGTCAAGATTGGTTTATTCGAGATCTTTACACTGACCCTGCTGTTCGAGCTTGGGACGGCACTGGTAGTGAATCTTGGCTTGGAGTCGGGAAAAGATGCCTGGCTCTCCATACTGATTGGGGATTGCATCGGTCTGTTTGTTTTTGCGGGGTATGCTTTTCTCTACAGGCGTTATCCAAAGCTGCCCTTGACGGGCTATACCCGGGAGCTCCTCGGAAAATATATCGGCGCGGTGGTATCCGTGCTGTACGTTATTCTGTTCATGAATCTGGCGGGGCGCGATTTGCGGGATGGAAGTACGATGCTCGTTATGGCGACCATGCACCGGACGCCGTTGTTTATTATTTCGGTGCTCATGATTCTATCCTGTGCCTATGTGCTGCATAAGGGCGTGGAGGTGCTGGCGCGGACATCGCTGATATTCGGGGTAATTGTCCTGTCTATCGGAATTTTTTGCACAATTTTGCTGGTCCTGTCCGGGTCGATCAATATCAACCACTTGTTACCAGTGTTGGAAAATGGGATTCAGCCCGTCCTGTCTTCTGTTGTGCATCAGAATTTCATGTTTCCATTTGGGGAAATGATCAGCTTCACCATGCTAATGCCGTACTTAAGCAACCGTAAAAAAGGGCCGTGGGTCATCGGTGCAACGGTGTTTTTATCCGGCCTGCTGCTCAGTTTTACGATGGCTTTGAATATTTCGGTGCTTGGCGCAGATATCGCAAAACGGTCTCCGCTTCCTCTGATGCCTACCATCAGCAAAATTTCCATTTCGGATTTTATCCAGCGAGTCGATATCCTGGTTGTGATGGTGCTTATTATCGGTGTATTCTTCAAAATGGCGGTTTTTTTCGCAGCAGCACTGGTAGGGCTCTCAGAGCTGTTCAAGGTACCTTACCGGAAAATGGTCTATCCTGTTTCTCTGATCATACTATTCAGCTCCATGCTGGACGCCCGCAGCTTTACAGAGCATCTGCAGGAGGGAGGGAAGCTGCTGTATACGATATATCCCTTCTTTATGCTGCTGTTCCCTGCCATTCTGATCCTGGTCTCTCTCATAAGAGGTCACCGTTCGCCGCCCCGCTCAGGCTGATGTCCCGTGATCCACAGTTTGATATCGGGAATGACTAGACACAGCAGCATAATGACAGCTGTCAACTTCTCGGAAGTCGTGTAGAGCAAATAGTTTAGGATATACGAAATATTATCCAGGCCATAGCCGAACATCCAGTCTCCTAAATACAGATAGAGCAGACTCAGCCCACACAGTAGCAGAAGGATTGCGTATTTCCGAAGTAGAAGCTTTCTTGTTTTGTTCTTCATTGGAACCTCTCCCTTGTTCTAGCTTCAGATAGTATGGAGCATTTGCTGCAGGGACATGCATCTTCAGCAGCGATGAGAAATTGCTTTACTGCGAAAGCTTATCATTCATCCCGATTTATGTTACATTAGTATGAAACTAATGTCAGGGGAGGGCTTGCGGTGAAGCCGGATTTACGTTCCGCATGGGGAAACAAAGTGCTTGTCGGCGATGGTGCGATGGGTACATTTTTATATCAGAAAGGCTTCCCTGTAGGGATCTCTTATGAAGAATTGAACTTGACCTCTCCGGAGGTTATAGAGGAAGTACACCGTAGCTATATTCAGGCGGGAGCGGTGCTGCTGGAGAGCAATACCTATTCGGCTAACTATGATAAACTGTCTAAATTTGGCTTGGAATCCAAGGTCGAAGAAATTAACCGGACAGGTGTGAGGATTGCCCGGCGTGCCGCTGGAGAGGCTGGCTATGTTGTTGGGGCCGTTGGCTCTATCCGTGCCGGGAAGCGGGCCAATCTCTCCTCTTCGGAGCTTAAAAAATATTTCACACAGCAGATTACCGCATTATTGGAAGAAGATGTAGACGGCATTATGCTGGAAACGTTCTATGATGTCGAGGAAATGCATTTAGCGCTCAAGACGATCCGCAAACACAGTTCGGTGCCGGTGATCTGCCAGTTCGCCATGGATGATACAGCCCGGACACTGGATGGGCTGACGCTGCCGGAGGCGTTTCGGATTCTGGAGCAAGACGGTGCCGATATTATTGGCTTCAACTGCCGTACTGGCCCGATGGGGATCAAGCGTGCTCTGGGCACACTCCAGGGGAGCCTGACGCTGCCGGTCTCTATATACCCGAATGCAGGTATAGCGGATTATGTGGATGGACAGTACAAATATGGGGCGTCGCCGGAGTATTTTGGCCAGATGGCGATGACCTTTGCAGAGATGGGCAGCCGAATTATCGGGGGCTGCTGTGGAACAACTCCGCAGCATATTGCCGAGATCTCGAAGGCGCTGGCGGGCTACGAGCCGGAGGCGCTGCCGGAGCCGACAGTGAAGCCTGTTGAGCGTATTGCGATTACAGAGCATTTGAGCGACGAGACAGGACATGACGGAGGAGAGCCGACGCTGGTTGACCTCGTTAAGGAACGCCATACTGTTATAGTGGAGCTTGATCCGCCGCGAGATCTGGATATTAACAAGTTCATGAAAGGCGCGGAAGCACTGCGCCGCGCCGGTGCAGACGCACTGACGCTAGCCGACAACTCGCTGGCGGTTACACGTATGAGTAATATGGCCTTAGGGCATCTGGTCCAGGCCAAGACGGGGCTGCGCCCGCTGGTGCACATTGCCTGCCGGGACCGCAATCTGATTGGTACACAATCCCATCTGATGGGGTTCGATGCCCTAGGCGTCAACCACGTTCTGGCTGTAACCGGTGACCCTGCTCGCTTCGGTGATCTGCCGGGATCAAGCTCGGTGTATGACCTGACCTCATTTGAAATTATAAGAATGATTAAGCAGTTGAATGATGGCATCGCATTCTCGGGCAAGCCGCTGAAGCAGAAAGCTAATTTCGTGATCGGGGCTGCATTTAACCCTAACGTTAAGCATTTGGACAAAGCGGTACAGCGTTTGGAGAAAAAAATCGCATCCGGCGCGGATTATATCATGACCCAGCCAGTCTATGATCCAGAGCTGATTGCCAATATAGGCAAAGCTACAGCACATCTCAGCGTGCCTGTATTCCTCGGCATTATGCCACTTGCGAGCGGCCGTAACGCTGAATATTTGCACAATGAGGTACCGGGTATTCAGCTATCCGAAGAAGTTCGCAATCGGATGAGTGGGCTGGAAGGGGAAGCCGGACGAGCCGAGGGTGTGGCCATTGCCAAGGAGCTGCTAGATGCGGCTACGGAGCATTTTAACGGAATTTACCTGATGACGCCTTTCATGTTCTACGATATGAGCGTACAACTGCTGGAGTATGTATGGCAGAAGTCCGGGCGCAAATTGTCCCCCTTGTTTCGTTAAGTATAATCAATTACAATAGTGTAATGGATGTGATTCCGTTGTCATTTAGCATGACCGGATACGGTCAATCGTCCCTGCAATTCGGCGGTTACAAGATTACGTTCGAAGTCAAATCGGTGAATCACCGGTACTGCGAAGTTGTGCTGCGGATGCCCCGGGATTGGATGGTTTATGAGGATGTACTGAAGCGCAAGGTGCAGCAGCACATCAAACGGGGACGGGTGGATGTAGTTATTAACAGGGAGCGCGACGAGGAAGCCTCTACTGGACTGGTGCTGAACCAGTCCATAGTGAAGTCCTATCTTCAAGCTGCGGATACGCTGCAAGAGTCGTTCGGACTTAAAGGCGAACTCAGTCTGCGCGACCTGCTCTCATTGCCTGGCGTGATGGAAAGCAGGGAGGGAGCTGCGGGTTTTGACCCGGTATCCCCCGAGGATCTGTCTGAAATGCTTGAGCAGGGCTTGGATCAGAGTCTGCAGTCCCTCATGGAGATGCGTGTCCGTGAGGGGGGCTATCTGGGTGCAGATCTGGAACAGCGACTAAGCCATTTGGAGAAGCTTCATGCCGATATGGTGGAGCTGGCTCCAACGGTTGTAAGTGAATATCGGGACAAGCTGCGTCAGCGACTTGGCGAACTGAATGACGGAACCTTCCCTTTTGATGAGCATAAGTTCGGAATGGAAATCGCCATCTTTGCCGACCGTTGCAATATTGATGAAGAGCTGACCCGACTCCACAGTCATTTCGAACAATGCAGAAGCCTTTTAAGAGAGAACGAACCGGCAGGGCGTAAACTGGATTTTCTCATTCAGGAGATGAACCGGGAGACGAACACCATCGGTTCCAAATGTAATCACTTGACACTGGCTGGCTGTGCGCTGGAAATGAAAGCGGAGTTGGAGAAAATTCGGGAACAGGCGGCGAATTTAGAGTAACCGAAGCCTTGATCCACAAGCGAAGATGTAACTTATTGGGGGGAACAAACGGAACATGGCCATTAAACTTATCAACATCGGCTTTGGAAATATCGTGTCGGCAAACCGTATCATTTCCATTGTCAGCCCGGAATCGGCGCCGATCAAACGCATCATTCAGGAGGCCAGAGACAGGCATATGCTGATTGATGCCACCTATGGCCGCCGTACCCGTGCCGTCATCATTACGGACAGTGATCATGTCATCCTGTCTGCGGTTCAGCCGGAGACTGTGGCGCACCGCTTGTCCAGCAAAGACGACGATAACGACGAATAACGATTAAATGGAGTGTACTATGTCAAAAGGATTGCTGATCATATTATCCGGCCCATCCGGTGTTGGTAAAGGAACTGTCTGTACTGCGCTGCGGCCAAAGATGCCGGAATTGATTTATTCCGTATCGGCTACAACCCGTAGCCCGCGTGCAGGTGAAGAAGACGGTGTCAATTATTTTTTCAAAAGCAGAGAGCAGTTTTTGTCTATGATCGAAGCCGATCAATTGCTCGAACACGCAGAATACGTGGGTAATTATTATGGTACTCCGCGTGATTTTGTGGAACGGACACTCGAGAGTGGAAAGGATATTATCCTGGAGATCGAGGTGCAAGGCGCCTTGAAGGTAAAGGAGAAGTTCCCGGAAGGTATCTTTGTGTTCTTGCTTCCGCCGTCCATGGATGAACTTAAGGACCGCATTCGCGGCCGTGGCACGGAGCATCCCGATGTCATCAATCACCGTATGTCGGTGGCAGAGGATGAGATCAGCCTGATGCAGCATTATGACTATGCTGTCGTTAACGATGAGATCGATCTGGCCTGCAAGCGAATAGAAAGTATCATTATCGCCGAACATTGTAAGATCAGAGAACTGTAGGTCGGTTCTATCCACAGTAAATTATAAAGAGGTGCTCACGTGTTATATCCATCCATTGATGAAATGATGAACAAAGTGGACAGCAAGTACTCGCTCGTTGTCGCTGCATCCCGCCGTGCTAGACAGTTGCGCGAAGGCGGAAAGACAGATATTAAATCTCCTAGATCCCATAAGTTCGTTGGGGTTGCTCTTGAAGAAGTCTATGAGGACCGTATTATCGTAACAAAAGGGGAAGAAAACTAGTCCCCAATAGCTTCAGCATAAACGGACGCCGCCTCCTCAAGAGGCGGGCGCTGCCGTTTTTTTTCTGAGTGAAGAAGCTAAAGGTTGAAGTGACAATTTAGCGATAATAGCCCGGACCGGGCTGTTCCTGACAACCGGAAGGTTGTTATTTTTTTAAATATAAGGATGTATATGTTCTACGCTAATAATCATCCTTATATTTCTCGCAGAAACGGATGCCGTCCTTTAAAGGACGGCAGAGCCGTTTCTACTTGCTCACATGATCGTTCAATTGCAGGATGAGTATGAGGAGGAGGATCATTTTGAATAGCTTGAAGGGGAAAAGGATTATACTTGGCGTAACCGGAGGGATTGCTGCTTTCAAGGCGGCTGCTTTAACTAGCAAGCTGGCCCAGAAAGGGGCCGATGTACATGTTATTATGACGAATTCGGCCAAACAGTTTATCACAGAGCTGACGATGCAGTCATTATCCAAAAACCTGGTGTACAGTGATACGTTTCAGGAGCGAGACCCGTCTCTCTTTGCGCATATAGATCTTGCCGGCAGCGCAGATTTGGTGCTGGTTGCGCCAGCCACAGCCAATATTATCGGTAAAATGGCCCATGGCCTGGCAGATGATATGCTGTCTACCACACTTCTGGCTACAACAGCCCCTATCATGGTGGCTCCGGCTATGAACGTGCATATGTACCAGCATCCTGCTGTTATGAACAATCTTGATATTCTTGCCCGTCGGGGTGTTGGGTTCATTGAACCAGGTGAGGGCATGCTGGCCTGCGGTTATGTGGGTAAAGGAAGACTGGAAGAGCCGGAAACGATTGTGCAATGTGTTGAACGTTTTTTTGCCCAGCAGGAGACGGTGACATCAGGAGCTCTAACCGGTAAAAAAGTGGTTATCACCGCTGGTGGGACCGTGGAACGGATTGATCCAGTTCGTTATATTTCCAACGATTCATCCGGGAAAATGGGCTTTGCCCTGGCCCGTGCAGCAAGGCTTATGGGTGCTGAAGTCACTCTGATTGCTGCCCGTACAGATGAAGCGCTGCCGCAAGAAGCAGGCATCCATGTGGTGCAGGTGCAATCTGCCGAGGATATGTATGATGCTGTGATAGCGCACTGGGAAAATTGCGATATTCTGATCAAGGCTGCAGCCGTCTCAGACTATCGTCCAAAGTTCAGTGCAGACACCAAGATCAAGAAGAGCGGAGACACGATGACGCTTGAACTTGTAAAAACAACGGATATTTTGGAAACACTGGGTAAGAAGAAAGACAAACAGTTCCTGATCGGCTTTGCGGCGGAGACGGGTAATGCGGAGATGTATGCGAAGGACAAGCTAGTCCGTAAGAACTGTGATTTGATTGTTGCTAATGATGTAGCTGTCCCAGGGGCCGGTTTTGGGACGGATACGAATATAGTATCTATTTATGATCGGAATGGACTGGTAAAAGAGCTGCCACTATTGTCCAAGGATGAGGTTGCTAAGCAACTGCTTATTTTGGCGGCAGAACGAACCTCCGGAGCCTCTTTATAATGGATATAGCCAAGGTCATTGTCGATGTACCTGTACGCAGCACTGACCGGCCTTTTGACTATAGTATCCCCGAATCGCTGAAGCTCTGGATTGAAATCGGCAGCCGTGTTGCTGTTCCCTTCGGGCATCGTACGGTGCAAGGGTTCGTTGTATCCCTGGAATCTGGAGAAACCGGCTCACTGCAAGGGTTGAAGCCGATTCAGGAGGTCCTGGACCTCATCCCTCCACTGTCGCCGGAACTGGTTGAACTGGCGGATTGGATGAGCCGGAAGTATGCGTGCAGGAGGATATCCTCTCTGCAGGCGATGCTGCCTACCGCTTTGAAGGGCAAAGCCGAACGGCTGATCTCACTGGGCGAGTCTGCTGATGATCTGTCCTCAGCGGATGGAACTGACGGATTTTTCCCTGAAGAAGAGCTGTTCTCGATGTTTACCGATACAGGAAGTGAAGAGCGGGAGATTACCGAATTTGTACGGCGGGCCGGGGAAGTATCCATGAAGCAGTTGACTCGGTCCTTCCCGGATGCTGCGGAGACGGTGAAGTTCATGCTGCGCCGGGGTGTCCTGTCGGAGAGTCAGAGCATTAAGGATAAGATGGGCAAGAAGAAGATAAAAGTCGTAGACCTGACTATGGATGTCGATTCGGCTCGTGAATCATTAGCCGGTTTTCCGGCAAGGTCTGCACGGCAGAAGGAAGTATTGACCTTCCTGATTGAGATGGCTGCTATGCTGCCGTTGCCTCTCAAGGAAGTGCTAGCGGTCTTGCAGGTGACGGCAGGCACAGTGAAAGGACTGGAGGAAAAGGGATATATCGAGATCGGTGAGATTGAGGTGTACCGTGATCCTTACCAGGGACGTGACTTCAAGCCAACTGCACCTCTGCCGCTTACACTGGAGCAGCAAAGTGTGTACTCGCGCATTGCGGCTACAGTGAATGAACAGCAGCATGAGGTATTCCTGCTGCATGGTGTAACCGGCAGCGGTAAGACAGAGATCTATCTCCAATGCATACAGCGCTGTCTGGATCAAGATCGACAGGCTGTGGTGCTGGTACCGGAGATTTCCCTTACACCGCAGATGGTGGAGCGGTTCAAAGGCCGCTTTGGCAGCGGTGTGGCTGTAATGCACAGCCGCTTGTCAGCCGGAGAGCGGTACGATGAATGGCGCAAGATTCGCGAGGGGAAAGCAACGGTTGCTGTCGGAGCGCGTTCAGCGGTATTTGCACCGTTTACTAACCTGGGATTGATTATCATGGACGAGGAGCATGAGACCTCTTACAAGCAAGAAGAGAATCCGAAGTACCATGCCCGTGATGTCGCGGTACGCAGGGCGGAGCAATGCGGAGCTGCCGTTATTCTGGGCTCTGCGACACCGTCGCTGGAGAGCTACCATGCCGCACGATCGCAAAGTGACATTCACTTCTCGCCAGTGCTGCTGGAAATGCCCAGTCGTGCACTCGGCAACCCATTGCCGAAAGTGCAGGTTGTGGACATGCGTGAGGAGCTGAAGGATGGCAACCGCTCGATGTTTAGCCGTAGTTTGCATGCAGCACTGGCCGAACGCCTGGAGCGGGGAGAGCAAACCGTGCTGCTGCTGAACCGCCGGGGCTTTTCCACCTTCGTCATGTGCCGGAGCTGCGGGTATGTAGCTACCTGTCCGGAATGCGATATTTCGCTGACCTTCCACAGTCGCAGCAACAACCTGCGCTGTCACTACTGCGGTCACGCCGAGCCGGCGCCGCAGCTCTGCCCAGAATGCGGAAGTGAGCATATTCGTTTCTTCGGGACCGGCACGCAGCGTGTCGAGGAAGAGCTGGGCAAGCTTTTTCCCGGTATTCGGGTCATTCGGATGGACGTGGATACCACCACGGAAAAGGGTTCGCATGAGAAGCTTCTGGGCCAGTTCCGGGATAAAAAAGCTGATGTGCTGCTGGGAACGCAGATGGTAGCCAAAGGTCTAGATTTTCCAGATGTAACTCTTGTTGGTGTCATCACAGCGGATTCGGCGCTAAATCTACCGGACTTCCGCGCAGCCGAGAAAACGTTCCAGTTGCTCACACAGGTGGCCGGTCGGGCGGGACGCCATCAGCTCCCGGGCGAAGTGGTTGTTCAGTCGTATACGCCGGAGCATTATTCGATTATTCATGCTAGCGGGCATGATTATCATGCCTTCGTCCGCGACGAACTGAAGCATCGCAGAGGCCTGCATTATCCGCCATACTGCCGTCTTATCTTGGTGACGTTGTCCCATGAGCAGCTTCCGCTGCTACTGCGGCTGGCTGAGAATTATGCGCTGAATATTCAGGGCAAAGCGAGGCAGCTTCGATGGTACGGAAGTCTGGACAAGCTGTCTGCAGATGCACTCGATCTGCTGGGTCCGGTGGCTTCGCCGCTGCCGCGCCTGAAGGGCAGATACCGGTTCCAGTGTATGATCAAATGGCGCGGGAGTATTGATGCGGTAGGATTGGCGCGACAGGTAGCGGCTGAGCTGGAAGATTCCGCGCGGGATACAGGGCTTCAAATCAGTATTGATGTAGATCCGCAAATGTTGATGTAAGGCTGGATCGTGTTACAATAGGCAAAAGAATGTTTGCAGGGCTATTAATGTGAACTTGAGAATCTAACATTCTGGACGGAATTGGGGAGCAACAGCGACCGCAGTTCACACTTCACGGGAATATTCGCCTGAGCTAACGTTCGAGCTTAACAGGTGCTTTGGTAACAGGAAAATATACCGTTAATTCTCTCCGTTCACCTTATTTGTTATAAATAACAGGAATTTCTCCCGTTAAAAACCTCTTTTTCACCGTAATTGTCTAGTTATGAGGTGATTAACAGGAGTTTTTCCAGTTATTTTAAGAAAAGAAGAGAATGAAATCAAAATAACAGGAGTTATTCCCGTTATTCTTGTTATTTCCATGCCCCTATCGAGTGGAGCTGAGCTTTTCGGCGCGTTAGTCACCTGAATGAGTGAAATCTTTGTGAGCGAAGGTTTCATATTGTCCCTTAGGTTACAAAGTGGCCCTCCAGCTACAAAGTGGCCCGTAGGATACAAGAAGGCCGTTATTTAGACGTCGGCGTCATTTTCGAAATGACGTCGTGTTCTTAAATGCTTTTTATATATCTTTATAAAAATACAAACATGTATCAGAACAGGGATGGTGTTGTTGAAATGGCAATACGTTTGATTGTAAAAGAACCGGATGAAGTGCTTCACAAAATAGCAAAAGAAGTAAAGGCTGTAACGCCAAATGTACAAAAGTTGCTTGATGATATGGCAGATACAATGTATGACGCGGAAGGCGTAGGTCTGGCTGCACCGCAGGTCGGCATTCTGAAACGGCTGATTGTGGTAGATGCAGATGAAGAGCATGGACTGATCAAAATGATCAATCCGGAAATTGTTTCTACCGAGGGAGAGCAGCTTGGACCAGAAGGGTGCCTCAGTATCCCTGGCCTTAATGGTGATGTACGCCGTGCGGAGACAGTGACCGTACGTGGTCTTGACCGTGAAGGTAAAGAAATTACAATTACCGGTAGCGGTTTGCTTGCCCGGGCTTTTCAACATGAGATTGACCATCTGAACGGCGTATTGTTCACAGACATTGCCGAGAAGGTATACGAATATACGGCTGAACGCAGCGAATCCGAGGAGTGATCTGATGAAGATAGTATTCATGGGAACCCCGGCTTTTGCCGTGCCCAGTCTACAAATGCTGGTGGAAGAGGGCTACGAGGTTGTAGCCGTTCTTACTCAGCCGGATCGGCCACAGGGCCGAAAAAAAACGCTGACCCCTTCTCCGGTCAAAGAAGCGGCGCAGGCACTGGGTCTTCCAGTGCTTCAGCCGGAACGTTTGCGCCGTCCGGAAGCGGTGGCTGAACTGGCGACTTACGCGCCAGATTTGATTGTTACCGCAGCTTATGGGCAGATTCTGCCCAAATCGGTTCTGGATCTGCCGCAGAACGGCTGTGTGAACGTACACGGCTCACTTTTGCCGAAGTATCGTGGCGGTGCTCCGATCCAGCGCTCGATTATTAATGGTGAAAAAGTCACAGGTGTAACCCTGATGTATATGGCAGAAGGGCTGGATACCGGCGATATGATCTCTCGTGTCGAGGTGCCGATCGAAGACGGGGATACCTCTGGTGATCTCTTTGAGAAGCTGAGCTTGGCTGGACGTGATCTGCTGAAGGCTGAAATGCCTCGTCTTGCGGCCGGTCGTGTGGACGCGGTGGTGCAGGAGGAGAGTGAAGCTACCTACGCACCGAACCTGAGCCGCGAGGATGAGCGTATAGACTGGAACACGTCTTCGCGTGACATCTATAACCGCATCCGTGGACTCGTGCCGTTCTCCGGCGCGTTTACCCTCTGGAATGGGGAGACGTTCAAGGTATGGGCAGCGACTAATCCGTCGCTGGCTTCTACCAGGAACGTCGGTCAGGCCGCACCAGGCGCGGTGCTGGCGGTGGAAGCACAAGGCGTCGAGGTGAAGACCGGCGACGGCAGCTTGCTTTTGACGACGGTGCAGCCGGCAGGCAAAAAAGCTATGAGCGCCGCTGACTTCAGTCGCGGGGCAGCGATGAAACCTGGCACGGTGCTAGGATGAGCGGCGGTGGCAATAGCGCAGGCCGGAATGGCCAGCGCGGACATTCACCTCGCCAGAGCGGAAACCGTCCGCCGGACGTAGGGAAAGCCGCCGTCGCAGGGAAAACGGTAGGCGCAGGGAAAGTGGCAACCGCAGGGAACGCTACTGCCGGCAATGCCAATGGTGCAGGTAGCGGGAAGGGCGGCGGTAAACCGGCCTCGGCCCGTGAAGTAGCCTTGGATGTGCTGGTAAGAGTCGAGCAGCAGGGCGCTTATAGCAATCTGCTGCTGAACAGCAGCTTGCAGAAATCTTCACTGAGCCGGGAAGATACGGGACTGGCTACCGAGCTAGTCTACGGAACCATTTCCAGAATGAACACGCTGGATGAAGTGCTGGAAGAGTTCGTCAGCAAGGGAATCGCCAAGCTGCAGCCCTGGGTACGGAATCTGCTTCGCCTGAGTCTGTATCAGATCATGTATCTTGATCGCGTTCCATCGCATGCAGCCGTGAACGAAGCTGTGAATATCGCCAAGAAGCGTGGACATCAGGGGATTTCCGGGATGGTCAACGGGGTCCTGCGCAGCGCGCTGCGCGCTGGTGACCTCCCGGTGCTGCCGGAGAATCTGGGTCCGGCGAAGCGTATTTCTATTCGGCACTCGCATCCACTGTGGCTGGTAAAGCGCTGGATTGATGAATATGGTGTGGAGACGGCAGAGGCGATGTGTGCTTCCAACAATCAGCCTCCCGCTGTCAGCGTTCGTGTCAATACAACGATGATCAGCCGTGAACGTCTGCTGGAGAAAATGACAGCGGAGGGGCTGCAGGCCTCACCTTCGAAGATCAGTCCTTTCGGAATTGTTATCAAGGGAGGCGGCAATCCGGCGTTAACTTCCTGGTACCGGGACGGCTATCTGTCCGTTCAGGATGAAAGCTCCATGCTAGTGGCTGAGGTTGTGGCTCCGGAACCCGGTATGAAGGTGCTGGACTGCTGTGCCGCACCAGGCGGTAAAACCTCACATATGGGCGAGCTGATGAAAGACGAAGGCACGATTCATGCCAATGATCTGCATCCGCATAAAGCCGCGTTGATTGCGGATCAAGCCCAGCGGCTTGGGCTGGAATGTGTCGTGACGGGAAGTGCTGACGCTCTAGATCTAGAGCAGAGGTTCGAGCCCGGTTCCTTCGACAGAATCCTGCTCGATGCTCCTTGCTCCGGCCTTGGCGTGATTCGCCGCAAGCCGGATTTGAAGTGGCGTAAGCAGCCGGAGGATATCGAGAGCGTATCTGCGCTTCAGCGGCAGCTGCTCCAGTCGGTCTCCCGGCTGCTTAAACCAGGAGGCGTGCTGGTGTACAGTACCTGCACAACAGAGAAAGCCGAGAACGGGGAAGTCGTGACCTCCTTCCTGGAGCAGAACCCTGATTTTACGCCGTTAACCTTCTCTTCAGAGGTCTGGAAACGTCTGGAGGGGACGGCGCTGGCTGCGGGAGAGGGCATACAGTTGCTGCCTCATCATTATGGCAGCGACGGGTTCTATATTGCCCGGCTTCAGCGAATCTTGTAATATAGTAGAGGCGAAGGTAAAACCTTTACTACCCCGCCCACCGGGCCCGGTGTGGCGGGTTTTCTTTTGAAATATAAGAATGTATATGTATTACGCTATAAATCATCCTTATATTTCTCGCTGAAACGGATACCGTCCCTTAAAGGACGGCAAAGCCGGTTCTACTTGCCCCCTTCGAAATTTGTGTTAAACTAGAAAGAATGAGAAATAATAAGCATATCCTTATGAAAGAACAGGTGCCAATACGAATGAAACCTTTAATATATGATTTTTCTTTGGAAGAGTTGCAACAATGGGCGAAAGACAACGGAGAGCCTGCTTTTCGGGGCGGACAGATTTTTGATTGGCTGTATGTGAAGCGTGTGAATGATTTTGAATCCATGAGTAATTTGTCCAAGGGGTTGCGGACCAAGCTCAGTGAGCAGTTCTCGATTGACGTCTTAACTGAAATTACGAAGCTGGAATCGAAAGATGGTACTGTGAAGTTCCTGTTCGGTCTCCATGATGATCATGCCATCGAGACCGTTATTATGAAGCACAACTACGGTAACAGCGTCTGTGTTACCACACAGGTGGGCTGCCGGGTTGGCTGTACCTTCTGCGCCTCAACACTTGGCGGATTGAAGCGGGACTTGACGGCGGGTGAGATCGTAGCACAAGTGGTTCGCTCCCAGCAGATTCTTGACACTCGTGGCGAACGGGTAAGCAGTATTGTGATTATGGGCACAGGCGAACCTTTCGAGAATTATGACGCAACTATGAGATTCCTGCGTCTGATGATTCATGAGAAGGGCCTGAACATCGGCCAGCGTCACATCACGGTCTCAACAAGCGGTATTGTGCCAAACATCTACAAGTTTGCCGAGGAGGATACGCAGATCAATCTGGCGATCTCCATCCATGCACCGAATGATGCGCTCCGCTCCAAGCTGATGCCGGTTAACCGCCGCTTCCCCTTTGACGATGTGATCGAATCCCTGCGTTACTACCAGGCGAAGACAGGACGCCGTATTAGTTTTGAGTACGCCCTGATCGGCGGAGTGAATGACCAGCCTGAGCATGCTGCGGAATTGGCGGGCGTACTGAAGAACATGCTGTGCCACGTCAATCTGATCCCGATCAACCATGTGCCGGAGCGCAAGTATGTGCGTACATCCCGTAAGGATATCTTTGAGTTTCAACGTGTATTGTCCGATCATGGTGTGAATGTTACCATTCGTCGTGAACAGGGCCATGATATTGCGGCTGCATGTGGACAATTGCGCGCTAAACATATGGATCTGAGGTGAGGATATTTGATCAGGACAGTTCATGTCAGCGACATTGGCCGGGTGCGCTCTGTCAATGAAGATTCAGTCTGGATCGGCGTTACGCGTTACGGCTACACACTTGGCATCATAGCAGACGGAATGGGGGGGCATTTGGCGGGCGACACGGCAAGCAGGCTCGCTTTGGAAACGATTAAGGACACCCTGAATAATCTGGGACCTGATGTTTCCGGCGAAGAACTTAGTGCGACGCTCTCTTCAGCCATTCTGAAAGCCAATGATACTGTTTTCAAAGAGGCATCCAGTGACGAGAAGTACCATAATATGGGGACTACAGTCGTTGCTGTCTTGCTGAACGGGTCAAACGGTTTTATTGGCCATATTGGAGACAGCAGAGCCTATATGATAAGAGACGGTAACGCAGTCCAACTAACAGAGGATCACACGCTGGTCAATGAGCTGTTCAAGAACGGCCAGATCAGCCTGGAGGAGTTAGACAACCATCCGCGGAAGAATGTGCTGACCAGAGCGCTGGGCACGGATGCGGAGACCTCCGTCGATTTGGCCCCTATCAAGCTGGAGGCAGGGGAAGTGCTGTTACTGTGTAGTGACGGTCTGAGTAATTTCGTCAGCACAGAGCATTTGGCGAAGGTAGCGGGAATCCATGAAATCTCGCTGGAAGAACGGGCGGATCGCCTGCTGCAGTTGGCCCTGCTTGCCGGTGGCGGCGATAATATAAGCGTCGCTATGTTAGAACATCAAGGAGAGGCCGCAGTGCCCGAAACAAAGGAGTGGGGTAGATGATCGGTCACGAGTTGGGAGGCCGTTACCAAGTCATCGAACGAATCGGTGGAGGCGGCATGGCGCTTGTATACAGGGCCCATGATATTTTATTGAACCGTAACGTCGCCATCAAAGTGCTGCGCAGTCAGTTTGTGCATGATGAGGAATTTATCCGCCGGTTTAGGCGGGAGGCGCAATCTGCCGCATCGCTGTCTCATCCGAATGTGGTCAGCATTTATGATGTCGGGCAGGAAGATGAAATTCATTATATCGTTATGGAGTATGTAGAAGGCAAGAACCTGAATGAGATTATTAAGGAGCGAGCTCCGCTGCAGGTAGACGAGGCCGTGCGCATTGCCTCCCAGATCTGCGATGCGCTTGACCACGCCCATCAGAATCAGATCATACACAGAGACATCAAACCTCATAATATACTTATTGGGCGCAACGGACGTGTCAAGGTTACGGATTTTGGTATTGCACGTGCGGTTACATCCACAACAATTACCCAGACAGGCTCCGTAGTGGGTTCGGTGCATTATTTCTCACCAGAGCATGCCAAGGGAGTAGCTACAGGGGAAAAGTCAGATCTGTACTCTCTGGGGATTGTACTCTATCAAATGTTGACAGGCAGTTTGCCGTTCCTGGGAGAAAGCCCGATCAGCGTAGCTCTAAAGCACCTTCAGGAGGAATTCGAGGAGCCGAGGCTGCTCAACCCGCTGATTCCGCAAAGTGTGGAGAACGTGATCTTGCGGTCCATGCGCAAGAACCCGGAGGAGCGCTATCAGTCAGCCAAACAAATGCTGCAGGATCTGGAGAGCTGTCTGTTGCCTGAACGGCGCAGCGAGCCGAAGGCCGAGTTTCAGGATGACGATGATGAGGACAAGACGCGGATTATTCCAGCCATTAAGCCGATTCAGAGAACACAAGGCAACCGGGGTGGGAACGCAGATAGAATGCGCCATTCCGACGAGCCGGAGGTTCCGGTATCTAGCGGCAACAAGAAGTGGGGCCGTCCGGCACTCTGGATCGGATTAACACTTCTGATTCTACTCGCGATGGCGAGTGTAGTGTGGTATGTGAATGCGAAACTGGTTATCCCTGAGGTGGCGGTACCAAACGTCATTAACCTGTCACTGAATGATGCCAAGGTGAAACTGTCCGAGGTGGGAATCGAGGTCGAAGAACCGGTCACCGAGGTTTATAACCCTAACTTCGGGGAAGGCATTGTCTACAAGCAGAGCAAACAGGAGAATACGAAGGTCAAGAAGAATACAACGATTCAACTCACGGTCAGTACGGCCAAGCCGTTAACTAAAATGCCGGACCTCTCGAACCATACCTTTGATGAGGCTGTCAAAGCTTTGCTTGATCTGGGTGTAGCCCAGAATCGCATTTCCCAGGATACACGTACAAGCTCTGATGTGGCGGCTGGCAAGGTTATTACCCAAGATCCGTTGCCTACAAGTGACTTTGACCCGGAGGCGGTGCAGGTTACGCTGATTCTTAGTAAAGGTGAGGAAAGCGTTACGATGCCAGATCTCATCAACTTGACGGAGAAGGAAGCCAGAGCGAAGCTTGAGGCAGTGAAGCTTGTTCTGGAGGAAGTCAAGGAAGAGGCGAGCTTCTCTGTTGACAAAGGCAAGGTCGTTAAGCAGTGGCCTTATGATAAGGGGGTTCCGACTCCTCCTGGCACAAAGATTACCATTACCTTGAGTACAGGATACCCACCAGAAGCCTTGAACTACACGTATAATCTTCCGGTTGCGCCGACCCAGGAGGGTAAGAAGACCAAAATCCGTATTGAGTATGCGGATGCCCGCAACAATGGTGAGAAGCAGGAGTGGGGTACCCGGACGATTACTAAGAATCAAGTACTCTCGATTAACATGTTACTCGCTCCGAACAAAGATGGAGTGGTCTTGATTTATCGTGATGGTGAACTTTACGATACGTATCCTGTGTCTTATGTGGATGCTAAGAACGGTACGGTTCCTGTTCCAACGTTGCCAGAGCCGACTCGAACACCAGACCCGACCCAGGCGCCTACGGAACCACCGCCATCTGAGCAGCCGACGAGTGATCCGGCTATCGCTCCCGAGCAGGGGGGCAATAGTACCGGCAACGGCACTGGTAACAACGGTGGCGAGAACGGTTCGAACGGAACTGGGAATGTTGATCAGACGGGCTTCGTGCCCGGCAATGGGCAGCAGGGAAACAGTGCAAAGCATGTTGCCAGCAACAATGGCAAGAACAAAGATAAGTCTTGGAAACATAAAGATAATAGAGGCCATTAGTAGCTGACCAAAGGTCAGTAGCTAGTGGCAGAGCGAGATGACCCGGGGGATAACAACTTGGGTCATTTTCGTAAATTTCAGGAGAGGAAGGCTCACTATGTATGCCTGAAGGTGTAATTGTTAAGGCTTTGAGCGGTTATTATTATGTAAAGCCGCTTTGTGACGGACTCATCGTCTCTGAGGAGACGTCGGTGCAGTGTAGGGCCAGAGGAATCTTCAAGAAAAAAGGAATATCTCCTCTGGTAGGCGATCGTGTGATTTATGGTTTGACGGAGAATGGCGAGGGCATGGTAGATCAAATTCTTCCCCGGGATTCAGAGCTGATCCGGCCGCCTGTGGCCAATGTTAAGCTTGCTGTGCTATTATTCTCTTTGCGTGAGCCGGATATGAACCTAAACCTGCTCGACAAATTCCTGGTGCATATAGAGCATTCTGGTTTGGATACGCTAATTGTGCTGACTAAGCAGGATTTGGCGGCAGGTGACGATGAAGCGACAGCCACGGTGAAGGCCCTGTATGAAGAAATCGGTTATGAAGTATTGGTAACGAGTTCGCTAACAGGTGCGGGCAGCGAGGAGGTTCACAGACGGCTCGCAGGAGGAATCAGCGTGTTTGCCGGACAATCGGGTGTGGGTAAGTCAACCCTGCTCAATCGGATCGTTCCCGGCCTCCTTCTGGAGACTGGAGAGATCAGCCTGCGGCTGGGCCGTGGCCGCCACACCACCCGTCATGTCGAGCTAATGGACATTGGGGGCGGAGGCTTTGTAGCGGATACCCCAGGTTTCAGTCAGCTCGATTTCCTGGAGCTTGGTGTGGAGGAGTTGTCCACCTGTTTCCGAGAGTTCGCTCCATATGCGGAAGCTTGCAAGTTCCGCGGCTGCAGTCATCTGCATGAACCGGGCTGCAAGGTAGTTGAAGCACTGGAACAAGGGGAGATTGCCCCGAGTCGCTATGAGCATTACAAGCTGTTTTTTAATGAAATGAAAGATAAAAAGCGGAGGTACTGATCATGATTATTTTAGCCCCATCGTTGTTATCCGCGGATTTTGCCGCACTTGGAGCAGAAGTGAAGGAAGTACAGGACAGCGGTGCTGACTGGCTTCACGTCGATGTGATGGACGGACGTTTTGTCCCGAATATCACCTTGGGACCGCCAATTGTCGATGCTGTTTCCAAGCATACTTCATTGCCGCTGGATGTACATCTTATGATTGAGAATCCTGAACGTTATATCGGGGATTTTGCCAAAGCGGGAGCCGCTGTTATTACAGTACATGCTGAGGCTTGCGTGCATCTTCATCGTGTGATTCACCAGATCAAGGAATTGGGACTCAAAGCGGGCGTAGCCATTAACCCGGGTACACCGGCATCTGCCGTGCGTGAAGTGCTGGAGGATGTGGATTTGGTGCTGGTAATGACTGTGAATCCAGGCTTTGGGGGACAGGCCTTTATACCGAGTACTCTACGCAAAATCCGTCAAATCCGCGAATGGGCCAATGAAGTTCATCCAGATTTGCTGATTGAAGTGGATGGAGGCATTGCTGAAGCTACGGCACCACTGGTTGTGGAAGCTGGCGCAAATGTACTGGTCGCAGGTAATGCGGTCTTCGGTAGAAGTGACCGTGCAGCGGCTATCGAGTCGATTCGAAACGTGGCAACACAGGCCAAGCTATAGAATACACTGTTCAGACTGCTGGTATAGGCCAAGTCTGCAGCGCATAAATATGGTTACATGAGCAGAAATCTCATGTAGCCTTTTTTTTCGTCGTCTCCGGCGTGAACCTGAGGCAAGCCAAAGGAAGGGTCCAAGGTTACGGAGAAATTCTGGCGATTGGGAGAGGTCTGCAGGATGTAACCGTCAGCGAAAGAGAATATAAAGTCTCCTACCGTACGGCATGAATTGATGGGAGGGTAAACCATGAAATTTTACACGTTCAAACTGCCAAAGTTTTTAGGAGGTTTCGTTAAGGCGATTTTGAATACTTTTCAGAAGAGTTGAGGCTGTAAAAGAAAAAAAGACATGAAAAAAAGCACCTTACATATGTAAAGGGTGCTTTTTGCTTGATATGAGATATCGCTCGATCTAAAATGCTAAAGACTAGACGCGCTCAACTTTACCGGACTTCAAAGCACGGGTGCTGACATAGACGCGTTTCGGCTTGCCGTTCACGAGGATACGGACCTTTTGAACGTTAACTCCCCAAGTGCGACGGTTGTGGTTGTTCGCGTGAGACACGTGGTTACCACTGCCCGGCTTCTTGCCTGTTACGATACATTTACGGGACACAGATTACACCTCCTTGTTACTTACACCTGCATAAAACAATACTTAAATATAATATCACAGTAAAAAATGCTTCGTCAACCGCTCAAAAACATTTATTTCTTTAGTCTCTTATAGTACAATATAAATTAGTGTATTATGTCCAGTTGATCTAGTGTTGATTAGGCATGAAGTTAGGAAGGGGAATTCTCATTGAGTAAGCGTTCTATCAACGGAACAGATTTTACCGCAATGGTACTCACCGGAGCGGAGAAGCTGCAGCAGCATGCAGAGCACGTCAATTCGTTGAATGTTTTTCCGGTTCCGGATGGAGATACGGGAACAAACATGAATTTGACGATGACCGCAGGCGCGAATGAATTGAAAAGGAATAATACGGCTTCTATTGGCCAATCTGCAGGTGTACTCTCGAAGGGCTTGTTAATGGGTGCCAGAGGGAACTCAGGCGTTATTCTCTCCCAGTTGTTCAGGGGGTTCAGTCGCTATGCGGCGCAGCACGATGAGCTGAACACACAGCAGTTTGCAGCGGCGCTGCAGACCGGAGTGGATACAGCATACAAGGCAGTTGTAAAACCTGTAGAGGGAACAATACTTACGGTTGCCAAGGAAGCTGCGCGGCATGCGGTTTATTTTGCACGACGCACCAATGATGTGACAGAGCTGATGACGGAGGTATTGTCCAAAGCGAAGGAAGCGCTGGCGAACACGCCTGAACTTCTGCCTGTATTGAAACAAGTCGGAGTAGTAGACTCCGGTGGACAGGGGCTTGTCTATATCTACGAAGGTTTTCATCAGCACCTGACCAGTGGAATCACAGGTATAGCTGCTCAAGGACAGGCTACCATTCCTGCACCAGTTGCAGTGACAGCAGGTCTGATCAAACCAGAGCCTAATTTGGCCTCGGTGCAGACATCTGCACAATCGCAGCTTTCCACAGAAGATATTGAATTTTTATATGATATGGAATTTTTTATAAACCGTCAGTTGGGCGGTTCCGCGAGAGCAATTTTTGATGAAGATGCATTTCGGAAAGCGTTATCAGTGAATGGGGATTCCATCATCGTTATTTCGGACGATGAAACGATCAAAGTACATGTTCACTCCAAGGCACCTGGCGAAGTGTTGAATCTTGCTTTACTTTATGGGGAGATCACCCAGATTCATATTCTTAACATGCGTGAGCAGCACCGGGATTTGCTGACAGCGGGTATGGACATTGCTCCGATGCCGGACGTGTTTGCCGATATTCCGAAGGAAGAGGTCAGCATACAGGCTCCGGCTGTGCCACCTGCCGATGATTTGGCTCCATACGGATTCATCGCCGTCTCTTCAGGCGCGGGAATCGCTGATATTTTCAAAAGTCTTGGTGTCGATGTTGTGCTGGCAGGCGGACAGACGATGAATCCAAGCACCGAGGATTTCGTAAATGCCATTTCTTCGATTTCTGCGAAGCATGTATATATATTGCCTAATAACTCTAACATTGTATTGGCTGCGCAACAGGCCAAAGAGCTGCTTGATGGTGAGCGCGAGATCACTGTAATTCCGAGCAAGAGCATTCCGCAGGGGATTTCCGCAGCTTTTGCATTCCAAGAGGATGATGCGGTAGATAGCAACACAAGCAATATGCTTGAAGCTATCGCACAAGTGAAGTCCGGACAGGTTACACATGCCGTTCGAGATACGCTCTATGATGAGCTGGAGATCAAATCCGGTCAGTTTATAGGGATATCCAACTCCAAAATCGTGGCTGCAGCAGATGATTTGCTAGCTACGAGTCAGGCGCTCCTAACCAACATGCTGGAGAACGGTGACGAGATCGTAACGATCCTGAGCGGCGAAGATGCACAGGAGGAAATCACTGAAGCGCTTAGCGAGTGGATTAGCTCTGTGTACCCTAATGCAGAAGTAGAAATTCATGAAGGTGGACAGCCGTTATACTATTACTTGTTCTCCGTGGAGCCTTAGGCTGGACCTATTCTGATGGATAAAGTGAAGTAGGATGTTCTGATTGATTGCTTTGAGGGCTGACCAACTATAGTTTGGGGAGGAAATTCATGAACCGTACCATAATTGTCACTGACAGCACATCAGATATTCCACCGGCGATGGCCGAAAAGTATGGCATTGAGGTTGTGCCGCTGACATTAATGTTCGGTGATCAATCCTACCGGGACAATGTGGATATGACACCGGAGCAGTTTTATGAGCGTCTTCCCAGCTCACAGAAGCTGCCGACTACTTCGCAGCCGTCACCGGTTGAATATATGAATGTTTACCGCAGTATTTTGGACCGATACCCGGATAGCCCTATTCTGTCTTTTCATATTTCGTCGGGTCTCAGCGGTACCTTTCAATCCGCTACGCTGGCCAAATCCATGTTGGAGGAGGACGGGGAAGTGATCACAGTCGTAGATTCCCTGTCTGCCTCTTATGGGTTCGGAGTAATGGTCGTACATGCTGCCAGACTAGCGGCAGAGGGAAAAGAGCCGCAGGAGATCCTTAAGGCAGTGGAAACACTACGTCAGTCCCGTAAGTTGTATTTCCTTGTCGATACGCTGGAGTATCTGCAAAAAGGAGGCAGAATCGGCAAAGCATCGGCCATTCTTGGCACACTGCTCAATATTAAGCCGATCCTGTCCATTGATGCTGAAGGCATTATCTATGCAGTGGAGAAAGTAAGGGGCCGCAAGAAGGCCGTTGCTCGTATGATCGAGCTGTTTAAGAACGATCTACCGGGCGTGGACAAAATCAATGTGGCCGTGGGACATACCGCAGAACCGGCTTCTGGTGAAGAGTTCCTGAGTGAACTCGACCGGCATTTTACGCTTGAGGAGAAAGTGCTGACCAACATTGGCCCTGTGGTAGGCAGCCATGTTGGGAACGGAACGCTGGCTGTATTTATTTGGCCCGCATAATGAGGGATGAACATGACACTTTCTTTGAATGAAGTTGAAGTGAAAAAAGTAACTGGCGTGAGTGCTCAAAAGCAAGGCGAGCTTCACGCCTTTGGCATCTTTACAGTGAAGGATCTATTGGAGTATTATCCATTCCGTTACGAAGATTATCGTCCGCGTTCTCTTAGCGAAGTCAAGCATGGGGACAAGGTCACGGTGGAAGCCAAGGTGATTGGTATTCCGGTACTTCAGCGCTTTGGTGGTAAGTCCAGACTTAGTTGTAAAATGGTCTCGGAACCGTTTATGTTCACGGCTACCTGGTTCAATCAGCATTATATCCGTGAGCAGCTAACCGCAGGCCGCGGTATCGTGCTATCCGGCAAATGGGATCAGAAGCGCAGTCAAATTACTGTGACGGACTATGAATTTCCGGACCGTGGAGAAGGAAAGACGGGAACCTTGCAGCCAGTCTATTCTGTCGGAGGCAAAATTACACAATCCTGGATACGGAAGTCGATTAGTCAGGGGCTGCAGCAATTTGGAGAGTTGATCCCAGAAATTTTGCCGCGGGTAATCTTACAAAAATATGACTTTATGCCACGTAAACGGGCAATTGCGACCATTCATCAGCCGGAAGACAGCCGGGAAGGACAGCAGGGACGGCGCCGCATGGTCTATGAGGAGCTTTTCCTGTTCCAGTTGAAGGTACAAGCCTTCCGTGTGTTAAACCGCGGGAGAATGGACGGAGTAGTGCATACGATGGACAACGCGACGGTTCGGCAATTTGTCCGCAGCCTGCCTTTTGAGCTTACTGACGCCCAGAAGAAGGTCGAGCTGGAGATTTTGCATGATATGCGCGCTGCTTATTGTATGAATCGTCTTCTTCAAGGAGATGTAGGCTCCGGTAAAACGGTGCTTGCAGCTATTGCGCTGTACGCTACGGTGAAGTCCGGTTTTCAGGGTGCGCTGATGGTGCCTACTGAGATTCTCGCGGAGCAGCATATGCGTTCTCTTACGAGAATGTTTGAACCGTTCGGCCTTACTGTAGCGCTGCTGACAGGAAGTGTGAACGGACGCAAGCGCAAAGATCTGCTGGCTTCCTTGCAGATGGGAATGATTGATGTGGTGGTAGGCACCCATGCACTGATCCAGGAGGATGTTTTCTTCAAAAATCTTGGTATGGTAGTCACTGATGAGCAGCACCGCTTCGGGGTCAACCAGCGCAGTGTGTTGCGCCGAAAAGGCTATAACCCGGATGTGCTTACAATGACGGCTACTCCCATACCGCGTACACTGGCCATTACTGTTTTTGGCGACATGGATGTGTCCACGTTGTCTGAGCGGCCAAAGGGACGTGTACCGATCACGACTTACTGGGTCAAGCATGATCTGATGGAGCGGGTTTTGAATTTGATTCGCCGTGAAATCGACCAGGGCCGGCAGGCGTATTTGATCTGTCCGTTGATTGAGGAGTCGGAGAAGCTGGATGTGCAGAATGCGATAGATCTTCATATCCAGATGTCCCAAGCCTTCCCGAACTATAGGGTCGGGCTGCTGCACGGACGGATGACACCCGGGGAAAAGGATGAGGTGATGCGTGCGTTCTACAGCAACGAACTGCAGCTGCTCGTCTCTACCACAGTCGTGGAGGTCGGCGTCGATGTACCGAATGCCACCCTGATGGTTATTATGGATGCAGACCGCTTCGGGCTCTCCCAGTTGCATCAGCTGCGGGGCCGTGTGGGCCGGGGCCAACATGCTTCGTACTGCGTGTTGGTGGCTGATCCGAAGTCGGAGATTGGACGTGAGAGGATGACGGCTATGACGGATACCGATGACGGCTTCGAGGTGTCGCGTCGCGATCTCGAGCTGCGCGGGCCGGGGGATTTCTTCGGCACCAAGCAAAGCGGACTGCCGGAATTCCGTTTGGCGGATATGACGGCTGATTTTGAAGTGCTGGAGCAGGCCCGTGACGATGCTGCCAGCTTGCTGCGAGAGGCTTCCTTCTGGACTTCTCCCGACTATGCGCCGCTACGGAATTATTTGCAGAATGAGCAAATTTTTCAGGGGGATTTAATTGACTAATTAGGCACATGGGACAAGGCTCCCTCATATACTTTGAAAGACTGGATATGACGGGAGGTGCTGCACTTGGGTTACCAGCAATATGGAATCAGTCCCCAACTCGTTGATCGCATCAAGGTCAAGATGAAGAATAAGGCGGTCAAGGAACGCATTAAAACTATGATTACCGGAGTTTCAAAGAAAGAGCTGCAGGAAACGATGACTGTCCGCAAATTAGTACGCAATTCATCTGCTGTGCTCAATGAGAAACTGACTTCTGCGCAGGAAGAGCAGATTGTAAAATTTGTGATTGCGCAGAAAATAGACCCGAACAATACGTTTCACCTGATCCGGCTCTGGGGGATGTTCCGTTAAGGCACCTTAAGTCAGGTCAGCTCTTCTTCACAGCAAAAAAGCGTTCCCTGTCAGCCTGACGGGGAACGCTTTTTTTGACTTGCAAAATCTGAAATGCTTTTAGCCTACTAACGCAGGCGCTATTCTTTCTAGTCATTTAAAAATAATTCTGCGTCTCCGGGCGCTCTCGGAGGATTTGAAAACAATCCGTGAGTCAGGATCAGCCTTACGGATCAGTTCGGATAACACGTTCTCCTCTGTTCTGTCCGTGAGGCAGAACAAGGTGCCTGGCTGGCCGTCATGCCCACCCTCGCCAATAAGCGCCGCCTCTCGGTCGAGTTGCTCCTTGAGGACCCGCTGGATGTCTTCACAGCGGTTGCTGGTAATCCAGGCGGACCTGGAAGGCGATAGCCCGCGTAGAGAGAGGCGCACGCCTTCAAAGGCCAACAGGTAGGCGATGATGGAATACATCGCCTGATCCCAGCCAAAGAGGGCTCCTGCTGCAAACAGGATGGCGCAATTCAGCAGCATGATTACAATCTCATAAGATCGGGGCGGTCCGCCGCTCAGCAGAGAGTAGCCCTGATCGCTGGCGCTGGCCTCTTGATTCATTCCGCCGAAGCGAACGGAGATGCCGACTCCAAGGCCAAGACAGATGCCTCCGGCGATCGCGGCGGGCAGTGGATCGCCGATAATGGCCGGGAACTGGTGTAATGCTAGAGAACCCATCGTAAGGCAGGCCAGCCCCAGTACTGTATAGAGAGCAAACCGCAAATTGAGTTGTTTGCGAGACATAAAGATAAAGGGCAGATTAAACAAGAACAAAAACAGTCCAAGCCGCATTTCTGTAGTATGAGCAAATAGGGCAGACAGCCCAGTGATACCCCCAACAACCAGGCCGTGGGGCATCAGAAACAATTCGAGGCCAACTGCGGCCAGAAGCGCGCCTGCGATGACAGCGAGAATACGAAATCCTTTGCTGCCTGGGCGCCTCCGAATGCCGGCGAAGCCAGTCTTCATAAGTATTCCTCCCTTCAGCAGGGAACATTTTATTTTATTTAGTTCATCATGTAAGTCTAGTAGGATCCACGAATTTTGAAGTGAATTTTAGCGGGTCCAGCCATTGTCGCAGTAACCATTTATAGATTTGCGGACAGAAAAGTATACAGAGCACAGGCAGTATAACAAATTCAGGGGCTGGGACGGTGTTCCCTGATGGCTTTGTTTTTAACACAGGTGTGGTCATGTCGTTATAGGGCTTCAGGCGTGCATGAGGCATGCTTCTGCGTTCATAACGTTCGGACTCGTAATTCTCTGCTTCCTGTTCGCTGCTGTTAAAAGTCTCGAAAGACCAAGCAGGCGGAAGGGTCAGAGAAAGCACCACACTGAGTGTAATATTCAACAGCCAAACCAATACAAAACGGCTTGCAGATCGTACCAAGGGAACACCTCCTTTCTGCATATATTACTAAAAGCATAACATACGTTCTGAGATTGCTCCAAACCCGATTGCGAAAAAACAGGCCTTTCGAACGATGAACAAACGAAACCGAGCTGCAAAAACCGCGTAAGCTGTAGTAATGAACGCATTAATGATAATTTTTTGAATAGGAGGGATGGATTTGAACAGTTGGGACGGTTTTCATAAGCGAAGTTTCTTTGAAGAGTTTCTTGGGGATGCCCCTCCATTCTTCAAGATTTTCTTTCTGATCTTTTTGCTTGTTTTTATTTTTATAATTTTTAAAATGATACAGAACTGGTTAGTATACAAAGCCAGACCATTGACCACAGGGTATTATCAAGCTATTGCTAAACGCAGCGAGGTATGGGGAGGTTCAGGGGAGCACAGCGCCAGCACTAGTTACTATGTGACCTTTGAGAATGAGGGAGGCAACCGTGTAGAGCTGCAGGTTCCGAATTCGGCATACGGATATATTATTGAAGGTGATGCCGGAGAGTTGACCTACCAGGGGACAAGATTCAAGGATTTCCAACGGCAAGGAAGCAGATCTGGTTCACGGTTATAGAGCGAGTGGAGATTATGAAGCTGTTCTGTTATTAAGTGAAAAAGGGAAGGCTCGGGGGTTAATCTTCCCGAGTCTTCCCTTTTTGTGATCTAACCACACTCACTACAGCACCCGCTGCATATGCAGAATCACATTGCTCCAATAGCCGGTATCCAGTTCGCTGATCTGGACACCGGGATCGCCCCAGGTGTGGATGAACTTTCCATCGCCGATGTAAATGCCGACATGACCCGGTATGGCATTATTTTCGAATCGTCCGGGAACGGTGAAGAAGACCAGATCGCCACTTTGCAGTTCGTTCCGGTTCACACGTGACCCCAGATTATCCTGATCCTTGGCCAGACGGGGCAGATTTACCCCGAATTTCTTGAAGACATACTGTGTAAAGGAAGAACAATCGAACTTTTTACTTTCTTCATAAGGGGCAGCTCCGAATTCATAAGGGACCCCTAGAAAGGATTTGGCGTACGACACAAGCTCGCTGCTCTGCGAAGGAGAGAGACTTTGAATCTTTAAGGGTCTGGCGAGCTGGCTCTGACCTTCTTCAATCGCAGTATCTTTTACTGTTGGGGTTGCGATATTAATCTCCCCGGTGTACTGGTTCCAGGCCACTTTCGTCTGGAGTAGCTTGGAAAGCGCCTTGGGCGTAATATAGATCTGGCCATTGCGGAGCTGAGGAGCATCGCTCAAGGAAACTTTTTCACCCAATGACAAGACTTCGGTTGAACCAGGACGAAGCTTGTACATCACATCAGTGTAACCTATGCTGGTATATCCATCCGGCTTCTTCTCGTCCTTCATCTGGTAGCCGATGGAGGCAATAGCAGGGGAGAGAGGAATCCAGAACTTGCCGTTGGCGTCGGTGACCTTGGCTTTCTCATAATAGCTGGTAGCAGGTGATCCATCGGGAGTAAGCGATCTTACTTTTGCGGTTTCCTGGGGCTTATAATAGCCACAGGCTGTGCAAGCCAAGACAGTGCAAAATATAAGGGCGGCTACAGCCTTATTTTTTTTGAAATTTCTCATCATATCACACGCTCCATATCGTAAGCTTTAGTGTTAAGTTTGCACAGGAAGCTTTTTTTTATGTGAGCTCAAGTCAGTTAATCCATTCCAACCTGCTAAATGAGTGTCAGCTATTCTACATATTGGATGCGATTTTGTTGGGATATTGTTAAATATGAGCGTGTTATATGTGATTGACGGATATACAACCTCCATATAATATAAGTTTAATAGATTGGCATGCATCTTTGTGAGATTCGTGTAAGCTTTCGCTTTAGTGCATTCATCTATAAAAGCGATAATGCTGTACCACTACTTTCGATGCACGCGCTGATACTGTACAAGAAAAGGGGTCATCTAATGAAGAAAAAGAATATTTTGCTAAGCTTGAGCATGTGTATGCTGCTTGTGGCAGCTGGTTGTGGTTCTAATAGTAACAATGCGGCCGTCAATTCTGGGACTGGTGGTAATTCCGCAGGAAGTGCTGCAACCACGGAAACTACGGGCAGCGGGGATGCCAAAACCTACAAGATCGCCATTTCGCAGTATGTTGAGCATCCATCGCTTGATGCTACACGTGAAGGGATTTTGGCTGCGCTTAAGGATGCTGGAATAGTTGAGGGCGAGAACCTGAAGGTGGATTTTGAAAATGCCCAGGCCGATCAGGCCAACAACTTGTCCATTGCTCAAAAGATCGCAGGGGATAACAATGATCTTGTACTGGCGATTGCGACACCTTCTGCACAGGCGGTAGTACAGTCTATCAAGAACGACACCCCGATTCTGTTCGCGGCAGTAACGGACCCGCTTGATGCGAAAATTGTTAAGGATCTCGATCATCCAGGCGGAAATGTCTCTGGGGCATCCGATACAAATCCGGCAGCAATTACTGAGCTTATGGATTTCATTGCGGCACAATTTCCGAATGTGAAGAAGCTGGGTCTCGTTATTAATGAAGGAGAGCCTAACGCAGTAACCATGGCGGGAATAGCCAAGAAAGCGCTCGACCAGCATGGCATAGAGCTGGTGAAAGCGGCGATTACAAATACTTCCGAAGTGAAGCAGGCTGCTGAATCGCTCGTTGGTCGTGTTGATGCGTTGTATGTCACACTGGACAACACTGTGGTGGCGGGGATTGAGCCAATCATCCAAACGGCAAATGCCAACAAGCTTCCGTTCTTCTCAAGTGATCGGGATACGGTCGAGAAGGGCGCTTTTGCCACAGTAGGTTTCAAATACTTTGACCATGGCTACCAGGTTGGACAGATGGCTGCTGAAGTGCTGAAGGATGGTAAAAAACCGGGGGATATGAAGGTCAGCATGCAGGAAAAACTTGATGTTATTCTGAACTTGAAAGCGGCAGCAGCACAGGGCATTGAGGTTACCGACGCGATGAAGAGCGCAGTCAAAGACCCAGCTAACAGCATTATTCAATAAGACATGACACAAGGGGGCGGTTCTGAAGAACGCCTTTGCCGCTTAGGGAGGAAGTCAGCGATGATGAATTCGATGCTTGGTGCTACGGAACTGGGCTTACTTTATGCTTTTATGGCTTTAGGGGTATACATTACTTTTCGCATACTAGATTTTCCGGATCTTACGGTGGATGGAAGTTACACTACCGGTGGCGCAATAGCCGCTGTTATGATCTCGCACGGGTATTCGCCTTGGTTGGCAACGCTGGCAGCATTGGCCGGAGGGATGGCCGCAGGCATGTGTACGGGACTGCTGCATACCAAGGGCAAGATTAACGGTCTCCTATCGGGTATCCTGATGATGATTGCCCTGTATTCGATTAACCTGCGTATTATGGGCAAACCCAACGTGTCGTTAATGGGTGCGGATCTGATATTTGGCTCTGTGAATCCGTTGCTCGTCATGCCGTTTGTAGTTCTTGCCATAAAGCTGCTAATGGACCTGTTCCTGCGCACTGACCTCGGCTTAGCCCTGCGGGCGACCGGAGATAACGCGCGGATGATTCGCAGTTTTGGGGTTAATACAGACAATACTACGATTCTGGGCATTAGCTTATCAAACGGACTGGTGGCACTGTCAGGTGCGCTAATCGCTCAATACTCCACCTTTGCTGATTCCTCCATGGGGATTGGGATGATCGTCATCGGTCTGGCCTCAGTAATTATCGGCGAAGCGATCTTTGGCTCGGGGAGTGTATTCCGGGCAACACTGGCAGTCGTTCTGGGGTCCATCGTCTACCGGATCGTAGTCGCACTGGCCTTGCGAGTGCCGTGGCTGAATGCTTCGGATCTTAAACTCATTACAGCCGTTATCGTTATCGTGGCGCTGGTATTCCCTTCAATTCAGCGTTACTTGAAGCAGAAGAATGTTGGACGCAAGCGGACAGAAGAATTGGCTGAGCAAGCACTCCGCAGCAAGAAAGGGGGCGCTCTCGATGCTTAAACTGGACAATGTCTCGAAGCTGTTTAATCCCGGCACATCTGACGAGAAGATTGCTCTGCTTGGTATTGATTTGGAGCTTCACCCTGGTGATTTTGTTACGATCATCGGGAGTAATGGGGCCGGTAAGTCCACGCTGATGAATATTATTTCCGGGGTAATGAAGCCCGATCTTGGCGAAGTGCTGATTGAGGGCAGTTCAATCAGTAGCCTGCCTGAGTTTCAGCGTAGCCGCTGGGTGGGTCGGGTCTTCCAGGACCCGATGGCAGGCACAGCACCGCATATGACAATTGAAGAGAATCTGGCGATGGCTTATAAAAGAGGTAAGAACAGAGGAATGAGCTTTGGGGTTAATGCGGCGAGACGGACGATGTTCCGCGAGCACCTAGAGCGTCTGGGCATTGGCCTGGAGAATCGACTACGGGCCAAGGTAGGGCTGCTGTCGGGCGGGGAGCGGCAGGCGCTCAGCCTGCTGATGGCGACCTTCACGCAGCCGCAGATTCTGCTGTTGGACGAGCATACAGCAGCGCTTGATCCCTCCCGTGCGGAGCTGATCACGAAGCTGACGGAGTCCATTGTCCGCGAAATGAAGCTGACCACCTTGATGGTCACCCATAACATGGAGCAAGCGATTCGCCTGGGGAACCGGCTGATTATGATGGATAAGGGAGCGATTATTCTTGATATCGATGCCAGCCGGAAGCAGGATCTGACCGTGGAGCGCCTGCTGGGAGAATTCGAGGTTATTAGCGGGCACAAGCTGGCAGATGACCGGATTGTGCTTGGATAATGATGATTACAACATGTATATCATAAGCAATTAACTACAGACAAAGAGGCAGGGATATAAGGTCCGTTGAGGACTATATATCCCTGCCTTTTTATTTTGTAGAAGATACGCTGCCGATTCATGCACTCGTATGCGAGGTAAAGGTTAGGGAAAGAACTGAACTTGAAGCTTGCAATACGATAAGGAGGATGGTAACCATGGCAGAGAACCAGTTGAAAGGCAAAGTGGCGATAGTGACAGGCGGGGGCTCGGGCATAGGACGCGCGGCAGTGCTTGAGTTCGCCAGACAAGGAGCAAAGGTGGCTCTGTTGGACCGGACGGTGGATAAGGCAGAGAAGGTGAAACGGCAGGTGGAACAGGAGGGTGGCCAGGTTCTGGTCATCGGATGCGACATTGCCGATCCCAAGCAGGTGGAGGCAGCAGTCAAGCAAGCGGCTGAGGTTTGGGGACAACTGGATATTGTCTTCGCCAACGCCGGTATCAATGGCGCCTTGGCGCCGATTGAGACGATGGATATCGAAAGCTGGGATCAGACCATTCAGATTAACCTACGCGGAACGTTTGCTACCGTGAAATATGCAATTCCCTACTTGAAAGAAAAGGGAGGCAGCATCGTGATTACCAGTTCGATTAACGGAAACAGAGTCTTCTCCAATATTGGATTTTCTGCATATAGTACGACTAAAGCGGGTCAGGTGGCCTTTATGAAGATGGCTGCGCTGGAGCTGGCCCAATTCAAGATTCGTGTTAACGCAATCTGCCCTGGAGCCATCAAAACCAACATTGATAAGAATACCTTTCCTTCAGATGATTTAGGTGAGGTGCAAATTCCCGTGGAGTTCCCCGAAGGGGATCAGCCGCTAGAAGAGGGACCGGGAAGTTCAGAGCAAGTCGCCAAGCTCGCATTGTTTCTGGCCTCTGACAACTCCGACCATATCACGGGCACGGAAATTTACTGTGACGGGGCAGAGTCATTGCTACACGGCTAGTCTCGACTAATTCGGGCCGACCTTGCATATGATGAACCGAAAGTCTTTTCCTACCTAAAACGGATTTCCGCCCCGTCAGATTAACGGTGTATTAGGCAGTGCCTGTCAGGGGTTGAAATACCGTTTTTGCTTATAGAAAGGGGGAGGGGTTTCAGTTATAATGGATTATCTGTGAGGAGAGGAGGATACAGGATGGAATTACATATTGAATCGATTATTAAACTCTGCGTGGCCATGCTGTTCGGGCTATTCATCGGTATCGACAGACAGATTAAACAGAAACCGCTGGGAATTCGGACCAGTATGGTCATCAGTATTGCGAGCTGTCTGGTTACGCTCGTGTCTATTCATGCGTTCGATAAGTTCGCTGGACCTGATCATCCCAATATGGACCCGATGCGACTAGCTGCGCAAATTGTGAGCGGGATTGGTTTTCTGGGGGCGGGCGTGATTCTGCGTAGAGGAGGCGATGCGATCTCAGGCCTGACCTCTGCGGCGCTGATCTGGACGGCTTCTGGCATCGGGATCGCAGTAGGTGCAGGATTCTATGAGGAAGCGGCTTATGCGGTTGCGCTGCTGATGTTTGCTGTGAATGCTGTTCCCCACCTGATTAAGGCGATCGGGCCACAGGTGCTTAACAAGCATGAAGTCTCTGTCAAAATCATCATGGAACCCAATTATGTGTTGACCGACGTCATTCTTAAAATTGAGAAGCCTGAAGCCGTCTCGCAGAAGCGACCGAAAGGCTATGTCAGAACCATACGTCGTATAAAGATCAAGGATTTGGATGATGGCAGACAATTGATTGACATGGTCCTGTCTACACCAGACCGGGATTATGCCACGGAAATCTATTATGATATCAAGAAGATTGAGCATGTTATGAGTGTGGAAGTAGAGCAGTTATAAAAGGTCATGTTAACGCTTGCGAAGTTGTGGTAATCTAACAAGTGGAGAGTATTTCTGAAGGTACTGAAGGGAGACTGTACACAATCATGACGATTACAGCATTTGAAGGGCAATATGAAGGCGAAGCCGCCATTTGGCTTAAAGCCGGGAATTATGAAGCAGCTCTACTACCGGGGATCGGCGGCAATCTGATTTGCTTCCGTGATACCGAAAACGGTTACCGTTTCTTGCACGAGCCAGGAGCCGAAGAGATGGAAGCGTTTAAAGCCAGTCCCGGCATTCATGGCATTCCGGTACTATTTCCGCCGAACCGCTACGAGGATGGTAAATTCCCATGGAAGGGACAAACTTATCAGTTCCCTGTGAATGAAGCGGCAACCGGCAATCACCTGCATGGGTTCCTTCATACGGCAGCCTGGGAGGTTGAGGAGTTTGGCAGCAGCAAGACCGAAAGCTATGTTACTGTCAAAATAAAAGTGGATGAGAATCATCCCTCCTATCAATATTTGCCGTTCAACTATACGATCAAGTTGCGCTACAGCCTCGGAGAAGGTGGTTTGTCTCAGCAACTGTTGGTACATAATGACGGCACAGAGGAAATGCCTTGCCTCTTGGCATTCCATACGGCGATCAATGCACCGTTTGCTCCGGGTAGCACCCCACAGGATTACCGAGTGAAGCTTACGCTGGGACAACGTTGGGAACTGAATGAACGGATGCTGCCCACCGGATCCTTCCAGGAACTGCAGCCCGAAGAGCTTCAATTGCGCGATGAAGGCGTAAATCCGTTCTATGCTTCAATGGATAACCATTACACAGCTGTGGCTCAGAATGGGCGCAATCGGATGGAACTGGCAGACAGTCAAGCCGGTGTTACGCTAGTCTATGATGTAGGCACCTCCTACAAGCAATGGATGATCTGGAACAATGGTGCGACAGAGGGCTTCTTCTGCCCTGAACCGCAGATTAACCTTGTAAATGCTCCCAATGTGGATCTTCCGGCGGAAGAGATTGGCTTGTTCAGCTTAAAGGCGGGCGAATATTGGGAAGAGACCAGTCGTTTATATGTAAAATAACAAAGGTTGTTTCATCATAAATAGTATTTGGAAGATAGGTCCTAAGGTCCTGTGGCGAAATAAGAACCGCTCTTTTGAAAATGGGAACAGAGACCCTGTGCCATTAAGAGAGCGGTTTTTTTATGTTTCTATATCCCGCCTATAATGGGTTCTTCATCGCGTTTATAATTCACTGCTTTAAACCGTTATTGTTCATGTGGGATTTGCGTTTTTGCGTAAGATCTAGTTAGTATGAATTTTATATATTAGTAGAGGGGACAGGCTTGCGGTTGATGATAAACCATTGGATAATAGGGTGAAAATCAATCTGTCCCTTCCCGAGCCTAAAGGAGGAGTGGAATGCAGATTCTTGCAATGGTGACCATGCTGATCGATCATATCGGCGCCATCTTTTTTCCGGGCGAAATGACCTGGAGATATATAGGGAGAATTGCTTTTCCAATCTATTGCTATGCACTAGCACAGGGGTACATTCATACCTCATCCCGTTCCAAATATGTACTGCGGCTGTTCTTCATCGCCCTGCTTGCTCAGATCCCATACAATCTGGCCTTGAATCCAGGTGGATGGAACGTCGTATTTACACTCTTGCTTTCGGCGCTTGTGCTGATCGTATTAGACAAACTGCCCAGTCCCTGGCTGGGTGTACCGGTCGTTGCCACTGCTGTGCTCTTGATGGAATATTACCCGCTGGATTATAATGCTTACGGTCTGCTGCTGGTTCTCATTTTTCGCTACACGAGATCGCATGGGCTGGTGCTGGCGCATCTGGCACTCAACATATTCTATCTATTCTACTACGGCTGGCTGATACAAATGGCGAGTCTTGTTCCCACCCTGGCTATTGTATACGCACCGGCCATATGGACAATCCTGCAGCGTCGTCGTGCGCCGCGCTGGGTATGGTGGTCTTTCTATCCGGTACATCTCGCAGTGTTAGCTATTGTGAGAGGGCTAATGAATGGTCAGTGGGTGTCTATAGACTGGATGCAACTGCTTAAGCTGTAGTGGGGCATCATCGACAAGAATAGCGTTTACAAATCTTGGCCTGGTTGAGATAATGAATTGATTTCACAAAATTCGGAAGAGGAGACATGCTATGAGAAAAATCAAATCGAGAGCCCTATGGTTTATGCCATTCATTGCGCTGGTACTGGTTCTGGCAGGTTGTCAATCTGTTGGCGGATTCGATGTTAACAAGGCGCTGCTTGGAGATTTGGATGTAAAGTCGTCCGAATACAGCACGAAGTTATCCTTGGCTGCTGTGCCGTCTAGTGACAAACTTAGTGCAGAGGATCAACAGATTGTAGATCTTATTAATTCTTTATCTTTGAATGTAAGCAACTTAAAGCTGCAGGATAATGGAGATATTTCCGCAAAAGGAACTGTGGGCTACAAGAAGCTGAACTTGCCGTTCGCATTCTTTATGGATAAGGAAGCAATTGTACTTAATGTAGAGGGTGCGAAGCAGCCGTTCTACTTCCCAATTACTTCTTACGAGAAGGAATTAGGGGTCACGGGTCTGGATCCAGCCAAGGCAGAGGATCTGTCCAAACTGATTACACAATTTGTTGTTAAGAATCTGCCGAATCCGGGTGTAATTAACGTCTCAAACGTTAGTGAAGCGGTCTATGGCGAGCAACTTAACCTGACTAAGCTGCATGCAGAGGTGACTGGCCAAGAACTGCCTGCGCTTCTGAAAACGTTCCTCAAATCGATCTCTAAGGATACTGAGGGGTTCACTAATTTGATCAGCGGTCTTTATGACTACCTGTATCCAATTATTAAGGCCTCGGGTGTTAACGCAGACGACTACCTCAATCTTGGCCTCGGCGATCTTCCGCTGGATGACAAAGAGGGTGTTGTAACCGTCCTGCATGACGCGGCGAAGCTGGCTGTAGATTCCTTGCTGCTTGTCTATGACAAGGAGCTTGATAATCTGTATGAATACGAACCTGAATTGAAAACGGTGCTGAGCAAGGATACTAAGCTTCAAGTCGACCTCTATGTCGACAGCAGCCTGCATATCCGCAAGCAGAATGTCGATCTGAAGATCGCTCTTCCGCAAGTGGATGGCATTCCGCTGAAAAGTATCTCTCTAAAGGCAGAGTCGCAAGCCTGGAACATTGGGGGCAAAGTAACAGCTGATCACCTCAGTACGGACGGTGCCCTGGATGTTACTAAGGTGCAATTGACACCAGGGGAGACGCTGAGAAGCTTTGAACCAGGGTCCGACGTTTACCGTCTGCTCAAGGACGAGATCGGCATCACCAAAAAGTCGCTGGTGATTGGTCCGGATGATGATTATTACTATCCGGTTGTGATTAACAACACGACTTATGTTCCGCTGCGTTACTTGGCACAGGATTTGGATGCAACCATTAAGTGGGATGGAGCAACCAGAACGATCACTGTCACTGACGATCTTCAAGGTGACCAGTTGGTCTTCAAAGTCGGTTCTGCCCAAGCTACGCTGAATGGACTCAAGATCAATCTTGGTAAGGCTGTATTTATTGACGAGTACGGTGATGCCAATGTGCCACTCCGTGTTCTGGCAGAAGCCCTGCATGGCAAGGTAACCAGAGACGAAGAGGGCTGGATTTACATTAATCGTGATTAGTACACATAATGAATTATAGGTAAGAGAAAAGCCGTCCTCTCCGCAAAGAACTTGCAGGGAGGGCGGCTTTTTGCGTGTCTATCCGGCTCTAATTTATACCGTTTACAAGCTATCTTCCAAACGGTGAATAATAAAGCACGAGGACAGCGAAAATAAGCAATGAAAAGAAGTTATATCCGACAAAAAAAGTAGAGTATTACTGTTGCAAATCTTGAAAAAAAGTGCTATGATGTAAAAAAGTAAGCAACTAAAATTAATGGAGGTAGTTATTTTATGTCCAAGAATTTTTTTGAAGCCGTTAAAGGTAGACGTTCCGTGTATGCCATCAGTAGAGAATCCACGATTTCCGACGAGAGAATCAAGGAAATTGTTGAAGAGGCTGTATTACATAGCCCATCTTCTTTCAACTCCCAAAGCGCTCGAGCTGTAGTTCTGCTCGGTGAAAATCATGATAAACTTTGGAATATTGCAGAAGAGGCCCTCCGTAAAATTGTTCCGGCTGATCAGTTCGAAGCGACTGCACAAAGACTGGGTGCTTTCAAAGCTGGTTACGGTTCCGTCTTGTTCTTTGAAGACCAAAACGTTATTAAACAACTTCAAGAAAAGTTTGCCACCTATGCTGACAACTTCCCGCTCTGGTCTAACCAATCTTCCGGTATTCTGCAATTCGTAGTATGGACTGCATTTGCTGAAGAAGGTTTGGGAGCATCCCTGCAGCACTACAACCCACTGATCGATGATGAAGTGAAGAAGGAATGGGGTATTCCGCAAGAGTGGAAGCTGATCGCGCAATTGCCGTTCGGCAAGACCGTAGCTGCACCTGGAGAGAAAGAATTCCAACCGATTGAAGAACGCGTGAAATTCATTAAATAAGCATGACTTAACAATAAAAAGCCTCCATGTCCTAGTACTAGGGCATGGAGGCTTTTTGTGATTGCGGGCACGCTATAGTAAGTAACGTCCCCACAAATATTATTATTTACTTTGCAGGTGCTTCTGTTGCTGCCGGTGCTTCAGATGGAGTAGCATCTTTCTTGGCATCGGTCAAAGTGTTGGTGATTTTGGCTTTCTCCGTTTGTTCTTGCAGCCAAGTTGAGGACAGTTCAGAGATCTTCTGAGAAACGAGAGTTTTGCGAATCTCATCCTTCTTCTCGTCCAGGGTATAATGCTTGGCTTCCTTGCGGTCGGTTACCTTAATGATGTGATATCCGTACTGGGATTTCACTGCACCGCTTGTTTCCCCAACCTTCAGCTTGAATGCTGCATCGGCGAACTCAGGCACCATATCTCCGCGTTTGAAGAAGTTCAGGTCTCCGCCATTATCCTTGGAACCTGTGTCCGTGGACTTTTCCTTGGCAACCGTAGCAAAGTCTTTACCATCTTTCAATTCTTTGAGGACGGCATCTGCTTCTTCTTTAGTTTTCACCAGAATATGGGAGGCACGTACTTCTTCTTCGGTATCGAAGTGCGCTTTATTTTCATCATAGTATTTCTTGATTTCATCATCGGTAATCTTCACTTGTGGCTCAAGAATTTTACGCAGTTCCACCTGAAGCGGCATTTGCTTCTTGAGGTCATCCAAGGTCATTCCACTTTGAGCCAATGCGCTGTTGAAAGCCTCTTCGCCCCCGAATTGGGCTTTCAGATCTGTAAGCTCTTCAGCAATATCAGCATCGGTTACAGTGATGTTCGCTTTCTTAGCTTCCTGTGACACCAGTGTAGAGGTGATCAGGGATTGCAGAGTAGATGGACCACCGGCTTCCACCATCTTGTCGTAAAGCTGAGATTTTGTAATGTTCTCACCGTTAACCGTTGCTACGGCTGTATTGTCGTCTCCCTTTTGGAAAGGGGGCTTGATCAGAACAATAATGAGCGCGGCAGCCAATACGATAGAGGCGATCATCCAGCCTTTTCCGTTTTTAGGGGCTGCAGGTGCTGGCGGAACGTTGTCGCCGATTTTGTTCATAACGGGAACGCTTTCTTCATTTTCCAGTCTGACCGGTTCAGCAAGCTTGTCCTCTTGAACGGTCTCAGAAGGGGTGCTTCCCTCGATAACTGTCTCGTTTACAGCTTCGGGAGAATCCAGTTCTTCCGTCTTACCGTTGTTGTCCAGGTGTTCATTTTCATTCAAATCTTTTTTGTCCATTAGAATTAATGACTCCCTTCAATATAGGTGTTGCCTGTCTTTCTACAACTTTACCAGAAATCGTGTTCCCAAACCTTAAGAAAGTATAAAAATGCACAATTTCTTTTTAAGTTTTTATTAAGATATGGAAAAAAGCCGGAAGACTCATGTAATCATGAGCTTCCGGCTTTTTGGGAAATGACAGATCAATGTCTCCCTAGGCGTGCCGTTTTTTCAGCAAATGGCGAATGCTTTCCTGTTTGCGTCTAGGCACACGGACATTTTTGGCGAATGCACCCATTTCTCCGAAGTAGATGCAATCATCTGTGATGGAGCTAATCTTGTTAAGATTAACGTAACAGCCCCCATAGACCTGATAATAATTCGGATTGGATAATAAGCGCTTCAGTTGCTCGGCAGTCATTCTTTTTTTAATGTTATAGTTTCTGCCGTGAAAGATGACCAAATCATGGTCTCCGACCTTAAAGAACAGAATGTCCGTCTCCACCTCGAAGTCCTCATATACGTTTCTGGCTTCCAGCAGGATGCTACTCATTCATGTTCCCCCTTTATAAGGATTAAAAATAGATGTTAGCGCTTTCATTATATCATAACAATCGACCCGTGAAAAGCCTTATTTTTAAAATAATTTAGGACATTTTTAACGTTGTATTTGTCATGGACGCTGAAAAACTGTAAATTAATAAGGATAGCTACTTGTCCATCAGCGGACTAAAAGCCTTAAAGAGAACTACTATGGAGGAGGAACACGAAATGAGTGAGCATAACAGACTTTTATTGTATACAGGTGCCTATGCTAGCGCAGAGGAGAACGGTGTTCAGGTGTTTGAGTTTGACGGCGAGGCTGGAGGGACGCTTAAGCCACTAGATGCGGCTCAAGGCATCACCAACCCAACGTTTGTCAATGTAGATCCGATAAGGTCACGGCTCTATGCTATCGGTGAGCAGCCAGACGGTAAAGGCAGTAAAGAAGGAGAGATCGTGACTTTTGCGATAGATCCGCAGACCGGTGAATTGACTCGTCTGGGCGTCATCCCCACTATGCCTGCAGAAGGTGGCAAGCAAGCGACAACCTGCCATATTAACCGTGAGCCGCAGAACGAATTCTTAGTGGTATGCAGTTATCATGGAGGGACAGTTGGACTAATCTCGCTGGATGCTCAAGGTGTGCCCGTTGCCTTAACGGACACAGCCATACATAGTGGACACGGAGCTCATCCGGAACGTCAGGACCGTCCACACCCGCATTCGGCTATTTTCAGCCCTGACGGTCGTTTCCTGTTCGTATCGGATCTCGGACTTGATCTTATCCGCACTTATGTCATCAACCGTGATAAGAAGACTCTGGAAGCGCATGGCGATACCGTGCTGCATCCAGGATCGGGTCCACGTCACCTGGCCTTCCATCCAGACGGTAAATCCGCTTATGTGATCAACGAAGTGGATTCTACCATCACCTCATTTACATATGACAGTGAGACAGGCTCGCTGACGGCGGTTGTTACAGTTCCTACGCTGCCCGCAGATTTCGCGGAAGAGAATACTTGCGCCGAAATCGCCTTGACGCCGGATGGCCGTTATTTGTACGGTTCCAACCGTGGACATGACAGCCTTGTGGTATTTGGGGTTGATGGTGAAACAGCAGGTCTGACTCTGGTAGAGCATGTCTCTACGCACGGCGGCCATCCTCGCCATTTCACGTTAACTCCTGACGGCGCGTATCTGATTGCTGCTAACCGGGATGCGGGCAATCTTGTCGTTTTCTCTGTGGATAGTAGCAGCGGCAAGCTGACCTTTACAGGGAACACGGCGGAGTTGTCCAAGCCGGTTTGTGTGAAGCCTGCCTTTCTTCCATCTGTGACTGCTGCGCTGTAATACTGGATCAATCCCATTACATCCTAGGGAAAAACAAAGGGAACACCGGAAAATGCCGGTGTTCCCTTTGAATTGCAAAAGGTGAAACATGGGATGGAGAATACTTTTAATGGAGACCTTATTTAAGAGAGACAGGCTTGAGCGGAACAATGGTGGAAATCGCCGATTTGAAGAGGATATTCTGCCTGCCATCACCCTGGCCTTGCAAGGAAATGGTGTAAGCGTCATATGCGGTAACAAGACCCTGCATTTTGACCCCGTTAGTTGTAAAAATCGTTACCGGCACTTTTGTTGAGATCACCTGGTTCAACAAACGTTCCTGCAGTTTTAGACTTTCCACTTTGGCAGCACTCCATCTTCTATAGATTCAATTTCTCTAGCAAGTATACCACGGGAAGACCTTCATGGAAATGTGGTTTGCTGCTTCATGTACAGAGAGGGGGATTCACACTGAATTACCGACAATGGCCCAGAGGGTATCGTCTTTTTATATGGTTTGTGCTAGTTTTCGGGCTGATCGCCGCATGGGTGACACTCGGCGATGTCTCTTCTTTTGACAGTCCTATCATTAATGCAGTGCAATCTATGGAATCACCAACATTAACAGCCTTGGCTAAAATGCTATCACTGGTGGGTTCCTCCAAACTTGCAATTGGCATATCTGTGTTGACCATAATTCTGCTCTATTTTCTGCTCAAGCACCGGATGGAGCTGCTCTTGTTCATATGGGTTGGCCTGGGCTCACAACTGCTCAACTCGTTAATGAAGCAATGGTTTCACAGAGAGCGGCCGAATATCCACCGAATTATTCAGGAAGTAGGTTACAGCTTTCCAAGCGGACACTCTATGGCCGCGTTCTCTTTGTATGGGGTAATTGCTTATCTGCTCTGGAGGCACTTGCCGAGACGCCGAGAACGGGCTATACTGGTTATTCTTGCCGTATTGATGACGGGAGGCATTGGATGGAGCCGCATTTATCTCGGGGTACATTATCCCAGTGATGTTATCGGTGGTTATGCAGCAAGCGGGGCTTGGCTGATGTTGTCCATCGGGTGGTTTGAATCTTATCGTTCCAGAAGAAAGCGTACAACCGCAGCTTGACAGATAACAGGCGGGTGACCCGAGAATAGGGTACCCGCCTGTAGATATTCTTAGATGTTGTTTCGGTGAGGATCAACCGAACGGTCCTGGAATTGTCCGACCTGGCCGATTCGTTGTTTGAGGATAACAGGCAAGCCGGCCTTCAGCTTTTGGGCTTCGGCATTGGTGATCCGGCCTTCCGTAACAGCTTTGTCCAGCCGCTTACCGGCTGCTTCACTTAGCTTCTGCACATATTGCTCCTTGTTCCAGCCCTTCTTTTCCTGGGCGAGAGCATACAGTGACTTGCCGCCCTTCAGGTTCTGGACAAGCTCTGATCGGTCCATCTCCAGCAGTTTTGCTGTTTCGGTAATGATGAAGTGGCCGCCGCCAGTGCGGAATTTCCCGTCCCTGCTCTGGTGGTTATGGGGCTCACGTTGAATTTGAGGGGCGTGGGACGGTGTCACATTCTCAGCTTGGACGCTGTTTGGGAGCGTTAGCGTGGAGGCAGCGGTGAACAGAAGCACAGCGGCGGCACACGCCGCTATTTTGGAGACAGAGTTGTTCATGGAATCACCTCTTGTAGATTTTTAAATAGTCAGGCTCTTGAACTAGTATCCCCGAAAAGCTGAAATGATCCTGAGTAGAGGCTTAAAAGAGTCTAAATTTCGTCAGCTTGCTCCAGGGGTAATAATGTTTGTACTATAATGAGAATGAAGTCCAAACATTCAACGGAGTGACGACCGAGCTTCACGTTCAGATCATATGTTTGACGAAATTAAAGGAGGGATGGATTTGGCTTTTGGAGCCCGCATTCTTAAAACAGGGATGGCAGTTACCCTGGCCTTGTACCTGTCCGTGCTGCTGCAATTTTCATCTCCAGTCGGCGCGGCGATCGCTGCTATTTTCGCCATGCAGCCTTCCATTTACCGATCTTGGCGCTATTTCCTGGACCAGATTCAGACGAGTACAATGGGGGCGGTGCTGGCCTTGCTAGGCGGCATGCTGCTGTCGAATGAACCCCTTGCGGTAGGACTGGTGTGTATTCTGGTGATTATGATAAGCATGAAAATGAAACGGGCCGACACCATTGGTCTGACGCTGGTTACTGTAATTTCCGTAATGGAAGCATCGGGGCAATGGGAATTCGCCCTGACCCGCTTTCTGCTTACGCTGACGGGGATCGTCTCAGCCTTCTTAATTAATATAACTGTATTTCCACCGAAGCCTCGTAAGCAGTATATCCAGCAAATTGAGAGTGTCTTCGCGAGTCTGTCCTTGTTGCTAAGAACTTGCGTGTCGCATGAGATGAAGGAAAGTGTGTTCCGTGATGAGAAGCACGCACTGGAAGGCTCGATCAAATCGCTGTCGGACAAATACAGCCTGTTCGAAGAGGAGCAGAAGCAGCTCAGACGGGCTAAGTACAGTCAGACCAGGCAAATGGTCGTTTACAAGAACCTGTTGGCGTCTCTGCTGAAGGGGTATGCGGTACTGGAGGCAGTGGATCGCCATTATTTTCAGGCGGAGCGTACGGAGGAGACAGATCAGTTGTTTGACCGTCATCTGGAACTACTGATCAAATATCATGAGCATATTCTGCTGAAGTTTGAAGACAAGCTGAAGCCGGGAGCTGCCGAGTGCAAGACGCTTTCGGAAGAGAATGATAAGTTCTTGGAGGCGGCGATCGAGGGGTACAACGGTGAGAAGTTCGGACAACTGCGTCTTTCTGTCGTAGCCGGCGCCATCTATGATTACGGATATCAGCTGGAGCGTCTCGATAAAGTAGCGGATCAGATCCACCGAATGTCGGAGGAGAAGGAATAATATCCTTTTTAGAATATTAAGTGCACTTACTAATGACCAGTCTGACTGACTCTGTAATGGGAAACAGGCTGGTTTTTAACGTGAAGTTATTCAAAAGAAAGACCACAAAAAAATCCGGTCCCCAGAGGGCCGGATTTATAAACAGATTCGTATGTGCAGCATATAAGAGAATAAAGTTACTATTCAACTTGAAAAAAAGAGATGGAATTGATACAATGAAAAAACGCCAGACAAGAAAATATTGTGTAAAAACACAGTTATTCAATATAATTTTACCATGTATAATTTGAAATGTCAACCTTCAAAAGGGGATGAAATGAAGTGGAAAATCAGCAAGAGGAATGGAAAGAAGAACAGGAGCGGGTAACCCAGGTCACCCAGATCTTGTCGGGTCATATCCGGCAGCTATCTGAGGAACTCGGGCTGCACCGGACCGATGTGGTGGATATGCGTAAAGAATTCTGGGAAGAGGTAACTGTCAACTTCAGCAGTCCCGACGATTTGGGTGAGACCTCGACTAGTTTGCGTCAGCAAGCGCAGATTCTTAACGAACGGGAACGCCATCATCTGCAGTCCAGCAAAGCTCTTAAAAAATATAAAAAACTGGTCGTCTCTCCCTATTTTGGCCGTATAGATTTCTCAGAAGGCCCTAGTGGTGCAGCGGAGCAGATTTATCTAGGGATTGGATCACTTATGGAGGATGACGGTCATTTCTTGATTTATGACTGGCGTGCGCCGATTTCAAGCCTTTACTATGACGGAGCACCGGGACCGGCTTCCTATGATACCCCTAGCGGGATCATTTCCGGTAATATGGAGCTGAAACGCCAGTTTGTGATTGACAGCGGGAAGATCGAGGTCATGTTCGATACCGGGGTGACCATCGGGGATGAACTGCTGCAACAAGTGCTCAGCCACAGTGCGGATGACAAGATGAAGAGCATTGTGGCCACGATCCAGAAGGAGCAAAATGGCATTATCCGCAATGATAAAAGCCGAATGCTGGTGGTTCAGGGTGCGGCCGGTAGTGGTAAGACTTCGGCAGCACTTCAGCGGGTGGCGTACTTGCTCTACAAATACAGAGCAGTGCTACAAGCTGACCAAATGCTGCTGTTCTCGCCCAACCCGTTGTTTAACAGCTATGTCTCCACCGTTCTACCTGAACTGGGCGAGGAGAACATGCAGCAAACTACGTTCCAGATGTATTTGGAGCATCGGTTAGCTCAAGAGTTTCAACTGGAAGATGTCTTTAGCCAGACGGAAAGTCTGCTGAACGCGCCGGACGGTCCTGAAGCCCGTATCCGCAGGGAAGGTATTCAATATAAGTCCTCGGTAGCTTTCCTGGATGCTATTCGCAGGTATGCCACCATGCTGGAGAAGGAAGGTATCCAGTTCAAGCCGGTCGTATTCATGGGCCGTATCGTGGTCACGAAGGAAGAGATGGCGGCTCAGTTCTATAGCTATGATTCAGCGATCCGATTGGCAAATCGGGTAGAGCTGATGACTGGATGGCTGCTCAAGAAGCTGGCGGCCTATAGCCACGAGGAACGTAGCTCAGAATGGGTGGAGAGCCAGATTGAGCTGCTGGATTCCAGCGATTATCACCGGGCTTACCAGATGATGCGGCGCAAGAAGCGGGGGACGGAGAGCAGCTTTGACGATTTTGACACGGAAAAAGAAGTGCTGGCCCGCTATGTGGTCAGTCAGCGACTCAAGCCGCTTCGCGGCTGGATTAAGCGCGGACGCTTTGTGGATGTCAAAGCGCTGTACAGCAAGCTGTTCAGCGATCGTCAGCTGATGGCAAGCTTGAACGACGGACCTCTTCCAGCTGAATGGGATGAGATTAGTCAACAAACCGTGTCTGCCCTCGCAGAGAATCAGCTCTATTATGAAGATGCCACGCCGTTTCTTTATCTGAAGGAACTGAGCCAGGGCTTCCGGACCAACACATTGATTCGGCATGTAATTGTCGATGAAGTGCAGGATTATTCACCGTTTCAGCTGGAGTTCCTGCGGCGTCTGTTCCCGCGGGCAAAAATGACGGTGCTTGGGGATCTCAATCAGGCGATTTATGCCCAAGGCGAAGTGCTTGGTGAGCTCGGCAACCTTGTGAGCATTTATGGGGAAGAGAATACGGAAGTCATCTCGCTAACGCGCAGCTACCGCTCAACCTATGAAATTGTCGAGTTCACGAGATCGATGATTCCTGGCGGGGAGCGGATCATGCCATTCAACCGGCGCGGTGAAGAACCACAAGTACAGGTCGTGTCAACTGGCGGAGAACTGATGAGCGCGGTGGAAAAGGATATTTTGCAGCTGCATGCCCAGGGCTATCATTATGTGGCGGTCATCTGTAAAACAGCGGAAGAGAGCGCACGTGTTCATTCCGCACTTGAGGACAAATTGCCAGCCAGGCTGGTGACGAAGGATACACCGAACTTCCAGAAGGGTACGCTGGTGCTTCCGGCTTACTTGGCGAAGGGTGTAGAATTCGATGCCGTTATTATTTATGATGGGTCAGATCAGCAGTATAATCGGGAAAGCGAACGTAAGCTGTTCTATACGGCTTGTACCCGGGCGATGCATTTACTGCATATTTATTGTCTGGGACGTCCGAGCCGCTTCATGCCGACATCGAAGACCGAGTCACTTACAGTTGGCAGCGTGTAGTATAAACAAATTCAATGTTTCAAAATTCTTAAAAACCGTCTTCGCCCTTCGCCTCGCGAAGTACGGTTTTACTTTTTTTCACAGTCTACAAAAGGTTATTTATTTGGAACACGGTGTATAAAGAGAGGGGAACAAACCACAATAAAGGGTAATGTCAACTAAGATAAAGGTGGTCAGTCCATGAAGGATAAAAAATGGGATCTGGTTGCACTGGCTTCCATTCCGCTGATAATGACGCTAGGCAACTCCATGCTACTGCCAACTTTACCGCAGATTGAACATGCCCTGGGGATCAATTCTTTTCAGGTCAGCATGATCATCACGGTTTATGGTCTGATTGCCATTTTAATGATTCCAGTTGCCGGTTTTTTCTCCGACCGCTATGGACGGAAAATTGTGATACTGCCCAGTCTTATGCTAGCAGCTATAGGCGGGGTGGTTTGTGTAATCGCCGCCTGGTTTATGAAAGGGTACAGTGCATATTGGGTGATTCTTGCCGGGCGACTGCTTCAGGGAATCGGCGCGGCAGGCGCTTTTCCAATCGTGCTGCCGTTCGTGGGGGATTTGTTCAAGGACGAGAAAGAGGTCAGCAAAAGCTTAGGGTTAATTGAGACCTCTAATACCTTCGGCAAAGTGCTTAGCCCGATTCTGGGCGCATACCTGGGAACACTGCTCTGGTTCGCTCCATTTATCGCGATTCCGTTTCTTTGCATCCTTTCATTTGTGTTGGTGCTGTTTCTGGTCAAGCCGCCGAAAAAGGAAGATCAGGTTGCAGAGGAGAAACCGACACTGCGCAAGTTCTTATCCGGGATAAAGGATATTCTGCACAAAAGAGGGCGCTGGCTCTACGCGATATTTGCCATCGGCGGCATTTGCATGTTCGTGACCTTTGGCGTGCTTTTTTATCTGTCGGAGATCCTGGAAACCAAACATAAGCTGCATGGAGCAATGAAAGGGTTGGTGCTGGCGATCCCGCTGGCACTGCTCTGTCTGGCTTCCTACGGAAGCGGGAAGATCATCGGCCAGAACAAGACCTTGATGAAATGGCTGGGTTTTGGCGGAATGGTCTTGCTGACGGGGGCGATGGTGGTTACGGGTTTCAACAAGGGAATTTATATGATGGTGGCGTTCCTGACGGTGAGCGGCATCGGTATTGGGGTGGTCCTGCCCTGCATGGATGCGCTGATCACCGAGGCATTTGAAAAGGAGAACCGAGGAACGATTACTTCGCTATATAGTAGTATGCGATTCATCGGGGTGGCATTAGGGCCTCCCGTCGTCTCGCTGCTGATGACCCGGGGCCATTGGGTGCTATTCGGAACCATGGCTGCATTGGGTGCTGTGGGTGGTTTGTTGAGTTTGTTTGCTGTAACGCCAAGCAAAGAAGAAGATGGACAGGATGGAGCTCAAAAGACAGCCAAGTCTTTCTCGATCCGCACTCAGCGGGCCCGGGCCCGCTGAGCCACCGAGAGGAGCTGACTGAGGCACCCTCTTGTATTTATTTTAGCTATACCTTTATGGATGAATGCCCAGTAAGTAAATAATGATACTAAAAAGCCCTTGTCCAGATCTTCGGACAAGGGCTTGGTGTTCACCATCAAGTAAAAATATATTAAGCTTTTGGAACTGTTTCCCAGTCCTTGAGGAAACGCTCGATACCGTTATCGGTGAGCGGGTGCTTCCAGAGAGAAGGCAGGAGGGAACCAGGAATTGTAGCGATATGTGCACCGGCTAAGGCGGCTTGCTCTACATGGGCAATGTTACGGATGCTGGCTGCAATAATTTCGGAAGTCAGGCCGTAGTTGGTCAGGATGGTCTTGAGATCTCTGATCAGTTGCAACCCGTCCACGCCGATATCATCCAGGCGTCCTACGAATGGGCTGATATAGGTGGCGCCGGCCTTGGCGGCCATCAAACCTTGGGCAGCGGAGAAGATAAGCGTCACATTGGTTTTAATTTCTTTTTTCGTGAGCTCGTAACAGGCTTCCAGACCATCTTCGGTCATCGGCAGCTTGATTACCACATTCGGTGCCCACTCAGCGATTTCATAAGCTTCCTTGAGCATTTCGTCAGCCTTCAGGCCGATGACTTCAGCGCTGACAGGCCCTGGCACGATTTCGACGATTTCTTTGATAACGTCTTTGAACAGTCGGCCTTCTTTGGCGATCAGTGAAGGATTTGTCGTTACGCCATCCACCAAACCGAGGCGGGTGATACGTTTGATCTCTTCAATATTCCCTGTGTCCAAGAAAAATTTCATTGCTGATATCCTCCCTTGATTTCCTAATGGATTGGCTAGCCGCTTTCATTTTTTATTATGGGACATGGCCGAAAAAGTTTCAACTGTTATTTTGAATATTTTAAAATGACTTTATAGAATTTCTCCCGTAGTCCCTGTTATTATGGTTCACTGGAAGGTGAGACATACAGAAGGTGGATTACAAAATGATATGTCTGCAAAATCCCCATTCCCGTCCGTCTTGCTACCGTGATAAGATAAAGGAAGTGTTGTTATTTAGAAATGGACGGTGAGGATGAATGATCCTGGCGGTATTGGCTGCTGCACTCCTGTTGTTGCTGGCCTCGGGATGGTTTGCCTATCAGAACAGCCGGCTGATTGCCGGACGCAAGACGCGTGGAGCAGCAGTGCGCATGCCGCCCGGGCGTTATTCTGTGCTTAGCCAAGTTACACCGAGCCAGATTGGGGATTCTGGAGGAGGCTCTTTATTCAGTTTGAGGCTGCCTCTGGAATCAGCTGCATCAGTGACTGAAGGACAGGAATACGCTTGGATTACATTATGCAGGGATGACACAGGGCAAGGAGAAATGGTGTTGCCGGATGCACAGCGCTATATGCTGAACAGGATCAGGCAATTGTCCGGTCAGGGACAGCCGATTGAATATGTTGCTTTTGTGGAGGTTGGAGTCAGTGACCTTGAGCAGGAACTGATCCTGAATCTGGAGAAAGCTGTAAAAGAAGCCGTCTAATTAGCCGATCAGCGTGGTTGGAATGTAGTTTATTATGAGTGCAGAAAGTGCGTGGAGGGAGTAATAAATGTTGCCTGTAACAGATGTGGAATTTGCAGTTGTAGCTCCGAATAACAAGGATTTGCGAGAGCTCATTGTCACTTTGGATGAGGAACTGCTGGAGAGATATCCACATGAGACGATTTATGTAGTGGATTTCAGTGATCCCAAGGTTCAGGAGATGACTTTCGTTGTGGCTTACGTGAATGGACAGCCGGTAGGTTGCGGTGGATTGCGTCCGCTGGATTATCTGGACCCCGAGAGAAGGGCAATGGAGTTGAAACGTTTCTATGTAGATTCCAGCTGCCGCAAAATGGGGATCGCGACTAAAATGCTACTGTTTCTCGAAGGAAAGGCCTTGGCCGCCGGGTACCGGGAAATCCTGCTGGAGACCGGGATCAAGCAGCCGGAAGCCATTGGGCTGTATGTCAAGCACGGCTACCGGCCGATAGATCTGTTTGGTCCTTATGTTGGAGATCCTGACAGTCTATGCTACGGCAAAACGCTGATAGAAGAATGAGCGTCAGGCGTGATATTTACCGACGGGCGCGTTAAGTACCCATTCCAGCATTAGAATCATATCTTCAAGTCGTACAAGCTGGGCCTGTAATGAACTCCGCTGGGTATCTTCCTCTGCCAAAGGGGTAAGACGCGACTCCAGCGATCTGCGCTGCAGGGTCAGTTCATTGATTTTGGATTGGATTTGGTTTTCAGTTCTCATCTTGCTCCTCCTGGAGTTTGGTTATATAAGATGAACTTAAGATCCTAACATAAGGCTCGGTCGTCACTACGGTGGAATGTTTGGACTTCCGGTCGCTGTTGTGTCCAGATTTCTTTTTATAAACCGCTTCTAGCGGTTGAAATCTGGACACAGCTTAGGCTTCCGATGCGAGCTTTCCTGCGGAAAGCTTTCAGGCGAGCGTTCCGCTCCTACAGTTCCAAACTTCCCCTTCGTTCCTTCTCGCTTTTTGTTACTTTCTTTTGTTCATCTTATATAGTTTTTGTATCATAATATTATAACGGAAATGTGGAGGGAATAAAATGAGTGTTAATGTAAAGCAGTTAGCCGCTGAGAAAGCAGTAGAATATGTGAAGGATGGTATGAAGGTTGGCCTTGGTACCGGTTCGACGGCTTATTGGGCGATCCGCAAGCTTGGCGAACGGGTGGCTGAAGGATTAAAGATTACGGCAGTTGCCACGTCACAGGCTTCTGAGGATCAGGCGCGTGAGCTGGGAATTCCGCTCGTGGGCTTCGGTGACATTGATCGCCTGGACCTCACGATCGACGGTGCAGACGAGTTGGATGGCAAACTCCAATTGGTTAAGGGTGGTGGCGGCGCTCTGCTGCGCGAGAAGATTGTCGCTATGGGGAGCGAGCGCATGATCGTGGTTGCAGATGAGAGTAAGGCAGTGGAGACACTAGGTAAATTTCCGTTGCCTGTAGAGATTGTTCCATTCGCTTGTGAATGGACGCTAAGTGATCTCGCCAAGCTCGGTTGTGAGCCGGTACTGCGCCGCACCGGGGATGAGCTGTACAAGAGTGACAACGGCAATTACATTGCTGACTGCCATTTTGGAGCAATCCATTCGGCGCCGGAGCTGGCTAAGGCGCTGCAGGGCATACCAGGAGTAGTTGAACACGGTCTCTTCATTGGCATTGCAAACTTTGCAATTATCGGCAAAAGCGATGGCAGCATTGAGGTTATCGAAGGAGAGAAGCATCGTTGATCTTCCTTCCAGGGTCCGGACCCAAGCATAGACGTAGGCGAGGGGTGCAGTCCGTTCTTATTTTATACAGTGCGCTGCTGCTCTACTGGATGTTCCTTGGTTTTGGTCGTGAAGTCCATTTGGGTGGACCGTGGCAGTATAATCTGGTACCATGGAAGACCGTCTCTCTTTATCTGGACATGGGGAACCGCCTTTCCATTTGGAATCGAGCGGTGAACCTGCTGGGGAATGTGGCTGTATTTGTTCCGTTCGGGTTGTTGTTGCCCCTGATTTGGAACAAGCTGTCTTCTGCGGCCAGACTGGCGCTAGTCATGATCCCTGTTATTCTGCTGCTAGAATGTCTGCAGATGCTGCTACACGTTGGAAGCTTCGATGTGGACGATTTGCTGCTGAATATGCTGGGGGTATGGGCTGGCTATGCAGTAATTCGGCTGGGGAGAACTGGAAGGAATTCATAAGATGGAGGGATTACATACATGCTGATTGATTTAACACCACGCATCGGAACAGCTGAAGTGAATGAACTGCTGGAGTATGCGGTGATTGAGGAAACCGAGACCCTTCAGCAGACTACGGAAGAATACCGCAATTCACCTGGGCTGCAGTTGTTTGGCTGGGAAGAAGAGGAATTGCTCCTTGGTCTGGTAGGATTCGAGGAAACAGAAGATGGCTCGCTGGATATCCGCCACATTGCCGTACTGCCGGAGAATCGGGGCAAAGGGTATGCCCGTGGGATGATTTTGGAACTGCTAACCGCTCGAGAGCCACGTTACTTACTGGCAGAGACCGAAGATGAGGTAGCAGCCGATTTCTACCGGGCCCTGGGCTTTATGGTCTATAGTCTTGGTGTGAATGCAGCGGGAATTGAGATGTTTCGCTGTGTATATGAGGTTGAAGAGTTTGAGGATGAGGAATAACCTCACCCTGAACGACATAGAATGGCAGGCCAAGGAGTTTTGTTGGCCTGTCATTTTTTTTATGCAAATACAAGCACTAAGTCATTACATTTGACTTTTGAGTGCTGAAGTCATATAGTTCTAAAGTGAAACTATTCTACACATGAACTATTGTGGGATTGTAAGGAGGATTAAGCTTTGGATGAAGTGGCAGAACAGTGGATAAACCGTTATCTAGATGCCTATCTGGCGGTATCGAGAAATATCAGTGCCCAAATCAGGGATAGTATCGCTGGCGGACTTACGACAGACCAATACCTGATCTTGCGGCTGATCAACGGGAAGGAGCGCTGCACCTCCACATATCTGGCCGAATCGTTCGCTGTAGGTAAAAGCTCGATTACAGCCATCAGCAACCGGCTGGTCGATGCGGGACTTTTGGTGCGTACGCGCGACGAGAATGACCGGAGGCAGGTCTATCTCTCAATGACGGAGCAGGGACGTGAAGTATTTGAAGTGGCGGGTAAGCATGTCATGGATACGGTGTCGCCGTACTTCTCCCATTTTGAAGAGAAAGAGATTGAGAATTTCATTATGATGTTCGAGAAGTTGGCAAGAATGATGCAGGACTCAGGAGGGAAAGACGATTGAAGACCATACTTAAGGCCAGATGGGCCATCATTGTGATCTGGATTGCAGCGGCTGTTGTATTGATGTTGACGGCACCGGGAATGTCCGACCTAGTCCGGGAAAAGGGACAGATTGCGGTTCCGGCCGGATATTCTTCATCCAGAGCAGCCGAGATCATGAAAGAAGCTGCTGAGGCCAAAGGCGGGGAGACGCTCCACCAGGTTGCGCTTGTGTTCAACAAGCCGCAAGGCATTGGGACCAAGGAAATGGAGAGCATTAAGCAAGGCGTTGAGAAGCTGAACCAGAACAAAGCTGATCTCAAGCTGGACTCCATTACCGACCCGTTCTCGCAAAGTGAGCTGAAAGACACGTTGATTGCCAAAGATGGCAAAACAATTATGGTGGCGTTGTTTGTCGCGGGTAGTGATGAAGACGTCAAGGTGCTTCCAGGTAAAGTAGACGCCCTATTGAAAGATGTGGACGCTGATCATTATCTGACGAGTGAAGGTTTGATTACTGAAGACACGATTGCCAGCTCCGAAGCGGGGCTGAAGAAATCGGAATATATAACCGTTGTATTCATTCTTCTGATTTTGTTTGTGGTCTTCCGTTCATTCGTAGCTCCATTTGTTCCGCTGCTGACTGTGGGACTGAGTTATGTGGTGGCCCAGTCGGTTGTAGCGTTTCTGGTCGATCGTTATGATTTCCCGTTATCCACGTTCACCCAGATCTTTATGGTGGCCGTATTGTTCGGGATCGGGACGGATTACTGTATCCTGCTGATTAGCCGATTCAAGGAAGAACTAGCTGATTCGGCGGATACCAAAACTGCAATTATTGAGACATATCGTAAAGCAGGCGGTACGGTGTTCTACTCCGGCCTTGCTGTATTTGTAGGCTTTGTAGCTATCGGTTTCTCCAAATTCATGCTGTATCGCTCGGCAGTTGCCGTGGCTGTAGGCATTGCAGTGATGCTGCTTGCACTTGTGACAGTTGTACCTTTCTTTATGGCTGTCCTGGGCAAAAAAATGTTCTGGCCTTCGCGCGGCAAGCTGGAACACAGCGAAAGCCGAATCTGGGGCGCGGCTGGCGCCTTCTCCCTGAAAAGACCATGGGCAGCGCTGCTAATCGTAGCAGCTATTGTTGTGCCTTTCCTGGTCACCTACGATGGGAAGCTGTCCTTTAACAGTATGGATGAGATTGGCTCGAACTATGCCTCGGTCAAAGGCTTCAATATAATATCCGAAAGCTTTGGTCCTGGTGAATCTATGCCAGGCAAAATCGTGATCAAGAATGACGACCGTATGGACAATTCGGAGTATATCGGGCTTGCGGAGAAGATCAGCCGTGAGCTGGAGAAGGTGGAAGGAATCAAGACCGTTCGCAGTATGTCGCGTCCGGCTGGCGAAGCGATTAATGACTTCCTGATTCCTACACAGGTCAAGACGCTTTCAGACGGCCTGGACAAGACGAATGACGGCTTGTCCAAGATTCAGAGCGGCTTGTCCGAAGCCAGCAAGCAGCTTAGTGACAATGCGCCTAAGCTGGCTGAAGCCGTGTCCGGCAGCGAGAAGCTGACGGAGGGAACGGCCGACTTGAAAGCCGGGATTGTCGCTCTTGGCGACGGTCTATCCCGGATTGAGAGCGGCATTAAGAGCGGCTCTGCCGGGGCCGGGCAGATCAAAGCCGGACTTCAGCAGGCTGCCACAAGTGCACAGCAATTGGCGGATGCCAATCAGGCGCTGCTTGCCGGCTACAAGAAGATCGGCGCGGGTCTGACGGCGTTAGATGGCGGACTTGGCCAGATTCAAGGCCAGCTGCAAGGCGTAGCAACGGCATTGAACGGCCTGAGCACTTCCTTCGCTGGGCTTGAGACCAGCTATCCGGATCTGCTGCAGGATGTCAATTACCAGACCATTAAAGGCACAGTGACTCAGTCCGGGACCGGTGCCGCTGGACTGGCGGCAGGCCTCGGCCAGATTTCGGAGAACTTGAAGGGTGCGGCTGGCGGCCTAACGGAAGCCAATGCCGGTTATGCCAAAGCTGCGGCTGGTCAGACTGCACTGGCACAGGGCTTGCAGAAGCTTGTGGCCGGGATTGGTCAGCTACAATCGGGACTGAACCAGGCTGCTGATGGTCAAGGTCAGATCGTTGGGAAGATTCCATCGATTACGGGCGGTCTGGATCAATTGCAAGGTGGACAGAAGCAACTGGCGGACGGCTTCGGTCAGCTAACCGGCCAGATCGGTCAGTTAACGGCTGGGCTAAGCGACAGCGCTGATGGGCTGAAGCAGATCTCCGGTGGCCTCGGCTCAGCACAGGATTTCCTGAATCAGATTCATAACGCCAAGGATGATGAACTGAGCGGATTCTTTGTGCCGGATGAGGCTCTCAAAGCCGATGGCATCCAGCAGGTGTTCGACAACTACCTGACACATGACCGCAAGATTATGACCCTTGATATTGTGTTCGCGCAGAACCCTTACAGCAAGGAAGCCATCGACAGTGTTAGCAATATTCAATCTGCTGTCGAACGTGCTGTGAAAGGAACGAAGCTGGAGAATGCGGAAATTGCCATCAGTGGTGTTACCAGCACCTACAATGACTTGCAGAACATCTCCAATGCGGACTATAGCCGGACAGTGATCTTGATGCTGGGCGGTATATTCATCATCTTGGTCTTGCTACTCCGTTCCTTCATCATGCCGCTCTACCTGATCCTGTCGCTCGTGATCACTTACTTTACGGCACTAGCGGTGACGGAAGCGATCTTCGTGAATATGCTCGGCTATTCCGGAATTACCTGGTCCACGCCATTTTTCAGCTTTGTAATGCTGGTAGCGCTTGGCGTCGATTATAGTATCTTCCTCATGGCCCGGTTCAACGAGAATAAGTCATGGGATGTGAAAGAAGCTATCCTGCATGCCATGCGCAACATGGGAACTGTTATTCTATCGGCTGTAGTGATTCTGGGCGGTACATTTGCCTCAATGTATCCATCGGGCGTGCTGTCGATGATGCAGATCGCTACAGTAGTGCTTGCCGGCTTGGCTCTGTATGCCTTCATCTTCCTGCCATTCTTCGTGCCGGTGATGGTGAAGATGTTCGGGCGGGCCAACTGGTGGCCATTCCCTGACAGCTCTAGTGCTAGTAAGGAGAACTCTGGCTCATTGGATGCTTAATTATTGTCTTGTAGGCTCCAGTTAAGAGTCTGCGTGAAATCTTTAGTTTTATAGAGAGTGTCCCAGGCCGATTGGCTGTTTTGTGGGACACTCTTTTTTGATTTCTTGCCCAAAAAGCCTCTGCCCGTCACATGAAGTGATGGAAAGAAGCTTTTCGTTTGGTTATATCGGAATATTTAGGTGTGGATTATCTCATTTTGGCAAAAAAGCTGCGTAGCGCCCAGCCGCGTTCCTGGCGTTTCTTATATTTCGGAAGTGAGCGGTAGATCGCTGTGGACTCTGCAAAAGCACCTTTTGCTTCTTCTTCCCTTCCGAGCGCCCGGTACATTGATCCAGCCAGATAATAAGCTTCACTGGATGAAGATTGAATCTCTTGGAACTCGCTGACATAGTGAAGCGCCTTGTCGCGGTCTGTATGACGGAAAATCTCAGCCAGTCGCAGATAGGGTTGACCGTATTGGGCTCTGCGGTTAATATCCAATCCCTTCAGTACCTGGGCCTCGCCTTCTTCCATCTCTCCTAGCTTCAGGTTCACATGTCCAATTTCGACCCAATATTCCGCAGACTGCTCATAACGGTCTTCGATTTCCAGCAGCAGGGTTTTGGCTTCATTGAATTTTTTGCGTTCCGACAAATACCGGGCCAGTTCAAATTTGGCTGATACATCATTGGGATTAAGCGAAATAGTAGTTCTCAGCTTGGAGATTTGCCGTGATCTGCGGAAGGGTTTTGCTATGCTAGGCAGGATGCCGACGAAACGGCGATCCAATACATACAGAATAATTAGCAGAATTAGTAGGGCAAGAAAAGGATTGCCGATAAATCGAAATAACAGGATGAATCCGAGAATTTTGAACATGTTATCCTCCTAGATGAATGAAATTAAGATTATTATCAAAAGTAGCTCTATCTCCCTAACTAAGCCAAACAAAGGGAAGAAGAGCATTGTTCTAGCTGATTTTTTTAAAAAAATACGATATAAGATAAGTACTAACATGGTAAATTCTTTGTACAGTACTATTCATATTTTCCCGAAAATTATTACTGGCGTATTTAGAATAGAGATGCCGTTAATTGCAATTCGGAAATCATGATTATAAATTCTTTTATTCTATATTTAACGGCAAATTCGTACCTTAAATCCTCTGCGGCTAAGGGTTAATGGAGATTAAGTGCAATATTGCACCTTAAATCTTCCAGAATACCCAGTCTAGCATGCTTTTTTGAAAAATAAGATACAATAATACCCTTATTTCCCTTGTTTTCCTATATTAAAGGGAAATAAGGTACAAAAATGCTTTTAGTTGGGGAGAAGCCCCCTCTTTTTCACGGTTAAGACGCCTGGTGAAGGGAAGAGGAATATACCGCTTTTAGTGGTTGAAATCTGTCGACAGTCTATGTTGGGGTGCTAGCTTTTCTATGGAAAGCTTTCAGGCGAGCGCTTTGCGCCTACAGTTTTAAACTGCCCCGTTCGCTCATCTTCGCTTTTGTTAGTTTCTTTTGTTCGGCTTATATAAGATAGGCTATTTGTTATTTTAATGTGTTCAGCCAGGATAATTATACCATAATCTGAATAAGAAGGAGATCAGGTGATGAAGTTATTTCGATCCAAGTTCCTTATGCTTAGTGTTGTATTATGCGTAGCTTTACTGTGGGTGTCCATATCTCAAGCTGTCAGAAAATTACAACATTGAGCGATATCACTAGACTGGGGCTGAATCTGAATGGTTTTGCCGCTGTCCGTAAGGATGGTACAGTCTGGACTTGGGGTCATACGTATGCTGGGGCCGCTGCGAGATGTGGCCCAAAGTTTGGGTTATACCATAGGGTCTGTGGACGGCATCATGACATTGACCAAGGATGGCAACGTAGTTGCGCTTCAGGATGGGAATTACAAGCTTGGAAATGGCAGAACCATACCCATAGGTGAAGGCATTAAGGTGATCTACACCTCGATGGTTCCCGCATCCCAACTAGCACAGGCGCTGGGCTTTACTGCAAAGTGGGAGGGCGGTTCATACGGTTTAACCTTGCAGGCTAAACAAGAAAATTTGATTCAACTAATCCAGCAATAAAGTTTTCTTCTAATTACAGGGAATAAATGATATGTTAGGCGTAATCATAATCATATCCATGGATTTTATTTCATAGCGGGGAAAGAAGGATGAGTGATGGAGCAGAACTTGACAGCGGTGAAGCTGCGCCCCTTGGGTCAGTCTTCGCTTTCCGTCTCGCCACTGGGTCTGGGCTGCTGGCAGTTTAGCCGGGGAAAAGGACTGGTGGGCAGCTATTGGAGCAACCTGAATGAAGGAGATATTCTCGAGATTGTGCGGGTCAGTCTTGAAGGCGGCATGAACTGGGTGGATACGGCAGAGGTTTACGGTGGAGGCAAATCAGAGGAAGCCCTGGCACAGGTCCTCGACCAGCTGCGGCAGGAGGGAAGTCCCCAGGCAGCTCCGCTGATCGCGACCAAGTGGTGGCCACTTTTCCGTACCGCGGGTTCGATTACCTCCACGATTGAGGAGCGGATTGGGTGCCTGGGTGGACGAACCATTGACCTGTACCAGATTCACCAGCCGTTCTCATTGTCAACCATCGCGCAGGAGATGAAGGCGATGGCGGGGTTGGTTAAAGCGGGTAAAATACGTTATGTCGGTGTCAGCAACTATTCGGCGAAGCAGATGGTCGCGGCTCATCGCCTGTTGCAGGAGCAGGGACTGTCGTTGGTCTCCAATCAGGTTAAATACAATCTGCTCGACCGAGCGATTGACCGCAACGGAATTTTGGAGGCTGCGAAGGAGCATGGCATTTCAATCATTGCTTATTCTCCGCTACAGCAGGGATTGCTGACGGGCCGTTTCCATCATGATCCAGCGCAGATTCAAGCTCTGGCCCGCAGCCGCCGACTAATGTCCGGCCTGAATGAGAAGAGCCTGGCCCGCAGTCGGCCGTTAATAGAAGCTTTGGATACCCTCGGAAGAAAATACAGTGCGACCTCAGGGCAGATCGCGTTGAATTGGCTGATTCATTATCACGGTGATACGGTAGTGGCGATCCCGGGTGCATCCAAGGTGCGGCATGCCCAGGAAAACATCGGTGCGATGACCTTCCAGCTCACGGTCGATGAATTGGAACAACTCAATGAGGCCTCCTGGGCTGCGGTCAAATAACATAGCAAGCTATATACAAAGAGCCTCCGAAGGACCCTTGGTCACTTGAAGGTTCTTTGTCTGTCCACCCATGCTGAAATTGTTATACCTCAATAATGATCGGCAGGATCATGGGGCGCCGTTTGGTTTTCTCATACAGGAATTTACCCAGTACATCCTTGATTGTTTGCTTCATGATATTCCATTGGCCAAGGTCGACTTTGTGCATTTTGTGCAGGGTGTCCGTGACCAATTGATTGATTTCGTCCATTAGGGTCTCCGAGTTGCGGATATAGATGAACCCTCTAGAAATGGTATCGGGGCTACTCAGCAGCCGGCCATCGGTCAGACTAAGTGTAATGACTGTGATCAGGATGCCGTCAGCAGAGAGCTGACGTCGGTCGCGCAGTACCACATTGCCAATATCCCCGATGCCCAGACCGTCGACGAGGATCTGTCCCGCAGTTAGTTTTTTGCCGGACTGTCTGACAACACTACCTGCGGATTCCACAATGTCGCCATTGTTGAGGATGAAAATGTTCTCATGCTTCACACCTACTGCCTCGGCCAACAGGCTGTGATGATGCAGCATGCGGTACTCCCCGTGGACCGGAATAAAGTATTCCGGTTTCATAAGCGTCAGCATCAGCTTCAGTTCTTCCTGACTGCCGTGTCCGGATACATGAAGCTCGCTGCGGGAGCCATAGATGACCCGTGCACCTAGAGTGTACAAGTTGTCTACAATCCGGGCGACATTTCGTTCATTACCGGGGATTGGATTGGCAGCGATCAATACGGTATCCCCGGCTTGAATTCCCATCAGCCGATTGCTGGAGTTCGCCAGACGGGATAAGGCGGCCATGGGCTCACCCTGACTTCCTGTACATAAGACGGCACATTGTTCAGGCGGCAGGTTGGCGGCCTCCGCTGGTTCTATCAACAGGTCACCCGGAATATCCAGATATCCTAATTCCTGGGCTACGCCGACCACAGCGACCATACTCCTGCCCAGCAGAGCGAGCTTGCGCCCCGTATGATGCGTGGCATCCACAACCTGTTGTAGACGGTGCACATTGGAAGCGAAGGTAGAGACAAAGATTCTCTGCTCAGCATTCTTGAATGCTTCTTCCATATGTGCGCCTACTAGTCGTTCGGACGGAGTGAAGCCAGGGCGCTCAGCATTGGTGCTTTCCGAAAGTAGGATTTTAACACCCATTTTGCCGATTTCAGCCATTCTGTGAAGATCAGGGTACTGATTGTTGACGGGTGTCATATCAAATTTGAAGTCTCCGGTATGTACGATGGTTCCTTCGGGCGTATCGAATACAACCCCGAGGCAATCCGGGATACTATGATTGGTATTAAAAAAGGTTGTGGTGATGGTGCCAAAGTCCAATGTTGAATCCGCATTAATGCAGTGCAGGCTCGTCTGCCGCAGAAGGCCGTGTTCCTTCAGCTTGTTTTCTATCAGACCTAGTGTCAGACGGGAAGCATAAATCGGGATGTTCAGTTGTTTCAGCAGATAAGGGATGCCGCCAATATGATCTTCATGTCCGTGAGTCACAATCAGTCCGCGTACCTTATCAATATTGTTTAGCAAGTAGCTGACATCAGGAATAATCAGGTCGATGCCGAGCAGACTTTCATCGGGAAATTTGGCACCGCAATCGATAACAATAATATCATCTGCATACTGTACGAGGTACATGTTCTTGCCGATCTCATTGACGCCGCCTAGTGCAGCGATCCAGAGCCGTGCTCCTGACATTTTCACAGGCAGTTCCCCCCAACTGAATTTTCCTATATTATGGATGAAAATCCCCTGGATTATCCTGCTATGAAAAAAACACAATCAAATCGCACTGATCCTTAATTTGATACCCCAACAAATATCCGTATTTTATAGTTGTCTGGATTTTTTTCTGTCAGATAGCTCAGTAGTTCCAATCCATACACATTTCCGCTTACGTTCATCCCTTTACTTTCTATGAATTTTTTTATTATAGAATAGGTTTTTGGCATGCTTTCATAGGACCCTTTGTGATCCATAACTGCATAAAAACCTTCAGGTTTGATAAGCATCTTTTCAACTGGAATCGGGGTATTTACTTTATTAGCCATGTAGTCAGGATAATAATCTCCCGATTCAAAACGGTCTTTACTTAAAATAGTCCAGATTGGAAATTCGTGATCTATATAGTGTTCTTCGCAGTAGTCTCGATGTTCGCTTAATTTCCGGGCAAACTCCTTATCCCCATCCCCTAATTTTAATGGCGTAACTATGAAAAATTCTTCTTCGCATATTTCTATTGTTGGTGTATTTCGCAATTCTTCTGTGGCTTCCTCTGTCATCTTGACAGCACTCTTTAGGATACTTTGCATTCGAGTGATTCTAAGTTGTTCTTTTTCTAAATCCGTCTGTTTCTCTTTTAAAATATTTACGAATAGGGGTGTATTCTGCTTCTGAATAAACTCCTTTATTTCCTCTAATGAACTACCTGCTTTTTTTAGTACATTGATAATATCAAGAACAAGACATTGTTGAAGAGAATAATAACGATAGCCTTTAGAATTAACGAATTCGGGTTTTAAGAGTCCAATATGGTCGTAATGAAAAAGCGTGTGTTTAGTCACTCCGCAGGTTTTAGCTAACTCACTAGTCGTAAAATATCCGGTTGATATACTTGACATTTTCTGTCCTCCGCGACTCTTTATCTAAATACTAAAATTATAAATTGACTATAGGGTTACCCTATAGATTATAGTTCAAATTGTTAAAAGTTCAAAATAATTTGCATGGAGGAATGTTAAGTATGTCAAAATTCAAACGCTGGATGGTTCTGTCAATTGTATCCAGTGCACTTTTACTCATCGTTATGGATATGACGATTCTTTACACGGCTATGCCAACGTTAACGCATGATTTGGGTGCGACTGCTTCGCAAAAATTATGGATATTAAATGGTTACTCGCTCGTTATGGCGGGCCTGCTTCCCGCAATGGGTACGTTAGGTGACCGCCTAGGCTATAGAAGAGTTTTCTCGCTCGGATTGATTATATTTTCAATAGCTTCACTCACTGCTGCTTTTGCTCCTAATCCCTATGTTTTGGTATCGGCAAGGGTACTTCTTGCGGTTGGAGCATCTATTATGATGCCTGCTACAATGGCTATCGTTAGAGTTACTTTTAAAGATCCGCGTGAGTTAGGTTTGGCTATTGGTATTTGGGGGGCTATTGCCTCTGGAGGTGCAGGACTAGGACCTATAGTCGGTGGACTTCTCCTTGAGCATTTTTCGTGGGGTTCTGTATTCTTACTCAATTTACCCATCGCGATACTTGCATTTATCCTAACTTTAGTGTTTGTTCCAAAACATGAAGGCGATAAATATAAAAAGTTTGACCTAACCAGCTCGATTCAAATTATGATTGCCTTGGTGACTCTAATCTATGCAATTAAAGAGTGTACCCGACGTGAAGGTTCCATAACTTTTGCCATTCTTGCCGCGTTTGTCGGTATCGTAGCTCTTATTGCCTTTATACGTCGTCAAAACAGAAGCTCTAACCCGCTTATTGACCTCTCATTGTTTAAGATACCTCTTTTTACCACAGGATTTATTACGGCATTGGTAGGTTTATTTGCTCAGACAGGGATTCAATATATAATAACTCAACGCCTTCAATTGGTTGAGGGTTTCAGTCCACTATTAGCCGGAGTGTATACGTTAACTGTACCGTTTGCAGCGGTTATTGCTGCTCCGCTGACAGGAATGCTATTACATCGATTTGATGTTATTCGTATCAAGAGCATTGTTCTCTTAATTGCAGCTGTAGGTTCGGGGATCTATCTTGTACAATTTGATTCAGGCATTGCTGGGCAGATTCTCGGACTAGCACTCTTCGGAGCGGGCTTAGGTGGCGGGATGACTGTGGCTTCTCATTCTATAATGAGCAGTGCCCCTTATGAAAAAGCAGGTATGGCTGCATCTATGGAGGGGGTAGGATATGAAGTAGGTGGAGCTACAGGAATAGCGATAATCGGAAGTCTGTCTGGTCTTGTGTACACGTTATCCATGAAAATTCCAGCAGGATTGAATGTTCCAGTCAATGTGAAAGATAGCTTAGATGAAGCTTTAATAGTAGCAGAGAGTCTAACTGGGACAGCTTCGGAAACGCTGAAACAGGCTGCACGAGCCGCTTTTAATCAATCATTTTTTGCTGTAATTGCTGCGATTACTGTGTTTTTGGTAGCTGCTTCACTAATTATCATGTTGATAGGAGCACGATCAAAGAAACGAGTAGTTACAAATTCAAGACAGTAAATTCAAAATCGCGTCGTCCTTTCGGGGGCGACGCTTTTTCTTGTATATAGGGGTCTTTGCAAAGTTCAATATAGTAAGCCCGGTACATGAAAAAAAGTTCTATTCCTATAAAAGGAAGTGTTATTCGCGACATAGAGATTCGAAGGCGACAATCGCCGACCTTACAACATATACGAGGTGGTTTTATTATGGAAACGGTCAAAACGGTTTGTGATGCAGGGTTTGGAACTTATCGCACTACGGTAGCAGATCTTTAATACTCGTGAAAAATTACACTTACGTTTGAAGACGAATATTTTGGCGTAGAAATGCATTTAAGTTGTTTAAGAGTATGGCATACGGGTTAATAAAGAAGAAAGCAGCTAATGTTTGGACATGTTGACAGGGAAAAGATTACGGAAGGGAGGATGAATCCAGCATGAATATGACAGTACATAGTCTTATGGCTTTCAATCATCAGTATTTCAGGCCTCAACCCGTGGCCAATTCCAAGCAGAAGAGAGCGGACGAGAAGATGGTCGTCTTCCGTGACGTACTGAAGGAGAAGATGAGGTCGGGCAGCGGTCTCAAAAAGTGACATTCAGGAAACTCAACATAGCGCCACATAGAAAAGCCGGACGAATGACCCTTTGAAGTCATGTCGCCCGGCTTTTTAAAGTTTAATTGATTCAATTGCCAGCGTGTTACCGGATATTGGCGGCCTGCTGCAACCTGGCGGCAATCTCTTTGAAGTCTTCCTCCGAGATGCCAGGGGCGAATTCTTCTGGCACTTCAGGTGCTTCAGCAATCGGATACCCCTTAGGTGAGCCTTCAATAACTTCAAGCGGCTGTCCGTCTTCGGGATGAGTTCCCTTCCAAGATCTGCTTGATCGCTGTAAAATCCCCGTCGCTGTTCGTATACAGCTTGGTATGAAGACTTTTCTCCTCATACTTTCGGGTTTCGTTGAATGCCTTGTTGCTGAGGGAAGGGATCGGCACCAGCTTGCTGACATCCACACCTGTTGCTACCTCTAGCGCTTTGGCATAGGCCACGACATGCACCCCGCCGCGGACGAGCAGGTACCCAACAACTTCCCTTGCAGCAGGGTGATCGGTCATTTCATAGACCTTCATTTTGTGAGTACGTGCTCCGCACTCCAGGAAGAAGTTATGCAGCAAATCGAGAATTAGATTCCCGCTATTGAAGACATATTCTCCACTCCAGGGTCGGCCCATGGAATCAATGGGAAGCGCGGACTGTGCGCCGGCTAGTCCAAAGTAAGAATTACGGATATCTTTCAACGGATTTAGCGGGGTTTGGTCCGGTTCTTTGTATTTCGTGGAGCCGCGTAGACATTTATTAACCGCATGGGCGACCAGTTCGACATGGCCCAGTTCTTCTGCAGTGATGCTCGTAACCAGATCGTAGAAAGGTTTTAGCTTTTTTTTGCTGCGGAAGTTGAAGGATTGGAACAGGTAGTTGTTCAGGGTCGACATTTCGCCGAATTTCCCGCCCATCAGTTCCTGAACGGCAGCAGCGGCATTGGGATCGGGGCGTTCTACCTCCGGTATCTCAATGGCAATTTCGTCAAAACGTTTAAACATAGGCTAGCACCTCATTATCGGTTGAATTTGCCAAAAGCGGCATTCATCGCTTTTAGTGTCTCCAACCGTGGTGAACTATACCCAGTTATACCGAATAAGCTCTTGTGTCACTTTTCTGTCCAACTCTTATTTCAGACGTAATTGCAGTCAGTCACTAAGGTCTAACCTCAAAGAACTGGCAGTTCGAACGGGAATAGTAGGTCAAGTCGCTGACCCGGGATTGAATGATTACATCGGAATCCGTGAAGCGGACAATGAAACCGCCGGAATTCACCAGATGATCATCCTGGAAGACGCGCACAGGGTACTGCCGATCTACGGCCTCCTGCAGGTCAATATCCGTAAATAGAGGACGATTAATAGGCATGTCGAGACTCTCTCCTTTATTAATAAACATAAATATAATTCAATACCCTCATAGAAGTAAAAATAGTATACATGTCCTCTAGCTATAAATCCAATAGAACACGCTCATTGGTTTATAATTAAAGCTTAACATAGAGGGTTGGTCGCGATACGCCCCGGGCTAGAGTATGACATATGTCATACTGCCTACTTGATGTTTGTATCTTATAGGATGACATTATCTTCTCTATACTTAAAAGCAGAAGAGTGTTTCCCCAGGGGGATACATCAAGGAGGAACGACGACCATGCGCAAAGATCAGTCAGCCCAACTCGCTAGCCTAAAAAAAAGTGTAGCCCCTTATGAGAAAACGGATCGTACACGAAGTATAAAGCAGCTTATAAATACGCTATTGCCGCTTGTAGTATTATGGTCCAGCGCCTACTTTAGTCTATCCGTATCCTATTGGCTTACACTGTTGTTCGCGATCCCAGCCGCAGGCTTCGTGATTCGAACATTTATCATTTTTCATGACTGCTGCCATGGCTCGTTCTTCAAAAGCCGCCGTGCCAACGATATCGTAGGCACCATTACCGGTATTCTGACACTGGTTCCTTATCGGCAGTGGAAGCATAGCCATTCTATCCACCATGCAACCAGCAGCAACCTCGACAAAAGAGGGATTGGCGACATCTGGATCATGACCGTGAATGAATATACTGAGGCCTCTTCTTGGAAGCGGCTGTACTACCGGATTTACCGTAACCCGATTGTTATGTTCGGTATTGGGCCGATCGCTGTGTTCTTGCTCCAATACCGGTTTAACGCTAAGGGAGCCAAGCGCAAAGAGCGGATGAACACTTACCTCACCAATGTTTCTCTAGTTGTACTGTATGGTGTGCTTATTTGGGCTATTGGATGGCCGGCCTTCCTGCTGGTGCAACTGCCTATCGTCTTTGTATCCGGCTTCCTCGGGATCTGGTTGTTCTATGTACAGCATCAGTTCGAGGATTCCTACTTTGAGAACGAAGACGAGTGGAGCTATGTGAAAGCTGCGGTAGAAGGAAGTTCGTACTACAAGCTGCCGAAGCTGCTGCAATGGATTACCGGCAATATTGGCTTCCACCATGTGCATCATTTAAGCCCGAAGGTGCCTAACTATAATCTGGAACAAGTGCATAACTCGACCCCGCCATTGCAAAAGGCGACTACGATTACGATTGGCACGAGTCTCAAAGCTATCCATTTCCGTCTGTGGGATGAGGAGAATAAAGGCTTCGTGAGCTTCAAGGAGATGAAGGCCAGACTGCGAAATCCCAAGCGTGTGGCAGAAGTCCTGACTGTGAATAAACCGACTCTTCAGGGAGATTGAATACTATACCCAAGGAAGTGCAGAGCCGAAGATATTAGTTCGGAGCTGTTCTTCCTTTTGTTTTGCCGTTGAAGCGATACACGTCAGGTTTGTGATAATATAAGGGTGAACAACTCTGAACAAAAGGATGGCAGACATGCAGAAATGGTATTCTATTTTTCATAAAAGCACCGGACTCAGCCCTTATGTGTGGGTCGTCTTTTACATTCTTCCGTTCTATTTCATTTTCCGGTCTTCTTCCACCTATCAAGTGGTATCCGGCATCGTCATGATCATGCTGTTCTTTGTATGCTATGTACTATCCTTTATATCAAAAGGCTGGCTGGTGTACTTCTGGACAAGCGTGCAAATTGTGGTTTCCATTACGATGACGTTATTGTTTGGCTATGTGTATTTTGCGCTGTTTCTGGCTTTCTTTATCGGAAATATCCAGAACAGGGTCGGATTCTTCACACTATATTCCATTCATCTGTTAACCACCATCGTGTCCATCAACTACGTGCTGCTCTCGCGCAATCCCGTATTTATCAGCCAATTGCCATTTGTGCTGGTTAGTATGATCGCGGTTGTGCTGCTGCCCGTTACCACCTATAACCGCAATAATCAGGACAAGCTGCAGGGCCAGCTGGAGGATGCCAACAAACGTATCTCGGAGCTGGTCAAACTTGAGGAACGGCAGCGGATTGCTCGCGATCTGCATGACACCTTGGGACAAAAGCTTTCTCTGATCGGGCTCAAGAGCGACCTCGCCGGCAAGCTGATTCACAAGAATCCTGCGCAGGCAGTTGTTGAGATAGGCGATGTGCGCCGAACGGCACGGAGTGCCCTGAAGGAAGTGCGGGAAATGGTGACAGAGATGAGGGGGATTCGGCTGGAGGAAGAGCTGGTACGCATCCGTCAGTTTCTTCAAGCGGCAGAGATCGATTTTCTGCTGGAGGGCAACCCGAAGCTAACCAATACCTCCCTCATTACGGAAAATGTACTCAGCATGTGCATTAAAGAAGCGGTCACCAATGTGGTGAAGCACAGCAATGCCATGGCGTGCTGGATAATGATCCGGCCTTCCCGGACAGATCTGACAATCACTGTGAAAGACAATGGGACGGGGATTTCTGGGGATAACATTTATTCTAAAGGACACGGCCTGCAAGGGATGAGAGAACGACTTGAATTTGTCAACGGCACCATGGATATTGTGAAAGACGGAGGAACCACCCTTGTGATTAGAGTTCCCAATGCATTCAAACAACCGGTGAAGGAGGAGACAACATGATAAAGATTGTAATTGCCGAGGATCAGCGTATGCTGCTCGGAGCGCTGGCTTCGCTGCTGGATCTGGAAGAGGATATGAAGGTGGTGGGGCGAGCGAGTAACGGTGAGGAAGCGGTGTCGCTGGTGCAGCTACATAAACCGGATATTTGTATCATGGACATTGAGATGCCGGCGATGAGCGGTCTGGAAGCAGCGGAAGCGCTGAAGAATTCCGGCTGCAAGACAATGATTCTGACCACCTTTGCGCGGGCAGGGTATTTTGAGCGTGCTGTGAAGGCTGGCGTCCATGCTTATCTGCTTAAGGATAGTCCAAGTGAAGAACTAGCCTCCTCCATTCGAAGTGTGATGGCTGGACGGCGGATGTATGCTCCTGAACTGATGGATCAGGCCTACGGTGGAGAGGTTAATCCCTTGACGGAACGGGAAAAGGAAGTATTGGGCCTGATCGCTGACGGTAAGAACACCAAAGAAATCGCAAGTCAGTTGTATATTACGACTGGCACGGTCCGCAATTATATCTCTGTCATTCTGGATAAACTTGACGTGGGTAACCGGATCGAGGCGATTACCCGTTTCAAAGAAAAAGGCTGGTTCAAATGAAAGAACCGGCATTGCAACTGAGGTTAGCTACCGACGTTAGCTAAGCCGTCCGTCCCCAAGAAAGATTACATATGTAATCGGAGCACAGTTGCAATGGTCAACGCTGAATACTCTCGATACGTAGAAACTTCGAGTTTACCATATATATTATAAGTGAGTTAAATATGATGGATACCTTCGTAGTATGGTGCTACGAGGGTATCCTTTTTGCGTTCTGTCTTAGACCAACGCGCCCATTTCCTTCTTGTTGACATACAGTATATCTTCCTGCATCTTTGCACCGATATCCTTCTCAAATAAGTCTATATACTCAGATTTTCTGAGACCGATTAACCACTTTATCTATAGGTCTTCCTGCTCGGATTGGAACATATAATTCTTTCTGATAAGATAATATGCAAACATGTGATCTTATCTATTATCATATCTCATAACTGTTCGTAACAGGGAGGAATCATATTTTGCTTGAACTTACTTCGTCCTATGTGGATTCATTGGCCCCTAATGCGGCCGCCATCAAGAATGGGCAAGGGCTTGTGAAGAAGAAAAGCTTTGTGGAGCTGAACCGCTCGGAGAATGGTGAACTACTGTTCGGCCAGTGCTCGGGTAGCGGCAAGTCCAATTATGTCTGTTCAGTCGATTTTGTGGTTCCTGAGAAGCCGGTTGCCCGCTGTACCTGTCCCAGCCGCCAGTTTCCCTGCAAGCATGCCCTGGGGCTGATGTATGCCTATTGTGAAGGTCTAGAGTTTCAGATTGCTCCCGTACCGGAGGATATTCTCTCCAAACGTGAAAAAGCGGAAAAGCGGGAGGAGACAAAGGCGAAGCAGGCTGAGGAAGGTAGTAGCGAACCAAAGCCCAAAAAAGTCAATAAATCTGCTCTAAAGAAAAAAATCACGGTCCAGTTGGAAGGACTTGATGTGCTGGAGAAGCTGATCCTTTCGCTGATCCGCGGTGGACTTGCGACGATTGATAGCAAAACGATTAAGACGGTCAATGAGCATGTGAAGCAGATGGGCAATTATTATCTGCCTGGTGCGCAGACCGAGCTGCGCCGCTTCGCATTGCTGTTATCTAAGGGTCAGGATCATGAGGAGAGCTATACATATGCGGTGGAGCAATTAACTCGTCTGCATGCGTTCATCAAGAAGGGCCGGGCCTATCTGACTGCCAAGCAGGAAGACCCTGAATTGGCCCGTGACCATGAATCTACTATCGAAGAATGGCTAGGGCATGCCTGGCAGCTCGCGGAGCTGAAGGAAGTTGGACTCGTGACAGAGGGAGCAGAGCTGCTTCAGCTTGCTTTTTATAGTTATGATGACGCTGCCCGTCAGGAATATGTGGACCTTGGGTACTGGCTGGAGCAGGCTACAGGGGACATTCACAGAACTGTGCAATACCGGCCCTATAAGGCTGCCAAGCATTTGCGGGAGGATGACAGCTTTTTTGAAGTGGCGCAGCTTCCTCTATTGTACCGTTATCCTGGTCAAATGAACGTCCGGGTTCGGTATGATGAAATGCTGCCGAGGGCTGTAATTGGTACTGACCTGGCCGCTGTCTCGGCCAATGCGCAGCGCTCTTATGCGGAAGCCTTGAAGAAAGCGAAGAACGAGCTGAAGAATCCGCTTGGAGAAAAGAATCCTGTCCTGCTGCTGCATGCCGTAAGGCTGGGCCAGACGGAGGGCGGACAATACACGCTGACGGATGAATCGGGCCAGCATCTGGTGCTGGAGGATATCCCGTCCTTGCCGCAGGGCACGACAGGATTGCTGCCGTTTCTTGCATCCGAATGGCATGAGGACATTGCCGTACTTGTCATGCTTGAACATTTGTCTGACCAAGGGCGCCTTGTTGCCCAGCCGCTTACTGTTGTCAACGATGCCGGGATAACCCGTCTTTTATACTAATCATCCAAAATTATAATAGGGGGTTATCCCATGAGTACCGCTTTATTGCAAGAGCTTAACCAAGAGCTTAGAAGATTGTATATTGCCGGGAGTGATCTGGCTGCGGGCGATTTCCGGCTTAAGCGTCTTTTGCCCCAGTTCCAGCAACTTGGTGAACGGTCACCTGTATTTAAAAGATTGGGAGAAGGGGTCTCCGCTCTGGTAGAACCGACGGAAGAACAGGGGGCAGCCTCCGCCGTGAAGCTCCAGGATCTGGCCCTTCTACTGGGTTCGATACTATACACCCAAGGCTCCACAGCCCCCTTAACCGAACCGGGCAAGCTTGTAAGTCGGCCCATGCTGCTAAAGACCAATCTATCCTATCGCAAGCTGGCAGAGGTGCAGCAGGCATTGTCCACAACCGGCAGCGGGCGTTACGAGATTGTGAAGGATGCCTATGAACAAGGTGTTTTTCAGGACTTGCGACTGCTTCCCGCCGCTATAGCTGCGCTGAGAGATCCTTATTCTGAGCTAGCCGAATTCGCGCGGGATGCCATCCTCCCGGCCTATGGCAAGCCTATAACGCCTTTTTTGCTGGAGGACTTTGATCCTTCCGGGGGGAAAAGCGAGTCTCGTAAGTTGCAAGTGATTGAACGGGTGAGCGAGGGAGAACAGATGGACTTTATCTGTCAAGCAGCAGAGAATGGCTCGGATGAAGTGCGGACAACGGCGATCAGGCTGCTGGCTGGATATGCCGGTTATGAAGCTGCACTGCTGAATTTCTCCTTGGAGAAGAAAAAGCCGATCCGGGAAGCGGCCTTCAGGGCTCTGGCGGCGAGCGAATCGGTTCAGGCAGCCGACCGTCTGTACGAGGCTTTCAGCGGCAAGGATATCGAGCTTGCGGCCAGCGCTCTAAGCGAGTCTGAACGGCTGGACGCACGAATTGTGGTTGATTTTGCAGCTGATCTGGAGAAGACGCCAGAAGTAAAGGGAAACAAGAAGCAGGAAGAAAGTCTGCGGACCCGGTTGAATCATTATCAACTGGCCGTAGTGGGCAAATACAGTGAAGGTCTGACGGAAATCTACAGCAGCATTTTGCAACAGCATTCCTTGTATACTTCATTAGGTTGGATTGAGCTTGTGGATTGGGCAGCTAATTACATAGGGGGCTTGAACACCCTTGAAGGACTTACTTTGATCCAGCAAGTAGAGGAGAAGAACCACCGCTATCTTCCACATGCCTTCCAGCTTGCCTTCCGTCTCTGGTCTCCGGCAGTGTTGTATGAGCAGTATGCCGAGCCGCTGGCGAATCAGCCTGATGCAACACCTGACAAGGGGACCAAACAGCGTGAACAAAAGTTGCTTCAAGTCATCGAAGATCTGGTAGTGCAACGAGCGTATCAAATGTATGACGCGGTGTGGAGACCGTCTTCCAGCAGGTACTACTCCTTCTCTTCCCTGGAGCCGGTCTCTCCAGAGGAAATCGTCGATTGCTGGGACCCGCGCTGGCTGCGCTGGTCGCTGGAGAAGAACAAGCCGGAACTGGTCAGTGCGTTTGCTAGACCAGGGGAGCCCTTGATACAGAAGTATTTGCTGCGTAAGCTGAACAATAATCCGGAGTTCCGCAATAAATACGCTGGTCTTCTGCTTATGGGATTGGAACGGGTCGGTGCTGAACTTGACGTGCGGCAAGAAGCGCTGATGGCTGCTTTGGAGGATAAGCGCAACAACAATTGTTATGTATTCGATATATATGTGTTTAACCTGCTCTGTGGGCTGCCTTCGTCTTTCTTGCCACGCCTGGAAGCGGTGCTTCCTGCGTACAGATATGAAGCAGGCGAGCAGTTGTCTTACGTGATAAGAACTTTAAGCCAAAGGGGAGAACAATAAATGACAGAGCAAGCTCAGCTTCAAGATTACATGCGCCTTCCAGCAGAGGTTCTATACCGCGAGGAGTTGGAGGCGTTGATCAAAGCGGATAAGGGGAAAATACCTGCCGGCTGGCAGATGTCTCCACGATCGGTATTGACCTTCATCGTGGGTGGCAAGGCCGGTAAGACAGTTATTACACCCAAGTACATCGGCAATACCCGATTAATTGAAATGGCCATCGCTACACTGGTGACTGACAGGGCGCTGCTGCTGATCGGGGAGCCGGGCACGGCCAAATCGTGGCTGTCCGAGAATTTGTCAGCGGCGATCTATGGCAATTCGGGTCTTGTCGTTCAAGGGACGGCGGGAACCAGCGAAGAGCATGTCCGCTATTCCTGGAACTATGCCATGCTGCTGGCGAACGGGCCAACGCCTGAGGCCTTGGTGAAAAGTCCGATTATGCGTGCGATGGAAGAAGGCGGGATTGCCCGTTTTGAAGAAATCTCCCGCTGCGCTTCGGAGGTACAGGACGCACTAATCTCCATTTTGTCCGAGAAGACGATCTCGGTTCCTGAACTAGGCAAAGAAACCGGCGCCCGCAAAGGTTTCTCTATCATCGCCACCGCCAATACACGGGACCGAGGGGTCAACGAAATGTCGGCGGCCCTCAAGCGGCGGTTCAACATCATTGTGTTGCCCGCACCGTCGGACCTGGAAACCGAGTTGTCTATCGTTAAAAAACGGGTTGGCGAGATTGCATCCTCCTACGAATTGCAGGCTGCGGTGCCTGCCGATGAAGCTTTACTGAAGGTGGTCACGATCTTCCGTGAGCTGCGCAGCGGCATGACACTTGACAAGAAAGAGAAGGTGAAGTCCCCGGCAGGTGTAATCTCGACGGCCGAGGCGATTTCCCTGCTCACGAACAGCATGGCGCTGGCAGCAAGCTTTGGCGGCGGCGAGCTGACAGACGAGGATCTCGCTGCGGGGCTTCAGGGGGCGATTGTAAAAGATGATGACAAGGATAAGCTGGTCTGGAAAGAATATTTGAATAATGTAATGAAGAAAAGAGGAGCCGAGTGGCGCGGCCTGTATCAAGCCTGTAAGGAGATGAACGAGTGAGACCAACTGCTGAAGCGGCTGTGCATATTTTTGGGGTGCGGCATCTGTCTCCGGGCGGTGCAAAGCATCTGCTGGATTACCTGGATGAGCTTCAGCCGACGGCGGTACTGATTGAAGGCCCGGCAGACGCCACGGCAGAAATTCGCCATTTGACGAATAAAGAAACCAAACCTCCGGTTGCTGTATTGGCATTCACCGCTGATTTACCGGTACGGACAGCGCTATGGCCGTTTGCCGTGTACTCACCCGAGCTGCAAGGCCTGCAATGGGCGGAGGCGAATGGGGCGATGGCCACTTTCATTGATCTGCCATCGTCAGTCATTCTGGCGCTGCAGGACACTTCAAGACGTTCAGCAGAGCTAGAGCATGACAAGGCACCGGATTCCGGGAAGGCGGGTGAACCGGCTGCGCTGGAAACCGATCCGGAAAAGGGGACAGAAGAGCAGAAGGCGTATGGAGACGCATCGCCTTCGCTCTATAGCCGGATTGCCAGTGTCGCGGGTGAGCATGATTACGACATGTATTGGGAACGGAATTATGAGCACAATGCCAGCCCAGGTGCTTACCGGGAAGCCATCCTCTCCTTTTCTGCTGAGATGCGGAATCTCTCTGAAGTACAGGAGCAGCGGGAACAGCCTATTGAGCATGCCTACAACTACGTACGTGAATCCTATATGAGACGGCAGATTAGAGATACCATTGCCGCTGGTCATGACCCGGAGCGGATCGTGGTCATCTGCGGAGCCTATCACGCAGCGGCATTGGCTGATGTGACGGATTACATGACTGATGAAGAACTGGCGTTGTTGCCTTCGCGTAGCACGAAGTTGACACTGATGCCTTATTCTTATTATAAATTGTCCACGATGTCCGGTTACGGGGCGGGGAATCGGGCTCCCCATTATTTCCAGATGATGTGGGAAGCGATGGTGGCCGGTACGCCGGAGGATTTGCCTTATCTATATTTGTCCTCCGTTGCCCGGCTTGTACGCAGCGGGGGAACCCACCGTTCTACTGCTGAAGTTATTGAAGCGGTTCGGCTGGCGGAAGCGCTGGCCGCATTGCATAGCGGAAGCGCTCCGACTCTGCGTGATTTGCATGATGCTGCACAGACACTGCTTGGTCACGGAGATCTGTCTGTCATAGCCGAGGCGCTTGCCAGAGTGGATGTCGGGACGGCTATCGGCAGCCTCGCCGAAGGGGTTAGCCAGACCCCGATTCAGGATGATCTGAACCGGTTGTTCAAGAAGCTGAAGCTGGAGAAGTACAAAACTACAGTAGCCTCAGATCTGTCGCTGGATCTGCGGGAGAACCGCCGGGTAACTTCTACAGAAGCGGCTTTTCTGGATCTGAACCGTTCAATCCTGTTTCATCGGCTGAGCTTACTGGGCATTTCCTTCGCGAAGAGTCAGCCGAGCGGTCAGGAAGGAGCGACCTGGGCGGAGAACTGGGTAATCCAGTGGACGCCGGAGGTCGAAATTCAGGTCGTCGAATCCACGCTGCTGGGCGAGACGGTAGAAATTGCCTGTGCCTATGTACTCCGCGAAAAGCTGAACGAATGCCGCTCCATTGCAGAAGCTTCAGCGCTGATTAAGGTCGCCTGTCAATGCGGCATGGCTTCACAGATTGAGGAGGGCCGGCAGGTGTTGCAGACCCTCGCTGTAGACAGCCGTGATGTGGTTGAGATCGCAGCGGCTGCGCGGGAGTTGTCGATCATCATCGGCTACGGAGATATCCGCAGGATCGACACTGTGCCCTTAGTGCCGCTGCTGGAGCAGCTGTTCTTGCGAGGCTGTCTCTTCTTGACCGATGCTGCGGGCTGCAATGATGAAGCAGCCACGGCAATGACCGCAGCGATGAATGAGCTGAACGCCATCGCTCTGGATCATGACGACACCGTCGATGGGGAGCTATGGCTTCAGGAGCTGCTGCATTTGTCGGAGCGGGACGACCGTAACCCGAGGCTGTCCGGCTTTGCCTGCGCCATTCTGATGGAACGCGGCGCGATTACCGCAGCAGAATGTGCCGCCGAAGTCTCGCGGAGGCTATCTCCAGGCATACCTGCCGATCTGGGCGCCGGTTGGTTCGAGGGCCTTTCCATGCGTAACCGCTACGGCTTGTTGTCGCGCATGAGCTTATGGGAGCAGCTCAATGATTACATCAACTCGCTGCAGGATGATGAGTTTGTGCGGGCGCTTGTGTTTTTGCGCAGGGCGTTCAGCACCTTCTCGCCAAGAGAGAAGACCATGATCGCCGAGCTGTTAGGTGAGCTGTGGGGTGTCAACTCGGAGCAGGCGGCAGAGATCCTGACGGGTGAATTGAAGGAGGAAGAGACGAAAATGCTGGACGATCTGAATGAGTTTGACTTCGAGGACTTTTGACCATGGAAGAGAACAGACAGGAACATACATTGAAAAGATGGCGGCTCATTCTCGGAGAGGGTGCGAATGACCAGCTATCAGGCTACTCGGAGTCGGGTAACGTTGCGTTGACTGCGGAAGAGCAAATCATGGATGCGGCATTAGCAGCGATATACGATGATACCGGAACAGCCAGCAACGCTGGAGGTTCGGCAACGGGCGGTAAAGGCAAAGGGGCTGGTACGGGGCATGGGGCTGTGCATCTATCCAAGTGGCTAGGAGATGTACGGACCTTTTTCCCGGAGGATACCGTGTCGATTATTCAGCAGGATGCCATGGAACGCAAGGGCTGGAAGCAGCTGCTGTTCGAGCCGGAAATGCTTGCTACCGTGAAACCGGACATCCAACTGGTAGGCACATTGCTGGCGCTGAAGGGTAAAATCCCCGAGAAGACGAAGGACACAGCCCGCCTGCTGGTAAAAGCGGTGGTGGATGATCTAGTGAAGCTGCTGGAGACGGATATCCGCCGCGCAGTGACTGGGGCGCTCAACAAACGGCAGCATTCGCCACTGCCTTCCCTTAGTGGCTTGGATTGGAAGCGGACGATTCAGCGTAACCTGAAGCATTATGACACAGAGAGACGACAGCTTATTCCTGAGCGTTTCTATTATTTTGACCGTGCCCGCCGCAGTAAGGAATGGACTGTAATTGTGGATATCGATCAAAGCGGTTCCATGGCGGATTCGATTATTTGGGCTTCGGTCATCGGCTCCATCTTTGCCAGCATTCCTGCGCTGCGTACACGGGTTGTAGTCTTCGATACAGAGGTTGTCGATTTGACCGAGCAATGCGAGAATGATCCGGTGGATATGCTGTTCGGTATTCAGCTCGGTGGCGGTACGGATATTCATAAATCGGTGAAATACTGCCAGCAGTTTATTGAAGAGCCCCAGAAGACACTCTTTATTATTGTCTCGGACCTTTATGAAGGCGGTAATCAATCCGGACTAGTTCGTCGGATGCGCGAAATGCGGGAGTCTGGGGTGCGAACGATGTGTCTGCTGGCCTTGTCGGATAGAGGGAAGCCTTTCTATGACGAGCGTCTGGCGGGACAATTGTCCCGTGACGGAACTCCTTGCTTCGCCTGCACGCCTGCACTCCTGCCGGGTTTGGTTGAGGGTGCGCTCAAAGGTCAGGATCTGGCAGAGCTGGCGAAGCGGTTGGGTGCTTTTCAAGGCTAATTATCGGGGAACATAGACAAGTCAGAATGTGTATATAGATAGTAGTGAACGATCGTCTTTCATTTCACATATTGTTAAACTTTCATATATCATTTATAATCGGCCTAATGAATGATAGGGAAGTAACTTAAAAGGAAGTGTATGATTTCATGACAACGAAGCTTAGAGCCGGCATTGTCGGCGGCACAGGAATGGTAGGCCAACGCTTTATCGCTTTACTAGAGAACCACCCTTGGTTTGAAGTGACTGCAATTGCTGCAAGCAGCAGATCTGCAGGCAAGAACTTTGAGGAATCCATTGCCGGCAGATGGAAGCTGGATACTCCACTTCCTGATAGCGTGAAGAATATTATGGTTCAGGATGCATCCCAGGTAGAAGAATTCGCCAAAGATGTGGACCTGATCTTCTGTGCAGTAGATATGAAGAAGGAAGAAATCAAGAAGCTGGAAGAAGACTATGCACGTACTGGAACACCGGTCATCTCCAACAACTCCGCTCATCGCTGGACGGCGGACGTACCGATGGTGATCCCGGAGATCAACCCAGAGCATATTAAGGTGATCGAGCAGCAGCGTAAGCGTCTGGGCACCACAACAGGCTTCATTGCCGTGAAGCCAAACTGTTCTATCCAGAGCTATGTGCCAGCACTGCATGCCTTGGCGGCATTTGAGCCGGAGAAGGTTGTCGTAAGCACATACCAAGCGATCTCCGGAGCAGGCAAGACGTTCGCGGATTGGCCAGAAATGATCGACAACGTGATTCCTTACATTGGTGGCGAAGAAGAGAAGAGTGAGCAAGAACCGCTGCGGATTTGGGGCGAGTTGACCGAAGAGGGTATCGTGAAAGCTTCCACACCTGTGGTCACTTCCCAGTGTATCCGTGTGCCAGTGGCTGACGGCCATATGGCATCGGTATTCGTGTCCTTCAAGAAGACACCTTCCAAGGAAGAGATCCTGGAGCTCTGGAAGAGCTTCAAGGGCCGTCCGCAGGAACTTGAGCTGCCAAGCGCTCCGAAGCAATTCATCACCTATTTCGAAGAAGAGAACCGTCCACAGACGAAGCTGGACCGGGATATCGAGAATGGTATGGGTGTTTCCACCGGACGTCTGCGTGAAGATTCACTGCACGACTTCAAGTTCGTTGGGCTGTCCCACAACACGCTGCGCGGTGCAGCTGGCGGTGCGGTACTGATCGCCGAACTGCTCAAAGCGGAAGGCTATATTCAGCCTAAAGCGTAATAAATGATGCTATAATCACCCGTCATCCTTCTGGATGGCGGGTGATTTGTGTTTTTTTTCGGTTTTTTGGCGAAGGTAATGGTATGATAGTCAGGTGCACAACTGTGAAAAGTGCTAAAGAGATACTAATGGAGTGATCATATGGGTGCAAAGAGTAAAGGCGGCGGCACAGGTCGTGGAACAGGCAGCAAGGGATGGACACGCTGGAATAAGACAGCAAAGCCAGTAAAACCCAAGTTCTTGAAGGGTGGTACCTCCGGTGCTCCTGACGCTAAAGGAGCAACTGGTGCCAAGAGTGGTTCGTCAGTAAAACCAAGCGCGAATAAGAGCGGTGGAAGCCGGTAAGACGGCTTCTGGCATAGCACATAACAGGGAGTGCAGGTTTAGCATGAGAATCAATAAGTACATAAGCCTGTCCGGCGTCTATTCCAGAAGGGAGACCAACCGCTTGATTGCTGCTGGGCGGATCAGCATTAATGGTCTGGTCTGCGAAGAAGGTGCAGAAGTAGAGCTGGGCGATACAGTGCTTGTGGACGGTCAAGCCCTTCCAGAAGAACGTTCTGAACCGGTGTATTTAGCCTTGAATAAGCCCGTCGGCATTACATGCACGGCAGCTAGAGAGGTTCAGGGCAACATTATAGATTTCGTTAACTATCCTGCGCGGATTTTCGCAGTCGGCAGACTGGACAAGGCGTCGGAGGGACTTATTCTATTGACGAACAATGGAGATATCGTGAATAAAATGATGTCTTCGGAGTATGGGCATGAGAAGGAATATATAGTGGATGTAGACCATCCAGTGACAGATGAATTTTTGCAAGCCATGGCGAGCGGTGTGGGTATTCTGGGGGTTATCACCAAGCCCTGCCGGATCTATCGGGAGAGTGAATGTAGATTTCGGATTATCCTTACCCAAGGGCTGAATCTTCAGATTCGCAGAATGTGCAAAGCGCTAGGGTACAGGGTGCTGAAGCTGGAGCGCATTCGAATCATGAACATTACGCTGGACGGTCTGGAACGTGGGCAATGGCGCCACCTGGCAGATGAAGAGCTCCAGAACCTGCTGGCAAGGCTGGATGAAGCGGCAAAATAGTATGAAAAAGGAGGTGTCTCGCTGATTAGCGGACACCTCCTTTTTATTAGGTTTAGTGAGGTTGACTCTACACTTAGTCAATACACAGTTACGGCCTTGTATGCGCGGCCTCTACAGCCTGTACAAACGCTCTTGCCGCAGCAGTGGCATCGGTGGCTCTGGCAATAGCGGAGATCACCGAAATGCCGTCCGCGCCGGAAGCAATGACCGGTGCGGCATTGGCGGCCGTAATCCCGCCAATACCAACAAGCGGCATGTCTATGCCCGCTTGCCTGATCTCGGTGATGAGTCTGGTGCCTTGAACGGCCCGCGCGTCATCTTTGGAAGGCGTAGGGTAGACCGGGCCAATGCCAAGATAGTCTGCACCATCGGAGATGGCTTGCTGCACTTCCGCTAGATTGTGAGCGGAGACACCGATGATTTTGCCAGACCCGAGACGCTGCCGGATCGATGCCGCAGGCTCATCCTCCTGGCCGATATGTACCCCGTCAGCATCGAGCTGAATAGCCAGTTCAATATCGTCGTTGATGATAAAAGGAACGCCCTCGGCCCGGCACAGAGTCTGGAGCGAGCTTGCCAACTCGAGAAGGGCATGCCCATGGAGGGCGGCTGGACCCTTTTCCCGGAACTGAAACATCGTAGCGCCACCCTTGATCGCTGCCCTCAGCGTCTCTTCTGGTGACTTACGGCAATTGGCGGTGCCCATTATAAAATATAAGCTCAACCGCTCTCGCAGTTTGTGGCTGTCCACTACCTTCATCTTAGGTTTCCCCGCCTTCTGTTCTGGTAGGCAAAATGGTTCGTCGGCCCATGTCCCGCACCGATGGCCAGCCCGTCTTCAATGGCCGCCTGAATGAAGGCTCTGGCCGTATGAATCGCTTCCTGCACAGACTGCCCTTTGGCGAGCTCCGCAGCCAGTGCGGCAGAGTACGTGCAGCCCGTTCCATGCGTATGACGGGTGTTCACCCGTTTATTTTCCATATAAAAGAACGAATGTCCATCGTAGAGCAGATCAATTACTTGCTCTGTCGACTCGTCATGCCCACCCTTTAGTATCACATAGCGTGAGCCCATGCCTGCGATAATACGTGCGGCTTGCTCGCGGTCCTGCAAGCTGGTGATCCTGTGACCCGTAATCAGCTCAGCTTCCGGGATGTTGGGCGTCGTTACGTACGCCAAGGGCAGCAGCCTTGTGATCAGGGCGGCAAGTGCTTCCTGCTGAAGCAAGGGCGAGCCGCCTTTGGCGACCATCACCGGATCAACGACGAGCCGGTCCCAGCTATACTGTGCTACCTTGTCGGCCACAATACCGATGATTTCGCTGCTGAACAGCATCCCGGTCTTGACGGCCCCTGGCTGCAAATCCTCTCCTATGGAATCCAGTTGTCTTGTTACTGCCTCCGGGTCAAGGGGATACACGCCTTGCACACCGAGTGTGTTCTGAGCGGTTATTGCCGTCAGTGCGGACATTCCGTATACGCCCAGCTCCTGAAAGGTTTTCAGATCGGCTTGAATCCCTGCGCCGCCACCGCTGTCTGAACCGGCTATCGTCAGAGCTTGATAGACACTCATATAAATTCTCCTTCCGCAAAAACGTTGCTTGATGTATTTGAAATTTTAGTCGTCAAATTAGAGTTTTTTAATCAGCGATCTCTTTTGGTAAATGTACGGCGTAACCAGTGAAAGCTGATTCAAGAACTCGATTTGAAAGCTGCCTGGACCGTGTCCACGCGTCCGCTCCTCAGCGATTTCCGCGGCTACGCCATAGAAAGAAATTCCTTCGGCTACGGCTTCCAGCGGTGAATCCGCACCGACAGCCAGGAAAGCTCCGGTTACGGCGCTTAGCAGGCACCCGGTCCCGGTGACCTTGGTCAGAATAGGGTGACCGTTGGCAGCAATATAAGTCGTTACGCCATCGGTAATAATGTCCTCTTTGCCGGTGACGATCACGATGCAGTCAAGTTTACGTGCAGCCTTCTGCGCAAGCCCCACAGCATCACCGTCACCTGTGCCAGCATCTACGCCCTTGATTGCCCATTGCTCCCCGGCAACATTGGCTACCTCGGCGACATTGCCACGCAGCGCCGTCAGGGAGATCGAATCGACCAGCCTCTGAACGATATTCGTCCGGTAAGCGGTAGCCCCGGCACCGACTGGATCAAGCACCACAGGCGTACCATGGGCATTGGCGGATTGTCCGGCCAGAATCATCGATGGGATAACCTGTTCATTCAGCGTGCCGATATTCAGTACGAGAGAAGACGCCATTTGGGCCACCTCGGTAACTTCTTTCTGAGAGTCCGCCATAAACGGGGAAGCACCGAGGGCCAACAGCCCGTTGGCTGAAAAATTGGCCACTACAATATTGGTGATATTGTGAATCAGCGGATTTTGTTCCCTTACCTTAGACAAATAAGTCATACGATTGCCTCCCGAGAATATTAGATTTGTACCACGGAGCTACATAACTTGCTATTGCTTATCTTGCTTTGCATTGTCTTGCTTTACAGATTGATAAATGCTTCTTCCGGCGCTGTTTCAGCCTTCAGCAGACCGTTTTCTTTTAGCCATTGTTGCACCTTGTTCCACGAAGCCGGGTCTTGATAACCAAACGGTTCTTCCCCCGAATCCATTAGTGGAAGCAGGACTTCCAAGCTCTTCTTCTCGATATCTTTGTCGAGCGGGGAGGTCTGGTCTTCATGCTTGAACAGAAGGTCGAGCGCTTCCTTCGGATGCTCCTTGACGAACTTTTGGCCTTTGGCGGCGGCGGTCAGGAATTTTTTGAAATAACCCTGAGAGTTCTGCATTCCTTGTTGGCTGGCTACCAGCACAAGCTCATAATAATCTGGAACTCCATAATCCGTTGGGTTAAGGGAGGTCACTGGATGCCCCTCTTTTTCCAGGATCAGCTGCTCATGATTGATAAAACCTCCAATGATGGCATCGGTCTGCCCTGTGGAGAGGGCCGGAACGAGGTTGAAGCCAATATCCACGAGCTTTAAGGATTCTGGATCACCACCGCTGCTACGGACCATCGTCTTCACCATGGCTTCATAGAGCGGGATGGAGGAATAGCCTACGGTCTTGCCGGTCAGATCTGCAGGCGTCTTCACAGAAGAATCAGCCGGAACCATCAGATGATTCAAGGGGTGTCTGACAATGGCTGCGATGGAGAGGACAGGGATCTGTTCCCCGCGTGCCATCAGCACCTGTGGCTGGTAACTCAGCGCAAGATCAATCTTGCCCGCAGCTACGAGCTTCAGCGCATCATTGCTGTCAGCAGGCATCTGAATCTCTACATCAAGTCCTTCCTCAGCAAAATATCCGTTCTCCTGAGCAGCGTAAAGGAAGGAATGAACAGCATTCGGATACCAGTCCAGCATCAGCGTAAGCTTATGCGGCTTACCGGAGTCTTCCCCGGTTTTGCTACCAGCGCCTCCTGACTTTGCTGCTTCGCCGCAGCCACTCGTAAGCAATGCTGTCACTACTGCAAGTAGCAGCAGCGGAACAATTTTTTTGAAACTGTGATGTCTTGTAATCATTTGTGAAATCCTCTTTTCTTGAAAATAATCTTTTCGATCATAGTGATAATCAGAAATAAACCAACGCCCATCGCGGATAGCAGGACCACTGCGGCAAACATTTCCTTGCTCTGCAAGTTTCCTGCCATCCTGCGGCTAAAATATCCAAGTCCCTTGCTGCCACCTAGCCATTCGCCAATCGTCGCCCCGATCACACAGTAGACCATTGACAGCTTGAGGCCGGAGAAGAAAGAGGGCAGAGCCAGCGGAATCCGTATCTTGAGCAGAATTTGGCGGGTGCTGGCGCCCATGGTGCGGAGCAGGTCCTCATAAGCGTGATTCTTCTGCTGTAACCCGTCATATGCTCCAACCACCACTGGGAAAAAGGCAGTCAAGAATACTACCGCCACCTTACTCCACAGTGTGTATCCGAACCACATAATAAAGACAGGAGACAGCGCGATGAGTGGAATGGTCTGGCTGATGATAATAAAGGGATAGAGTGCCTTTTCCAGCGGACGCCACGTGTGCATGCCAAGTCCCAGCAAGGTGCCGCAGGTAACGGACAAGGCGTAGCCAAGCAGTACCTCTTGTAACGTAGCGGGTAAATGCAGCCCGAACAATATGTTCTTGTTCTCGAACAGAGACGCTCCTATCGACAGAGGACCTGGGAGAATGAATGGTGGAAGGACTCCGGTCCGCGCCAGCATCTCCCATAGACCGAGAATAAACAGCAGCAGAAGAAGAAACGGTCCGTAATTCTGCAAGTTTTTTCTAAACAGCCGGGTTGTCATACAATTTGCGCTCCAATTCAGCCCGCAGCTCTATAAAACGCGGTTCATAATTCATTTTGCTATGCCGGGGCCTAGGGAGATCCACGAGTATTTCTTCCACGTATCCTCCGGCCTGTCCAGGTAAGAGGTAGATGCGGTCACTGAGCAGCAGAGCCTCTTCTAGATCATGCGTAATGAAGAGAATCGTCTTGTCCAGCACATCCAATATCTCCAGCAACCAGCTATGCATTTCCCGCTTGGTCATGTGATCCAGGGCCCCAAAAGGTTCGTCTAGCAGCAACAGGTCGCCCCCCGTAATGAGCGTTCGAAGAAAAGCCACCCGCTGCCGCATTCCGCCTGATAGTTCATGGGGGAACGAGTTTTCAATACCGGCTAGACCTAAACGCTCCAGCAATTCAATTACATGACTAGTAACCTCGGCTTTGCTACGGCTCCGCTTGATTTCCCAAGGAAGCAGGCAATTCTCCAGTACCGTCCTCCAGGGTAGCAGCAGATCCTGCTGAGGCATATAAGCGACCTGGCCCAACCGCTTGGCGGTAACCGAAACACCGTGAAGACGCAGATCCCCGCTGCTTGGCTCAAGCAATCCGGCAATAATTTTGAAAAGCGTGCTTTTTCCGCATCCGCTGGTTCCAACAAGGGAAACGAACTCACCTTGGTGAACCGCTAAGGATATATCTGAGAGTACCGGTGCATCTGCGGATTTGGCGTAGGCGTAAGATAAATTGTGTACAGAGATGATTTCCGTAATCCGCGTAACCTCCTTAGCACGATAAAAAGACCCCTTCATCTCCCGGCGGAAATAAAGGGGCCTAAAATTTAAGTTTGCAAAAAGAAGTGCCATGCAATACCCGAATTTCAGTTCCACTTCCCTCCGCTGGTATGATCCAGATCAGGTTCCAAGGGTCCGAAGCTTACCGCATTCGTCTCAGCCAATTCAGGCTCCCCTAGTGAAAAAATACTTTTATCGCTATCAAGTTTCATAATTCGGTTATAAATATACCATATTTTATAGTATTGTAAATAGCAGGGCATATTAAATTCATTCAACCAGGGTGATCTCATTGGAATTAAACAAAGCAACCTGTAGTAGTGTCGGTAGTTATAAACATGCACTGACTAAGGGGAAGAAATATAAAATATTAGATGAAAAAGAAGAAATGATCAGAATCGTCGGAGACCAAGGTAGGAGAGTTTGGATCAATAAGTATTACTTTTATTTTAATGACGAAGAAGTGCTTATATTGACTGATTGGAAATTCGATGATGATGTTGAAACAATGGAATTCATTGAAATTACATTAACATTTAATGATCGAGTAAAACGTTGGTGCATCATTACGACACCGGATAAGTTAAAGCAGTATTTTGCTAGACTAGCAGCACCAGAATTACCAGGGATTCATATAGGACACATGATAATAGTGCAAAGGATAGATGTTGATACTGTGAATGCATTTTTGCGACAAATGGATAACCAAGGCGAATTACTTAAAGCATCATTACCACTAGGTGAAGGATCAGAAGACGAAGATATCTCGGGGCTACTCTAAACTGTTAGTAGTATCTGATAACAACGCTGTAATGAAAGGAGCGTCAAGATGAAAGAAAGGACTGCGAAATCAACTTTACAAGTATTTTTTTTATTTGGATAGTGTTTATCGTAATTTCATCGATACAGTTGTTGCTAAATATTGTGCAAGAGCGCCCCACTTGGGTGATAACTTTAGTGTTCCTACCTATACCAATGTCTGTGTTTCTTGCGGTTGAGAACAAAAAAAGTAATAAATGTAACAAATATTTAGAGGAAATAAGAGGTGTTAGACCTCTATAAGGAGTAATAAAGTGCAAAAAGCATCTGAAGCAGAAAAGTTGAATATCCTTGATTTATTCGGAAGATTGGATGTTGAAGAGTATGACAATCCTGGTTCTATTTTTAAATATATAGGAATATTAGATGTACACGCTAAGCGCTTATCTGAAGAGGAAGCAGCGTCGATACTAGGCTCGGAGCTTATTAGCAGGAATGAATCTAAATTTGTAGATTACTTTCGCCGATGTGTACAAACCATCCCAGGTCGGATATTTGTTAAGAGGTGCCCAATTAATGCAGGACGGGATAGCCGTGAGAACGTGTTCAAAATAGAAGAAAGTGATGAATTGCTGGATATTATAAAACAGATTGCTCGAGAAGAAGGCTTTTATAACATCTATTTTGTTGAAGCGATGACAGTAGTCGTTGGCAACTTTGATTTATCCTGGCCGATTTATAGTTTTTCAGAAGACTACAGAACATTTAATCAAATAGCAAGAGAGGCAAACTTATACATAAGAAACTGATTAGAACAGCAAGAAGGACTAATAACCCTAGAAAAGCTGAGCAAACTGGAAATAATGATCGTACGTCAACAAAAAAATATTAAAGATGCTTTTATAAGCAATATTTTGGTGTTTTAAGATGAATAAATGGTGATATTGTAATCAACCTCCAGCTTCGCGCATATGCGCAGAACCGGAGGTTTTTTCAGTATTAGCGCTTCTGATGTAGTAGTTGCAGCTTCAAGGTACTTCAGGAGATAAAAAAGCTGCTTACATAGAACGCATTAAAGTAACACACAAAGCTCAGAAATTAGTACCGATGTGCAATTAACGGCATTTTTGTACCCTAAATATTCCACAGCTATATGGTCAGTGGTAATTAAGGGTAATTTTGTATGTTAATTCTTCCAGAATAGGCCGTTCAACGTATTTGTTTCAAAAATAAGGTACAAAAATGCTCCTATTTCCCTAATTTACCTCTATTTAAGGGAAATAAGGTGCGAAAATGCTGTTAGTTGAGGATGCAGAGCCATTTTTCTTTGTTAACAAGAACGGTTCAGAGAATAGGAGAAGTTGCGACCTAAACTAAAGCCTTAACTTCACTAGAATAACGCCCGGCCCCCAGTTTGAATCTCAATTCCACTTAATATATTCACTCTTTTTTTCTCGCAAGTCCGTCAATGAACAAGGCGATTATCCCCTGAGTAATATCCTCTTTGGTAGATTGGTGCGCCTTCTGCTGATAGAGATAAAGATCCGGGCTTAGCACGGACAGGAGTGCAGTCACGGTAAAATGCGGGTCAATGTCCACGATCTCACCATTCCCGGCAGCTTGGGACAGCAATTCTGTGAAGATAACATTTACCCGCCGGAAAAAAGGGTGCTCGAATTGAGTGAGCTGCTTCTTGCCCACAAACTCAGATTTGATCAGGTGCAGCAGCTCTGCATGCTGGTCAATGAAATCGACTACTTGCTCGATGCTGTTCTGGAGACGCTGGAGTGCAGGCACGTCTGCAGTGAGACACTGTGCTTCCCGCTCCAGTTCGGTCAAGAAACGACCCGTACTGTCCCGTAGAAGGGCAGAGCAAATCTCACCTTTGTCCGTGAAGCGACGGTAAAGGGAGCCCTGGCCGATGCCGGCTTGCTTAGCAATGTTGTACATGCTGACATTCTCCAGGCCTGACGCTTTGAAAAGTTCTCGGGCCGCATTCAATATTCGTTCATGATACGGATCGATCGTTTGTTGGTTTGCTAGGTCAATAGGGGCAAGCGAAGATTCCTCTGTTTTTTTCATACGGGCTCCTTTTGGCTACAGCGTATATTTATTTAAAAATAAATTAGAGAATTGACAATGCGGACAATTGTCCGTAGACTAAGTGATGCCAATACGGACAATTGTCCGTTCACTAATTATAATTTAGTTCCATTTCAAAGGTCAATGATTCCTGAGATGGCGATAGAGGAGGAGAAGAGAATGGAACATACGGTACAAGCGGACCGTGAATTTCGCATATCGAGTATTCTGATCCCGCTGATTGCGATTATTGCCGGAGTATTCATGGTAGCACTAGACTCCACGGCTATGAACGTTGCACTACCAACACTGTTAAAGGACTTCAATACAAATCTGACTACACTGCAATGGGTAGTTACTGGCTATATGCTGGCGCAGGCTTCGGTGATCCCGCTGTCGGGCTGGCTTTCCGACCGCTTCGGGGCCAAGAGAGTGTTCTTAAGTGCTGTTGTTTTGTTTACGATCGGGTCCATTCTGTGCGCGATGCCGAGTAGTGCGGAATGGCTGATTACATTTCGGGTCATTCAGGGACTTGGAGGAGGTAGCGTAATTCCGATAGCCATGGCGTACGTCTACCGGCTTAGCCCACCTGGTAAGGCTGGCGTTGTGATGGGACTTATGGGCATTCCTGTCCTGTTTGCCCCGGCAATAGGCCCTGTACTATCTGGCTGGCTTGTTGAATTCCATTCCTGGCGTTGGATTTTTCTAATTAATATTCCAATTGGTATCATCTGTCTGGTGATCGGCATGCGAAAGTTGCCCAAGGTGGAGCGAACTGAGGTCCCGGGGATGGATAAGTTTGGTATGATCCTCGGACCTGTAGCCTTTGCAGCTTTAACCTATGGCGTCAGCCAGGGAGCTGAGAGCTGGACGTCCAGCAAAACACTGGTAGGTCTGGGTCTTGGTGTCATTACCCTGATCCTGTTCGTTATCGCCGAATTAAAAGCGCGAACACCGCTAATGGAACTGCGTGTGATGGGTTCCAGAGACTTCAGTCTAGGCATCATCGTCCAGTGGATCGGGCAGTTCGGACTGTACGGTGCTTTGTTTCTGATGCCGCAATTCTTGCAGCAAGCCCGTGGTTTCGGAGCTTTTGATACCGGCCTGACGATGCTGCCGCAGGCCATTGCTTCAGGGCTAATGATGCCGATTGCCGGGATGCTGTTTGATAAAATCGGAGTGCGCTGGCTCATCGTTGGTGGTCTCGGTCTGATTTCCGGCGCGCTGTATCAGTACTCCCATGTGGATCTGACCATAGCATCACGAGATTTAATCTTGCCGCTGCTGATGTGTGGCGCGGGTATGGGGCTGATGATCATGCCGATGAATACGCATCTCCTTAATAAAGCGCCACGTCATTTGGTGAATCGGGTAACCTCGTTGACCAATTCCATGCAGCAGGTGATCAACTCCCTGGCAATCTCGACCCTTGTGACGATTCTGACCTCCAGAACAGCTACGCACGCTCTTGCAATGAAGGAAGCAGCAGCTGCCGCGGGAGCAAATTCTGCAGGAGCTTCGCCGGAAGCGGTGAAGCTCCTGCAGAATTTACTTGTGAAGGGCTTCGACGACACCTTCCATATTATGATGTTCGTCGCTATTGGTGGCGCAGTGCTGGGCCTTCTGCTCCGCAGAGGCAGCAAAAAGACAGAAGAAGCGCCGCATACCGAGATGATGCACGGATGAAGAATTTAATGAGGAGAAACTCAACATGACTATTGCATTATGGATTGTCCAGATTTTATTAGCGCTTGTCTTCTTTATGGCTGGTAGCATGAAATTGTTTCAAAAGAATAAGGCAATGGAAATGATGGTCTGGGCTAGAGAGGCTTCACCAAGCTTTTTAATATTTGTTGGAGTGGCTGAAATATTAGGAGGAATCGGTTTAATTTTACCTGGAGTATTGGGGATTTTACCAGTCTTAACCCTTCTTGCAGCCATTGGCACAGCCATTATTCTGATCTTAGCAGCATTATTACATGCAAGAAGAAAAGAAAAAGGTGTAGGTATTAATATTGTATTTTTATTATTAGCTTTATTTGTGGTCATGGGTCATATCCTTGCCAAGTAGACAAATAACGAAGAACCTCCGGCTTCGCACATATCGCGAAAACAGAGGTTCTTTTTTCATTATAGAGAGGGAAATCCTTCGAATATTGAGCTGATTATTCAGCAGCTGCGGCTTCGCGGGACTTCAGGAAGTCCACTGCGTTGTAGACCATGATGGCAGCTTCAGCACGGGTGATTTCACCTTTGGGATTGAACTTTCCATTGCTGTCCAGTGTGTTGATCTTGTAAACTAGCGAGCGCTGAACGGCACCTTGGTAGGAAGGGTCTAACTGGCTGTCATCTGTGATGTCGGCAGGCTTGATATTGATGTTTGGCAGATTGCCGATGGCTTCCACGCCCTGAACCAGCATGCTGGTGAATTGCTCTCTGGTCAAAATCTGGGACGGTTTCACATCTTTTGGAATGTCTACCCGATTGTAGTGCGCATTAATGAAAGCTTCTGCGTACCAGGCATTGTCCTTCACATTGGTGAACAGACCGCTGGCCTTGGGAGCAATATTGAAATCAATCGCGGCCAGGCTGAGCTGAAGGCCTCCAGCAATGAATTGTACGCCTTGGGCAACGGTTACTTTCGAAGCAGGCAGGAAGGAAGTCTCTGTAATTCCCTTGATCAGGCCCTGATCTTTAAGGGAAATAATTTTTTCTTTGCCAGCTACGGAATCAAGATCCTTGAAGTTAGTCTCTGCGGCAAAAACTTGACTCCCGAAGGAGAAGGTGAGAAGAGTTACTGTAGCCATCGCTGCAAATGCGCTTTTTTTCAAATTCATGTGGATTCCACCTTGTCATTGGATTGGCCACTTGGCCATTGCTTGTTCCCTTTGACGAGGCAATGATTGGAAAGGTTGCAGATCAAATTAATAGGATTCACGAAAAAGCAGATTGCGGTAAGGATACCTACTGAACGGCGTCCTGAATAAAAGGGCTATTCCGCTGTCTTCGATGTTTACAGAGCGCAGGGCATCACTCTTCACGAGCTTTCTGACCATACACTTCACGGTTCTCTGATCTTTGCGGCGGATTGCGTATGCCAATGCCTTGGCAAAATGGCAGTTCGTAGCCAGCTTTCGATAGAAGGGGAGTAAGGCACGGGCAATGTAGCGGTGGGCTTTTGTATTAAAAGTAAATTGGACCAGTCCCGGTGGGATCGTGGTTCCATTCGTATAATAGCCGACAGGCGGCGTGAAGGGAAAAGAAATAAAGTAGCCGATGGCATTCGTTCCATAATTCTGATTTCCAGCCAGTGAGGGGATTCTTGCCAACAGATCACCGATAAGGTTGAGATTCGCTGTAACGACCGCTTTTGACCACTGCCGGGCGAACTTATCGTCCTTGGCGATTTTTGTATAGAACGGTAACATGGCCCTGGCAGTTTTGCGTAAAACAAAAGCGGTGACATGAGGCCGGGATTTCTTTCGTACCAATTGCGACATCTTCACCATCCTCCTTTATATAGATTACACCCGTCTATATAAAGTATGGGGGCTGGGCTTATATCTGATTGGGCGCTTGCACCATATGCGGAAAAATATTTTTGATTTGTATAAGGTTTTGGAACACTGGACAAGGATGTTATAATAGATTTAGACTCTTTTCAAGTGATGGTAAATTTGTTATGCTCATATCGTAACGATTACTATTTAAGGTTTGATGGTTTGGGAACAGCATCGTCTCAAGGGAGTGCAGGTGCTGATTCGTTTCGGAAAGGCGGGAAACTTATGAATCCAATTGAAAATATTAGCCAGCAGTTTGCAGCACACAAGTATAAATTAACGCGTCAACGCGAAGCCATAGTCCAGGTCTTGCTGGATAACGAGAAGGAACATCTCAGTGTGGAGGAAGTGTATATGCTGGTCAAAAACAGCTATCCGCATCTGGGGCTGGCAACGGTATATCGTACGCTGGAGCTGTTGTCTGAGCTGCATATCGTTGAGAAAATGAACTTCGGTGACGGCGTGGCCCGTTATGATCTGCGTGACGACACGCATGCCCATATGCACCATCATATGATTTGCCATGTCTGCGGTAGACTCGAAGAGATCAAGGACGATTGGCTCTTGGATCTGGAGAAGAGGCTGGAGCGTGAATACGGCTTCACGGTTACTGATCATCGCCTGGATTTCAAGGGTACGTATGGGACCTGCAAGCATACGGGCTGCAAGCGGGACAAGGAGAAGAAGGCTGTTTAAAGACAAACTTAAAGCCAGTCCATTCTGGGTGAATTCAGACAATAACTGGCACGATGAGTCAGGAGCGGGGGCAACCCCGCTTTTTTTAGTGGGCAACAAGATGGACTTAAATGTCCTTTTTGAGATAATAATGGGTGTGTCTGCCTGCATTTTCAAGAGTGCCGAACACTTCAAATCCTAATTCAAGTCCCCCATAGATTTGCTCATCTTCATCCTTCAGGAATAGATTGACCACTTGATATCTGCCTTTTAAGTCGTCAGGAAAATGCATCATATTGAACTCGAACATTTTATTCTCAATATAAGACTGATGCTCACTATTTGTTTCATTGTGAATTTGAAGCTTCATTTAGTTGTCACTCCTGATTAGTTGTTTGGAGGTGTTTCTTGAAGACAAGCACTACTGTTGCTTTAGAATCTTATTTTGCAAACACAATATTATTAGAAGAAGGGTGTTACTTAATGACAACTAGTAGAACGAATCCTAAGGTTGATGAATTTTTAGATAAAGCTAAAAAGTGGAAAGAAGAATATGAGAAGTTGAGAAATATCATCCTTGACTGCGGGTTGACCGAAGAATATAAGTGGATGCATCCTTGCTACACGCATGAGAATAAAAACATAGTTTTAATCCATGGATTTAAAGACTATTGTGCACTGCTATTTCATAAAGGTGCCTTGTTAAAGGATGCGCATGGCATTCTAATCCAACAAACGGAGAATGTACAGGCGGCACGCCAGATTCGGTTCACCAATATTCAAGAAATAGTTGATATAGAAACCATTATAAAAGCCTATATTATTGAAGCCGTCGAAGTTGAAAAGTCCGGTTTGGAAGTGGAATTAAAAAAGAACACAGAATACACCATTCCAGAAGAATTGCAGAATAAATTCGCTGAAATGCCTGCCTTGAAAGATGCCTTTGAAGCATTGACGCCTGGACGGCAAAGAGCATACATTCTTCATTTCTCTGAAGCTAAACAATCCAAGACTCGAACGGCTAGGGTTGAAAAACATATGCAGCACATTCTTAATGGTAAGGGATTAAATGATTAGTATCGTCCGCCTATAAAAATGCTATATTCTGATTTTAACTAAACCAATGACTCCGGTTTATAGGGTTTATTACAACCTGAATTGTCTTTAGAAGTTATCCAATTAGAAGTTCTTATCCACGTTGCCTTTGGCCTGCTTCGGCCAGAGCGTGTAGCTGAAGCTGATAGCAAAATCGATGATCAGCACTATTGCCCAGAATCGGATTGTGTCTGACAGACTCCCGGTTCGGGCTGGATCACCCACGAAGAGAATCATGAGGTATAGCGCTGCGCAGCCAATTAAGAAGGCGAACAGGTGCTTAAACCAGCCTTTGCGTTCATTGCGGGCATGCACGGCTCCGTGTTTCGGTTTTGCTATAGGCTTCGGCCCGCCGGCAAAGCGGTAGGCGAATCGGCTATCCGCCCAGGCGATCATTGCATGTCCGAAGGCGATGGAAGTCCCGATATATACGGCGGCGAGACTATGTGCGAAGGTGGCAGTGGAGCCGGACCGCAGGTCGAGAATCGTAGCCAGGATTAAAGCCAGATCCACGATGGGAGTACAAATCAGGAGCGCTCCACCTATTTTACTCTTCTTCAATACATACCGAAAGACTAAACCAGCCAGCACAAATACCCAAAAGGCGATCTCGCAGCCGATGATAAAAGCAGTGATCATGCCTCAACCCTCCTTTTATAATACGATTGTACTAAATTATGAGTTGAGTTTACCATGTTTCTATTATTTAATACAACTGTGTTATAATCGGGTCATGCCTAAAATAGTGAATCATGATGAACGTCGGAGGCTGCTTGCAGAAGCTGCCTGGCGTATTATACGCCGGGAGGGCTTGGAAGCCGTGTCTGTGCGGAATGTTGCTAAAGAATCTGGAATGTCGCTGGGATCATTGCGGCATTATTTTGTCACCCAGGACGAGCTACTGGCCTTTTCCATGAGACTGGTGTCGGAGCGGGCAGGAGAACGTATTCGGAGTATGACATTTTCAGATGATCCCCGGTGTAACGCAGAGATGTTAATTGGTGAACTGCTACCGCTGGATGAGGAGCGGCGTGTGGAAGCAGAAGTCTGGCTTGCTTTTGTAGGCGGGTCTGTAGCGGCATCTGCGCGGGAACTGAAACTGAAGGTACACAACGAGTTATATGAGTGTTTTCGGGGACTGATTCATTATCTCTGCGAACGTAATTTGCTGAAGAAGGGAGTAGACTTGGAACTGGAGAGCAAACGACTCCATGCCATGGTAGATGGTTTAGTAGTCCACCATATTCTTCATCCGGAAGAATTGACCCCGGAGGAGATGACCCGGCTGGTTGCCTATCATTTGGACAGTCTAATGGTCTAAGAAAAAGCTGCCATGATTTCATGACAGCTTTTTGTGTTGCTATATATCAGTGCATTAACCCCGGGTAGGTACAAAAGATTTGATCCAATTTCCAAAGCTGCTGGGATTTCTGCTCTGTACGAAAATCACACCTTCCCCGCGGAAGTGGCAGACGAAGGCCTCCCCACTGGTGATGCTGTTCAGCCAGCCGGATGCGGCTTTTTCAATTTTGTAATCCATATAATCCGGCCAGGCCACGAGGTGTCCGTTGTCTATGATTATTTCTTCTCCAGGTCCCAGATGGATGGGATGAATGGCGCCGAAGGAAGAGAGGAAGACGGTGCCCCTGCCGCTGATTTCAACAATAAAAAAGCCTTCACCGGAAAAGAGACCGCGGGTCAGATTTTGCATCTTGGTGCTGACCTGGATACCTTGCGTTCCAGCAAGGAATCCGTCCTTTTGCACGAGCAATCGGTACGAGCCATCCAATTCAAAAGCTTGCACATTTCCGATTGACCTCGGCGAGAGCAGCACTTCACTGTGTCCCCGTGTAGCTGTCAGCTCTTGAAAGAAGAACTTTTCTCCGCTCAGCATTCGCCCTAGCCCTTTCATAAGTCCGCCGTCCACGGTCCCCCGCAGCTCCACGTTTGGTGACATCGCTACCATCGCACCCATCTCAGCCTTGACACTTTCACCCGGGTCCAGATCCACCTTCATGCACAACCTCGTATTTCATCTTTGTTCCTCCGATTCTATGGATTAATTGCTGCCTGCCATTTGTTCTAAGTAATATAACCCCATGATTTATAACAAGAATACCGTAAGACAAGTCTATTTTTTGAAATAGTAATTCTCTCCTCATAGTGGTATAAAAGCATATTCTAAATACTATAATATACTAAGCCGTAGACACCAGAAAGCTTGTCCCTTCGTTTGAAAAATGGCTATTGCGGTTATATGAAAGATACAATACGCCATACAGAAGAGGTGCAGCTATGAATACAAAGAACTTCAAGAAGTTTGCCATAAGCAAGCGCAGTTCAAAACATATTGTGGCGCTTACGTTGATAGTGTCTATCCTGTTTGTGTCCCTGTTCGGTCAAGTAGCTTTTGCCCAACCGGCTCAGGGTAGCACATCTGTTAAAAGTCAGGAAAAAACCGCTTCGCGTGAGCGAACACCTTTGATTAAAAAGACTGTACATGCCGTCTATGAAGGGCAGGCAGACGGTCATACGGTTGAAGTTTCGGTATACGGTGAACCGATAGCCTTGCAGTTCAAGCAAGGTCTACAGCCGAAGATCAGTTCGCTGGAGACAGGAGATGCTGTAGTCATCACTTACACCGTGCAGAAATTCGTGAATGATCCGGTAGTTCTGCTGTGCAACCTGCTGTCCATCCGGAAACTTGAGCCAGGTGAGGTTAAGTATACAACTTTTTAAACTATTTATTACCATGTCTGCAATCCGCTAGCCTGCTGTGTATTCCCTAACAGTGTGTTAAACTTAAGGAGTACCGGAAATCACATGATTATATTGAACAGGAGAGTGGCGCAGCATGGCACGCACAAAAACAAAAAAAGCATTATTGAAAGCAGAGCGCGCGGGAATCTGGAGCAATGTCAACCAACGCAGAACCAATGAAGACTACAGCGCAATTTCACAGCACGAACGGGTGACCCCGACCAAACGTCAGCAATTGAACAAAATAAAACATAAGGAGCGGATCTTCCATGATGGCGCTCCTTTTTTGTTGGGCAATTTTGGGGATGTTAGATTTTTAAGTTCACACTGTATAGACGTCGCAGCCTAAATCTGAGATCTGCTGTGAGCCCGGTACTCTTTCGGCGACATGCCGAATCGGCTCCGGAAAATCCGGTGAAAATAAGTATAGTTGGCAAAACCACAGGTCTCCGCCACATGCTCCAGTGGCATCGGACTGAACGTAATGCGCTCCCGCGCCATTTCCAGTCTGACGTCGTTCAGGTATTTGACAATACTCGTCCCGAAGGCTTCCTTGAACAGGTGGACGGCCCGTGAGACAGAGATATCGACATGACTGGCTACATCTTCTAGTTTGAACGGCAAGGCGGCATGCTCTTCTACATATTGCTTCATACGGTACGCCAGAAACCCCTTGGGGCTAACGGCTGGTTGCTCGGTCGTCAGCCTGTCAATTTCCATACATACGATTTGCAGATAGCAAGATGAGATTTCCGGTGAAAAGTCCGATTGGCGGCGTTGCTCCAGCACGAGCTGGCGGAATAACCCCAGGAAGTTGTCGCTCAGCGGCACACTGACCTTATCCGGACGTTTTCTGCTGTACCACCATTCCTCAATCCAACTCCCTCCGCAATAAATGTGATAATCCCCACTTTCGATACGCGGTTTGCCCGGAGAAAATTCCTCTTCGTCGATGATGAGATTGTAGGGAGCGGTAGGCGTGAACAGCATAATATCGCCCGGCTCCACCGGAGAGATTATTCCGTCGATCAGAGCACGGCACCGGCCTTCGCTCTGGAGACGAATAAGGTAATACTGGATCCCCTGGCTTAACGACATACGGAACGGTTTGCGGTGAAAAGAAAAACCCGCGGATAGTACGTGACAGTCAGCTGCTTGTATCATTAGTCCTCCAATGTTTTTTAAATGATAACCAAATTGTTCATGTTCAAATCATATTATTCATTTTATTATAAACGCTCTCATATTACCATGTAGCTAGGTTCAAGAGAAAGAAATTGAACACAGAAGGCTGAATTAGGGCGCTGTAGCCTGAAAAAGGACATTTCGTATTTTTAGTTCAAAAATATGGTAATAATGTCCTCATTTTATACATGACCCTATTGTTCATGTCGTTAATTCGGATACTCTCCATAATTTGGTATCCTGAATGAAGATTGCAGCAGAAGTTAACCCTAACCCAATTGGAGTGATTAGACTATGTTGAAGATTGGTCTTCAGCTGTATACGCTGAGAGAAGAACTGGAGCAGGATTTCGAAGGTACCGTCCGTAAAGTGGCAGCCCTGGGCTACCGTGGCGTGGAATTCTACAATTACTTTGGACGTACGGCTGAACAAGTGAAGCAACTGCTGGATGAGACCGGACTGGTTGCATTAGGGGCACATCGCCCATACGATGCCATGATTAAGGATGCAAAACAGGAAGTAGCTTTCAATCTGCATATCGGTAATCCGAACCTCATTGTTCCGTACCTTAATGAAGAAGACCGGAAGTGGGAAGATGTTGCGGCCAACCTGCGGGTGATCGGTGAACAATGCAAAGAACACGGCGCTGTTCTTTCATATCATAACCATGATTTTGAATTTACCGAGCAAGTGGAAGGTCGTACGGCTTGGGACTATCTGTTCGATGAAGTTCCGGCTGATCTGCTTCAAGCTGAACTTGATACTTGTTGGGTGCATTTTGCCGGCTACGATCCGGTAGAGTACATCAACAAATATGCAGGTCGACTGCCAATCATCCATCTTAAGGATGTGAAGAAACGCGAAGATGGTTCACCGGAAACGGTTGTACTGGGCGAAGGCGAAGTGAACTTGACTGCGATCTTGAAAGCAGCTGAGCAAGCGGGTGTGGAATGGGCCGTTGTAGAACAGGATTACTGTAGCCGTCCAGCGTTTGAAAGTGTAACAGACAGTTTGAACTGGGTAAAAGCATACGCAAATCAAGGGGGAAATATAAATGTCTAACAAGTTGAAAATTGCAATTATCGGGTGCGGAGGCATCTCGAACGGTAAACATATGCCAAGCTTGTCACGTCAGGCTGACGCTGAAATGGTAGCTTTTTGCGATATTATTGAAGAACGCGCTCAGGAGGCTGCTACGAAGTACGGTGCCGAAGGCGCTGCTGTATATACCGATTTCCGTGAAATGTTGAAGGACGGAGGGTTCGATGTTGTTCATGTTTGTACACCAAATGATAGCCACTCCGAAATTACGGTAGCTGCCCTGGAAGCTGGCAACCACGTTATGTGTGAAAAGCCTATGGCGAAGACTACTGCGCAGGCGCAAGAAATGCTGGATGCAGCCAAACGTACAGGCAAGAAGCTGTCTATCGCTTACCAGAACCGTTACCGCTCTGATAGCGAGTATCTGAAGGCGATGTGTGAGAACGGTGAACTGGGCGATATTTATTTCGCCAAAGCGATTGCGCTGCGCCGTCGTGCAGTTCCTACCTGGGGTGTATTCCTTGATGAAGAGAAGCAAGGCGGCGGACCTCTTATTGATATCGGTACTCATGCCCTTGACCTTACGTTGTGGATGATGGATAACTACAAACCACGTAGTGTTGTTGGCTCTACCTTCCACAAGCTGGGTGACCGCAAGGATGCCGGTAATGCTTTTGGTCAGTGGGACCCAGAAGAATTCAAGGTTGAAGACTCTGCCTTCGGATTCATTACGATGGAGAATGGTGCTACCATTGTGCTAGAATCCAGCTGGGCACTAAACGTTGCTGAGTACGGAGAAGCTAAAACTTTGCTGGCAGGAACAGAAGCTGGTGCGGATATGACGAATGGTCTGCGCATTAACGGCGACCGTGGCGGACGTCTGTATGAGACTAAAGTAGACTTGTCTTCTGGAGGCGTAGCTTTCTATAGCGGCGGCCAAGAGGATGCATCCGACCGTGAAGCGCGTCTATGGCTGGAAGCAATCAGAGAAGATAAAGAGCCAGTTGTGAAGCCGGAGCAGGCATTTGTAGTTACGCAAATTCTGGAAGCTGTTTATGAGTCGGCCCGTACGGGTCGTGCGGTATATTTTGACGGAACATCCGATAATTAATACAATCAAAAGTAACACTACTTCAATTAAAAGCAGGTGTGGAAACGATGAGCGCAAACAAACATTCTCTGGTTATTGTTGGCTTCGGAGGCATGGGCAGTTATCATAGTAAATTGATCAAAAATAACAGCCGTCTGGAAGTTACAGGAACTTTTGATCTTCTGGAAGATCGCCGCAAAGCCTCCGTTGAAGCAGGCTATACCTCTTATGCAAGCTTTGATCAGGTGCTAGCCGATCCGTCGGTTGAGGTAATCCTGATTGCTACGCCTAACGATGTGCACAAAGACATAGCTATCTCAGCATTGCGGGCAGGTAAACATGTCATCTGCGAGAAGCCGGTGGCGATGAATAGTCAGGAATTTGAAGAAATGATCGCTGTCTCCAAGGAAACCGGCCGTGTGTTGATGGTGAATCAGAACAGACGCTGGGATGAAGACTTCCTGGTGATCAAAGAAATGCATGCCAAGGGCACAATCGGAGAACTATTCCAGGTCGAATCCCGTGTTCATGGAGCCAATGGTATCCCGGGCGACTGGCGTCATCTGGAAGCTCACGGCGGCGGAATGCTGCTGGACTGGGGCGTACATTTGCTGGACCAATTGCTCTATCTCATCGATAGTAAAATCAGTAGTGTGTCTAGCCGCTTGAGCTTTATCCTCGGCGACGAGGTGGATGATGGCTTCGAAGCGTACCTGCAATTCGAGAACGGCGTAATTGCAACGGTAGAAGTGGGAACGACGAACTTCATCCAACTGCCAAGATGGTATGTTAAAGGGATTGAAGGGACGGCCATCATCGAGGATTGGTCATTAGCTGGAAGAGTTGTGACCAGAAACCATGATTCAGTTAAGGTTGAACCGAAGCCAATTCAGGCAGGCGTAGGCTTAACTAAGACTATGGCGCCTCCTTCTGAGGGTGCGACCATAACCGAAGCATTGCCGTCACCGTACACGATGTCTTCTGGCTTCTACGACAACTTTGCAGATGTTATTGAAGGAATTGCAGAGCCTATTGTCAAAAATACGGAAGCAATGCGTGTGTTGAAGCTGATTGAAGCGATTTTTGAATCCAGCCGGACTAAGCAAGCGGTAACGGATTTTGATACGTATGAATCTTTGGTACTAAACTAAAATTTTCTCATATTTAGAGAGGTGGCATATCATGAAACTTGGCGTATTTATGGTTCTCTTCGGCGGACGCAAGCTGGAAGATGCATTGGATTATGTAGCATCCAAAGGATTAAAAGCCGTGGAAATTGGCACTGGGGGCAACCCGGGTAATAGCCACTGCGATCCGGCACTGCTGCTTGAGAATGAGACAGCATTAAAAGAATTTAAGCACGCAGTGGAGTCACGCGGACTGACGATCAGCGCTCTGAGCTGTCACGGCAACCCGCTGCATCCACAAAAAGAACTGGCCCGCAAGGATCACGAGGACTTCGTGAACTCTGTGAAGTTGGCTCAAAAGCTGGGCGTTCCAGTAGTCAACACGTTCTCCGGCTGTCCTGGCGACCATGAAGATGCGAAATATCCGAACTGGCCGGTGGCCCCATGGCCGAATGACTACCAAGAGATCTTGACCTGGCAGTGGGAGAATAAGGTGATCCCTTACTGGAAAGAAACGGGCGCTTTTGCCGCTCAGCATGATGTGAAGATCGGTCTGGAGCTGCATGGCGGTTTCTCCGTACATACTCCGGCTACACTGCTTCGTCTTAGAGAAGCGGCAGGCGAAGTCATCGGAGCGAACCTTGATCCAAGCCATATGTGGTGGCAAGGCATCGATCCTGTACAAGCGATTCACATTCTTGGACGCCAAGGCGCGATTCATCACTTCCACGCTAAGGATACCGTCATTGATCCGGTGAACGTGAACATGCACGGACTGACGGACATGCAGCCTTACACCAATATGCTTGATCGTGCTTGGCAGTTCCGTTCCGTTGGTTTCGGTCATGACGTGAAGACCTGGGCGGACATCATCAGCGCGCTGCGTCTGGTAGGCTATGATTATGTAGTGAGTATTGAACACGAAGACGGTCTGATGTCGGTAGAAGAAGGCTTCTCTAAAGCCGTTGACAACCTTCGTCAAGTTCTGATCGAGGAACCATTGGCCGATATGTGGTGGGTGTAATCATCAATAGCTGTAGAATATAAAACATAGCAAATTTCCCTCCAAGAAGCCGCCAGTTGCTGGCGGTTTTCTGCTGTGGCGAAGGCATTTTTCAATAGATGCTTGCAGCATGATAGATAATAAGGGTGGTTATTTCATGGAGAGCGTAATCAAGCCAAAATTAAACGATGTGCAGTTGGATCTTCTCGTCAAGTCAGCATTTGGCGCGGCGACAGCCATCAACCGGGTAACAGAGCTGACCGCAGGCATGTTCAACACAGGGTATGATCTGGAATTAAACGACGGCAGATCCGTTATTCTGAAGGTTGCACCGTCGGCGGAAGCGGAGACGTTAAGCTGTGAAAAAGATATTATGCGCACCGAAGTTGAAGCGCTTCGGCTGATCCGCGTCACTGGACTTGTGCCAGTGCCGGAGGTGTTCAGCTATGATCTGAGTCTGAAGCTTATCCCGTATCCTTATTTTTTTATGGAGAAGATCGAGGGACAACCATACAACGAAATCAAGGAAGGTCTCTCTCCACAGGAGAGGGAAGCGATAGAGACACAGATTGGGCGATATAACAGGTGCATTAACGAGGTCAAGGGGGAACACTTTGGCTATTTTCATCAGGTGAGGAGCGGCCAGACAAGCACATGGCGTGCAACTTTTGGCGTCATGATAGACAATCTGCTGCAAGATGGCGAGCGACTAGGCGTAGGGCTGCCGGTTGCTTATGCGGAGATTAGGGAGAAAATAAATACACAGCTTCCAGCTCTCGATGAAGTCACTCAGCCCAGACTGGTGCACTGGGATCTGTGGAACGGCAATGTCTTCGTAAAAGACGGGATAATTACAGCGATTATCGACTGGGAGCGGGCACTGTGGGGTGATGAACTGATTGAATACTACTGTAGACGTCACGAGAATTCTCCCGCTTTTTATCAAGGGTATGGGATGACAATAGATAGTCCAAACCAACGTGCGCGCAATAAGCTCTATGATCTCTACTTTGATCTCATTATGGTCATCGAATGCTATTCACGGAAATATGAGGATCAAGGCCATGTGAAATGGACGCAAGATAATTTCGTTCAGGGTTGGACAATATTTTGCGGTAAAGAAGAGACGGGTTCAGTGGTCTAGATCTTATAGTATTACATGGTGACCCTAGATAAGCCGAATCCCCTTGAAGTGAGGATTTCGGCCTGTTTGATGTATTTTTAAAGATAGATTGTGCAAATGGTTAGCGAATATTGGGAACACTGACAATGGGATTGGATTCAGCTTCATAATCTATGCCCTTTGTCTCGAAACCGAACAGCTGGAAAAATTCACGCCGGTACCCTTGAAGGTCAGATAGCTCGTAGATATTCTCTGTACTGATCTCGTCCCATAGCTGGGCTATTGTCTCCTGTACCGCAGGGAGCATCTCCAGATCGTCCAAGCGAATACGGCCTTCTGTATCCACGGGTGTGCCTTCTGGGGCATACAGACGATCTGAGAGCAGCCGATAGGCCTGCTGAATGCAACCTTCGTGAAGCCCTTGCTCTTTCATGACCTTATAAAGTAAGGAAATGTACAGCGGGACGACAGGAAGAGCGGAGCTAGACTGCGTGACCAATCCCTTTGTGACGGCTACATAGGCTTTTCCGCCACGTGGTGTGAGCTGGGCATTCATTTCTTTGGCAGTTGCCTCGAGGTGATCCTTGGCTCTCCCGATGGAACCATCGCGATAGATGGCACGGGTTAGCTCAGGCCCGATGTAAGAAAAGGCTACAGTCGCGGCATCGTCAGCGAGTACACCGGCTTCGTCAAGGGCAGTGATCCACAGCTTCCAATCGTCACCGCCCATTACCGTTACTGTAGCGTCCAATTCTTCTTCGGCTGCGGGGTCAAGGGTCACGAGGCCGACTTCTCCGGTATGAAAATTGACAGTCTTGTTGGTATATGCATGGCCAACAGGTTTTAGTACAGACGTATGTGTAATGCCAGTGGCGGGATCAGTTCGCCGCGAAGTGGCTACACTGTAGACAACGAGATCGACCTGTCCCAGCTCGCTGCGGATCAGTTCAATGGTTCTAGCCTTTGTCTCGTCGGTAAACGCATCTCCAGTGATGCTGTAGGATTGAAGGCCGGCGTCAGCCGCAAGCTGTTCAAAAGCAGCGGAATTGTACCAGCCAGCCGAAGCCGTACGGGTGTCGCTCGCCGTGCTGGGGCGGTAGACGCCAATGGTGGCTGCTTGCGATCCGAAGGCTGCAGCAATACGCGAAGCAAGCCCGTATCCGGCTGAGGCTCCAATCACAAGGACCTTTTTCGGGCCGTTGATCGGCGGCTGTGAGGTGATATACTCCACTTGCTCCGCCACCTGAGCAGCGCAGCCTTCGGGATGGGCTGTTGTGCAAATAAAGCCGCGCGTTCTCGGTTTGATCATCATTATGACGTTACCTCATTTCGTTGGTTGAATTGGGGAATAGCTATTGACATAGCTCGTTCTTATCTTAACAAGGACTTCTTCAAAGGAGAAGCTGAAATAAAAATTGAACACCTGTTAATTTCAGAAAACGCTTGACGTAGGGCTATAAAACTAGATAAAATTATACTTATTGCTCATCGTGGAATGAGATTTTTTATCATAATTTTCGGGAAATTGAGAGGGTGACGTGATAAGATGGAGCGCCTATTAGAGGTAAAAGACTTAGCGATTTCATTCAACACACGTGGTGGAGAAGTACAAGCCATCCGGGGTGTTAGCTTCCATGTAGATAAAGGCGAGACACTTGCGATTGTCGGTGAATCCGGTTCTGGCAAGAGTGTAACCTCACAAGCCGTAATGAAGCTCGTACCTGAACCACAGGGTACTTATAAGCGCGGACAGATCCTGTTCGATGGACAGGAATTAATCAGCAAGTCTCAGAAGCAAATGCAGAAGATTCGTGGTAAGGAGATCGGCATGATCTTCCAGGACCCGATGACCTCGCTCAACCCGATGATGAAGGTTGGTAAGCAGATTACAGAAGTGCTGTTCAAGCACGAGAAGATCACCAAGGAAGCCGCAATTAAACGTGGTATTGAACTGCTCTCGCTTGTGGGAATTCCTTCCCCGGAGAAACGGTTCCAGCAGTACCCACATGAATTCAGTGGCGGGATGCGTCAGCGTGTCGTTATTGCGATGGCACTGGCAGCTAACCCTAAATTGTTGATTGCGGACGAGCCAACGACTGCACTCGACGTAACGATCCAGGCACAAATTCTGGATTTGATGAAGGATCTGCAGAAGAAGATTGGTACTGCGATTATCTTTATCACCCATGATCTCGGGGTCGTTGCCAGAATGGCCGACCGGGTTGCCGTGATGTATGCTGGACAGATTGTTGAGACAGGTACTGCGGAAGAGATTTTCTATGATCCGAGACATCCGTACACTTGGGGTCTGTTGGCTTCGATGCCAAGTCTGGAGAGCAAAGGCTCTCTGCTAACCGCGATTCCGGGAACACCTCCCGATCTGATCAAACCGCCTAAGGGCGATGCGTTTGCCCTGCGCAGTACGTATGCTATGCAGATTGACATGGAGAAAGAGCCACCACTTTACAAAGTATCAGATACGCATTTCGTGAAGTCCTGGCTGCTGCACCCGATGGCGCCTGCTGTAGAACCGCCTGATGTGGTGAAGAATAGACAACGCGTTCTGAAGAACACGTATGAGCAGCCTGTCTTGGTTGAAGGCGTAGTTCTGTAACATATAGCTGTACAAGTTAACTTTAATAGCAATGCTTAAGTCCTGCAAGGGGCTTATATAGTAATCGGGTCGCTGTAGCGGCCCGGTTTTTGTATTTTTAGGAGAAAGTTAGCTGTAGTCCTCGAGTTCTCAATAGCGGCAGCCTCTGATACACTTAAATTATAATATTTTACCAAAAGAAATCATTCCAGGTGAGGTGATTCTTTGAAAATTGATCACTTGGTCGTGAATGAATCTCTGGATTGGGCAGGAATACTTCGAGTTCGTCAGAATTAAGGCTAAAGACGGTGGGGGATGGGTTCAGAAATGGACGGGACCTTTCGAAAAAGTGCGCAAATTGGGCAATTCAGGACAGCCGTGCTACAATGGCTTGTGAAGGAGAGTGGTACCATGTCTATTCAAATCAATGTTCAGAACACACCTAATCCCAATTCGGTTAAAATCAACACCAACCAAACTATCTTTGAAGGACCCTCGAGCACATCCTTAAAAAGGGGAGACGCGACAGAGCACCCGTTGGCACAAGCGCTGCTGGCGATTGAAGGTATTGATAATATCTTCGGCATTCGTGACTTCGTGACGGTCAGCAAACTCCCGGATGCGGAGTGGGATCAAATTTTGCCACAAGTGGAGCAAGCCTTTACTACGGTATACGAGTAGGACAACAACCACAAAACCCCTCAGTTATCGCAAGTGTGCGATTCTGAGGGGTTTTTAGATATGATACCCAAGGATTCATCTGGTCAGTTTAGTCCTCGTATTTACGAACCACGATGACTGCATTATGACCGCCAAATCCGAAGGAGTTCGAGATTCCGAGGTTCAGATCCGCCTTGCGCGCTGTATTTGGTACATAGTCCAGATCGCAGACTTCATCAGGTGTTTCCTGGTTGATGGTAGGAGGGATGATACCATCCTGAAGGCTTTTGATCAGGGCGATGGCTTCCAGGCCACCAGCGGCACCTAGGGCATGTCCAGTCATGGATTTATTCGCCGTGATCGGGATGCGATAAGCGGCTTCGCCGAACAGTTTCTTGATCGCCATAGTCTCGGAGCGGTCGCCGACAAGGGTGCTGGTGGCATGTGCGCTAATCACGTCCACATCCTCCGGCTGAATCCCTGCTTCGGCAAGGGCCAGCTTCATAGCCTGATAGGCACCAATGCCTTCGGGATGGGTGGCGACCATATGATAGGCATCCGAGCTGGCGCCATAACCAATAACCTCACCGTAGATGACGGCGTTTCTACGCAGGGCGTGTGAGAGAGATTCGAGGATGACGATCGCTCCGCCTTCACCGATGACAAAGCCATCCCTGCTGCCGTCAAAGGGGCGGCTGGCCTTGGCTGGTTCGTCATTGCGCGTGGATAGCGAAGTGGCATTACCGAAGCTGGCCAGCGCGATTTCTGTAATAGCAGCCTCGGAGCCTCCAGAAATTACGACATCGGCGCCCCCGTAACGGATCAGGCGGAACGCCTCCCCGATCGCAGTATTGCCGATGGAGCATGCTGTAACCGGGGATAATGTAGGTCCCTGTGCACCGAGCTTGATGCTGATTGTTGCTGCCGCCATATTGGAGATCAGCATGGGGATCAGGGTCGGGCTGACCTTCTGCGGGCCGCGTGTTTTCAATACAGCTTCCTGCTCCATCAGGGTCTGGATGCCTCCGACCCCAGAGCCTACGTACACGCCCAGTCGTTCGCGGTCAATCTGGTCAAGCTCAAGCCCGGAATGTTTCCAGGCATCCTCAGCGGCGGCCAGTGCAAACTGAGTGAATCGATCCATTCGCCGGGCTTCCTTGCGGCCAAACCTGGCCTCTGCATCGAAGTCATGTACCACCCCCGCAATTTTGCTCTTAAAGGCCGATGTATCAAAAGAAGTAATCTGCGTGATGCCAGATTGCCCCTGAACCAAACCATTCCAGAATTCCTCCACCGAATTTCCTAGCGGCGAGATTAATCCCATGCCTGTTATAACTACGCGTTCCATAATGCAACCTCCCAAATAAAGTGTAGGTTTATTTTTTCATTTTCAATATCCTATTACAAGTTGTAGTTTATCCTAGTATAATCAGTGATATAATAAATTCAGTGTTAAGGAGGGGATTAACAGTATGTCCAATCAGACGAGACTTCAGGCGTTGTCCGATTTTCTTAAAGCGCGCCGGGCGGCCATTTCGCCGTCTTCCGTGGGACTACCTGAGGGATCAAGGCGGCGTACGCCGGGCCTGCGGAGAGAAGAGGTCGCCCAACTGGCAGGCGTCAGTAGTACCTGGTATACCTGGCTGGAGCAGGGGCGGGATATTAAGGTCTCTTCGTCCGTACTGGACTGTATAGCGGCAGCACTACAGATGACCAAGGATGAACGAAAGTATTTGTTCGCGCTGGCTTTGGAGACGGGAACCGGAAGCCCTGTGCTTCCGCAGGAGGAGCCATCAGCCATCAGCCCATCCTTGCAGAAGATTCTGCAGGAGCTGAAGTATTGCCCGACGATTATTTCGGATCGGCGCTGCGGGATTGTCGGCTGGAATGAGGCAGCAGCGCATGTATTTCTCAATTTTTCCAAGCTGCCTGCTGAAGAAAGGAACATGATTAGGCTGTTATTTGTCCGCAAGGAATTTCAGCGTCTCGCAGTGAATTGGGAGCAGTTCGTGAGTGGCTACTTGTCCATCTTCCGTGCCTACTACGGACAGTATGTGGAGGATCAATGGTACGATGATTTTATCGCGGAAATGAAAGACACACATCCTGATTTTAACGAGCTTTGGGAGCAGAGTCGTGTCAGTACGGCCCCGGATGTGGTGCTTGAATTCAGGCATGCCAAGGCCGGGAAAATGCTCTTTCATCTCACCTCACTTCAGGTACACGGCACTACGGATCTACGGTGTAGCATCTATACGCCGGCAGGAGATTCTAATACAGAAGCAAAGCTGAAGCAATTGTTAGAGCAGCAAGAGTTAGGTCCTCATATTTAAAAGCATCACCAACCAAAGTGCGGTCAGTGATGCCAAGGAGGGGGAATTCAATGGGTGAGTATGGGCGGATACTCGGTAAAGCGTTAGAAATCGGAGGTGGCGATTTCAATTGTGCCGAATACGGCTCCGGCAGCTGTACTTAACAGTCCGGCAACGAGTAGTCTATTCACGGAAAGTGTGAGACTGTTGAAAGCAGGAATTGTGTAAGTGACTACCGGTGCATTAACACGGGTAAGAACAAGCTCTACAGGAAAAGCAGAATTGTTCTGTACAGTAACAGCAGCATTGATGCCTCCAGCCAGATTCTCGTAATAGGATTTGCCGACGACAGGTTGCAGAGAAAAGGATTGTTGCGGTAATAGGATAGCTATTATAATGACCTCCTTTGCGCTTTGATAGAATATGATATGCTGGAAATCTATCAATGCTCTCTTATATGACTTAGGAGGTAAGCACATTTTAATAGGGCTAATATAAAGTGATTCGACTTAGCTACGCAACATTTTCACCACGGAGAGGTCGCTTTCCGTACACCCGGTATAGCAGGAATCCGACGGTCATACCCAGGAAGGACATGATGGAAATGGTCAAGTATAGCGTCTGGCCGCCAAAGGTATTGTACATTGCTCCACCTGCATAAGAGGCGAGAATACCAGAGACACCGAAGAACAGCAGGGCAAGGACGGTCTGACCTGTAGCCCGCCACTCCACTGGGACAATTCGGTACAGATACTGAATCGCGGCAGAGTAGAAAACCGGGAATGTCAGGATCTGCAGAATTTGCAGGTAGGCCAGCCAGTGAGGATCGGTAATCCACGCTGAGAGGAGAAAGCGAACACAATAAAAAGCAGCCGAGATGGTGATAATGATCAGTTCCTTCCCCTTGCGCAGCCACCAGAAACTGAGGGCGAACACGGCAATTTCACTGGAGGCCGCCAAGAACCATGCTTGTCCAACCAGTTCCGGGCTACCTCCTAGTTCTTTGATGTAGACACCGAGGAAGATATCGTTCATTCGGGCGGGAACGGAGCAGATAAAGATCAGCACCAGGAATAATAAGGTCTCTTTGTTGCTCAGGAATTGCTTGAGACTGCTGAGTGTGACAGGCTTGCTGGCGACTGGTGCATCAGGCATAATCCAACTTATAGCAAAGCTGATTACACCAATGGCTGCAAACAGCCAGGCGATGCTGTGCGCCCCCCAATAAGACATCACATAACCAGTCACCAGAGCGGTCACTCCATACCCTAGCGCACCATATGTACGGATGGAGCCGTAACTGACCCCGGAAGCCTCGGCGATGCTGAAATTCAGGCTTTCAGTCAGCGGATCAATCGGCATGAGGAAAAAATATAACAACATGGCGAACAGGACGAGCAAGATGTAGCTGGTAGAATCATATAGCAGATATCCGATAACGCTGGAGAACAGCAGCAGAAGCAACAGTACCTTGCGGACCGTTTTTGTTTTATCGCTGATCATCCCCCACAACGGTTGAGCGATAAGCGTGACGAAGCCCCCGGTTCCGACTATAAATCCGATTTGGGCCGGGTTCAGACCCTGCTCGCCCAGATAAACGGGAAGAAAGGGAATAAACATCGCTAGTAGTGCAAAATACAAAAAATTAAAGCCTCTTAAAAGTCTTGGTGCGTTCATAGAAATTCTGATCCCTCACGTATTCCATAGATTATATTGACTCGTCCTTATATTGTATCATGATTTTCCAGTAGGCTATGAATAAAACGAAAATAATGAATCTATATAAACCGAACAAAAAAAGAAACTAAAAGGGAGAAGGAACGAAGGGGGAAGTTTGGAACTGTAGGAGCGAAGCGACCGCCTGAAAGCTTTCCGCAGGAAAGCTCGTATCGGAAGCATAGACTGTCTCCAGATTTCACCGCAACCAACGGAAAAATTGAAAGAAATCTGGAGACAACAGCGGCCGGAAGTCCAAACATTCCACCGTAGTGACGACCGAGTCTTAAGTTCGGCTTATATAAGTTAGAATCAGTGGTTGACCCAAAACAACAGAGATGGAGAAAATGAGATTATGAAGCTAGTATCATGGAATGTGAACGGCCTGCGGGCCTGCGTAACCAAAGGTTTTAATGACTTCTTTAAAGAGATGGATGCCGATATTTTCTGTGTTCAGGAGACCAAGCTGCAGGCAGGGCAAATCTCGCTGGAACAGCATGAAGAATATCACCAATACTGGAATTATGCGCAGAAGAAGGGCTATTCGGGGACGGCGGTATTCAGCAAAGTCGAGCCGCTTAGCGTGCGATATGGATTGGAGAGCGATGAAGAAGCGGAAGGACGGATACTTACCTTGGAATACGGGGGTTTTTATCTGGTGAACGTATATACTCCGAACGCCAAGCGTGATCTCGCTAGGCTGGATTACCGGTTAGAGTGGGAGGATCGCTTCCGCAGTTATTTGCAAGGACTGGATGCCATCAAGCCGGTCATCGTATGCGGTGATCTTAATGTCGCCCACGAGGATATCGATCTTAAGAATGCCAAGTCTAATCGAGGTAATTCCGGTTTCACAGATGAGGAACGAGGCAAGATGACAGAGCTTCTAAACGCTGGCTTTATAGACACGTTTAGAACCTTTAATCCTGAGCTAGAGGAGGCTTACACCTGGTGGTCCTATATGCCAAAAGTGAGAGAACGGAATGTCGGCTGGCGTATCGACTACTTCCTGGCTTCGTCCAGATTGGCTCCGCAGCTAGTGTCCGCAGGCATTGAATCTCATGTACTGGGCAGTGATCATTGCCCGATCACACTGGTTGTTGAAGAGTTATAAGAAAAGGGCGTTCCAGCAGCCATGTACAATGGTGCGGAGCGCCCTGTGTGTAATTTGAAGAGTGGAGGTTGGAGAACTATATTCTTCCGATTATGGCGTCACGATTAACTGTATCAGGAACCACGTTAACTTTTTCCTTCAGCGCAATGGTTTGTCCATCCACTTTTACTTCCACTGTGATGAGGATAGCCGTTTCAATAAACCGGATACTGTATTCAAACGTATCTGCGTCTGTCCAGGTGAAGGAGCTAACTACTTTAAGATCAGTTTCTTCTATGAGATTGCTTCTTCCTGCTTGCCAAGAACTCCGTCCGGCACTAATGATGTATGAATTTTCCTTGTGGATCATTGTAATCACGGCTTCATTCCCGTTGAAGGTTACAGAAAATGATTGCCAGCCATGCGGGTCCTCCAATCTATAAATTTGCCCGTTCATCATTTCCTCATTTTCCGAAAAATCCAGACCATGGGGTGGAGAAATGGCAAGCTTTCTTAATTGGACAGCAACCCGTTCTGCTTCGGCCTCATTTGAAGCTAACGGCTCAGGTTCCATCGCTGGGAGCAGATGATCCCAGATCGTGTTAAGAACCATCTGCATATCGCCTTGTGCGCCTGTAATGGCGATCACGGCTTGTTGCTCCGGCATAACCAGGCAAAACTGGCCAAAGAAGCCGTCACCACGGTAAGCTTGATGGCGACACTGCCAGAATTGATAGCCATAACCTTGGTTCCAGTCGCTATCTGGGTTATCCCCATTGTCAATTTGCTTCGTGGTTGCCGCTTGTATCCATTCTTCGTCCAGAAGGCGTTCTCCGTTCCATACTCCTTGCTGCAGGTATAGGAGTCCCAGCTTAGCGATATCTTCTGTAATCACACTGAGGCCAAACGCACCTGCACTGATTCCACGTGGACAAGTGTCCCAAACCGGATTAACAATGCCAAGCGGGTCGAACAGTCTGGGTTTCAGATAGTCAAGTAGATTCTGTCCGCTCACCTTCTGGATAATGGCAGATAACATATAGGTAGCTCCGTTATTATAAAGAAAATGAGTGCCGGGTTCTTTCTCCAGAGGGGCTCCGAAAAAAGCTTTGACCCAGTTACCATCTGGTTGTTGGCTCATGCTCTCCGTAGTGTCTTGTGTATGTCCGGAAGCCATCATCAGTAAGTGCTTGACTGCTAGCCGTTCCAAATAAGGAGTGATCTCCTCCGGCAGATCTTCTGGAAAGAATGAAATGACAAGATCATCTACCGTCAGAAGCTTTTCTTTTACAGTAAAACCTACAGCGGTTGAGGTGAAGCTCTTACTGACTGAATACAGCGCATGTGGAAGATCAGCACTGTAGGGGTTCCACCAGCCCTCGGCGGCAACCTTGCCGTGCCGGAGCAACATAAAGCTATGTAGTTCCACTCCACTGCTGTTTATAGTGGCAAGAAAACGTTCAATCGCCCTAGAGTCTATGCCAAGTGCTTCAGGATGGCTTCTTGGCAGGCTTACATTTATGCTAGATGTCATTCTATTCTCTCCTCTGCTCTGATTATGTTGCTTCATCTATTGTAATCAATTTCCATTGCTATGAACAATCCCTAATTCACAGAAACTGGGGGTACATCCTCTGTTTGGGACCCCATCTTCTCCGGCCAGGAAATGGCATGAATGGTTCCACTGATGCTCTCATAGAACAGCATGGAGTCTTTCTTGAAGACCTTGATTATGAGATGAACAAAGAATAGAAGGTCGATCAGCAGGAACAATCCTTGTAACCGTAGATACCATGCAGAAGATAAGAGATCTACTACCTTCGGTTCAAGGAGCAGCACTTGCAGACCAAAGAATACGCAATAAAGTACCCCGTACCGCTTTAGTAGCCCCCAGAGGGAGATTTTTGCTCCATTTAATCCTTGCAGATGAATTCGTACAACCCATTTGCCAACGGTTCGCCCGTTAGTCAGCCACGGTAGCAGGATATAGTAGACGCCTGTTGCAATCCAATAGGCACCTGGTACGTAAAGGAAGCGAAGTGTCAGGTAGAAAAGGAAGACTACGCAACTGTCCATCATAAACGCGATACTGCGCCGTAGGAAAGTTACCCTTTTGTCTACAAGATTGGCCTCCGCATCGAGCTGTTCAATCTTTGGAAGCAATCCGGATATCCAAGAAGCTACCCAGAAGCCGAGAATTCCGCCGAACGTGTTCGCCATGAGATCATCCACATCAAAGACACGGTAAGGATGGTCGTAGAACCCATAGATTCCTGTAATCTGTGTGACTTCGAAGAAGAGAGATAAGCTAAAGGACAGCATGAGACAGACCACCCAGCGGGTACGGAAATAATAATTCAGGAACATGCCAAAAGGCACCGTTAGAAGAACATTGAACAGGATCTGAAGAAAGGCCGGTTCACTCAGTACGGACCAGTAGGACTTCGGAGCATCCGTAGATCCCGCACGGAAACTTTGCATGATATCCTGAATAAACTGGAAGGGAATACTCTGGATCGAGTTGCCGGTTGGTGGCAGATTATGCCGGGAAGCCGGAAGAGGGAGAAGGACCAGATAGAAGGCGTTCATCAAGTAGAGCAGAAGCAGATACAGCATTAACGCCCTAACTTTATGGATATAGCCATGTCTGCGATATTGGACGATCATAAAAGGCAGCGTGAAGAACAGTGCTGCAAGCGGAAACGTCATAAAAGCATAAGAAATAGGAAACAAATACGATTGAAACATGATACACCTACCGTTTGATTATTTTGCATACTTATTTAATCGACTCTTCCGGCATAGATATGTCATAGAGGAGCGTGATGCAATGGAGAAGAAGGTACAGCAGTACTATAAGCTCAAGCAGAAGCAGAAAGAGATTGAGAAGGAACTGGCGGGACTCCGTGAAGAGATTATCGCTTATTGTAGCAACCAGGATTCTAGTGATGCCGAGCTTGGAAGTTATAAGGTCAAGCTTGTTGTGCAGAACCGCAAGGAATACGATGATGCCAGACTCTATGAGACGCTGTCTGACCCCGAGGTGTGGCGTTTGCTGTCCAGAGCAGACCCGGCCAAAGTGGCAAGTCTTGTGAAGCTGAACGTGATCTCAGATGAGCGTATCCATCATACCTATACGTTAAAGACAGTAACTTTGCTTCAAGTGGATAAAAAATAGCTTCAAAAGGTCGCAGACTGCTGCGGCCTTTTTTCATATACTTTTCTCATATTTTTCCCACAGAAATGCCGTAACCGCCTGCTAAGATGAAGATACTTTAAAGAAAGAGGTGTTCAAGATGAACAAATGGACAAAAAAAGTAATCTCGGTTATGGCAGTAGTGAGTGTACTGGGTGGAGCGACTAGCGCGTTTGCAGCCGCAGGACCGGTTAAACCGGCTACCCCAATTGTAAAAACTGTAACAACGCCTGCAACGACTACCACCAAGCCAGTCTCAAGCGTTAAAGTCACTCCGCCCCAAACGACTGCTGTCAAACCAGAAACAACCAAGACTGCTACTGCACCAAAAACCACTACACCTGAGAAGTCTACACCAGCAACAACACCTGTCAAAGCTACACCCGCCAAAACTACGACAACTAAAGCAACGCCAGCAAAAGCAACGCCTGTAAAAGCAACACCAACTAAAGCGGCTCCAGCAAAAACTACAACTGCTAAAGCAACGCCTGCAAAAGCTAAAACAGCTAAAGCAAAATCTAAAACTACCGCAAAATCTAAAACTACCAAAACTGCTGTCAAGAAAACTGTTGCCAAAAAACCAGTGGCTAAGAAACCAGTAGTGAAAAAAACGGTGGCCAAAAAACCAATAGTGAAAAAACCAGTGGCGAAAGCTCCGGTAAAAAGCACGCCTAAAAAGGAAACTGCCGCGAATCCAGTAATTGTTCAACCTAAAAAGAAATAAGATTAGCAACTAGGTCGCAGTTATAAAATAAATAATAGAACAGTATTATGCAATAGACGGGACCGTAAAGGGATACCCGTCTATTGTCATTTATGATAACCTGTAAGAACAGATTTTTGAACAACGAACGGTGAAGGGGTTAGGTATTATGAGCAAAATAGTAGTCGTGGACGACGATCTTTTCATTCTGCAGTTGCTCTCCGAGTATTTACGTAAGGAAACCTATGATGTAACCTCCTTTTCCAGCGGCCACAATTTAGTGGAGCATGTCCGAGCCAACACGCCGGACTGTCTGATTCTGGATATCATGATGCCCGGGATCAACGGGCTGAGTCTGTTAACAGAGCTGCGCAGATTTACCGAAATGCCGATCATTATGATCTCTGCGCGGGGTGAAGAGAATGATCGTATCCAGGGGCTGGAGCTCGGTTGCAGTGATTTTCTAAGCAAGCCCTTCAACCCCCGCGAACTGGTAGGCCGGGTTAAAGCGATGCTTCGTCTGGCTAAGTCAGGAGGGGCAGGCGGCATTGCTGCTGCAGAAGAAGCTACTGTGCTTGAGACTAGTGAAAGTATCTACAAATTCGGCAATGTAGAGATTCAGCCAGAGTTCCGCAAAATAACCGTGGGTAACATCTCACTTAGCCTGACTTCGCGAGAATTCGAGCTGCTGATGTTCCTGGCTATGCATATTGAACGTCCCTTTGAACGTGAACATCTGATTCAACAGGTGTGGAAATATGATTTTTTTGGCGATGTGAGGGTGGTGGACGATCTGGTGAAGCGACTCCGTAAAAAGCTGGGCGAACTGAATTCCATGTTGCAGATTGACACCGTATGGGGCTTCGGCTATAAAGCCATAGTGCGGAAGGTGTAGCATGAGGACGATCCGGGCTAAAATGCTGCTCTCCCTGTTCATTGCCATGCTGGTTACCGTCGGAATCACCGTGGTACTGTTTGTACGTCTGATTGATGATATTCTGGTGAACCAAGTGAAGTCCCAACTGCATGTCCAAGCGCTGAAGGCAGCCAGAATCCTGCACGAAGGGGATATCAATGGCCTGAGCAGCACCGAATTTCGTTTTGTCGTGCGAGGTCTGATGATGAATGCCGACTATCTTCTGCTCGACAGCCATAACAAAATTATCGACGCCAGTGATTCCAGACAGGAAGGGAAGACACTGCATGATCCGGTGAGGGCCAGCGAAGGGATCACTACACTCCACGGTAAAAAAGTCCTTTACAATGAGGAGTCGGTAAGAGGACTGCCTTATCGTATTTTTGTTTATTCTCCGCTCTCTTCGCTTAGAGCTTTGTATGGATCGCTGCTGCGGACCACGCTGCTGTCGATTGCCGCGAGCTTTTTTGGTATACTGGTCATCGGACTTCTGACCGTATCCCGGCTCGTTCGCCCATTGAACCGCTTGAAAGAGGCGGTAAGGAGCTACGAACCGAATCGCGCTCAAATCCAGGATTTCCCTGAAGGGGATCGGACCGAGATCGGCGAACTAATCACAACCTTTCATTCCATGTCCGGCCGTATCCGGCTGCATCAACGCAATCAGATTGAATTTTTGCAGAACGTGTCTCATGAATTGAAGACACCGCTGATGTCCATTCACGGCTTTGTATATGCTATTCAAGATCAGGTCGTCTCCCAGGAAGAGGGGCTGAACATTATTACTGTTCAGTCCCAACGGCTTATGAATATGGTCGACAAGCTGCTTCAGCTCTCGCGGCTGGAGGCAGTCGACGAGTATTGGCCCGCCGAAGTACTGGACCTTAGAGACATTGCTGAGGAAGCGGTGCAGCTCCTTCTTCCTGCTGCTGCAGAGAGGAATGTCAGGCTGGAAGTTGAGGGGGCAGGATTTCCAGTGAGGATTCCCGGCGAGCAGTTATTCCGCATTCTGCTCAACCTACTGCAAAATGCCGTCAGACATACATCTAGCCGGGTTAGGGTACGGATTGAAGGGCCTGGAACGGGAACTATCTGGGCTATCCATGTAGAAGATGACGGTCCTGGTCTGAATGACGAGGAGCAAGAAGCTGTATTTCAACGCTTTTATACCGGATCCAATGGTGTAACCGGATTGGGACTCGCGATAAGTAGGGGAATCGCAGCAAGGCTAAATGGCGAATTGAGTTATACGCGTTCATCACTTGGAGGGGCGTGCTTTAGCTTCCTGAAATATGAGGATGATTTTTCTCCGGGCGGATAGATCCGGCATATCATTTAATGGTTAGAGTCCAAAGATTAGAGAGATGGAGGCAAATATAATGGATAACTTTGAGCACATGCTTAACAAATATGCAGAGCTAGTAGTGAAGGTTGGGGTTAATGTACAGCCCGGACAGGTGCTGATGGTGCATGCTCCAATGGAAACCGTAGAGCTGACCCGCCTGATTGTAGGCAAGGCCTATGAAGCGGGAGCGAAATATGTAATTGTGGATTGGGAAGATGAGGCAACAACACGTATCCGTTACGAAAAAGCCTCAGAAGATTCCTTCGATTATTATCCGCAGTGGCAGGCCGATATGATGGAGAAATTTGCTGAAGAGAACGGCGCTATTTTACATATTAAAGTACCTGATCCGGAATTGTTCAATGGAATTGATTCTTCCAAGGTATCAAGAGCTGTTAAAGCGGCTGCTGTTGCACGTAAGAACTATTCTAAATATACCCGTAATAGTAAGATTAGCTGGTCACTTGTCAAAGCTCCAACCCGTGCTTGGGCGAATAAAGTATTTGCTGATCTTCCTGAAGAAGAGCGGATTAATGCCATGTGGGAAGCTGTATTCCAGATGACCCGCGTGGGCAGCGAAGATCCTGTAGCAGCCTGGAGAGAGCATATTGCTGGGTTGAAAGAAAGTCAGGATAGAATGAATGCTAAACGTTATAAAAGCCTGCACTACCGTGCTCCGGGAACGGATCTGCGTGTGGAGCTTCCAGAAGGGCATCTATGGCGTGGAGGTGGCGGTGAGAACGATAATGGCGTATATTTTGTTGCGAATATGCCAACCGAAGAGATTTATTCCATGCCACATCGTACAGGAGTAAATGGTACGGTTGCTAGTACACTTCCTTTGAATCTGAATGGACGTTTGGTTGAAGGACTGTCGTTCACTTTTAAGGATGGTAAGGTGGTGGCCTATGAAGCTGAATCAGGTCGTGAGCATTTGACATCATTGCTTGAGACAGATGAAGGTGCGTCTTATCTTGGAGAAGTGGCACTGGTGCAGCATGATTCGCCAATTTCTCGATTGAACCGGATCTTCTATAATACAGGGATTGATGAGAATGCCTCATGTCATTTTGCGCTCGGAAGCGCCTATCCGGTGAATATTGAAGGGGGCACGAAGCTTAGCAACGAAGAGCTGCTGGCTAGAGGCGCGAACGTCAGCTTGACGCATGTCGACTTCATGATCGGCTCCGCAGAGCTAGACATTGATGGTGAACTAGCGGATGGAACCGTTGAACCTGTATTCCGTAAAGGGAATTGGGTACTGTAAGTTGCTTTGGAAATAAACGTTAAAAAAGATATGGCCGTAAACCTCACCAGTAAAGTGGGTTTACGGCCTTTTTGCTGTTGAGCAGGGCATGCATGCCGTCCAGCTGCCATTCCAGGGCAATAGTGCTGTCCAGTGTCCAATGCTCATTGACATAGTAGGCATGTCCTGATCGAACCGCCTCCAGAGCCTTCCATGCTTCACTGTGCACGATCTGCTGGAAAGTTTCGCGGGCTCCGGGCATATGGCCGCAGACGATAAAAATCCGGTCGGCTTCGTAGTGGGCAAAGCGGTCAGCGGGGATGAACATCCTTGAAGGGGAGACTGCGATCAACTGCTGAAGCGGGAAGGGAACCTCCAGCCCCAGTACGTCATACAACACAGGGCACTCTTCCGGTCGGTACAAATAGATATTGTCATGAACGACATGGAAAAAAACAGCACTTTCCCCTCTGCGGATGCTTGTCCGCGTGCGTTCCTTGAGTTGTCTAGCCTTCAGCCGGTACCGGGTCAGCCAAGCACGGGCCTCCGGCTGCCTTCCCAAAAGCTCGGAGACGTCTTTTAATCCAGCAAAGATATCTACGCGTCGGGTATTTAATTGGACAGTGGGTGCAATCTGTTCCAGACCATCCCTAAACCGGGGATCGGTGTAGTCATTGACAAGAATTAGATCCGGCTGCAGCCGGGCGATTTCGTCCAGACCAGAGGAGGATGTATCAATGCCCTGAATTCCCTCGGTACAGCCGTTATCTAGCCATTTCAGCAGATGCTTTTCTACAGCCAGGGGTTTGGTACCAAGAGAGAGAATGTCGCCCAAATGGGTAAAAGCAACGGTTTTCAATTTCGACTTGCGGCTGCGTATATACTGGCGGGGCGAGGTGCCGACAATTTCTCTGAATCTGCGGTTAAAATAGTACTCGTCCTTATAGCCTACACTATGAGCGATATCACTCAGCGGAGCATCGGACACCAGTAAAATTTCCTTGGCCCGGTTGATTCTGAGCTGTGTAATATATTCGGTCGGATTAAGGCCTGTCAATTGCTTGAACAATTGCCGATATTGCCAGATTCCGATATTGGCTTTCTGCGCCAACTGTTCCACTGTAATGTCATCACCGTAATTTTGCAGCAATTGATCAATGGTTTCTTGTACCGCAAGTAAGGAATTTGGCACGGGCTGAACGTTGTCGTTCTGTTTGAACAGGAAATATAACAGTTCCTGAAAATCCAGATGGGCGCGAAGGGCGTTCAGACCGCTGCGGCTGGTCTGAGGTTCTGATATTTTATGGAGATAATCTAATAATTGAAAGAATGGAGACACCGTAAGCTTCCCCTCGTAAGGAAGTAGAGCAACGGAATTTTGTCCCTGAATTGCCGCAACAAGAGGAGTGAAGATTAATTCGTAATAATTTAACTGTGCATTAGAATCATTGGTGATGCCCACCACCGTGTTCGGGAGAAACAAATAGCAATCGCCTGACTGGAGCCGGCGGTGCTGTCCTTTGAGCTGAAGACTCCCCATACCCTCGGTAACGGCAATCAGTACATAGGTGTTGTCTGGGCAGGTGCTGAATGACGTCCAGTTGGCATCACGCTTCTGTAAGGTCAGTGCCTGCTGAATAAACAGCAGGTCATTCAAAGGAGAGGATTCGGAAGCGCTCATGCAGCAGCCTTCTTTCTAATTGAGAATAATTATCACAATAGTAAAGCAAAAAAAGAAATCCTTCAACCATCTGGCTGAAAGATTTCTTCACGTAATTGCTATATTTGTTTATTTTACAATTTGCGCTTGTGCTTCTTCCAACTGGGCATATAGAGAAGAAGCGTCACCGAGACCCCATTTGTTGGAAACGGTGTAAACCTTGTTATTTTTTACAGCATTCAAAGATTTCCAGACCCCACTTTCTTTCAGCTGCTTAAAGGTAGATTGCGTTAGTTCGCTGTCGTCATCCATCTCCACGAACAGGTTATCGGGGCTATACTTGGGCAGAACTTCAAGCGAAAGGGTCTCAAAGCCGAAGTTCTCGTTCTTATCCAGCAGGGGCTTCATTTCTGGAGTTGGCGTGAAGCCTAGCTGACGGTAAAGAGTATATCCGCCATTGCGGATGCCGGATATGCCCAAATCTTTGCCGGAGATGATGAGCAGCAGCGCCGTTTCACCTTCTTTTACCTTTGGTTCAATAACTTTCTTCACCTCACTGGCTTTGGCATGGTACTGTTCCAGCCAGACTTGAGCTTCCGCTTGTTTGCCCAAAATCTCTGCAAGCTGATTAAAATGGAGGAAAGGGTCTTCCGTCCAGAATGGCAGGGTTATTGTTGGTCCAACTTTGGCTAACTGCTCTCCCTCGCTGGCATCGCCTGTATCATCGGTCAGGATCAGGTCAGGAGCAGCGGCCAGAACATTCTCAAGGCTCACCGGACGGTTGCCAATACTTTTAACTCCGTCCAAGGCCGCGCCGTAAGTATTCTTAGCATAGTCCGTCACATAGGCGGGCTTCACGCCAAGCGCTAACAGATCGCCGGCATATTGGATCGCTACGATATTTTTGGGGTCTACAGGGATGGTAATCTCTTTGCCGTTATAATCCGTATACTGGCGGGTACCACCGGCAGTCCCGGCTGGAGCCTGGGGAGTTGTTGCAGTCTCAGCAGAGGTTGTTGGCGCAGCGGTTGCGGCAGTATCTGATGTTTTTGCTGCGTTGTTGCTCCCCTGGCAAGCTGTTGCAAGCATAGTAAGAAGGAGGAGCCCGGCAAGCAGGGCCACTCTTGATTTTCTGAACATTTTCATCGTTATTTACCCTCCAGTAATGATAATCATTCTCATGAATGACTCTGAATAACTATATTACATCATTACACAGAAGGGAAATGGATAGAAATGAGTTTATTTTGGGATTAAAGTGTGGCGCCATGTCTATGGATTAACGGTGACGGTCATTCCTTTTTTCGGATCAAGATTATTTTTCCATTGAATATTGATAGCATGCGATTTGAAAAGATCTGCGCCGTCCGATACCTGGAAGTGCAGATGAGGTTCACTGGAATTGCCTGAGTTGCCAAGCAGTCCGATGACATCACCCGTTTTCACCTGGTCGCCGGGCTTTACGGTAGCAGAGCCTTTTTTGAGATGGGCCAGATAGCTGTATTCGCCACCGTGATCAATGACTACCACATTGCCTTCAGGATGCTTTTCGTTCATCACTCCGACAGGCACATTATCGGCGATATCATTCACCACGGAGACAACAGTGCCGTCGGCTGGAGCCAGTACATTTTGTCCAAAAGCGTAGTAGCTCTCATTCTTCAGCGGATCGCCTTTAAAGGTGTAATGGTCAACTGCTCGGAAAATGTCATAGGCGTAACGCTGGGCGGCATAGGAGTAGTGTGCATTCTCCATTTGATTGTTCCCGCCCCAGAAGATATACCAGTCTCCGTGCAGGGGCAGCTCATAGGCGATCTTGGTTTTGATCTTGTCGGTATCAGGATGAGTCTCCAGGTAGGTAATGGCCATTTGAAAGATGGTCCCGTTTGGATCGAAAAGGGCCGTAATTCCTTTGTCTCCGGCATCGCTTTTCCAGAAGCGCTGATCTCCGCCATTCAGAAAGCTCGCGTAGCCGGGAGTGAAGGACTTAACGCCTGCTATGAAGGAGGCGGACATCTCGGTGAATTCTTTTTCCGTAATATCTTCTTTAAAAGGGTCGCTGAAACGCTGGTAGATACCGCTGAAATTACCCTTCAACATTTCCTGTGCCAGCGCCTCGGGTTGAACCTCGGATGTGGCTGATTTCTCCGGCTGCTTCTCTATAGATGTGTTGGGACTCGCCGTTGCCTGTTGCTGACCTGTTGAACCTGTCTTCTCCTTATTCTCCACTACCTTTCCTCCTCCACAAGCGGTGAGCAGAACGGCTAACGCTGCTGTTCCCGCTATCATTTTGGTATACCCTATCGTTCGCCTGCCATATCTCTTGTGCTTTTTGTTCATTTCTGTTCCTCCTTGGCTTGTTACTTGCCATCTGTTCTTCTCACACCTTTATTGTAACGGCTTAACTTTTCGGCTTATGTAACGGAGGCTTATCAGTAGCTTAATTTTTAGCAGAGTAGGCCTGTATAAAACGAATAAAAGAAAATAACAAATAGCAAGAAGGAATGAAGGGGAAGGTTTGGAACTGTAAGAGCGGAAGCGTCCGCCTGAAAGCTTTCCGTAGGAAAGCTCCCTTCGGAAGCATACCCTCACCGGATTTCAACCGCTATAAGCGGTTTCTAAAGAAGAAATCTGGGGACAACAGCGGCCGAAAGTCCAAACATTCACCGTAGTGACGATCGAGTCTTACGTTCGAATCTTAAATTCGTCTTATCTAGAAGAATTAAGCTTCTGTTAAGGTGCGAGTCAACACTTCTATGGAATGAATTCATGTTAAGATGAGGAAAGACATGAAGTGTGGGGGAGGACCCGGGATGAATGATGCTTCCATTTTGCTCGTGGATGATGAGGATTCCATTATAGAGCTGATGAAGACCGTACTACGTAAGGAAGGATATACCCATATTGATTCTGCCGGAAGCGGAGAAGAGGCCATTGAAGCCTGTTCCGTGACTACCTATGATTTGATCGTGCTGGATGTGATGCTGCCGGGACGAAGCGGGATTGAGATCTGTCCTTTTCTTAGGCAAAAGACGAATGCACCGATCTTATTCCTATCTGCCCGCGTATCCGACTTTGACAAGCTGACCGGCTTCGCGGTTGGGGGCGATGATTACATAACGAAACCGTTTAATCCGCTGGAGCTGGTCGCGAGGATCAGATCGCAATTGCGTCGTTATCTGGAGAAAACAGCCACAACAGGTACGCCGAGTGATACGGGTAAGGATAGCAGCCAATCGGCGAACGTATATGATTTCGGAAGATTTCAGGTCGATGAAGCCGCCGGAGAGCTAAGGGTAGAGGGGCAAACGGTTGCCTGCCCCGCATTAGTGTTTCAACTATTGCTGTTTATGTGCAAGCATCCTAATCGGCTGTTCACCAAAACGGAGCTGTACGAAAGTGTGTGGGGCGAAGAAGCCTTTTGCGACGACAATACAGTTATGGTTCATATCCACAGAATCAGAGAACGCATTGAACGGGAGCCGTCGAACCCGGTCTTTCTGGTGAATGTAAGAGGAATGGGATACAAGCTCGTACAGGAGAATCAGAGGAGATCCTTGTAAACATGAACATCAAGCGACAATTAACAATGAGATTTGTTCTGCATGCTGTCATTGCTGGCCTGGTCGTGCTTTTGATCGCTGCTTGTACCATCTGGTGGGTGATGGAGCGCATGAATGATGTTAGACTGCAGAACAATTTTTATTCCGTAGGGCTAGAGCGACTCGTGGAGTCTTCCCAGTTTGGGGAGGATGGCGTTATCTTCGATCCTGAACTGCTGGAGCAGGTAAAGAAGAATAACGGCTGGCTGCAAAGCCTCAACGAAGTGGGAGAAGTAGAGAAATCCTACAATACGCCAAGCGATGTGCCCAAGCACTATGCGCCGGGAGAGTTGATTGCGTATTGGCATGGACAAAAGGAATTTCCTTATGGACTGTATTTGTGGATTCAGGAGAAAAACGGCGTGCTCTACACCTTGCTGTACGGCGTTCCCAAAACCTTGGAGCCTTTGCTAAAAAAGCTCACGGAAAGCAGTCCATCCTATTCGGGGGGGAGGCTGCTGCTTCCGGATGACTTAGCCGATCGTATGTATGCTAAAAAAGGATATGTGCAACTGCTTGATACCTCAGGCGCGGAAGTAGCCTCCTTCAACCGCCCCTCATCGGTCCCGGACCATTATAATGTTCAAGAACTAGCGCTGCGCTCAGAGTATGGTGACAGATACGGTTATGATATCTCATCTTCTTATGATGAAGTTACTAGTTTGACTTGGGTAATTGGATTACCCCTTAACGCCAACATTTATTCGGCGCAAGAGTTTTTTATCTCGGCCGAGACTCGTATCATTTGGACTGGCGCAGCGATTATGCTTACTGCAACCCTGATCATCTTTGCCTTGCTTTCTTTTCTGAACGCCCACCGATTTGGTGGCCCCATGCTGCATATGCTAGCCTGGCTGGATTCGCTCGGCAAATCCTCCTTTAAAGAACCGGCTGACCGAAAAGGGCAGCCGCGTAGCCGGATGAAATCTGGCAAATGGAGACGGCGTTATCGCGTGTTCGGAGATGTCATGTTATCCATCGACAAATTGTCGGATAGCTTGCAGCGCGAGCAGGAGACCCGTCGCCAGACGGAGATCTTGCGTGAGGAATGGATTAGCGGGATTACCCATGATTTGAAGACGCCATTGTCCTCTATCAAGGGGTATGCCCATTTACTAGCGGAAGAGGAATATGAATGGTCAGCCGGTGAAGTGCGTAAGTTCTCAGCTATAATGCTGGAGAAATCCGCGCATATGGATACATTGATCAGTGATCTGGCGATCTCCTACCGTATTCGAAACGGCATCACGCCGCCGCTGACCGAAGAGATCGAGCTGAACGGCTGGTTGGCCAATGCGTTGGCTCAAGCCGCAGCCAATCCCGCATACGGCGAGGAGAGAATTATCTATCAAGCTGCTTCCAAAGAGATTAGGGTCTATCTATATACACCTTGGCTGGAGCGGGTCGTGAATAATCTGACAGCCAATGCCTTGCTCCACAATTCTCCCGGCACCAAGCTTACAGTTACCCTTACCGGTGATACGGGGAAGGGCACGATGATTCATTTTAACGATAATGGGCAAGGGATGGATCAGCGAACGGTTAGCAATCTGTTCGAGCGTTACTATCGTGGAGGTAATACGAGCGCTTCAACAGATGGGTCTGGGCTCGGACTTGCTGTCTCCAAAGGGCTCACAGAAGCGATGGGCGGCCGGATTGTTGTGAAGTCGGTCCTTGGCAAAGGGACGTCGATTTGGTTAATTTGGGATCAAAACGAAGCTAATACGAAGCGATATGAATGAACCTGTGGATGCTGTTCCGCAGGTTTTTTATTTTAAAGGATGAATTGTTAGATAATGGTACAATTATTTCTTTGGCTTTGATATCCTAAATTTACTGAGATAACAGAGGGGTAGCACTCATTACTACTTAATTCCATACCTTATAGGGATCTATCTAGTCATGATCCTTGTTTTGCTATTTAGCATTCCGAAAAAGAAAATGCAGTTTATGTACGTTCTACCGATAGCTCTTATACTGTCAATTCTCATGATCTATTTTAATGTCTTTGGTCGAATTTTTGGTGGAATGAACGTTTTTTTGTAGGAGCACTTCAACGTGAGTTGAGTGCTCTTTTTTTCCTTTTCAACGAACAATTTTAGCACGGAAGCACAACGCTGCCTGGTTGCTTTTGGCGCAGATTCCGTTCCCTATGATCTTTGGGCACGAGGCCACACCAATACAGGCACAAGCAGCAGGGCAAGAATTCCTCCGGCTAGAGAAAGGATACTATAGCTGGAGTGGGCCACCACCATTCCGGATAAGGCTCCGCCAGAGGCACCAGCCAGGGCGATTAGGACATCCACAGATCCTTGAACTTTGGCCCGATTGGATGGAGTAGTGGCATCGACTACGAACGCTGTCCCGCTGATCAAGCCGAAGTTCCAGCCCAGTCCAAGCAGGGCCAGAGCGATGATCAGCACGATCGTAGATTGTGCTGGTGCGATGGCTGCCAAGATCCCGGCTAGAAGCAGGGTAACACCCGCGGCAATCGCCATTGCCCTGCGACCAATTTTATCCACTAGCAAGCCTGTTACGAGCGAAGGCAAATACATAGCTCCTACATGAATGCCAATAACAAGCCCTATTTGCCCTAACGCATGTCCATGATGTTTCATATGTACAGGGGTCATGGTCATAATCGCAACCATCACAATTTGCGTTAGGATCATGATGATTGCCCCAATAGCGATCCCGTGTTTATTAACGGATGTAGCTCTTAGTTTTTCTTGAGACTGTTGCAGCTTATCCATACTCTGATGTTCTGCGATGGCTTTAGCTACCAGTAAAGGATCAGGACGCAGGAATATTAAAAATACCAATCCGGCTACAATATAAGCTGCAGCGGCAAGAATGAACGGACCAGCCAGAGCAGGGACTCCCAGCATCGCTGCAAATCTGCCCATAGGTTCAACTAAGTTGGGACCTGCAACCGCGCCAAATGTGGTTGCGACCATAGCTATACTTACCGCTGTAGCCCGTTTCTTCGAATCGGCCAAATCGGTTCCTGCATAACGAGCCTGCAAGTTCGTAGCTGTCCCGGCACCGTAGATGAATAAAGAAATAAATAGTAGTGGAAGATTAGTGGTTAGAGCTGCCAGCACAACGCCAATGGCTCCGAGTCCGCCAGTCAGAAAACCTCCAGCCAGTCCGAGCCGCCGTCCAAACCGTTGCGAGAGTCTGCCAACGATCCACGCTGCAGCGGCAGAACCAAACGTAAAGAGAGCAGTAGGAATCCCTGTGAAGCTATCTGCACCCAGCATTTCCTGGGCGAGCAGCGCTCCTACGGTAATACCGGCAGCCAGTCCCGCGCCCCCAAACATTTGTGATAGCACGACAACGAACAACGACCTTCGATACAAGCGCTGCTGCTCTTCCGGAGACTGAACATATTGTTGCAGTCTGGATGAGTTTGCTTTGGTTGATGCATTAGCATCTATTTCTGTACTCATTGTAACGTTTTCCCCCTGAATTTAATGAAATAGAGAATTACAATCCTCAATAATTCAATTAAATAATTGAATTAAGATCATTATAGGATTGGCACTATTTATTGTCAATTTATTTTCCTCTATTTTCATCCTTCATTATGGTTTAAAATCGCTATAGGATCTTGCGGGACAAAACATACTAAGGTAGTTGGGGTGACCATGGACATTGAAAAGCAACGTTTGAGCATACAAGCAGCGAGACTCTATTATCAGTCTGACTATAGTCAGCAGCAGATTGCCGTCAAAATGGGCTTATCTCGCCCGACCGTCTCCAGACTGCTGCAATATGCCAAGGATCAGGGATACGTGAATATCACAATCATTGATCCCAGTGAGGATCTGGACCTACTCGCCAGCGATTTGAAACGAAAATACGGGCTGGATACCGTTGTCTTGTGCAATTCGCCCACCAATGACGCAGAGGAAATCAAGAAGCATATCAGTAAAAAAGCAGCGGACTATATCCATGAGATTGTACAGGACGGCGATATTATCGGCGTGACTTGGGGCACCACAATGCATGCTGTAGCGCTTCAACTGCATTCCAAGCCTGTAAAGGGTGTGGAAGTTGTTCAATTGAAGGGCGGCGTGAGCCATTCCCAGGTCAACAATTATGCGGCGGAGATTGTTAATCTCTTCGCCGAAGCTTTTCGGACGATCGCGCGCTATTTGCCTCTGCCTGTAATATTTGACAGTGTTGCCGTGAGGACCATGGTAGAGGAGGACAGACATATTCGGCGGATCATCGAGCTTGGTCGCCAAGCGAATATCGCTGCCTTTACAGTGGGGACGGTGGAGGAGGATACACTGCTGTTCCGTCTCGGGTATTTCAATAAGGAAGAGCAGGAATTGCTGCGCCGTACAGGGGCGGGCGATATTTGCTCACGCTTTTTTGATAAGGATGGGATGATTTGCAGTGAAGAGTTAAACAACCGTACGGTCGGTATTGATCTTGCTGAATTGGGCAAAAAAGAGAAGTCCATTCTGGTCGCCGGCGGTCAGCGCAAAACCGAAGCGATCCACGCTGCGCTCACGGGCAGATATGCCAATATTCTGATCACGGACCAGTTCACAGCACAAGCGTTATTGCGCTAAGGGGACGTTCGTTTTTTTAGCATAAGGATATAGGGGCTATACTTTATATGAACGTGTAGATCAGCTCATGAACGTAATTTCATGCGTGTGTTTACAAGTGTTCAAACGCGTGATATGGTAGCATAGACTCAAGAATTGTTCACGGGAAAGGTGATGGAGTAAATGTTGAATTTAGCAGGAATGATTGATCATACGCTTCTGCGTGCAGACGCAACGAAAGCGGAGATTTCGAAGTTGATAGAGGAAGCTAAGAAATATGAATTTGCATCTGTGTGTGTTAATCCGACATGGGTAAGCTATGCTGCTGAAGGGTTGGCTGGTACCAAAGTCAAAGTCTGTACCGTAATCGGATTCCCGCTGGGAGCGAGCACTAGCGCTACTAAGGCTTTTGAAGCGCAAAATGCGATTGCTTCCGGAGCTACTGAGGTGGATATGGTCATCAATATCGGTGCACTGAAAGATGGCGACCATGCTTATGTGGAGCAAGACATCAAAGCTGTAGTCGATGCAGCAGCTGGCAAAGCCATTGTAAAGGTTATTATTGAAACTAGTCTGCTTACGGATGAAGAAAAGGTAATCGCATCTCAATTGTCCGTTAAGGCAGGCGCAGATTTCGTGAAGACATCGACTGGCTTCTCGACGGGTGGTGCTACTGTAGAGGACGTTGCGTTGATGCGCAAGACTGTAGGCGAGAACGTTGGCGTTAAGGCGTCCGGCGGTGTACGTAATCTTCAGGACATGCAGAACATGATCGAAGCGGGCGCTTCCAGAATCGGAGCCAGTTCCGGCGTGAAAATCATGGAAGGCGAGCAGTCCACCTCTTCCTACTAAACCGTTACAATCACAGGTCTGTTCCTACAAGGGACAGGCCTTCTCAGGAGGGAATCATAATGAAAGAACAGTTGATTAAGGAAGCTATAGAAGCACGCAATGCTGCTTATGTACCCTATTCTAAATTTGCAGTGGGAGCCGCGGTTCTTACCGGCGGCAAGAAAGTTTACAAAGGTTGCAATATTGAGAACGCATCCTATGGGCTGACCAATTGTGCAGAACGTACAGCCATCTTCAAAGCAGTCTCCGAGGGAGAGCATGTAATTGAAGCTATTGCTGTAGTGGCGGATACTGAAGGTCCAGTGTCACCGTGTGGTGCCTGTCGTCAAGTGCTGGCCGAATTCTGCGACGAGAATACCAAGATTTATCTGACTAATCTAAACGGAAATACCGAGGAGTGGACCATGGCCAAGCTGTTGCCGGGTGCCTTCCAAGCGGATGATATGAGTAAATAGAGAAGGGGTCTTCACGAATGAAGCCATTTAAACGAATCCATCTAATTGTTATGGACTCTGTAGGGATAGGAGAAGCGCCTGACGCTGCCCAGTTTGATGATTTTGATGTAGATACACTGGGACATATAGCCCGTGAGCGCGGGGGGCTGAACATGCCGAATCTCGCAGCACTCGGGTTATCCAACATCGAAGAAATTCAGGGCGTACCTGCTGCTGATCAGCCATTGGCCTATTATACGAAGATGCAGGAGGCTTCACGTGGTAAGGATACAATGACCGGTCACTGGGAAATCATGGGCCTGTACATTGATACACCTTTCCGCGTATTTGAGCATGGCTTCCCGGAAGCGCTGATTGCCCAAATCGAGCAAAAGACCGGACGCAAGGTCATCGGCAACAAGCCGGCCAGCGGAACAGAAATTATGGACGAGCTTGGTGAGGAGCATGTGAAGACAGGGGCGCTCATCGTATACACCTCGGCGGATTCCGTGCTGCAAATCGCAGCCCACGAGGACGTAGTGCCGTTGAAAGAGCTGTATGAGATTTGTGAATATTGCCGGGAAATTACGCTCGAAGATCCTTATATGCTGGGTAGAATTATTGCCAGACCGTTCGTCGGTGAGGTGGGTAACTTCAAACGTACCGCGAACCGTCATGATTATGCGTTGAAGCCATTCAGCCCGACGGTGATGAATGCCTTGAAGGATGCTGACTTTGATGTGATTGCCTTGGGGAAAATAGCGGATATTTACGATGGTGAAGGTGTTACACAGAGTATCCGTACGGTGTCCAATTCGGACGGGATGGATAAAATCATTGCCACGCTGGATGAACCTTTCCATGGACTCAGCTTCTTAAATCTGGTAGACTTTGATGCGTTGTACGGCCACCGCCGGGACCCGCAGGGCTATGCCGATGCTCTGGAGGATTTCGATACCAGGCTGCCTGAAGTGTTCGCCAAAATGACCAGCGACGATCTTCTGATCATCACAGCGGATCACGGCAATGATCCAACCTACCGAGGAACGGATCACACTCGTGAGTATGTGCCGCTTCTGGTCTATTCGCCGCGTTTTGCGGGAGGCGGACAAGCCTTGCCAATCCGGAAGACCTTTGCAGATATCGGAGCAACCGTGGCGGAGAACTTTAACGTCACCATGCCGGAGTATGGTAAGAGCTTTTTAGCGGATCTGAAATAATTAACCAGCCTAAAGGAGAAATGACCATGAGTGTTCATATTGGAGCCAAAGCAGGCGAGATTGCCGAAACGGTACTATTGCCGGGAGATCCGCTTCGTGCGAAGTTTATCGCCGAGACTTATCTTGAGGATGTTACCTGCTATAACCAGGTCCGCGGTATGCTCGGTTTTACCGGAACCTATAAAGGACAGAAGATTTCTGTACAAGGTACAGGAATGGGCGTACCTTCCATCAGTATCTATGTTAATGAATTGATCCGCGAGTATGGCGTGAAGAACCTGGTTCGCGTCGGTACCTGTGGTGCTATGCAGGAAAGCGTTCGTGTTCGTGAGGTTATTCTCGCTCAAGCGTCATGTACGGATTCCAGCGTGAACCGTCACGTATTCGGGGGGTACGACTTCTCGCCGATCGCGAATTTCCAAATGCTCAAGTCTGCCTATGAGCGTGGTACTGCTAAAGGTCTGAAAATGCATGTCGGTAACGTCTTCTGTTCGGACACATTCTACCGGGATGACAAAGCCATTGTGCAAAAGCTGATGGATCATGGTGTGCTGGGTGTAGAGATGGAGAGCACTGCACTTTACACATTGGCTGCAAAATATGGCGTAAACGCCCTTACAATTCTGACTGTAAGCGACCACCTGCTGACCGGAGAAGAAACAACCTCCGAAGAACGTCAAAGCACGTTCAACGATATGATGGAAGTAGCGCTGGATACAGTGCACTCCCTGTAATAGCCATAACCGCAAGCAAAGACATCCTTGTACCGGAAACGGTCGCCAAGGATGTCTTTTTTATATGCAGAATACATTAATCGAATGGAGGCTGAGGCTATAACAAGCTCTTTATTCATGCCTTTTCATAAAATATGTTCACTACTCATGGAGCCTTTATTGTGCATGGCAATCGCTACGAATTTCTCCACTAGTGGCTCGGTATGCTCCTGCTGTCTAGTACACATGACTATAGTGTTCTTCAAATTCACATCCGTTACATTCACTTTGGCAAGCTTTCCATGGGTTATATAGGAATTGGCGACTAGTAATGAAATGAAGCTCGCTCCATAACCGGCACTAACCGCATGAATGGACCCGCTCATTCCAGTGAATTGTAGTTCAATATTAGGAGCGGGGAGGTGGTGCTCCTTGCATAACTGTGTGAGCCGTTCCCTCGCTACACTGCCTGCCTCCCGCATGATAAAGGGCTCAGCCATCATGCCCTGCAGCGAGATTACCTGGTTGGCATATTTATGCTCTGGAGACACCACGAACAAGAACTCGTCAGCATACAATTCAGTCCAGTGGAGTCCTTGCGCAGCCGGCAGAGGCATGTCTCCGAGACCGTAGATCGCAACGTCTGCTTCAAAATTCATTAATTTCTCAAGCGCTTCTCGGGAAGTAGTGGTGCTGATATGGACCTCTACCTCCGGATAGTTCTTCTTGAACAAGGCGGCCCAAGAGGGAATCAGGATGCTGGTAGAGAGGTAATTGCCGGCAATACGCAGCTTGCCCTTGGGATGGTTGTGATGGTCTTCGATGAGTAGCTGCACTTGTTCTTCAAGTGCAAATAGCTTTTGAAGCGGCTGGACCAGCTGCTCTCCAAGCGGTGTAAGTACAAGCTGCCTACCTTGTATCTCAAACAATACAATATTGTGTTCCTTCTCAAACTTGTGGATTTGGGCCGAAATGGCAGGCTGGCTGATATTTAGCTTTTGCGAGGCTCGAGTTACGCTGCCTGTAGTGGCAACTGTGTAGAACAGTCTCAAGACATGAAGATTTAACATAGATTACGCCGCACCTCTTTATATACTGAAGTTATATATTATAGATATAATATAATTTTTATCTATAGATATACATAGTATACTCCAATTACATTCACAGCGAAGGAGAGATACAACATGACTGAGACTACAATGTATTTGACCAGACATGGTCAGACAGAGTGGAATTTGCAGGGGCGGATGCAGGGACATCAGGATTCTCCGCTAACTATTACAGGAAAACAGCAGGCGAAGTGGCTTCAAGAACGGTTGCAGAAGGTGCCATTTGAGGCCATATACAGTAGTAATAGTCCTAGGGCAATAAGCACGGCCTATATCATTCAGGGTGACAGTACTGAGGAACTTCGGACCAAAGCTGAGCTAAAAGAAATAAACATGGGTTTGTGGGAAGGGCAGCTCATTGAAAATATTCGGGAGAAAGATGCGGAGCAGTTTCATAATTTCTGGGAGGCTCCACACCTTTATCAGCCGTCCGGTAAGGGAGAGAGTTACGCTGCACTGCTGGAACGGGTGATTCCTGCTGTGAAAGATATCATGGGCAAACATACTGGAGGTAATGTACTTCTGGTGACGCATCGAATCACCTTAAAGGTCATTATGGCATATTATCTGGGCAAAGAGCTGCACGAGCTAAGAGAGCTGCCGGACGTTTTATCGACCAGCCTTAGTAAAATCGTATGGCGCAATGGTAGCGCCCACGTAGAACTCTATGGTGATACCTCACATTATAAAGAATAGGAAGTACTCCCAATTGGGTGTTCCGGTAAACAGGAAGGACTCTTCACGGATATAGTGTCCGAATTCTCTACATGCTAGCTTGGCAACATGATCGGGAAACCATTCCATTACATCGGGCAGGATTCTCCGTTATTAAATATAAAATTACTTAGGATCAGGTCGGCGTGAATCATCCCCCAGTTGTCCCTATTTCTCTCTAAACGATCCTTCATCAGTATGGCATTATTGCTAGCTAAATCAAACTTGCACTTTGACCGACAAGTTGAACGGAATCTACCTGAATATGATATTGCTGCAGTGCTGAAGCGGCTTTACCTAAGATCTGATCCAAAATCATGCCCCCATAATGACTCCGTCTACCAATTCTCCAGATATTGAATGACGTCCGATAGTGCTTCCGGTCGATCTAGGGTTTCAGGGGGACACAGCAGGCTTTCAAAGTCTAGTAGATGCACATATGCACCGCCTCTCGGTGAATTTGAAACCCTGTTATATAGTCATATTATCCTGTGGGATGTGCATATATCTTTGTTTTACCGCCATTGAAAATAAACCCCTCAGCTAAATAAGGGTGGCGCCGAAGCTATTGCCTCTGAACTCAGGGGCGACATACAAACATACAAGCCAAGGGAATAAATCCTGACAGCTAATAAGATCATTCCTGAGTAAAGCGTATGTACCCACTATCGAAGAATCTTGTTGCAGTGCCAAATAAAAGTTGGGCAGATTCTGATCCGGCTGACAGGAGTGCTTCATACAATCACAATAAAATGGGTAATTGGTCCCGCTTCCTCATTCTATATACTATTGTATTTCCGCGCATGCCCAAGCAAGAGGCGAATGAACTACATATGTTGTGGTGTACTCAATTATGAGGGTCCATGACGAAGGAGGAAAAACTTATGAGTGAAAAAGTCGCAGGAGCAGCATGGGGTCACCATCATCACCATCACGGTGCCTTTACATCCACAGGTGCCATTCTTGTACTGTACATCTTGCTGGTCATTATTCTTAGCGCATGCTTTATCTAAATAATACTTTATTTTGTAAAATAACGTAAGTATTCCAGTGGATGACCTCCGAATGTTGGGGGTCATTTTTCATTTAAAATATTTATTTAATTTTGAATTATTTAACATTCACCCAAGCGGAAAGGTCAGATATGCATATGCTAAGCTGTACCCAAAAATAAAGGAGGAATTACAAATGAGTGAAGTTGGCGGAATTGGCGGATACGGTGGTTTTACTTCTACAACAGCAATTCTTGTTTTGTTTATTTTGCTGGTCATCATCTCTAAAGCATTCGTTATCTAATCTCTAATTTTTCCTTGCTTTAAGGTTTTGCACCCATGTGACAATCGCCAGTATTCGTACTGGCGATTTTTGATGTACATACAATCCTTTACGGGATCAAATGCTCTGAGGCAGAAGAAAGATTGACAATCCGGCGACGCTTGATGTAACCTACCTAAACCCGTACAGCGGAGCGTTAAAGTATCATTTGAACTTATGGATAAGAGTGAAGACAGAGGGGAAGAGATGCTTTTGAAATGGCCAGGCTGTATCTATCGATGGCTGTCAGAGCCGTTTAAACGGACTATTCGCAGCAAACTTATCTTGATTATGCTTTGTATATCTGTTATTCCAATTATTGTGGTGACCTTGCTTGCGAAGGACAATACCCGCAAGGTGATGGAGCAGGAGGTTATTCAGTCCAATCTGACGCGAATTGCCTGGTCGGGGGATGCGGTCGACAAAAATTTAACACAGATCAACAATTTAATCTATACCATTTTGATCAGTCCGGCGTTCAATGAATATGTGAGTGAAGATGATGGCAATCTGTCGGATAGCTTTATCCTCCAGCGCAACGTTATCAATACGATTACTTCAATTTTTTATTCCGGTTATTACAGTCTGGTGGAGATTCAGCTCTATTTCAAGGATAAGGACAAGCTGTTTACCATCAATGATATGCGCAACACCATTCAGACTCCGATACCAGAGGCGCCAATGTGGCGTGACCTCGTGGATCAGAAAGCGGACATTATCATCAAGGATAGTCCGGGTTCTGAGTCTGATTTTCGCCTGATTCGTAGTATTAACCGATTTGAGAATAAAGAGAAGATCGGCAGCATCCAGTTTGATGCGAAGTGGAGAATGATGGATAACGCACTAGAACTGCTGAACTCTGAGCAGGAATCGGGTGTGTACATTGTCGGTGACGGCGGCAAAGTGATGTATCAGTTAAAAGAAGGTACTCCACCATCAATGAAGTCAATCGACCCGTCAAAGCAGCAAACGGGTTATGTACGTACGGATGATCATTACTTTTTCTATCACTATCTGGAGCCCTGGGGTCTAACCTTGATTAAGGTTCTTCCGGCGAGTTATGTGAATCATAGCGCTTCTGTTACACAAAGTTATGGCCTGATCGTCGGCGTGCTGTCTGCATTGTTATCGGCAGTTATTGCGGCCTTTGTAGCTTACAGAGTGTCGGGACCTATCATTCGCTTGTCCAGGTCTATGAGCGGTCTGAATCTGCTGAAGGGGGAGAGTATCCCCATCTCCAATCGTGAGGACGAAATCGGGATGCTCGAGAAGAGATTCCAGACGATGTCCAGTCGGATTCGTGAGCATATCCGTAACGAATATACCATCAATCTGGAGAGGCAGACAGCCCAATTGAAAGCGCTGCAAGCACAGATCAATCCGCATTTTCTGCAAAACACACTGCAGATGATCGGGAGCATGGCCTATTCCAAAAAACCAAGTGATATCTATAGTATCATTCAATCGCTCAGCGATATGTTCCGTTATACGATTCGTGATCCGGGAGAACTGACTACCCTCGGTATGGAGATCAAGCATCTGAATAATTATATGAACATTCAACAGCAGCGGTATGCCGATAAGCTGAATTATGAAGTGGAGATTCCTCCGTTGTGGGAGGATGTTCTCGTTCCGAAGTTGTCGCTTCATCCCTTGGTGGAGAATGCGTTCATGCACGGTTTTGATCGTAAAAAAGGGGTTTGGAATCTCAGCCTCCGTCTAGTCCCCTATCAGAACGGGCTGCTGATTCAGGTGGAGGATAATGGAATGGGGATCTCGCCGGCCCGATTGGGAGAAGTTCGTGCTCGGTTGGCCGAGCCGCTTGACCCTTACTGGACCAGTGGGAATTCGATAGGTCTGTATAATGTAAGTGCCCGAATCAAGCTTTATTTTGGCGAAAAGTACGGAGTGATGATTAACAATCAACCTGATGGCGGTGCCCGGGTGAGTATGTATATCCCTATAGTGAAGGTTGGTGATCAGCATGAACATTAACGCTATGATCGTGGATGACGAGCAATGGAACCGAGAAATTATTAAAACCTTTGGAAATTGGGAACAGTATGGTATACAGCTTGCAGCTGAAGCAGAAGATGGGGAGGAAGCGATCAAGGCAATAGAGACGGGGGATATTCATATCGTCATCACAGACATGAACATGCCTGGTGTAGATGGAGTCAGGCTGCTGCAATATTTGAATGATCACCATCCAGACATTCGGATCATTGTGATCAGTGGGTATGATGATTTCACGTATACACGCCAAGCGATTCGCTGCAGGGCAGACGAATATTTGTTGAAGCCCGTCGATCCCCAGGAACTGAATCAGGTGCTGCTGCAGTGCCGGCAAAAGGCAGAAGATACACTGCTTAAGAAGTCTGGTGATGGCATGGGCCTAAGATTGGATCTGCTTCAGGCCATACTGACATTTAGGCCAGCATTGGCTGCTCATTATAATGACTTAAATGCGGATAGTCTGCAGGACAGTCTGAATGAGCTGCAGGACAAGCTGATCCTACTTGGGGTAACGCCTTCGACGCTCCCACGTATTGGGGAGGAACTGCTGCTGCTCTTGCGGGATTTGATGCACAGTAATTCTCAAGAGATGGAGAATGAATACGCAGAGGAGAACCTGGCAGCCCTTCAAACGGTGGACGAACTGATGCAGCAAGTGTCAGGGATGTATATTTCTTCGCTGAAACAGCTTGTGCAGCATAGAAAAAACAAGAACCGCTTGAATTTGGAAGAAATTAAGCGTTTTGTGGATCAGAATTTTACAGAGAATATAAAACTGGAAGCCCTGGCGAGATCCTTTTTTGTCAGCAAAGAGTATTTGAGCAAGGTGTTTAAACAGGAATTTGGGCTGAATCTGACCGATTATATGACCAAATTGCGGATGGAGCGGGCACGGCATCTGCTGCTTCATGATCATCTTTCCATCAAGTCCGTGGCTGAGCTATGTGGCTATGAGGAGCTGGGGTATTTTTACAGAGTGTTCAAGAAACAATTTGGCCTGGCACCCGGTGAAATGCGAAAAGGAGAAGGTGAGGTTCAAAATAGTACAAGCTAAGAGACTAATTTCGTCTAATTAACCGCTTTCATTTTGGATGTACAATGAAAGCGTAAACAAGAACGAGACAACATTTGAGGGGGTTTACAGAATGAAGAAGTCATGGAAAGTAACGGCAAGTGCAATGATGACAGTTTTGCTTCTGGCTGGTTGTGGTTCTAACAGTGGTGCCAACAGCGGAAGTAGTAATGCCGGTACTGGCGGAAAAGGTTCGGAAAAAACAGTTACGCTGAAAATGTTTATCGGATTGCCACGCTTTAAGGATCAGTTCGACCAATACATCGATAAATTTGTTGCCAAAGAAAAAGCAGAGAAAAACATAGATGTGAAAGTCCAATTGGAAATGCCTAACTCGGACAACGCATCCCAGATCCTTAAAACAAGACTTGCATCCAACGACGCGCCGGACATTTTCTCCATTCACGCGATCAACGAAATTCCATCGTTCTACAAAGCAGGCTATCTTGAAGACCTCACCAGTCAGCCATTTGTAGGCAAGCTATTGGAAAGCGTGAAGCCTTCGGTAACCATCGACAACAAAGTCGTAGCAGTGCCGCTGGAAAGTGTATCTTGGGGTTACTTGTACAACAAAAAGATTTTCTCTGACCTTAAGGTAACACCGCCAACTACATTGTCTGAAATGAAGACGCTTGTAGAGACACTGAAGAAAAACAACATCACACCGTTTGAATTGTCTTACAAAGAGTCATGGATTCCACAGTTGTTCCTGCCATTGTCAGTAGGGGCACAAATTCAAACAGGAAATAAAGATTTCATCGAACGGATGAACAAAGACCAAGGATCCTTCGCAGAAATGAAATCCATGTTCGATATCATTGACCTGGTTAACGCAAACGGTACTAACAAGGCGCTTGAAGTCGGCGGTGACGACGGCGCAGCTGCCTTTGCGAACGGTAAAGCAGCAATGTGGGTACAAGGTCCATGGTATGCTGAAACCATTCAAAAAGCTAACCCGGACGTTGACTTTGGCGTAGCACCACTGCCACTCAGTGACAACCCTGATCAGACACTGATTAACCTGGGTGCGTCTACTTCCCTGGTTGTATCGCCAACAAGCAAGAACAAAGATGTTGCTCTGGATTTCATCAACTTCGTACTGGATGACAAAGAGTCCAGCGGGTTCTACGAAAGTCTGAAATTTAACCCTGTAGCCACTATTCATAACTATAAGAGCTACCCATGGGTTGACGACGCTACAGTGTATGTAAAAGAAGGAAAAGCTTACCGTGATCCATCCATCCCGCAATCTGTAAAAGATGAAGTAGGTAAGGGGCTGCAAAGTTACTTCTCGAAACAGCTGTCACAGGATGATGTTATTAAAGCGCTTGATAAAGCTTGGAAAGACTACAACAAAGTAAATAAATAAAGACTAAAAACAATGGATAGGGAGGGCAGAAAGGCCGTTTCACCCGAAATTGCCTTTCTCCCTCTGGTATTTTAAACCAAAGAGGTGAGTGCCATCATGTTAAAGAAATCCCGCAACCTGCGCTCGATGTTATACTTCGTGGGCCCAGCCTTACTGTTCTATACTCTGTTTATGCTCATTCCAACCATTGGCGGGATGTTCTACAGTATTACAGACTGGAACGGGCTGAACCGAAATTATAGTTTTGTCGGCTTTGCCAACTTTGTAGAAGCTCTGACCGATGACCCTGATTTTATCAATGCCTTGCTGTTTACCCTGAAGTACGTTGTAGTAATGGTAGTTCTGCAAAATGTGCTGGCTTTGCTGTTAGCTGTGTTTATTGAATCGCGGACGCGTTTCAAAGGCTTCTTCCGAACCATCTTTTTCATGCCCAACATGATCAGTGTGATCATTAGTGCGTTCATGTGGACGTTCGTCTTCACCCAGGTGCTCCCACAGCTCGCTGAAAAAACAGCATTGTTGTTCTTGGATCAATCCTGGATCGGCGATCCTAAATTCTCCTTCTACTCGATTGTCATCGTGTCGTTATGGAATGGTGTAGGATACATGATGATCATTTACTTAGCCGGCCTGCAAGGTGTTCCACAAAGCTTGAAGGAAGCGGCAGTTATTGACGGTGCCAATCCGGTGCAAACCTTTAGACATATTACACTGCCAATGATTTCTCATGCGATTACGATCTGTTTCTTCCTCACCCTTAACGGTGCGTTTAAAGTATTTGAAGTGGTATTCGGTTTGACAGGCGGCGGCCCTGGCCGCAGCACACAGGTTATTACGATGAATATTTATGAAGAAGCGTTCTCCAATAACTTCCGTTATGGATATGCGAGCGCCAAATCAGTTGTTTTGTTCATCATTATCCTGCTTGTCACCCTGATCCAAATTCGCGTAACGAAAAGAAATGAGGTGGAGGCATAATGAAAAGTAGCAAACTGTCCTCTACAATCATCCTGATTGTCCTAATCATCGGAGCTGCGCTAGCCTTTTTCCCGATCTATATGGCGATCATCAACTCCTTCAAGACACAAGGAGAGATCTTCAAATCCATTTTGTCCTTGCCGACTCAGCTTCATTTTGAGAACTACAGTCAGGCCTTCGCCAAGATTCACCTGTTCAATAGCGTGAAGAACTCTGTGATTGTCTCGGTTGTCGGTATTGGGGGCATCCTGTTGTTCGCTTCCATGGCCGGGTACAAGCTGTCCAGAACATCTGGCAAACTGAGCAGTGCGTTGTTCTTCCTGTTCATTGCTTCGATGCTGGTGCCATTCCACTCGATCATGATCTCGCTGTCCCGTGTTACCAGAACGTTGGATGTACAAGGTAGCGTGTTCGGTCTGGGTCTGATCTATATCGGACTTGGCGTGAACATGGCCGTGTTCCTCTATCATGGATTTGTAAAAGGGATTCCTAAGGAGCTTGAAGAGTCGGCGCACATGGACGGATGTGGTGAGTTCCAGACCTTCTTCCGGATCATTCTGCCGCTGCTGCTCCCGATCACCGTTACCATTGGTATCCTGGACTTCCTGTGGATCTGGAATGACTTCCTGCTTCCACTGCTTATGCTGACAGACGTGAACAAGTACACTCTGATCTTGTCCACGAACATGCTGTTCGGCGAGTACAACAAAGAATGGTCGCTGATTCTGGCCGCTCTGGTACTAACCGCGATCCCGGTTGTTATCATCTACGCTTTCTTCCAACGCTTCATCATGGAAGGAATTACAGAAGGTGCGGTTAAGGGCTAAGACGAGTTATACTGAAGCGACAACTATACTTAATGCACAACAAGCCGGCAAACACTCGAAAGAGAGGTTGCCGGCTTGTTCAGTATTTGAATAAGGTATCATTAATTGAACAATTTATAGAAGTGGACGTCGCTTGGTTCAACCCCTGTCTGCTTCCAGCCGCGCGGATACGTAAATAAGCGCATTTTCGTACCTTAATTCCGTGGCAACGAAGGTAAAATGGTAATTAAGATCATTTTTGTATGTTAATTCCTTGGGGAGGCCGTGTTTTTTAGGATATGTAGAAATATAAGGTACAATAATGCTCTTAATTCCCTTTTTCACGCTAAAATCATCAATTTAAGGTGCAAAAATGCCTTTATTTAAACGCTGAGTATATTTTAGGTAACTTTAGGAAAAAAGTTACCCGCCGGGAAACGACGGGATAGTTACTTTAGCAGTACAGGAAATGAAGTGAAAGCTTGGGTGTTCAGATTGACTAAACTTGTACCGGGTTAATCTCAAGATGGATTGTGATTTCTTAAGATGGACTTTTCAAAGTCCAGCATATTATCAAGGCAATAAAAAAACAGACCGGAGAACTCTAAGTGAAAGAGCCCCAGGCTGTTTTTTAGTGATTAGAATCATTCTAAGGAATGGGAATGGATTTCAGCGCTTCATTACGTTCGATTTTAGGTAGATCAAAGCTCCAGTCCACATCGGTATACCGTTTGTCCGTGATGTTGCGTACAAGTGTCAGCTTCTCTGGCAAGGCAATAAGTCCTTTGGCGATAAAGTAAGAAGGGCTGTTGTTACTACTCTCTTTACTTATGAGAGCCTGCTCCCCAAGACTAACCGCTCCTCTGAAAATAGTCTTATATTCTGTACCGTCTTGATCATAGGCGACCCATTGGTCATCCAAGAATGAATTAGCAAAGCTGCCACTGACCGTCATCCACCCGGAAATACCGGGTTCATCTTTTATTTCAGTTATTTTCATATCATTGATTTCCAGATGATCGCCTTGTTTATCGAATATAGCCGGTCCCTGCTTCAGCTCCTCTGGTCGGAAAGTCAATCGATCATCGGATTTCACGGGAAGCGTATAGCCATCCAATACAAAACGGATGTTCATGCTGTCATACGGGAGTGACTGGAAGTAATAGGTCCAATGCAGGGTGCTGGAGTCGTTTTCTTCCTTACAAGTGTAGGTGAAGGAAGAATTGCTAGCTCCGCCATTCTTGGAACTGTTAATTCGAGAAAGCTCCTGTCCCTTTTCATCCTCTAAATGGAACATCACCTTTAGCTTATTCCTCAGCTCTATTGGAGCGGGGGCTGCCGCAGCTTCGGAGAGTGAGGTCGTGAATTTTAGCTGCACGCCTGCAGGCGTGCGTACAAGCTGATCCATCTTCAGATGGAGTCCTTCTGGAGTGATGTAGGATTCGTTCAGGTCTGATGTCACAACTAGGCTATTCGCTTTTGTCATGTCAGCGGTGTAGCTGAAGCTCCAGTACCCCTTGATTGATTTATCGCCATTTTTTCGAGATTTTAGTTCGGTCACATTGCTCTCTATGATCACTTTGTCTTTGGGCTCTTTATCCGGGAAAATGTAGGTTAAGATAATATACTTCTGTATGGAATTGTCCGAACCATTGCGGGTTTCCATAGGCACACTATCCCTGAGCTGTCCGATTTCTTCGCCTTCCTGATCCTTGAGATGCAATTGCTCAAAATCAAAACGGTCCATTTCCTGTTTTGCAGGCTGTCCCTTCTCGTCAACAATCTGCATAGACAAGACCATTCGCGTAGGATCTGCCACAACATCACGTAGCATAAGTGTATAGCCCTTGTCAGTCGCTTGAACATTAGCCTGGTGTACCACTCCGAGCGCTTGAGCCTCCATGAGGCCGATATCGAAATCCAGCTTGTTGTCTCCAAACATCAGGCTGGGTAGTGATGCTGAGTAAGACTGAGTGAGTTGTGGAAGATTTCGCATATAAGCAGAGTAAGATACGGTGAGTAAAAAGGCGATAGCGACCGTTCCGATGGCGATAGCACTGCCCCATTGCAGCTTTTTAATGACTCTGTTTCTGCGCATACCGGATAATTTCCTTAAGTTCATTCCGGTTGGGGCTTCCATCTCTGTGTGACGCACTTGTTCCATGACCTGTTCTGTGAAAAAATCAGGAAGCGTTGCCGGTATCTGCTGCATTTGGCGTGACATCATCTCATCCGCATCACGATCATCACGATTGATAAAGCTCCATTTGCTCACTGGAATCCTCCTTTGCTTGTGACCATTGCTTCTTCAACTTTTGCCGGGAACGATGGAGACGGTTCTTAACCTGATGCATGGACAATCCTGTGATCTCGCAAATTTCCTCATAGGATAATTCATTGGCGTAACGCAACAGCAGGATGATGCGATAACGCTCCGGTAATCTGATTAATCTTCGATGCCATTCCAGTTCCTCTTCCTTACGCATGTATTGTTCCTCTGGTGTAAGGGGTGGGCTTGCCTCTCTCAGCAAGGGGAGGGCTGCAAGGCTGACTTTTTTGCGCCGCTTCAAATCTCTTAAAAGATTTATAGCAATGGCATATAACCAGGCGGCAAAGCTACTCTGGCTGTTGTGATCCGGGAGCTTCTGGTAGGCTTTAATAAAAGATTCCTGTGCCAGATCTTGTGCATCCTGTGCATTCGCGCCCATGCCTAGCAACAGGCGGTATAAACCGGACTTGTATTTGTCTACCAGTAACGCAAAGGCTTCCCGATTTCCGTCCAGTACTTCCCTGATCACCAGCTTGTCGTCTATCCCTTCATTCAATTGGATGCCTCCAGACAAAATCGATTTATATATAAGACGTTGCAGGCCTGGAAACTTCTCACTTTATGGAAATAATAAAAGCCTGCGACACGCGCAGACCAAGAGAGGAGAGAGTATTTACATAAGTAATCTGTTTTTTAATAATTTCTTTCTATGTAAAAGTATAAGTTCAGACCTGTATCGCACTATAACTTAAATTTATTTACTGCTGTCTCCCTTGGGGTTGTCTTCTCATGAATCTGTCGTTCTCAATCTCGAATCCGTACTGACTATACAGCCCATGAGCGTCTTTGGTGGCAAGGACTCCGGACATCCATTCAAGCTCTGGTGCATTTGTGATGACTTCAATCAGTTTTTTCGAGATGCCTTGCCCGCGGTAATCTTCCAGCACGAACACATCGCACAAATAATAGGTTGTGGCGCCATCTGTGATCAGCCTTGCGAAAGCAATCATTTTATCCTCATCATACACACCATAGCAGACAGAGTTTTGAATCGATTTCTTGATCTTCTCAGGAGATCGTTTATTGCCGCAGTAGCTGGTAGTTACAAAATCGATCATTGTGGGGATGTGAACACGCTCTTGATCATCGCTAATCACATACTTTTTATACGGATACTCCATAACGCACCTCCGGCACACTATCTGCATTTTCTATTTATATTATTATGGTATCTACTGTGAAAATCAATAACGGATGAAGGAAGTATATACTCTTTTTCCTATACGGTGAGAATCGTTATCAATATAATGATAGGACAGAGTCGTCATTGTGTTGGGAGGATTGAAAGGACGATGAAGCTATACGATCACATTGTGTTATGGAATCATGCTTCCCTAAAAGTGCTGGATATCCGTCATGGCCGGCTGGAGACAGGCATGGAGATGCAGATCTACCGTCTGCCGGCCAGTGCTTTTTTGTATGTTCAACGTGGGAATGCAAGCGTACGTTTGGACGATGTGCTGCGCACCATGAGCTGTAACCACGTACTGCATGGTGGGCGCGGTGCGCGTCTGAATATTTTACTGGAAGTGCGATTGGTAATTTGCTGACGCTGGGCGTTAAGCCTGGGCTGCGACTCAAGATTCGTTAGCTAACCCTTACCATGAAGGAAAGCTGGACGGTATCATTAATATAGGTGAAGAGCCTAATATAGAAGCAATTCTCGCATTGGAACCAAATCTGATTATTACATTTGATTACATTGAAGAAGCGCAATATGAACAACTCGCGCAAGTAGCCCCGGTAATCAGACTTAAATACGGAGTAGGAACCCCGTCGGAACTCTTGATGGAGTTCGGGAAAATCACGGGCAAGGAAGATCTAGCGCAGGAATGGGCAGAGAAATGGAAAACCAAAATTGCTGAGGTGAAGCCGAAAATAACAGAGGTCGTTGGAGACAAGACGGCGTCGATTCTTCAGCCGTTCGCCAAAGGCATCTACGCTTGGGGAAATAAGGGCGGCCGAGGCGGCGAAATTCTATATGATGACCTTGGTCTAAAAGCTCCGGAGGTGATCCAGAAAGCGCTCATTGACGGTCCTGGGTTTGGAACGGATTTATCGCTTGAATTACTGCCTCAGTATGCTGGCGACTACATTTTTACAAGCAATTGAGGATGGGATGACGGTAATGCGAATGTTGTGTACGACAGCAAGCTGTGGAAATCACTCCCTGCGGTGAAGAATAACCAGGTATATTTTATTAGTGAAAAGGGTTCCTATTACAACGACCCGATCTCATTGGAAGCGCAGTTGGATTTGATTGTTACGAGCTTTTTGGGCAAATAAGGGAGGGGCGGTATCCTTCCCGTTCTCTAATCGAATAGGATAGACCAAAACGGCCACCTTGTACAGTTAGCCGTTTTTCTATAAAGTTTGAAGGAAGAATGGATGATTTCCTGGAGTGGAGGCTTGGTTGTTTATCTGCTCTTATTCAGTTTTTAAAATGGTCACTTTAGAAGTTGTATTAATTTATATATTTCACCACCTGATATTTCCTCAAGGCTCATAATAGAATATATGGTTCTACCCAATCGTGTTAAAATTATTTTATTTGGGATTATTTCATCCCATGAGCTTATTGGATGAAAATTCCCCTCTGAAGTCACTTTAAACACACCGCCATTTGCGAAGCCTTCTTCTTCGGGATCCGGGATCAACATTTGAACCAGACCTTGTTGATATAACCCGTTTATTTCTTGCAGTACAGTAGCTATTTCTTTGGAATGATAATTACGCCCTTCATTACTTAAGTTTTCTTCTTTAGAAAATAGAAGAGAGAGCAGACAAATTTGCCGATATGTGAGTTGTTCAGCAAGTTTAATATAAAAATTTATTTCGGATATGGAGTAGTTATCAAAAACAGCATTCGCATAAATATATCCTAAATGTTTTATTTTTTTATCCTCATGTTCAAATCTACTTTTGATTAATATGCCCTCAAGTGCCTCTTCAGATGAAGAACGATAATTCTCATTATTTGCAAAGAAGTAGTCATCCGTTCTTAAACGTTCGTTATTATCTAGTCGACTCTTAATCTTCTCCGCAGCATGAAGAAAAGCGGCGCCTACCTTCTCCTTCTCTTTAGTAGATAACACTCTATCGGAATAGTCTGCTAAAAAATTCTCCAAAACGGTTCCTGAAATTTCTCCTAATAGTGTTATGAAATTTCCACCTGGTATTAATTGGACTAAAGATCTTGCTGTAGTTCCAGCTAATTGCGCACCGGCTTTCAGAATTACATTGTTCATTTTAACCCCTCATTTTACAATTTATTGGTAGTCGAATCGAAATTCAAGCAAACTCTACTTTAAAGACAAAGGGAATTGTTAGTACAAGCAGCATTGGGGACGGTAGGCTAAGACTTCAAACATATAATAGAAAGAAGAAACTATAACAATGCCCCAGGCACATTTCTACCCGTGCTTCCCCTAAGGAGCAAACAAAACATTCTGGATAATATATCTAACCACAAAGAAAGCTATGATGATCGAAAAGGCTGTTCCCAGCAGAACCGAAACAATTGCTTTTTCAGAGCGAGTAGATTTACTCATATCATCACCCCAGGGATTTTCCTAAATTATACAATAAAAAGTGAGGTTTGTTCATCGGTAAAAGTAAATAAAACGGAAGTATCCTAAAGAAGTGAAGAAAAAGCTTGACCCTCCAGTTACATGGAGGGTTATTATTTTCTCTATACCATTGTAAATACATCGGAATAGGATTTATTTACTTGAGAGAGCTATTGGAGAGGAATGATTCTATATGAAATCAAGTTTATTCACCATACTGGGGATTACCGCTTTGTCGGCCATGCTCTTGTCTGGATGTGCGAGTAGTGGAAAAGAGCAAGCACAAGGTACCAAACTGGAACCTACCAGTGTCATTCTGGACTGGACGCCCAATACGAATCATACCGGTCTATATGTTGCTTTAGAAAAGGGCTATTACAAGGATGAAGGATTGGACGTACAAATTGTGCAGCCGTCAGAAGGAACGACTTCGACTTTAATCGCTGCTGGAAAAGGTGACTTTGGTGTCAGCTACCAGGAGGATGTAACTTATGCACTAACCGGCAAGGAACCGCTGCCAATCAAGGCGGTCGCTACGATCATCCAGCATAATACCTCAGGATTTGCTGCACCGAAGAGCAAGAACATTCAAGGTGTGAAAGATTTTGAGGGAAAAGTATATGGCGGTTGGGGTTCTCCTTCGGAGGAAGCGATTCTTCAAGCGGTTATGGAGAAAAACGGAGCCGACTTCAACAAGCTGAAGCTTGTGGATATCGGTAATGATGATTTCTTCGCAGCTACCCAGAAAAATGTTGATCTTGCCTGGATTTTTGAAGGTTGGACCGGCATACAAGCTAAGCTCAAAGGTGTTGAACTGAACTATATTCCGGCACGGGAACTTGACCCGGCTTTGGATTATTACACACCAATTCTGATCACTGGAACCAAAACGATCGCTGAGAATCCTGACAAGGTAAGCAAGTTCTTAAAGGCAACCGAAGAGGGCTACCAATATGCCATTGAGCACCCGGAGGAAAGTGCGGAGCTGTTATTGAAGCATGCCCCGGAGATTGATAAAACGCTCGCTGTGGAAAGTCAGAAATTTTTGGCGAGTCAATATATTGCTGACGCACCGGCATGGGGGCAGATGAAGACCGAGGTATGGAGCAATTATGCGAAATTTCTCAAGGATAAAGGGCTAATTCCAACCGATTTGAAACCGGAAGAAGCTTTCACTAATGAATTCCTCCCGAAAAAATAATGAAAAGGATGTTAACTCAATGAAACACTTAAAGGTAATGCTTGAATATTTCTACCCGTGGACCAATTCTGCCGGATTTTATTATGCGCGTGAGCAAGGCTGGTATACGGACGCTGGTCTTGATGTGGAGTTTACGGTGTACGATCCGCAAAGAGGCGACACTTTAGCCTATTTGGCGAGAGGGGAAGCGGATTTCGGCATTTTCCCTAGTAATCGCTTATTAGTACAAAGGGAGACGCAGCCGGTGGTTGTGGGCGTAGCAGCCATTAACCACAGGGGAATGGAAACCGTGCAGACGGTGAGAAGTACCGGAATTCGTCGCCCGGCAGACCTCAGCGGTAAGCGGGTGGCCTTGAATCCGACGCCGCGGGGAATGGCGATGATCCGGCAGTTGGTTAGTGCGGATGACGGAGACCCGGATGCTATTATCGTGGTAGACAGCGGTACAAGAGAGTTAACCCCGGATGATATTGCCGCCGGTGAGGCGGATGCAACCTTCGGGAGCTATTGGGCTTGGGAAATTCTCATGGACACCGCGGTTCCGGAAGAAGAGAGGATCGTATGGCCTGTGGATGAGATCGGTGCGCCGCCCTATCACAGTTATCTTCTAGGGACACAAGTGGAAAAAACTATCCAAGATCCTCAGACCGTCCGCGCATTTTTGGCGGCGACGGAGAGAGGTTACCAGGCCTTGGCTGCTGATCCGCTGTTGGCTGCGCCAATCTATGAACGGATTATTCCATTTTTCCCTGCCCACCTTGTGAAGCGTTCGTTGCCGCTGATCGCCAGCACCTGGCTGCATAACGGAATTTGGGGCGTACAACGTACGGAATTGATCGAACCTTATTCCGAGTGGCTTGCTGATCATGGCATTTTGCAGGATCGGAAGGGCTGGAAGACGGCTTATAGCAATGCCTTCTTGCCTAAGGAGAATAAGCGATGAGTAGGGAAGGAAACGGTCTGGATCTACTGTCACATGGCATGGGAACAACCCTTGTCCGTCCGGATTGGGCGCCGATTACGTTAGAGGAAGTCAACCAACTACTAACCTATTATCCTGGTTTAGAGGAAGCTTTGGAACTGGCTTGGCATAGCCCAAGGCCTTTCTCCAGTGCGACGATTGTGATCACTACTACAGAGCGCTTGTTTGTTAAGCGACATCATCATACGGTACGTGATGTAGCGGGACTTCTGGAGGAGCATCGTTTTATCCGCCACTTACGAACCGGGGGCATTCCGGTGAGTAATATCGTCACAGGGAGGGATGATCTAACGGCCTTTGCGCTCGATGAATGGACGTATGAGATACATCGCTTGGCAAAAGGGGACGATTTGTACCGAGACGCGGTTTCGTGGAGTCCTTTTCTGACAAAGGGTCACGCTTATGCAGCTGGTGAAGCGCTGGCCAGGCTGCATGATGCGGCGGAGGGCTTTGAAGCCCCGGCAAGACCCGCCCGTGCCCTGGTCTCGAGCTTCTCGATTTTTGGTTCAGCCGACCCACGCCAGGAAATGGCGGCTTATATTGCACCACGCGAAGCCTTGGGCAAGTATCTGGAGAACAGATCCTGGGAGCAGGATTTGGAAACGGTCTTCATGCCTTTTTACGCTAAGCTTGCGCCTCTACTCGACGTGTTGAATCCGCTTTGGACACATAACGACTGGCATGCCTCCAATTTACTGTGGAGTGACAGTGATGAACGGTCGGGTGTCGAGTCGATTCTGGATTTTGGCCTCGCAGACCGTACGAATGCTATCTATGACCTGGCTACGGCTATTGAACGAAATGCCATAGAATGGCTGGCTTTAGATGATCAAGAACAGGATGAAATTGTACATTACGCTCAACTAGAAGCTTTGCTGTCAGGATATGAGTCGATTCGGCCCTTGAGCAGTAAGGAGACCGCTGCACTAGTGGCCATTCTTCCCTTAGTCCATGCGGAATTTGCACTGAGCGAGATGGATTACTTTATGGGGATTGTAAAGTCCAAGTCTAACACAGATCTGGCTTACGACAGCTTTTGGCTTGGTCATGCCAAGTGGTTTCAAGGACAGCAGGGCCAAGGCTTACTGACCTATCTGGAACAGAGAGCTGATGAGGGACCGGGCGGTACTATATATAGAAGTGTAGAAGTGTAATTTAGTGGCATTTTTGTACCTTAAATTCTCTGCAGCTAGGGGTTAGTGGAGATGAAGTGCAAAATTGTATCTTAAATCTTCCAGAGGCCCGCATCAGGCGTGTTTTTTCGGAAAATAAGGTACAAAATGCTGTTAGTTGAGAAGGAGGACCCTTTTTCTCACTTTAAGACGACTGGTGAAGGGGAATATACCGCTTCTAGTGTCATTGCTGGATTTGAACAGCCATGGATCATAGGTCTTGCTGTTGGCAGTCTATGTTCCGGTGCCAGCATTCCTATGGAAAGCTTTCAAGCGAGCGCTTTACGCTGACAAAGCTGAAGCTTCCCGTTCGTTCATCCTTGCTTTTTGTTAATTTCTTTTGTTCGTCTTATATAGTTAAAGATTAACATTGACAGAATGTGATGTGGTTGTTAATTTATAATAAACACATAGGAATTATATGAATTTAAATAATAGCGATAAAGGACCATATTGCCCATGATCCCGGGATATGGTCTCTTTACTAGTCGCGGGAGATAACTACCATGGACAAACTTAAAAAGATAGACGAACGGATCTATCCAATTGCTACCCTTCTCATTGCCGTTATTGTGTGGCAGCTAATCGTGTCGTTGAACCACGTACCACTCTATATTCTGCCCTCGCCGTTGGCTACGGTCAGTGCTCTGATCGGCGATTTTGGCACCATTGCGGGTCACGTCGGAACGACGTTGTATGAATCTGTGCTTGGATTTGTCTTATCGATTGCATTAGCTTTCGTTCTCGGGATATTGATGGACAGCTTTGTTGTTATCAAGAAGTCACTATATCCGATCCTGATCGTTTCACAGACCATTCCGACCATTGCGCTAACACCGTTGTTAATCGTCTGGTTTGGTTTTGGTATATTGCCGAAAATCCTCATTATTGTGATGGTCTGCTTTTTCCCGATTTGTATTAGTCTGGTGGACGGATTTGAGAAGGTGGACAAAGACTACTTGAATCTTTTCCATTCCTATAAGGCATCCAAACTGCAAACCTTCATCCACTTGAAGCTGCCGTATGCGATGGTGAACTTTTTCTCCGGACTCAAAATTGCAGCGACGTATATGATTATGGCGGCGATTATCGGGGAATGGCAAGGCGGGACGAAGGGGATCGGGGTGTATATGGTTCGCACCAAGAACGCTTACGCGCTCGATAAAGTGTTTGCCTCGATTTTGGTTATCGTGATCATCAGTGTGGGCTTTATTTACCTAATCAATTATATATCTAAAAAAACGACGCATTGGAAATAGTGGAGGTTACGATGCAAGATAAAGCACTGTTGGAGAAGACTTTCCCTAATTCCGGCGGGAACAATACCTTAATTACACTTGATGGTATCAGCAAATCATATGGTTCTGCGGAGATATTGAAAGATGTTTCTCTGCATATCCGCAAAGGTGAATTCGTATCTATCCTGGGACCGAGCGGCTCTGGTAAAAGCACCTTGTTTAACATCATTACCGGCCTATTGCCGGCAGATAGAGGAACGCTGGACGTTCATGGGGAGATTGGCTACATGCAGCAGAAGGATCTGCTTCTGCCGTGGAAGACGGTTCTGGATAATATAGTTTTGCCGCTGGATCTGAAAGGCTCTAACAAGGAAGCTTCACGTTCAAAGGCGGTATCCTTAATGGAGCGGATCGGGTTAAAAGGCTATGAGCACCGCTACCCCAGTGAGCTGTCCGGGGGAATGAAGCAGCGCGCGAGCTTTCTTCGCACTTTTCTGGCCTCTGGAGAGATTATGCTGCTAGACGAGCCCTTTGGTGCTCTAGATTCCATTACAAAAGGCAGTATGCAGGCTTGGCTGCTGGAGGTTCAGGAAGCTTTTAACGTTACCATCCTGTTCATTACCCATGACATTGAAGAAGCAATCTTTCTGTCGGACAGGATATACGTGCTGTCTTCGAGACCAGGAGTAGTGAAGGAAGAGCTCACCGTTGGCTTTGACCAGAAGAATAAAAGAGATCGGCTCATAAATCCTGAGTTATTAGTATTGAAGGAAACCGTTAAAGGTCTATTGTAAGAGCACAGCTCGGAAAAGGGGAGACGAATTGGAATGGTACACCATTGGAGAAGTGGCAAAGACATGCAATGTTCCGATTCGGACACTTCGTTATTATGACGATATCGGGTTGCTGACACCTGACCGCATCGCTCCTGAAAGTAACTATCGGTATTATTCTGTGGAAAGCATACGGAAGATTCCACTGATTAAATATTACAAGCAACTGGGCTTTAAGCTCGATGATATTCGTCAGATGCTGGAGCGCTCCAACTTTGAAGTGCTGGAAGACTATATGGCTAAAGAGCTGCTGATCGTCGAGCGGCAGATGGCGGAGCTGCAGAAGAAACATTTTGCAATTCAGGAATGGCAGCGGCTGCTGAAGCAAGGGGAGACGCTGCTGGCGAAACCGCGGAAGGAGAGGGACATTGAGATTGCTCCTTTTCCTCAATATCGTACGTTGAAGTTCCATTATGAGATTTCAGATCCTCAAGCCGCCAATATTGAAGTGCTTTATAGCAACGTTCTCGTCGGACTTTGCAATCAGCATAATGTATTCGCGTATGGGCCGTTTATGCTGTTCTTCGAAGATTTTGATCAGCGTATCAATCATACCTTCACATCCGTAGATTGCTACACAGCGGTGATTGAGGATGAAGCCAATGCGGCGTTGACGACAGAAGTGGGAGGGTTCCAGGCCTTAAGTGTAGTTCACAAAGGAGATTACAGTACCCTCTCTGATACGTACCGGAAAGTGCAGCATTGGGCACAAGAGCAGGACATTCCGCTTCAAGGGGCTTCCTACGAAAGATACATCATTGATCCATGGAGTACCGCGGTCAGCGATAACTATGTAACTGAACTGATTTTGCCTATTGGAGGAATTGATTATGTCTAATTTAATTCATTCATCTGAGGCTGTATTGCGGCTGAATGATCCTAACACGGTATTTGCGGACGTTCGTTTTGTATTGGGTGAGCCTTCAGCGGGTTACGCGGCCTATTTGCAGGGACATATTCCCGGCGCTGTATTTTTTGATCTGAATACCGATCTCTCGGGTCCAAAAGAGATTCATGGAGGCGGTCACCCGTTGCCCGATTCTGTTGTTTTCGCGGAGAAGCTGGGACAAGCAGGGATTGATGAGGGAAAAGAAGTGATTGTCTATGACGATCAGGGAGGTAGTATTGCGTCACGGTTGTGGTGGATGCTAAAGCATGCCGGCCATCAGAAGGTGAAACTGTTGTCCGACGGCTTTTCAGGCTGGAGCCAATCAGGTTATCCGGTAACGAATGAGCCATCACATCCTGTGGGTACCAAGTTTTCATCCCGGATTAACGACAGTCTACAGGCGACGATTACTGAGGTTAAGGCTGGTATCGGTCAGGAACATAGAGTATTAATTGATTCACGGATACATGATCGCTATACCGGTGAAGATACGTCGAAATACCAGAAGGCAGGTCATATTCCTGGTGCCATTAATCATTACTGGGAAGAAGGATCTCCGAGCGGGGTGTTCCTCGATGGCATACAGCAACGTGAACGCTTTAAGGATATCCCGGTTGACCGGGAAATTATCGTGTACTGTGGCGCAGGAGTCACGGCTTGTCCCAACGTGCTGGCTTTAACGGAAGCTGGGTACACAGATGTGAAGCTATATGTGGGAAGCTGGAGTGATTGGGTTAGCTATGATAAGAACCCGATTGCGACTGGGGAAGAAAAGTAGGGTTAAGCAGATATCCAGGTTATGACTTAGAGTACATCGTTTATGTGGCGATGTACTTTTTGCGTTGCCCTTATAGATTTTGAAGCCAACAGAAAATCAACGCGTACTCCTTGTAACCATTTTCTTTGAGTCCTGAAGTCCTGCCACTGGATGATCATACCAAGACTACACACCTCCCTGAGAAGGGCGGCTGAAGAGCCGCCTTCCCTCCGAGCGTTTATGTTGCTATCTTAAATGTCAACAAGTGTTCGGAATAGTCAACGGGAAGTCAACGAAGTGCTGTCTGAAGGTTGTTTGCCGAATAAAAAGGTGGGATTGTCTTCATAGATGGATTTATCGTTTGGTTGAGCAGCATTTATTTTAGAAAACCTTTTTGAATAAGCAAATCTTGGGTACACTTCCATAACCTCTTTTGCATGGTGCCATCTCGGCCAGGCTGTACAGGAGTGATAAGCTTTCCAGTTCCTACATTGAAATACCCTCCAGTCTCCACTTGATATTTTGGGTCTAGGATTAATCTAGTTATAATTTCAGCACCTTTTTGAGGATTACCGATATTAAAAAATTTCAAAATTCTTTCTAGAATAGCTGCAAATTTAAGTTCACGCCCAAGACCTGTCACATTGAATCCTGGGTTCAGGGCATTCACATTTATACTTGTATCGGACCATTGTCGAGCTAACTCAATTGTGAACATAATGTTCAGCAACTTGGTTTTTCCATAAATAGGAGATGAGCCTCGTGCTGTAAAAGGCACGGTATCAGTTAGATCTTCGGGCAATTTTAACACGCCATGGTTGCGTGAGGCTTCTGATGCTACATTAACTACGGTAGCTTTTCCCGCGTTCTGTAAAGACGGTTTTAAGATGTGTGTCAACAGCCATGGTGCTAAATAGTTGACAGCAATCATTTCAGGAAATCCTTCAGATGTGACGCGAGGTTTAAAGGCGTGAATTCCTGCATTATTTAGAAGTACATTGATGATAGGATACGCAGCTATAATTTCTTGACCCATTCGAATAACTTCACTCATTAAAGATAGATCTCCGTAAAAAAAATCTACTTTTGCTGAAGATGTAGTATCTTGAATAATCTTTTTCGTAGCTGCGGCCCGTTCCTTACTTCTAGCCGTTAAAACCAGGTGAAAGCCTTGTTTTGCTAATTCAATGGCTACTATCTGACCTAGACCACTTGTAGCTCCGGTTATGACAACTACTGGACTTTTCTGCATGGCTCATTCTCCTTTATGTGATACAATATTTTCAAAATGAAACAAAAAAACAAACAAGTGATTTAATTGATATATGTCCACTATATTTATTTGATGGATATATGTCAATTAAATTTAGAATGATTTTGTATATACAAGAAAGGTGAAGAAGAATGGAGTATCAACAACATCGTAATAAACCAAGAGAAGAATTAGAACTGGAGTTAGGTATACAAATTAATGCCCTGATTAGTTCTGCACATGCACTAAATGTAAGGGCTGCTAATCTCTTCGATTCGTCTATTCAACCTGCGGCTTTCCATATTATTCGGTGGCTATACTCCTATGGGGCTACAAGTGCCGCGGGCTTGGCAGAGTCAACGGCTATGGACCGTAGTTCTGTAAGTCGCTTAATCAAACAGTTGGAATCACTTGGGTATATAAGAAGGGAACCATCTCCTACTGATGGCCGAGCCATTCTTCTTTCCCTTACAGAATACGGCTATCAACAAACAACTCATGCTCTAAAAGAAAAAGAAACCGCTTTTTATGAACGAAGTTCAAAATGGAATGATGTGCAAATACAAGATTTTATCCAAATGCTCAAAGAATTTAATGCAAAATAATAAAATGATTACGTCCATAATATTGTTGCATCAAAAGCGCACCAAACGATTCCAGTCATTATCTAAGGATGATGAAATTATCGTTTATTGCGGGTCTCGGGTAACGGCAATGCCAAACTTTTTTGCACTGCAAGAAGCTGGAGCGATTACGGGATAACTTAAGGGAATAGGAGGAGGAATGGCCATCCTGTTCTTAGGATGGCCAAGATGAGAATATTAGTGACAGGGGGTAGTAATATTGAAACTACTGATGAGTACTACTTCTTATCGGTTGGAGCTAGGCTACGAATTAGGATTTGGACCAAGTGTTTATGATACTATGGCAGAATTATTCTTGCTTTTCGCGAGCCGAAACAAGATATTCTTTTCTTATATACGAACTGGAATAGAGATTTGGATCCGCACAGGGAGGGTATGATTCAATTTTGGGCGGGGAGTTTCCACGCGGATGTTGTCTACGACCCTGATCAAACAATTCACCAAAGAGTGAAGGATATTCTGCTGCAGCATTGTGCTCCTGAGCTCGATCCCAATGAAAATCAGACCTACATGGATGAACTTCTCTCTCAATTCAGAGGCGCTGCTTATGAAGAATTAAGTGAAGAACTGATATTGAAAGTTGGAACTGTCGTAAATGATATGAATTCAATTTTAACACTTGAAGATCGAAATGAGATGAATCAAGCTTTTGTGAATAGTCGACTGATGTATATCAACTCTACCTGGTTGTTCACATATGACCGCCCTTTGAATTTGAAAAACTTATTGTGGTATAAAGCCAACACGAAATAGGAAATTATACAGTCATTTGAACTTACTGACTGGTGGTTTAAATGCGTGATACTGAATTCAGATACTCCAGTCGAGGAATACAGCTTTTTTCTCAATTGTACCGAAGAGCACGGAGATGATCATGATGGAATGGTCCTCAACATATCCTTTAAATCGAATGATTTTTTTATAGAAAATGTACTTCCACGTTTGCAGAACCTATTAGGCAATAAGCTCGAAATCATTCGCTAAACTTGTCGTTACAGACAGCGCGGGGAACCGTACCACAAATAGTGGTAAAGCGGAGATTCGAATGGAGCTCTTAACTATTAGAATGTGGGGAAACCGATAGGAGAAAATATGAGGAAATTAGAGTGGATTAAAGTAATTTTAGTAGTATCACTAATGGGCAATGTGACTTTATTTATGAATCATCAACGTGACAGCAAAAGACAAGAATTAAAATATGAGTTATTAAATGCAAGCATTTACCGAGATCTAACCCAATTAGAAGCCACTATACAGCATCAAATAGATAATAATTGGGATACCGAACCTCTTGTAACTCAAAAATTAGATGATGCGATTGATTCAGTTATCTTACATATGGGAATGGAAAACGATGATGATAAGGAAGATATTCTTTGGAAGTTACATGATTACTTAAAAGAGTTCAAGGTTAGTGACGTAACCTTATCGGTAAGCTTAACCGATAAGCAACGAACCAAATACATTTATTTAGGGGAGAAGCTTCGTTCAAGCGGGTGGAACTATAATGTAGGATATGATACTAAATGGGATGTTTTTGAATCAAAAGTAAAGGAGCTCATAGCGGAATCATAAAACTCGAAAATTGAAAATATATGGATGAGTATTGATGAACCATATCCTAAGTTATATCTTTAGCAGAGCGGTTGGATTTTTTACAGTGAGAATACTATTGCGACTGGGGAAGAGTAGAAGGTTTAAGCAGATATACAGTATGTAATTTGGAGTACATCGCTCATGTGGCGATGTACTCTTTTGCGTTGTGCTCAGGAGTATCGAGGTCAACAGCGAGAACATCCCTTAAGTGGTGCTAAAATCGGGAGAGTCGACAAGGGTCTAATTCACTTCTTGATTCCCGATCGATGATCTCATTTGCAGCCAGATGTGCAATCAGCGGCGCCAGTGTAATCGCAGAATGCATCACCGCCAGATAAAGTCCTTTTATGTGATCTTGAAAGCCCACGATCGGGTAGCCGTCTTCAGGCATTGGTCTCATCCCGACCTTTATGCTCTCCAGCTCCAGTTGATTCCCGTCTTTCAGATTGCGACGCAACGTGTCGAACGCCCGCTTACCGACCGCCTCTGGTCCGTTTTCCTCTGACTCGTCAATATAATCTTCCGCCGCCAGTAGCGTATGATCCGTCAGTTGACGCGCTTCAAATTGCGCATTTGAGATTAATGTGCGTATCAGTTTATCTACAGTTTTCATCCGAATCAGAATGGAAGGCGACGACGTTACTGGTACGTAACAACCTAACGGGTTGCAAAGTTCGGGTATGCCTGTACCTGCGGCCAATACCACGACATCCGACTCTAGAAAACCCTTGGACGTATGGACACCGACCAGGCGGGAATTTTCTTGCTGCAGCTGTGTAACGTTGGTACCGAACTGAATCTTTGCTCCATACTCCTGCGCTTTGCTCAACAACAGCTCCGTAATCTCTATAGGGTCTATTGCACCTTCTTCACTGACAAACATCGCTTCATCCGGATATTCCTGCAGATTCGGTTCCAATGCCTCAAGCTGCTCCCGGTTTAATTTTTGAAAGTGGGGTTGCTCTCTTAGGGGCGGAGTGCCCCAAGTCAGTGCTCCATGCCAATGAATTTTCAGTTCGGGCAGCTCTTGCTGAAGCGCGTGATATTCTTCCAAAGCTGCATCGTACAAATGCCAGTATTCAGGAGCCACCTTATGAGTCGTATGTATCCAGGCAAAAGATTTTTCCGTGACTTCACGCGCTGCGGCGGGGTGCCGCTCAATAACGGTTACATCTTGATTTCGTTTGGCCAGATGATAGGCCATGGACGCCCCGACAATCCCTGCGCCAATAATCACGATTTTTTGTTTGTTCAATAATGACTCCTCCTTTGCACCCCATTGTAACATAGGCGTTTGAGGAGGGGAGTTAACCAAGACAGGATTCTTTAGCTTTAATTATTTTCTACGCATGGTGCGAAACCTGGTTATGTGGTCTGTATATAGATGTATTTTGGATTGCCGATGAATACAGAAGTAAAGGCTACGGAAAGATCATGATCACTGAAGCAGAGCGGCTAGGAAAAGAGTTGGGCTGTATTTTCGCTCATACCTGCACATTTACGTATCAAGCGCCGGAGTTCTATAAGCGCATGGGCTATGAGGTTTTCGCTGTGAATGATGAATACCCGGATGGAATAAAGCAATTTTTCTTAAAAAAGAAATTATAAACCTGCCTGTATCGAAAATAGTTCATTAATTCCACACTACAAAAGACAAGAATGCCATCTAACAGTTTGCTCCTTTCATCTTTTATACTGGGTAAATATTGCGTGAGGAGGGCGGGTCATGCCACTGATTCAAGTAGAACATCTGCGTAAAGAATTCAAACGGCAAAAGCGCAAGGACGGGTTCTGGCCACTGATGAAAAGCCTTGTATACCGGGAATACGAGCAGAAAGTTGCGGTCGAAGACATTTCTTTTACGATTGATCAGGGTGAGATTGTCGGTTACATCGGGCCTAATGGGGCTGGAAAATCGACAACGATCAAAATGATGGTAGGCATCCTCGTCCCGACCAGCGGTAACGTGCGTGTGAACGGACTCGTACCGTTCGAGAATCGCATTGAAAATGCGCGGAGAATCGGTGCTGTTTTTGGCCAGAAAAGCCAGCTATGGTGGGATACGCCAGTTATCGAATCACTTCGGCTCACGAAATATATGTATGACATCCCGGAGGATCGTTATTTGCAGAACATGGCGTTATTCAGCGATATCTTAGGGTTAGAAGAATTCAAAAATGTTGCTGTGCGTTCGCTAAGCCTTGGCCAACGGATGCGCGCAGATCTGTGTGCGGCGCTACTGCATGATCCGCAAATCGTCTATCTCGACGAACCCACGATTGGGCTAGATGTTGTGGTAAAGGAACGCATTCGCGAATTCATCCGCCAGATTAACCGAGAGAGAGGTACTACAGTCATCTTGACGACCCATGATATGGCCGACATCGAGAAGTTATGCAGCCGCGTGATGGTCGTTGATCACGGCAGGCTAATGTATGACGGCAACCTGCATACGCTCAAGAATGATTACGGCAACATGGAGAGCATGGAACTGGATACGGAAGAGGATTTTGTTATGGATGATGCCCTTTTGAGAATGGGGATTTCGTTCAACCGGACTGAAGAGGCCAGAACCCAGCTCCTCTATGATAAGAATAAAATTAATTCGTCTGCGGTGATCAAGTGGATTATGGATCGCTATTCCGTTCGTGATTTCAAAGTCAAGGAGACAGAGATCGAAGAGATCATTCGCAATCTGTATGCCGGCTTTAGTCAGGAAGAGCCCAAGCGACAGGAAGTGACCGTATGAGAATTGCACTTTATCGGGAAATGACGCTGAACGCCTTCCGGTCGTTACTTGCTTTTCGCGCTGAGGTATTGCTCTACCTGTTCGGGCAGCTATTCAAAGTCCTTGTGCAGATCTATATTTGGTACGCTTTATTTGGAGATAACAACCTTTTGAGCTCACAAGCGGGTACAGTTAGTCTACAGGAAATGATCACCTATGTTGTGGTCAGCTCAGTGATCTCTGTGTTTGCCACGAATGACGTGATTTTTAGTGTAAGTTCGAAAGTATCCACGGGCGAAATTGCAATGGATCTCATTAAACCGATGAGCTTTCGCTCCGTTATTTTCTGTCAAGCCTTAGGCACGAACATGTACCGTATCTTATTTGAATTAATCCCGTTAGTCATGATCAGCATGTCATTCTTCCACGTACAGCTTCCCTCGCTGGCTAACGGCCTCATCTTTCTAATTCTCGTCTTCAACGGCTTAATTCTTAATTTCCTGATTACGTATACAATCGGACTGATCGCCTTCTGGTATATTCTCGTTTGGCAGGTGAATACGGTGCTGGGTGGATTAATCCGGCTATTTTCAGGTGCGTTTATTCCAATCTGGTTTTTCTCGGATTCGCTTGTGCAGATTTCTTACGTCCTTCCGTTTCGTCTCATCTACTATGAACCAATCTCTGTATACTTGGGAAAAGTCACAGGCTGGTACGATCTGCTCGTCATCGTGCTCCAGCAATTAGCCTGGATGGCTGGTTTTTTGTTGTTGCAAAAATGGATGTGGTCGCGAGCTGTTCACAAACTTGTCGTCCAGGGAGGCTAAGATGAGATACCTGAAACTCTACGCGCGGTTTATCCCTATTTATTTCAAAAGCAAAACAGAGCACGGCTTCGGCTTTTACATGGATTTTATCGGATTTGCACTCACGCATGTGGTCAGCTATACCGTGATTTGGGCGTTAATGAGCCGGTTTCAGACCATAAACGGATGGAATATGTATGAGGTCATGCTGCTGTACACCCTTAATATGCTTACCTATGCGGTAGCGGCTGTCTTTTTCTTTTTTCAAATGAATGATGTTGAAGATGATGTGCATAAAGGCTCCTTCGACAGTCTGCTCGTCAAACCGATCAACCCATTCATCCATATGATCATTCGCAGCTTCGGTCATTTCTTTCTCGGCGACATTGCTATCGCGGTAATCATGCTGGGTGTCTGCTTCAGTCGCCTGGATATCCATCTTCATTGGAGTTCGTATCTTAGCTTTGCCGTAATGCTGCTGGGAGCGGTACTCGTTCAAGCTTCTTTTATTATCATTACTGGTTCGATGTGCTTCTGGATTGTTCGCGCAAGGTCGGTTAAGAATATTGTGATCTTCGGGATTCGCGGCTTTGTCGACTATCCTATTTCGATCTATAGCAAAGTTCTACGGATCATTTTGACATTCATCATTCCTTACGGCTTCGTCAATTTCTATCCATCCCATCTAATCCTGAATAAGGAGGGAGGCTCGCTGTTCGCATCATGGCTTCCGTATACCACTCCGATCATCGGTCTTCTTCTGTTCTTCATCGCTTATCGGGTCTGGAATGCGGGACTGAATCAATATCAGGGCACAGGTAGCTAAGAGAGGAGAATGAATCATGTGGGCGGCATTAGACGAGTGATTATGGATGAATGGGATCATCATATTGACGAATGAGCCTTATCTTGGTATCTTGATTTTGTCATTTATATGCATTTATGCATAAAATATTTCCAACTTGAGAGGGGCTTATTTATTGCGCATTAATGAGCAAAATGAGATATTTAAAGTTTCGTATCCTATTCCATTTTACACGCAGCTAGTTGATTTTAATGATGTTAATCTACAAGGATTCAATAGTAAACAGGATGCTGAACACTGGCAAGTACGTGGTTGCGGGATTGCATCTATCAAAATGATCATCGATGGATTTCAGATCTATCGAGGCAATAAACTAAGTGAGACCTATGGGGAATTCGTATATAAGGGAGTAGAAATCGGAGCGCATTGTGATCGAGGATGGATACATAAAGGGTTAGTTGAGCTTGCAAAAGAATATAAAGTATCAGGTCAGACATTTAGACAAAGCAATGTTAATGATGTGCTTTCTGAGATAGAAAAGGATAGACCTTGTATTACATCCGTAACTGCCGGTTTTCATGGCGGAAAAATGGATAGTAACGGCGAGATCATCAAAGCGGGCGGTCATTTGATAGTTGTTGTCGGAGCTGAATTGGGAAAATCATTTTATACCCATTGATGATTTTAAAAGATCATTTTCTGGTGCCTTTATGTCCTTTTGGATGAATGAATAATACACAAGAACCGCCCAACCCGAAAGGGGAGAGGCGGTTTTTCGCATCCGCTATTTTACAACATAATGAAGCTCAACGAATTGCCCTAGTGATTTCGACCCTTTAAGCGTGAGTTTCTGTTCCGGGTTATCACCTTTGAAGAGTGGAATGCCATTGCCAAGTACAATGGGAGTGATGGTGACTATGAATTCATCCACAAGCTTTTCTTTCATAAGCACATCGAGTACTTCAGCTCCGCCAACGATCCAAATCTTGCCACCGTCCTGTTCTTTTAGCTTGTGCACGAAGCCGGCCATATCTTCATGAATGAAGGTAACATACGGGCTAGGCGGCTGCTCGGAACGGGAGAATACGTAACACTGTTTATCAGCATAGGGGAATTCATCTGTTAACTCAAAGGTTTGATCATAGGTTTTCTTGCCAATCAGGACCGTATCAATGGTGTTATAAAAATCGCTATATCCATTGTCGCCTTCCCCCTCGACATCATTGAGCCAATCCACTCCGCCATCTCCTCTAGCAATGTAACCGTCGAGTGAGGCTGCGATGTATAGTACAACTGGTCGTTTCATAAATTTCATTTCTCCCCTCAGACATTAGATTCAACTTCATCATAGCAGTGATATACGTCATCCTCTGTCATATTAAAAAGAGTGAAAGGAGATTAATTTGAAGTATAGTAATTCGCTGTTACGCTGGACTCCCTGACGATAATGCGTGGTTCAAATTCGATCCGCTCATATTCTGTCACGCTTGCAGATTGAATTCGCTTCAGCAGTAGTTCCGCCGCCAGCCGACCTACTTCACTTCCCATAATGGAAACCGAGGTGATTTGCGGTGTGGTCACTGTGGCCCACAGGTTATTGTCGATTCCGGCAATGGCCACATCCTCAGGTACACGAACACCCAGCTCTTTGAACCGATTCACAATTCCGATGGCAATCATATCATTGACAGCATAAATCGCATCCGGCATGTGCTTGAGGCTGTAAAAGTAATTCGCCGCCATTCTACCTGTCTCAAATGAAAAATCCTCGCCAAAATAGACAAGAGAAGCATCCAACTGCGATAAAGATTGTTCATAAGCAAAATAACGTTCTTCGATTTTGTCCTTCGGAGCGCCAGCATAGGCGATCCTTGTTCTCCCGATCCCCTTCAAATGCTCCATAACCAGGCGACCTTCCTGACGAGATAAACCGACCACATCAGCCTTCAAGTCTGAACTGAGTTTTTTACTATAATTGATCACAGATATCGGCAGATTAGCATGGTTAATTAGGCTTTCCAGCTGTTTAGGATAGGCTAGGGGCATAATGACTAATCCATCTACGTGAAGTTTCTTAATCTCGCGCAGCGTCTCTAGCTCCAGTCTTGCATTACCAAGCGTATTAATCTGCACCACCCGGTAGCCGTGCTGCTTGGCAGCTTGTTCTACGGCCCACGCTATATCCGGGATGATTGCGTTGCGGATATCTGGAACAGCCAGTGCAATCTGAGAGGTCTGACGGATTTTGAGGCTTTGGGCGGAGGTATTCGGACTAAAACCCATCTCTTTAATGATCTCAAGGATCCGCTCCTTCGTCGCTGCGCTGATTCCTTCCTGATTGTTAAGTGCGCGGGAGACGGTGGCGATGCCTACGCCTGCTTTCTTCGCGACGTCCGCGATCGTCACTTTTTTTGAATCGGTCATATCTATTCCTTCCAATTCGGAATCGTTTCCGAATCTATGTTGTTTTTTTCAGTTCTTATTTTTATTATAGCATAGCCGGCATTGCTGGGGATTATGAGTTGTATGCAGCAATATTTATTTGTTTTACAATGAAGAAATATAGATTTCACACTTTTATTATGCTTGTAATGGTAATTCATATTTGACACTTTGTATAATTTGTGACATGATATTTATCGGAAACGTTTCCGATTTTGTTAGGGATTTTACTTAACTCATTCATTAAACAAGTGTATAGGAGATGACTCGCATGCAAGCGCTCAGATGGCATGGTGTGAAGGACTTACGCGTAGAAACGATTCGTGAGCCCGAGGTTCAGAAAGGTCAAGTTAAAATCAAAGTGGAAGCCTGCGGAATATGCGGCAGTGATTTGCATGAATATGCGGCAGGTCCGATCTTCATCCCGGAAGGAGCACCTCATCCGTTAACGAATGAACAAGCTCCAATCGTCATGGGACATGAGTTTTCCGGCCAGATTGTCGAAGTTGGAGAAGGGGTATCATCCTTACAGATCGGTGATCGGGTAGTAGTTGAGCCCATCTTTGCATGCGGCAAATGCGCTGCTTGCAAAAAGGGTAAATACAATCTGTGCGATAAAATGGGATTCCTCGGTCTGGCCGGTGGCGGTGGCGGTTTCTCTGAGTACGTGGCTGTTGATGTAAATATGGTACACAAGATTCCGAGTAGCTTATCCTATGAACAGGGCGCGCTAGTCGAACCTTCTGCTGTTGCGCTGTATGCGGTTCGTTCCAGTCAATTCAAAGTCGGAGATCGTGCAGCCGTATTCGGTACAGGACCCATCGGGCTGCTTGTTATAGAGGCACTTAAAGCATCTGGCGCTTCCGAAATTTATGCCGTTGAGCTGTCTGAAGAACGCCGGAACAAGGCGGAGGAGCTTGGTGCCATAGGCATTAACCCTGCTGAGAAGGATGCTGTACAGGAAATTATCAAGCGGACTAACGGTGGAGTAGACGTGGCTTATGAGGTTACAGGGGTTCCTGTCGTACTGACACAAGCGATTCAATCTACCGGTATCGGTGGACAAATTATGATTGTCAGTATCTTTGAACGGGAAGCATCCATTCATCCGAATCAGATTGTCATGCAGGAGAGAAACATAGCGGGCATTATCGGATACCGGGATGTATTCCCGGCGGTGATTAGCTTGATGGGGCAAGGCTATTTCCCAGCGGAAAAGCTGATTACCAAACGTATTGCGCTGGGTGATATTGTGGAGGAAGGCTTTGAGACCTTATTAAAAGAGAAGAACCAGGTTAAAATCATGGTTTCTCCGAGACCTTAACGGAAAGTTATCCTATAACAAAACGCCGCCTTAGTGAGACTAAAGGCGGCGTTTTTGCGCGGACAGCTCGTGCTTTGAGAAAGGTTGACCCGAAGTGGATAATCCGGGCCACCAATAATTTAAAGGATAAAATCTAAATGGATTTTAAATAATGAATACGAAACCACAGGCAGCCAGGCTCTCGTAGGAGTGGGCTGCCTTTGTATTACTGTTAATATGTTGACAAGGAAACAAAAATTAAATAAGATATAAATGTTTCCTGGGAATCAAAATGACAACTCTTGAGGGGAGAATTACATGTTCAAATCTAGATCACACAATGAGAAGAATGCAGAACCAACCGTTGATAAGCACGCTTTAATATTCGGTCTTATCTCTGTATTTCTGTGCGGGGTAGGCTTCAGTATCATAGCGCCTGTCGTTCCGTTCTTAGTGCAGCCTTATATTATTAATCCGGGTCAACAAGCTATAGCTGTTACGCTACTGACCTCTGCTTACGCATTTTGCGTGTTTTTTGCGGCCCCCGTACTTGGAGCTTTAAGCGACAGATATGGCCGCCGTCCATTGTTGTTGCTATGTCTTTTGGGTTCCGCAATCGGATATATTGTTTTTGGTATCGGAGGGGCTCTATGGGTGTTGTTTGTGGGGCGCATAATAGAGGGGATAACAGGCGGGAGCATAAGCACGATCTTCGCCTATTTTGCAGATATCATTCCTCCGCAGCAGAGAACCAAATACTTTGGATGGGTGAGTGCGGTAGTAGGTGTAGGTACCGTCATTGGCCCAACGCTAGGCGGCTTTCTGGCCAAGTTTGGTTATTCTGTACCCATGTATTTTGGGGCAGTCATAACTTTATTGAATGTTGCTTATGGATTCTTTTTTATGCCTGAGAGCCTTGATAAGCGTAATAGACTGAAAAAGATAACCTTTGTAAGAATGAATCCATTTGCACAGCTTGCAAACCTGCTTTCCATGAAAAACTTAAACAGACTCCTTATCTCAGCGTTCTTGCTTTGGATACCTAACGGGTCTTTGCAGGCAGTTTTTTCACAATTTACATTGGATACATTCAGTTGGAAGCCTGCAATAATCGGACTTATGTTCTCAATTATGGGCGTTCAGGATATCGTTTCACAAGGCCTAGTGATGCCACAACTTTTGAAGAAATTTAATGATAAACAGATAGCCATTCTTGGAATGGTTTCGGAGATTATAGGCTACTGTCTAATTGCAGCATCTGCCCTGTCCTCATTCTATCCTCTCTTTATCGTTGGAATGTTTGTATTCGGTTTTGGTGATTCGATCTTTGGGCCGTCATTCAATGGGATGCTCTCCAAGTCTGTCGATTCTAGTGAACAAGGAAGGGTTCAAGGGGGGAGCCAATCTATTCAGGCCTTAGCAAGAATGATTGGGCCGATCATTGGAGGTCAGATCTATGTATTACTTGGTCATGCTGCCCCCGCTTTTATGGGGGTGATCCTCATAGGAGCGGCGATACCAGTTTTGTATAAGAGAGCGCATGTAAGTGTGTAAACTAGTTATTGTAATTGTTGTACATGTCAAGAGTTCGCGTCTTTAGATGCGGGCTTTTTTTTGTGCATCGCTCTTGAAGATAGTGTTTCTACCCAATGCTGCTTATTGCTAAGACAAATATGATAATACGGTGTCTAAAAGACATCCTCCTGTCCATGATCGCAGAATCTCGATTATAATGGTAAAAACAGACAAGGGGATGAATTCAAAATGAGATGGAAGACCTTGGCAGTTGCTGGTGTGGTTGTTGTCGCATTGGGGACTTACCTATTTGCAAGCAATGCTGGGAACAAAAGTAATGATGAGACAGTAGATATTAAGCAATTGGTGCAGGACTTTAGTACGCGTAAAGCAACGGCGACATCGGCTTCAATCACTTCCAAGCAACTGGTCGTAACGAGCGAAGGCGCTAAGGAAGTGGCCTACGATCTGCCGGACAACGAATTCTTTCTGTCGATAGCTCCCTATATCGAACAAACGCATCCTTGTGCGATCCATAGCTTGACCGGCTGCCAAGGCGAGTTGACGGATCAAGAGTTCAATGTGACTATCAACGATGCAGAGGGGAATTCAGTGATTGAGCAGACTGCGATGAAATCCCAGTCTAACGGATTTATTGATCTGTGGCTGCCGCGTGATAAATCATACCATATCATCGTGGAGCGTGAGGGGAAGACTGCAGAGTCGGTAATTTCCACCTTTGAGAACGATAATACTTGTGTTACAACGCTGCAATTAAGTTAAAGGCGATCATTTTAAAAGCGACATGAACTTTGCTTCATCAAGATAAGTTAATATATTGCTCAGGACACATTGCGAATACTGCAGTGTGTCTCTTTTTTATTCATATAGTTAAAAATATACAAAATTCACGTATGAATTATTACGTCATTATGTTACTATTGACTACACAAACGCATTAATTCATTAAAGTGGGGAATTTAAGCTTCCTTATTCTTTGTTTTACAAAAAAATAAAGAGTCAAAGTGATGAAAGCTCACATTGGAAGCGGTGATTTAAGAGGAGGGGATGTCATGTTTAGTTGGCTGGGATGGAAAACAGGTTTACCGCTATGGTGGTCAAATCGGCTGAACCGGAACTTGGAGTCTGATATTGCCGATATCTTTGAAGGAATTGCAGAAACAAGGAAAGAGATATTACATAATTGGGCTGAGTTGTATTGGGGTTACTTAAGCCGGTTGCATGAGCAATTAAGGATGCTTCAAGGAGAGTCCCGTTTTCCTGAGGGGCATGACTATTCGACATGGGAATCCTTATTCGTTGCTACACGTGGCAGAGCGGCAGACTTTTCGGAGATTTTTGTACTGAGCAAAGAGGGTGCGGTAATCTCGTCCACCTTTCCGTCACATCGCGGAATGCAGTATGGAGAAGAGAGTGTAATTCGTAAGGGATTGCAATATGCCTCCGAGGGTGCGGAGGGACAGAAATGCTTATTCGGGCCGTACGCTGATCCAGTTACCCTGCAAGCGGGACCAAGCACTTCATCCTTTTTTGATGAGATGACCTTATTATTTATTTTACCAATCGAAAGACAGGGGCAAATCGAGGGTTTCTTGTGTGGACGTGTTCCTAATGATGTGATTGGAGATTTGATTCAGCGGGAGTCGGGGCATATCTATCCTGATTCAGGCGACCATTATCTTTTTATGGCCGGGCCACGCCTGCAAACTGAGATTAAACCTGGTACTGCGTTATCCCGCAGCCGATTTGAGGACCGCACCTTCACACATGGCGATAATCTGAAGGATGGCGTAACGACTCGCTGGGGTACGGTCAAGGTGGACAAGCATACAGAATTGGAGCTGGTGTTCACCGATCCCGCTTCAGGTGAGCTTCATCCCGGCGTGGCGAATACGATTGACAGCGGCAGCAATTTATTTGTTTCTTTTCCTGGATATTCGGATTACCGGCACATTCCTGTCATTGGCAAAGGGGTGACACTCCAGCTTCCCCATTGCCCCGATATATGGGGGATGATGTGCGAGGCTGACTTTGAGGAGGTCTATCGTACCCGCAGTCTTGGCTGGAATGTCACCAAAACGATGCTGCCACTATTGCTCGGTATGACTGTTCTGGTTGCAGTGATTGCTGGATTTTTGACAGGGAGTACAGAAGTTGGCGCGCTGGGTAGTGCTTTAATAATTGGTGCAGCAGTGCTGGTATATGGGCTGATTGGCTGGCAGATCATCCTCCGGACAAGCCTTCTTCCGGAAACGGGGCGCATACGACAGCTTAATCGCTTCATACGGCGTAACACTGAAGGCAGCAGTGATCTGACGCAAAGAATCCCGCTTCAAGACTTCGGGAGAGACGAGCTGTTGGATACAGCCAAATGGATTAACAGTATGATTGACTCGCAGGAAGGAATTCTGGTGAAGGTCAAGCATGCGGCGGATGATGTGATGGTGAGCCAGCGGCAGCTGAGCACTTCAACTTCGGAGACAGAACAATCAACTGAACGAGTGAATGAACGGATTGAAATCATGGTGGAAAGCATCCTTCGTCAACTGCAGGATCTTGATGCTGTAGGCGATGCCGTTGGAGACATGCGCGTAACCCTGCAGGAGCTTGAACAACAGGCTGCGGATCAGATCCGAGTTGCCTGCCAAGAGGTGGAGAACATTGGAGATAAGATGGCTAACATCACTCAGCAGGTATCGGCGACGCATGAGACCATGGACTCTTTCGTAGGCACAACGCGCAGTATTGAGGATGTTCTGCAGATTATTGAGAGAATATCTTCACAGACGAATCTGCTTGCCTTGAATGCTTCGATAGAAGCGGCAAGAGTAGGGGAGCATGGAAGAGGATTTGCAGTTGTGGCTTCCGAAATCCGTAAACTGGCGGAGACAACAGGTCAATCTGTAGCGGAGATCCAGGGGACCATCGGTCAAATCTATGCTGGTTCTGAGCGTGCACAGCAATCCATGGCAGAGGTTACACAGGTCGTGGAGGAGGGCAGTGTCAGGGTTGCAGCAGCAACCGAACTGCTGATTCAGGCTAATGACCGGGAGGCTACCAAATCCGAGGTCGTTGAACGGGTAGTGCGTTTGATGGAGGAGATCACGGCCGTCAGCATGGATAACCGGAATATTTCCGCTGAGGTCGAACAGAAGCTGGCAGCCCTAAGGAACGATTATGTACATGTACAGCAAAGCGCTCAATATGTAGAGGTCATCGGTGAATTTTTGCAACAACTCATTGGGCAGTTCAGGTTAAAGGAAATCAGGAGAAATTAGATGATGCAGGGATTTAGGCAATGGTAACTGATTTATAGTATAGTGGATAGGATGGACAACAAGAAAAGAGGGAACGAATGCCTACTATACTGGTTGCTGACGATGATGCGAACATTCGCGAACTTGTCTGTTTATTTCTTCGTAATGACGGATTTGAAACAGCCGAAGCGGCGGACGGGAAGGAAGCACTGAGTGTTTACGCCTCAACGTCTATCGATCTTGTCGTGCTTGATATTATGATGCCGATTATGGATGGTTGGGCGTTATGCAAGGAGCTTCGTAGAGCCAATCCTGACCTTCCGTTACTTATGCTAACTGCGCGAGGCGAAACATGGGAGAAGGTGAAAGGGTTCGAGCTTGGGACGGATGATTATTTGACAAAACCCTTCGATCCGCTAGAACTCACGGTTCGCGTCAGGTCATTGCTGAAACGATACCGGATTGGTTCCACACAGACGATCCAGCTCGGCGATGTCATCCTTGACCGGCAGACTTATAAGGTGATGAGAGGCACGGAAACGCTTATATTGCCGCTCAAGGAGTTTGAATTGCTGTATAAGCTGGCTGGAACACCCGGACAAGTCTATACCCGTGAGCAGTTGATCGATCAAATCTGGGGTCTTGATTACACTGGCGATGATCGAACGATAGATGTACATATCAAACGCCTGCGTGAACGGTTTGCGACTACGCATGAGTTTCGGATCGAGACGGTACGTGGTCTTGGCTACCGGCTTGAGGTGTATGAATGATCAGATCCATCTATACACGCGTTGTCCTGACATTTCTAGTCTCTGTGGTCGGAGGCTCACTCATTGCTTTGTTGGTGGCAACCTGGGTATTTAAAGGTGAAGTGAACGAAAACGCGCAGATTCCCTTGCGTAACTTTGCGCAAGATATCGTTCGGCTCTACAATACAATTCCGTTACATGAAGCCGACCTTTTTGTAAGTGGAATGAAGCAACTCAATTCCTATCATATTCGAATTTACGATGACACAGGTCAGTTCAGGTCTTACGGAGCGCGAGAAGGACACAATCCTGTCCATGTGACAAGGGAACAAGTGAAAAAAGTGTTTAATGGAGAAGTGGTTCAACTAAGTTTTTTTGGTGCTACTACTAATCTATTAGGAATGCCATTGCAAACAGAAATAGGAACGAAAGCGATGTTTGTGGAGATGCTCACTCCTCCATCTATTTCTTTTAACAGAAAGCTGATATTGAATTTGTTGACCTATGCTTTGATCGCAGGTAGCCTACTGATTCTGGCTGCTGCCATGTTCCTGGTCAGACCGATCAAGAAGCTGACAAAGGCGACCAGGCGTGTAGCAACCGGAGATTTCAACGTGAAGCTGAAAATTAAGCAGACAGATGAGTTGGGTACCTTGGCTCGCAGCTTTGAAGATATGATGCATGATCTACAGCAGCTTGAGCAAATGCGCAGGGAGTTCGTAACGAACGTCTCGCACGAGGTACAATCGCCGCTCACCTCGATATCTGGTTATGCTATTGCACTCAAGCAAGTAGACGTCCCAGAACATGAGCGACGCCGGTACCTCGATATTATCATCGCTGAGGCCGCACGAATGTCTAAAATGAGCGATAGTCTGCTAAAGCTGAGTGTGCTTGAATCACAGTCACAGGAACTGCGGTTGTCCACGTTTAGCCTCGACGAACAGATCAGACGGGTCATTGTGGCGATCCAGCCTCAGTGGTCGGCACGTAACATTACTTTCGATCTTCACTTGAAGGTAGTGAACCTGTCGGCGGACTATGACCTGTTAAATCAGGTATGGACGAACATACTCGGTAATGGCATCAAATTCTCCGAGGATAACGGTGTTATTCATGTCAGCATTCAAACAGATAGTCATAATGTAATCGTCCGGATATCAGACCATGGTATTGGAATTCCACTGGAGGATCAGCAGCGTATATTCGAACGGTTTTTCAAGGCCGATCGTTCGCACAGCCGTAAATATGACGGTAGCGGCATGGGACTTGCAATCGTTAAACAGATCGTAACCCTTCATCAAGGCGACATCCGGGTGGAAAGCGAACCTGGCCAAGGAACGACCTTCATTGTTACTTTGCCAATCACAACTCCACAAGATTAGTCAGATTTATAGGGTATCCCACGCATAATCTAAATACGGGTCACTATCTCCCTAAATGCTACGGCATTATGTGCAAGCTTGCTTGCAGATGACGCTGTAGCATTTTTTTTGTTTATTCATGCTCCATTCACAATGTCTTCATGGAGGGTACATTTTCCAAGTCTAAAATCTCCTAAGCGGCAGCTTATGACCATGCGGTAAAAACATAATGAGAAGGAGATTATGCAAATGGAAAATCTAGAGGGGATACACCCGAAGAAGAGGACGAGAACAAGTAAAGTACTGGTCCTTCTACTTAAAATAATAGGAGCAGTAATTATAGCAATTGGCCTTTTTCTTGCTATTGTTTTTACAGTTAATATTATTAGCAACAAATCGGAGCAAGGGAAGATAGTGTCCTATGGTCAGTTAGTGCCTGTAGATGGCAAACATATGAATGCTCTGATTCAAGGGGAAGGTGAAGAAACCGTCGTGCTGCTACCCGGATTTGGGACAGCATCACCAGTTCTGGACTTTAAATCGCTACTCAAAAAATCAGGTGTGGTCAGATTGTATAGCAAGCTAGGTGATGACCCTACCGCTGAACTGCCATTTGATACTGCTACCATAGAACAAATAAAATTGTACCATCATCCGGCAACTGACAGATGGCTCCTAGAGCATGAAAAGCAAATCAAAGATTCTGTACATGGAAAAGTGATGATATTTGATGGAGGACATTATTTACATCGTATTCATGCTAAAGACATCGTAGAAAACGTAAATGAATTTATGAAAGAAATAAAATAGGAGTTCATACTCCGTTCATATTGTCGTCACGGGGAGTACATTTTCGTCATATAAGCTGTTCTTAAGGGGTGGACGAGCACCCCATACACAGAGTAGGGCAGGAGAAAATAGAGTGAAACAAGGGGAGATAATGAAAATGAAGATGGGCCCAAAAATGAAAAAAGCGCTTAATATTTTTCTTAAAACAGTAGGTGTTATTGTGATAGCGATTGTGCTATTTCTAGTTGTTACATCTACAGTTAACGTTATTAGTACAAAGTCGGAGGCCGCAAAAATACAATCCTATGGACAGTTAGTACCTGTAGACGGGAAAAAGATGAATGTAATGATTCAAGGAGATGGCGAGGAAACGGTTGTACTGCTACCAGGTTATGGAACAGCATCACCGGCGCTTGATTTCAAGCTGCTGATTGATCAGCTATCCCCATATTACAGAGTTGTCGCAATTGAGCCTTTCGGTTATGGATTAAGTGATGGAACTAAAAAAGAGCGGACTACCGAGAATATTATTAGCGAAGTTCATGAAGCCTTGCAGCAGCTTAATATTGATCACTATGTACTAGGAGGCCATTCTATTGCAGGCATTTACGGGATCGCTTATGTGAACAAATATCCAAACGAAGTAACAGGATTTGTCGGGGTCGATACCAGTGTTCCAACACAAGCTGGGATGGATGCTAAATTGCCAATTAAAGGGTTCGCATTTCTTGAAAAAGCAGGTCTGGTAAGATTGATCAAGAAAGTAAGCGGTGATCCATATGCTGGCTTAGCATTTGATGAGCAGACCAAAGAACAAATGAGATTGATTTCCAACAAAAACTCGAATAATTCCACTAACTTAAACGAAATGCAGCATATTGCTTCTAACTTTGAAGGAGCTAGGGGTTTAACATTCCCTAAAGAGCTGCCCCTAATCTTCTTTATCGATGCGAATAATACGGCTAACCAAGGCTGGCAACAGCTGCATGAAGAGCAAATCAAAGACTCTGTACATGGAAAAGTAGTAGCGTTGCCTGGCAGTCATTACTTGCACCATACGAAATATAAGGAAATCGCCGAAGGCTTTAAGGAATTCATGGAACAAGCGAAATAAGCGGAATGTATAGAATAATAGTCAAAAGGGTTCGTGTCCGCACGAATCCTTTTTTTGCATAGAATAAATGTAGTTATACTATACCTTGATAACAGATGGGGAATATTCCACAATATTACATGGGGGAAGTAATACATATGTTTTTCATGAATCCCTACTAGAACTTGAAGGAGTGATGGTGTTTTGAAAACAATGAATCCAACAAAAGAGCCTGTGAGAGGTTATTATTGGTAAAATAAGAACCTCTCGTTAGGTTACGGGAGGCAGATATAATATGATGTTGCTAAAAAATATGGTCCGGGGAACAGCAGATGATTCCGTGGAAAAACAATTGCTTCAGTGCTGGGAACATGATGAGGGTAGATACTTCGGCGTTGTGTTCGAACAAGCTCAAGAAATTCATCTCCCGCTCTAAAGGGGTATCCCGGCAAGAGCTTGAATATTTGCGTCGCCACCTCTCGAAGCTTCCGACCGATGGAGAACATATCGGATTAATCCATTATGACTTTGAGACGGATACTATCTTCTACGAGGCAGAGAAATCACGGTACTGTGTCAACGACTTTGATGATGCAATGGTGCATTGGTACGCAATGGATACTGCATCGGCCATTTCAGATCTGCTGGATGAAGAAGAAGATGACAGTCAGCGGAAAATAGAGCATTTTCTAATCGGATATCCATTCCTCACCGGAATGGGCTGTAAGTCTCAAAGAGAAATTGGTGGGGGTATGCCATGGGATGCGCGAACGTTTTAGTCAACGGTGAGGTGCAACTCTGTCCGATCGATCATAGTAATTGGTTTGCCTGCACTCAGCTTGAGGTAACAGCAGAACAGAAGGAAGTATTTCCAGTACCGGCGGTCTATTGGCTCGCAGAATCAGCTTATTGTGGATTTACACCGCTGGCTATTTACTCTGGCGCACATTTAGTGGGCTTGACAGTCTATGCTGTTGATCCCGAGGATGGAGCTTATTGGATTATGGCTTATATGATCGATCATAAGTTTCAACACCGGGGATTGGGAACAGCAGGTATGAGAGCACTTCTACGAACGATCCAAGAAGAGCACGCTTGCGACAAAATAATTCTGGGTCATCGAGCTGAGAATGAAGTAGCCTCAAGAATGTATGTTTCACTGGGCTTTGCAGAAATAAGCCGTAACGAAGATGAGATTATACTTGAAATGCCATTTATAAGCTAACAGTCCATAGACTGTTGATAGGCTTAAGGGTACTGTATATAAAAGAATCCACCGTCAAATGAGTAATCTCATTAAGCGGTGGATTGTTTGTTTTTTGCATAGAATTGTTCTTACTGTTCAGTCACAAAGTCGAAGCTTATCTCATCATATTGGTCGGCAGCATCCTGAAAAACCTCAATTACTCCGGGGTAACGTTCACCGTACTCTGAATCTGCAATCCATATGATCTTCAGGGGGAAGGGTAGATGTCCGGTTACACAATCCCACAACGCATCCAAATTGCGGCCGTACCACTCGGGCAGATCAAGACTTTGCTGTAGCCATTCATGTATGTTCTCGTAACGATCTCCCTCAGACTGTCGTAGTTCCACAACGTTACTCATTCGGGGACACTACCTTCCTTGGTAATATCCGTAAACGACTTATAATGATCGGAAGTCATGTATATTAATCCGTCATTGGAGAAGAGGATACGGTCTGCCCCGCGCGAACCCTTCTTATAGTTAATATCCGCTTCGTACCAAATCCGGTTCTTTGCCTTGGGCAAGAGTCCTTCCCGGTTGCCAAAACGGTCCCCGCCGATGCTTTTACCAGGTGCTATTTGATTCAGATTCCCCTTGGCAGCTACCCAGCCTAGCCCTTCAGCTTCCTTCTTCGTAATGAAATTATCCGGAAGAGCGTGATGCTGCCGAATATAATTCGATACTTCCTTGAAGCTGGTAAGCGGAGCCTGGGACTTGTCCTGTGTCTTTGAGGCTTTTGGGGATAGGGTGGATTTCGGTTGTGCCGTTTGGCTGGATGACGTTGGACTTGGCTCATGATTTGCAGATGAGTTGTTGTTGCTGATCTCTCCGCAGCCGGTTAGTGCGATGACCAGAATAACCGCCATCGCGGCGAGCCAGGAACGCGACCAGCGGCTCAGTTGTTGCATCAGTACTTCAAACATGATGTTACCCCACTTCTATTCATCTTTTTGTCCAAGTGTACCAAATTCATGGGAAATAAAAAAGTGCAGCTACGCTGTTGATCCGGCCCCAGCAGAACTCCGTTGACATCCTGAGATTGAAAAGTTAAAATTAGAATGATCATTCTGATCAAGGTGATGACTGTTCAATTTCAATGGGGGATATTGCGGTATGTTTGAAAAATATAAGAAATCTAAAAAAGCTGTACTGGAAACAACACTCAGACTTCTCAGCCAGCATGATCTTCAGGCGACTTCCATGTCTTTGATCTCTAGTGAATCTGGAGTTTCGATGGGTAGTATTTACAACAGCTTTTCGGGAAAAGAAGAGATTATCAACGAGCTGTACACCAGCATCGTGGAGTATCAGACGGAATATGTGCTTCAAGGCTTCAATGACAGCGCGGATCTTTTCGAGCGATTCCAAAGAACCTGGCAGCGGGTCGTGCAGTCTAGTGTAGACAATCCCGAGGCGTTTCAGTTCATGGAGCAGTATTCGCTGTCGTCGTACATTTATGATGATTCTAAGAAGTTTGCTTATGAGAAGAACTGGTGCGGTCCACTGGCTGTGATGTATGCCGATGCTATGGAGCAACAAATCTTCAAGCAGAGCGATGCCCGATTGATGGTTCAGATGCACTGGGGGACGTTTGTATTTCTGGTAAAAGGACATTTGCAAGGCAACCTAAAGCTTACGTCTGAAGTGTTGGATATGGCGGTTTCTTCGAGCTGGAATTCTGTAAGTACAGTGAAGGCTTTCTTGCCGTAGATTACGGCAATTTTTAGAGTGAATAGAATGAACATTCACTACAAGAATGAGATCTTTACATGACACTCAGCAAAACAGTAATTATTACCGGCGGCAATGCCGGACTAGGTTACGCTTGTGCCAAGCACATTGCGCAATGAAGATGCTGTGGCCGATCCTGCGATTGGCACCGGGGTATTCAACTTGCACTACAGTCGTCGTCTAAACCGATAGCATAAGATACAGGAAACAGTGACTTGACAAAAGACGACTAAGCACATAGTATCTAGAGTGAACGTTCATTCTAATTTTAAATATCAAACCATCAAGGGAGAGATTCAGATGTCAAAGACAATTTTTATAACCGGAACAAGCAGTGGTTTGGGAAAATTAACGGCGATCCATTTTGCGAAACTCGGCTGGAATGTGGCAGCAACAATGCGTTCTCCGGAGAAAGAGACTGATCTGAGGGCATATAGCAACATTAAAATATTCAAGCTGGATGTAACAGATGTGGAGCAAGTGCGTAAGGCGGTTCAAGAAGCAACCGAAGCTTTTGGCAAAATCGATGTCGTTGTTAATAACGCGGGAATGGGCGCTTACGGCGCACTGGAACTTGCAGATGAAGAGACAATCGACTGGCAATTCGCCGTGAATGTGCGGGGGCCGATCAATGTCATTCGCGGATTTCTTCCGCATTTTCGAGGGAATGAGGGCGGCAAGTTCATTAACATCAGTTCGTTGATGGGCGTGACCACGGCTGTGCCGATCGGATCGCTGTACAACATGTCTAAATTCGCTCTGGAAGGACTGACTGAAGGACTGTACTATGAATTGAAGCCGCTCAACATTGGTCTGCATTTGATCGAACAAGGTGGTTCGGCAGGTAACAATTTCTTGAACAACATCGTTTGGAGCAAAAGTGAAGACATTCGAGCTTATGATGACATTATCGCTAAAGTAAAACAAGGCTTTGAGCGTTCAGCCGAGAGTCCACCCGATGACCCACAAGAAATCGTAAATGCCATTGCCAAACTGGCAACAGGCGAAAGCAACCAGTTCCGCACACTTGTTGGTAAATCCACCGAAGAGCTGGTAGCCTTCAGAAAGTCCGTTCCGATCGAGCAGTTCTTGGAGACAGTGGCTGCGGGCTATAACTTGTAATCCATTGAAAGAACAATACACCGTCATTTAGCCGAGAGGCTGTGGCGGTGTATTTTGTGCGATTAGTCCTATATAGAATTCCTATTAAGGATATAGCGCTTATATATTTCCATTATTAACCTTGAGTATTTAGAATAAAATTAACATCATCCCTTAAGGAAGAAGGCGGAGATTATATGAACGATTTACTTAAATCACAATTCGATGCGGTAGCTCAAAGTTATGATCTGCAGCGGCGTCAACTGATTCCCTGCTTTGATGATTTCTATGGTGCAGCAGTTTCTTGGATGAACACGGAGATAGGCACGCCACGTATACTGGATCTGGGGGCAGGAACGGGACTTTTCTCTTCATTTGCGAAACAGCGCTATCCGAACGCTAAGTTTACCTTGGTGGATATAAGCGAGAAGATGCTTAAGATGGCTCGTCAAAGATTCGGAAATGATCCGAATGTTCAGTACATAGCAGCCGATTACTGTAATTATCCCTTCACGGAGCAATATGATATTATCCTCTCTTCCTTATCCATTCACCATTTAACACACCCTGACAAAAGCACTCTTTTTCAAAAGATATTCAATCTCCTCCCTCAAGGCGGTATCTTCATCAATGCAGACCAGGCAGCTGGTTTATCCTCTTACTTCGATAATCGGTATAAAGAACATTGGGAAGAGGACGTGCGTAAGTCGGGATTAGCAGAACAAGCTATTGAAGCTTCCATCTTACGCAGAAAGCAAGATATCAACGCTACCGTAGAAGATCAACTTAAATGGCTGCGTGCTGCCGGATTTACAGAAGTGAATGTTGTGTTTAGCTATAACGAGTTTACGGTGTTTTTCGCCTTGAAGTAGTAAGTATTTAACTGGAGAAAAGCCCAAAGGGACTACAAAAAGCTCTCAATCAGCAGCCTGTTGCAGTCCCCGAAACAATGTCCGATGTGGTTTCTTTAGCTCTAACTTAAGGAATTTAAGGAATCCGCGATACGATCACACGAGAGATGTTGGCGCCGCCCATCCCACCGCTCAGCTTAATCACGTTGTTCGTACCTGGCTGCAGATCAATCAGCCGATTAGTCCGGCCGGTGTAATTGCCCCAGTCTCCCGTGCCAGGGAGGGAGAGGAAGTAACCATCTCCAGCGGTGTCACCGCTGCTGTCTACCTTAAAGGCAGCACCACTATCGCCGGAAGCATAAAGAACGGTAAGCAATGCCTTGCCGCCGCTTGTCCCCCCATTGATGCCGGACAACTGGATATAGGAGCCTCCGATATGCATATTTTCAACATTGTTACCGGATAGAACAGCCCCGCCTCCGACGGATACGTTGCTGCTGGTTACCGGGTATTCTGTCTTCTGGGTGTATTGATCAAAATTTTCGTTAATTAAGTCATAATACTTTATCTCCGTAGCATGGGAACGAGGGCCGACGGCGGAGACTCCATCGGTCGTCTGTACAACCTTTTGGATGGTTCCATCTGGGTTGAAGAATAACTGATCTACAGAGACAGAACGGAGCGTGCCGTTTGAGGAGATTTTGGAGTTATGGTAGAACAGATACCAATTCCCTTTATACTCCACGATAGAACCATGCGTTGTTTCACTGCTGGTAACCGGGTCAAGCATCACGCCGCGATTGACCCATGGTCCAAGCGGACTGCTACTGGTAGCATACCGCATTTTGTTGGCACCGGGATTGTTGTCGGAGTACATCAAGTAATAGATACCGTTCCGTTTGAAGACCCATGAAGCCTCATGGAAATCTTGTAGCTCGGTGAATTGCTTAACCGGGCCGTCGATCGACACCATATCGGTTCCCAGCTTGACGCCATAGCTAGTCCCACCGCCTCCGGCATAAAGATAGTAGCTGCCATCGTCATCACGGAACACCGCAGGATCGATAAGGTTGCTGCCGGGAAGTCCCTGAATATAGCCCTGGACGGTAAAATCTGCGGCTGGCTTGTCGCTGGTTGCTACACCGATTTTCCAGGAATTGTTCCAATTCGTATCACTAGGGTGAGGGAAGTAGAAATAATAGGTGCCGTCTTTGTAAGCCGCATCAGGCGCCCACATAAAACCGCCCTCCGGACGGCCCCATGGCACATCATCAGAACGCAAAATCTCTCCTTCATCCACCCAATCCACCATGTTGTCTGATGAGAAGACGTGATATTTATCCATGAAGTCGCTGCCCCTGGAAGGGAAGATATCGTGTGACGCATACACATAAATACGTCCGTCAGCCCAGACATGTGCAGAGGGGTCAGCGGTAAAAATACTAGTGAAAATAGGATTCCCAGATTTGATGTCGGCAGCCGTTGCGGAGGAAGAGGAGCTGAACGCAGGCAAAACGGACAACAGCATGGTTCCTGTCAAAATCAGACGCAATAGTTTTTTTCTCATAAATGTTACCTCCTCGTTACATGTATTGGTAATACATTCCCGATATGCAGATTCAAATTCGTACCCTAAGCCTGCTTGGTAACCGACCCTAAAGCGATAATCTTCTAAAGTTCACCTCCTTGATTTTTTTACATGGGAAAAACTGTAAACTATGATTCAACATCAGTGTACAGCATATGTAAGCGCTTTTATAATGAGATAATCTTAAACTAATGATGTCATTCTTAGCTTGATGGAAGATTATTGAATCTGAATATTAATTTATCTCCATCCCAAGTACTCCCATGCTTTTTCACATAATTACCTTGTGTATAATTCGAGACTGTTTTTCTCCAAAACATATGGCCAATAAGTCGTATAAGTAGAGAGGGTATAAATTTTTAATAATGTACGCTTCGTCTTGACCACTCAGAGTAACTTCTATTTTCATTACAAGCCCTCCTTTATTTAGGTGTGCGAGCAAATCGCTATGTGCTCACCTCATTTTAAATTAGTAATATAGATTAGTATGGGTACATTTTCAATAGAGTTAATCTTTATACTCGAAACTGTATAGAGCTCATTTTGGGAAGGGAATCTGACGAATAACAAAACAACGAGCCCTAGATGGATTCTAGTGGCCCGTTGTTAAAGATCTTTTAAAGAGGATAAACGCCCCTTATTTTACTTCATCCATGAACTTTCTGAAATCTTCAGCAATCACTTTGGACTGGGTGTGATGCAGATAATGATCCCCATCAAGTTTGATCAACTTACCGTGTACTGAATCTTTAATTTGCTCTTCGTGCAGAGCCGTCCAGTCTTTCACACCTGTATTATTAGATTGGATAAAGAAGATCAGAGGCAAATCTGGTGGGAAGCTTAACTTGCGGGCATCCACGAAATTCTTATAAAGATTCTTCAATTCATTCAAGGTCGTGTCTTCGTTGCTGTTCCGGTTCGAAAGCAGTTTTAATTGTTCTCTAGTATGTTCATCATAGCCTAAAGAGGCATAAGGATCGCTGCCCACCTTCAATATTAATCTGAGCAGACCAGACTTATTAAGAAGTCTAAATTCTTGGATTGGTAATTTAGCGTCCATTCCGCCTTGTGTAGGTACACTGGTATCAATTCCGGCGAAGGCAGTGACCTCGCCAGGATATTTGTTCACATAGTCCAATCCGTAAATGCCTGTGATAGAGTGCCCCATGAGAATGAAGCGATCAATGCCGAGCTGCTGCAAGGCTTCATGAATTTCACTCACAATATTATCTGTAGTGCGTTCCTTATCCGTCTGGTCACTCAATCCATAACCGAAAGGCTCTACGGCGACTACTTTATAGTATGGGGAGAGTTCAGCAATCAGCGGCTTGAAATCAAGAGCTGGTCCTGCAGTTCCATAGCCGGGAAGGAGCACAATGGTTTCTTTGCCTGTTCCCTCAATGTATACACTCATTTTTTTACCGTCTACAGGTACTAGCTGGCCATAAGCTTCTATCTTCTTTTCATCTGTTTTACTGCCGATTTTATCTGCAATAAAAGTAATTGCTAGAAAAAGTATGACGGCAGCAACAATCCCGCCTATTACTATAAGGGCGATTCTTCCTATTTTTTTTGCTCTAGATCTATTCTTCGTTTTCACTACCTCTGTCTGTGTCACGGTCATCTTCTCCTGTCCTGATCTGTATATTCAGCTGCTTGTATAGAGCCATTGCAACAAGTCTAACCAACGAATATGTACTCATCATGACCCTTATATGAACTGAATATGAACAGGCGTACAAAGATAACCCTCTTTTGATTTGGGTGTAATCACATTAACTGTTGATCGGTACCTAAGGGGGGAAGATTCGAGAGAACTGCAGTTGTTACTGTATATGGACGAAAAACTTGCAGAGGTCTAACAAATTTTAGAGCCAGATCGTACTTCTTGACGGTTGAACAAACCCGTCTGATTGTAAACTGTACCCTACCGAGAGACTTTTTAAAAGTGTCTACTCGATAGGGTACAGTTTAATTGGAGGGACCGGCTTTTTTATTACAACGGATCAAGTTTTAGTTCAGAAACACAAGCTATACAGTATATATAATGAATGACTCACGAAAAAGGGGGGAGATGAGTAAGAGGAACTACAGTGTCAACTGTTCGTTAATTTCCTGGATCAATAAACTTAGAAGAGGTGATTTGCATGTCACAAGCGTCCATCCCGAATATTACGCCTACCATTAGTCTTACAGTTAAGCAGACGGTAGCCTTGCTGTTAGGCTCCATAGCACTTGAAGAGCTGGCTCTCGCCCACATCATGAATGCTGAGGCAGAGAAGATCCAATACGTTCTGGGAACACTGAAACCTGGTGTCACCCCACGAGCTACTTTATCTGATCTGTTGGCAATTGATAATAGTGTTCGCAAGACGCTACAGGAAGTGGTGCGAAAAGAAGTTTTGCTACTGCAGAAGTTGGAAGGGGTCTTACCGCTTGTGTCTGTGGTTTAAAATAAATTATAGCTTGAAAGAACGTGGGAGGGACTCTGACGCGGATCAGTCCCTGCCAAGTTTTTTATGATCTCATTTTAGGAAAAGCTCATGGATAAAATACCCTGTACATATACATCATTGTACATTAGAAAACAGGCTTACTCTTCAAGTCAACAGAAATGGGTAAACCACGCATGAAACTATAAGCACGGTAAGATTACTGTTAAGGACCATATCGAATAGAGGGGAATGAACAAGATGAGTATGCCTAATGTTCCGGATATCAAGCCGGATATCATTCTGAAGAGACCGGAGGTTGTTAATCTTCTCCTTACGTCTATCGCTCTGGAGGAGATCAGTCTGTCGCACATTGTGAATGCGGAAGCAGAGAAGCTTCAGAAGGTGATCCAAGAGCATTGCTTCAGTCTGGAAGATGCGCTTGCGATCAATGACAGTGCAGAGCGGACATTAAGGACGGTAATCAAGAATCAGATGCTGCTGCATTTTAAGCTGGAAGATGTAGTGAGATTGGAGGAACGGCATGTGTTTCTAGATGAATTCATTGAAGAATAGGGTGTGGGAGCTATTGACTCGACCGTTCCAGATCGGTTTATGTGTTGATTGGTTTGAAAGTGAAATAAAGTATTTCGAATTTCTAGTTCAGTTGATCAAGCCATGCAGCATATAAAAATAACAGAACGAAGAGGAAGAGTAGTACTGAGCATTACAGTATTATCTTCCTGTCGTTAGTAATGAAGGTTCACCAAAAAAATGAATGAGGTGATTGGTTTGTCACAAGCGAACATCCCGAACATTACACCTACGATTAGTATCACAATTGACCAGACGGTAGCCTTACTGTTAGGCTCCATAGCACTTGAAGAGCTGGCTCTCGCCCATATCATGAATGCTGAGGCAGAAAAAATCCAATACGTACTCGGAACATTGGGACCTGGTCTTACCCCGCCAGCTACGATTTCTAATCTGTTGGCCATTGATAGTAGTGTGCGTAAAACACTACAAGAAGTGGTGCGTAAGGAAATTCTGCTGCAGCAGAAGCTAGAAGGCGTCCTGCCGCTTGTGCCATTACCTACGCCGATACCTTAAAAGTCAAAAAGGTGGATTGGAAGAGCGTGATGGGTGCTGATGAGAATCAGACCCGCCATGCTTTTTTTATGATTTTTTTTCGGAAAAGCTCATGGATGGAACGACTCGTACATAGATATGATTGTATAATACCCGCCCGGCTTAGTAACCATCATATGCATATGCAATCTTTTCGTGCATCCGGTATCATGACGGGAATGATAGTAGCAGAAAGGGATGAAGAAGATGAGTATGCCGAATATTCCGGATATCAAGCCTGAGATTATTTTAAAGAGGTCCGAGGTTATCAATCTTCTCCTTACGTCCATCGCTCTGGAGGAGATCAGTCTGTCACACATTGTCAATGCGGAAGCAGAGAAGTTGCAGAAGGTGATTCAAGAGCACTGTTTCAGCCTGCAAGATGCCCTTCGGATTAATGACAGTGCCGAGCGGACATTAAGGACGGTAATCAAAAATCAGATGCTTCTGCATTTCAAGCTGGAAGATGTGGCGAGGCTGGAAGAACAGGATGTGTGTGTGGAGGAGTGGATGGAAGAATAGGAGGGAAGGAGGATAAGGATGGAGATCAAAGGAATTACGTCAATCCGGTCTGTTCCTGCAAAGGACGAAGCCGTATCTCATCTGATTGAATCCATTGCATCCGAAGAAAAAGCACTCTCGAGACTGTTGGAGACGAAAGCGGAGCATATCCGAGTCTTCTCCAAGCAAAATCAGGGCCAGAGCAGTTCTACAGCAGCAGATAACATGCAATTCAACCAATCGGTTACCCAATTCATGGACACTGTTGTGATGGCTGAATGGATGCTGCTCAAAAAGCTGGATACTGTGCTTCAACTGGATCAGGAAAAACCGAAAGGTTATTCCAAGATCCGAATGGCAGGACAAAACGGCCCATCCAGGCTTCAGGAAAAAAGCCGCAAAGAACTGAGGAATTTAGAGGATATGCAAGATATATATTGGGAAGACGGGTGTATTTTCGATGATGATTGGAAGTAGCATGCAAAGTGGAGCAGAAGGACAACAAATCAGGTAAGAAAAGGGTGGAGACTGTGAAGAATAAACCCGGGCTGAACAATCATAGTTCTCGTAAGCAAATGACAGCCTCCGTCATTCACATTTGCACTGGAATCATAGATGGAACAAGAGCAGGCACAGATAAAGAAAATAGGCAGCTTGAATTTCAGATGATGAACATGTTTCAGACACTCGTTCAGTTTCATATTCAAGCGAAGCGAAAGCAGATTGCCATGGATTATGTGAATGCGGCCGCTGGATACAACAATTACAGGGATGATCAACTTAGCGGCTCAGCCCTTGAACATAGCCACTTGCCTGAGCTTTACACCTTCATGGAAAAGCTGCAACAAAATCCGTTTCAGAACTCGTATTGTATGGAGCGCGTGCTTGAGAGCCTTGACTATTTGTCTACATGTTACACTCCTCAACCAGACGTGCATGAACAGCCACAAGCGCAAGTAGAAGCTCTCATTGAAGAGTACACGGTAACTCAAGCAAAGGATCAAATAGAAACGCAAATGGAAACACAGATCCGGTCCATTCATGAGGAGCCTGAGGATAATCAACAGACAGCGGACAAAGAATCTTCGGGCCCTCAATCGCCTCAAGTGAACCTGGTATGGGGGCCTTTAGAGCCTCTAGAAGAGGAGGTTCTGAAGAATACCCGAGCTAAAGTGTTTAATAATCCGCGCATTGGAGTGAAAGAGAAGAGCAGGAACAAAGCTTCTCCCTCTTATCGTGGAAAGCGTTCTCCAGCAGTGCAGCCACCGGAAATTTTTGGTGCAGTCAGTGTTAGCATCGGTCAGACTCGTTACGTTCGTTATCTGAAATCTTTCTAACGGAGGGGAATGAACATGAAGAGGATACCGATTATTCCGAATATTAAGACAGGAGACGCTGGGAGATTGGGCAAGCAATAAGAGCTCATGGAGGAAGGCATGGAAGAATAGGAGATGGAGGAGGATCAAGATGGTGATCAAAGGAGACGCATCAACCACGCCTGTTCCCCCAATGGACGAAGCCATATCTCATCTGATCGAATCCATTACATCTGAAGAGAATGCACTTTCTAGTCTCTTGGAGACGGAAGCCGGGAATATTCGCGCTTTTTGCGAAGAGAAACTCGCTGAGAGCGGATCAACGGCAGGAGAAATCATCCAGTTCAACCATTCAATTATCCAGTTTATGGACTCGTTCATGATGGCCGAATGGATGCTGCTCAAAAAACTAGATACTGCTCTACAATTGGATCAGGGGGATAAGAATGTTGCTTTGGGACTTTACGAGGGCGTAGAATCGCAAACGCGATAATGTGAATGAGAAACATAAAGGGTACTATGTGGAGTGGGATTATTGGGACCTTAACGACGGTTGGTAGTCTTGAAAAGGGAATGGCAAATGTTCTGTATTTTAACATCCTGCCATAGAATCGCGCTTAATAGCTGTATTCGGCAGAGTACCGGAACAGCTTTTTTAGCGAAGATTGGGCGTTATAATATTCAGACCATTCACTATTATATACATACAAAATATGGTTTGCACTTCTCTTCATCTCCAGCAGTAGTATTTATGGATACTCATGTCGCTGCCGAATGATTATTGGCGATGAATTGTATCAATTCCAAAGCCTGCGGATAATACGGCTAAACTTTCACAAATACCCCCCTAGCTTCCCTCACTACATGGATAATATTGGGATTTTACCCGATGTTCTCGTCATTCCGGTTATGATGAAAAGCGGTGTAGTGGCTTGCATAATGCTTCAGCACCTCAGGTGTTGTATCCGTTGAAGTATTGTCGCTAACGTGAACTTCTATGAGATCTGTATCCAATCTGTGAATAAATGGATTCCAGGTAACGTTCCAGATCTTCTGCCCGGTTGTAAATCGGAATACAGATGGATAGCAGCGGTTCCTGTCTACGCTGCTCCAACAAGGATACAGCTTCGTAGTCCGATCGTGTACGGATTCATTCACCGGTAGCCGGATCGTATACTTTGAGATTCCTGGCAGGAGAGCCTCCGACGACACAGTAATCGGGTACATCCCTAATTACAACGCTATTCGCTGAAATAACGCTGCCCTTTCCAATCTTGACATGTCCGACGTTAACGGCATTAGCTCCAATCCATGCCCCCACGCCAGAGTCAAGAGACAGAATAATCTGTGCAATGCAGCAATGACAGAACGGATGCAGATCATGTATATATTGCTCTATAATTGAGCTTCTCCTGCTGGGGAGCTTTTTTGCCTTTTGCCGAACTTCTTGTCACCAAAATTCTTGAACAACATAGTATAACTGACAAGAATGAAGGCAATAAGGGAGGACGATATTGGTGTCACAAGCGAATATTCCGAATATTACGCCTAATATTACCGTAACAAGACAAGATGCGTTGAATCTGTTGTTGGCTTCGATTGCGATCGAAGAACTGGGTCTGGGTCACGTTATTAATGCCGAGGCTGAGAAAATCCAATATGCGGTAGGTACTTTGCCGGGTCTCAGCGTTCCGGCAACCATTAGTGATTTGCTTGCGATTGATGATAGCGTAAGAAGTACAATGACGGAACTTATCAAGAAAGAAATACTGCTGGCTACCAAAATGGATAGCGTTCTTGCAGCCCCGTCGCTTCTCGGCCCGACAGGTGCTACAGGTCCTACAGGGCCAGCCGGCGGACCCGTTGGGCCAACGGGCGCTACTGGAACTACAGGCGTTACAGGAGCCACAGGGGCAACAGGCGCTACTGGAGCTACTGGAACTACTGGCGTTACAGGATCAACAGGGGCAACCGGAGCTACTGGAACTACTGGCGTTACAGGACCAACAGGGGCAACTGGAGCTACTGGAACTACTGGCGTTACAGGACCAACAGGGGCAACAGGGGCAACAGGCGCTACTGGAATTACTGGCGTTACAGGACCAACAGGGGCAACCGGAGCTACTGGAACTACTGGCGTTACAGGAGTAACAGGGGCAACCGGAGCTACTGGAACTACTGGAACTACTGGCGTTACAGGAGCCACAGGGGCAACAGGCGCTACTGGAGCTACTGGAACTACTGGCGTTACAGGAGTAACAGGAGTAACAGGTGCAACAGGGGCTACTGGCGTTACAGGTCCAACTGGAACTTTATCTGGTGTCCACGGTTCATTTACAAATATCACTACCATCGGACCGTTTATCCCTTCCGGTGTCATGGCTTCTGGAACTATTATTCCTGTGACTGGTGCAAGTGCAGCACCTATAAACACTCCTGGAGCATTTACATTAAATCTAGATGGTTCCGTTACCGTAAATGTAGCTGGTATTTATGAAGTATCAGCAATGGTCAATCTCGCTGCAGCGAATTCTGGAACTTTTGGAATACAGGTCAATGGGGGAGGGATCGCAGTACCGTTTTTGAATTCTTTTGGTAATGCAGGAAACATAACCGGAACAACGCAACTTAATCTAACTAATATTCTTAGTCTAGCAGCAGGAGACCATGTTTCAATTGGTTTAATCTCTAGTAACTTATTGACAGTAACCCTTTCATTTGCACCAAATGGTATAAGTGGTTCTAATGCGTCTTCACTAACATTTGTACAAATAGGGTAATAATGCGTTAGTAATATATTGGAAAGGTCTGTTGATTAACCACAAAATGGTAGAAAAAGAGCTGTCAACGATTGACAATAAATGTTGATGGTAGTGTTACCGTAAGTGTAGCAGGAACTTATCTGGCCCACGGACGCGTTCAAGGTGCAGGAGGCAATAGCGCCCAGATCGGACTGCAGTTCAACGGAAGAGGAGTCCGTATTTTAACGCTGGAAGTATTTTGACCGATGCAAATACTATTGGTACAGGTATCATTCCAACGATTCTGACTCTTACTACAGGGGATAACGTTAGTTTAGTCGTGGGTCCGGCTACAACTCCGTTAGGGCTCAATCAACCTGTTGGGGGAGGTCAAACGCCTACAACTTCAATACGTTTCATTAAAATCACTTAGTTTTTAAAGATTCGAAAACATCACAACGAAGATGTTCAAGTTGCGATGTTTTCTTTTTATTTCTTTTTGCCCGACTTAAAGTGACTTTGATTGCGAGGTATAAACCTTTTGCAATGTAAGCTATGAGTTTACAATGTCAATGTTCGTGATGATCATAACGGGCAGATGGTAGAAACGTCTCCCGAAACAGCTTAATATGTAACGAACGAAGAACTCCTCCGGTGAAAAAAGACTAAGGCTACCTGCCTACAGTGTAAAATATTAATTCCATTTCTTTTATCACATGAACGACTGGGAGAAGATTTTACATGTAAGTGTGGTTACAAATTAGCTGGTTTTTCAGATGAATTATGGACAAGATGGAATACCAAAATAACGATCAACGAAAACTCAGTAGTAGACAACCGTTTCTTTCAGGATGAATCCAGGAATATTTCAAGTTAGTATTACCTTGATATTTATAAGCGTCGGAATGCCTCTTATGGATGTGGAAAATTAAAAGACACTTTCTTGAAATTGTTCGATACTGTTCAAGAATATTAGGCTACAGATTGGTAGCTTTTTAAAAAGTATTTTGATCCGTGTCACACATACGAGGTCTAAAGTCTCTTTTGATGGTCTGATGGCTGCCGTAATAAAACCATGTATGAGCGGATGGGGCTCGCTGAGTGATGAACGAGTTTGTGGAACAAATAATGTAGCTATGAAGTAATCGTGATTTTTTAACTCAATAATGTGAATTTCTCCATCTTGGTCTACGCCCGGAAATAATAGATCTGGATGGTCTAATTTATCTATAACTTCAGGATTGATACCAAAGTTACAATAGTAATTCTCTTCAACAGTAGGTGTTTTGTAACAATGATAAGCTTGAGTGTCTTCCTTTACTTGAACGCTCATTGTTTTTCCAGCCAAGCTACAAACGAGCCTAATGATAAATAGATTTGGGGACGATTCAGAGCGATATTCACATATTGCGCAAGATCTCAAGGGATTGATTTAAATCAGAATGAGGGAGGGTGTTTTTATTACGTATAGACTTTACGTATTTATAAAATTGATCATGAAAAAGCATTTTTCGTATTTTCCCCTGTGGTCCAATACAAAAAATGCTTTTTGGTATGCTTCCTCAAGCCGCACCGTTTCGGGCCAAAGGGAATTAGGAACGGTCTTGTTTGCCGCCAATCACTTCAAAAGCTGATTCCGCATAGCGGCTCACAGGAATGGACAGACCCAAATGCTCACGCAAAGTATTGCCCTCATATTCGGTGCGAACCAGTCCTCTTGCCTGCAGGATCGGAACGACTAAATTAACGAAATCTTCCAGTCCATCTGGTAGAGACGGAGCCATTAGCATAAAGCCGTCAGCGGCTTCCTCCTGGAACCAGCGTTCCAGCGTATCCGCGATTTTCTCTGGCGTACCGACCAGATCGTTACTGCTGAATGCACCAGTAAGTAAGGAATACAGCTCCCGCAGCGTCGGATTATCACGGGCGATGATCGGTTGGTGCTTTTTGAAATCAGATTTGGATAGTTGAACCGTATGTAGTTCAAGCTCATGAGTTCTCGCATCCAGAGTGCAGCCACTAAAGTCTGTATTCGGAAAATAATCGGACAGGAAGCGTAGACCAGCTTCTTCCGTAATGAGTGATTCAAGCTGCCGCCGTTTCTGCTCGGCCTCTTCTTCCGTTTTCCCAATAATAGGGGAGATCCCCTGGAAAATGAATACCTTCTCAGGGTCTCGTCCTTGCTGCGCCAATTGGCTCTTATAAGATCGGTAAAATTCCTGTGCATCTTCAAGATGATGTTTGATAGAGAAAATAACTTCAGCAAGCTGGAGAGAAAAGCTCTGTCCTGCATCAGAAGTTCCGGCCTGAACCAGCACCGGATGACCCTGAGGCGAACGGGCAATATTCAGCGGTCCCTCTACCGAGAAGAACTCTCCCTTATGATTCAGACGATGAAGCTTGGCGGTGTCAAAAAACTCGCCCTTCACTTTGTCGTATGCAAAGGCATCATCCTCCCAGGAATCCCACAAGCCTTGAACCACTTCCAGAAATTCCGATGCTCGTTTATACCGATAACTGTGTTCCAGATGTTCTTCTGCACCAAAATTCCGGGCAGTATTGCCGGACAAATCCCGGGTAGTGACAATGTTCCAGCCTGCGCGTCCTTTACTGATCTGATCAACTGACATCAACAGGCGAGCCAGATTAAACGGCTCGATGTAAGAAGTGGAGGCGGTGGCGACAAGCCCAATTTTAGAGGTGGCCCCAGCCAGAGCTGCAATAAGTGTGATCGGTTCAAAGCGGTTCAATATATTAGGATGAGAGACTTCGTTGATGGCTAGACTATCCGCCAAAAACGCGATGTCAAATTTGCCGCGCTCTGCGGTCTGAGCCAGTTTGTTGTAGTAGTCGATATCAATACTGGAGTTAGCTTGTGCTTGCGGCAATCTCCAGGAGGCTGTATGCATCCCGGTGCCGACCAGGTAGGCAGAAAGCTTGATTTGTCGTTTATCGGTCATCTTATTCATCCTCCGTGTTCAAATATAAAATATTTCAATGAGAATAGTTGGATTTAATTTAGCGCTTTATGGATGTCGTGTCAATTTAAACTTTACATAGAATTTTATTTTAAAACTATTGACGTTTGGAAGATGTGATCCTATACTTTGGGAATAAGCACACTAAAACACTAGGAATAGTTATTATTAGGTCGTGAACGAATAGCGGGCTTCGTCTAAGAACTAATGCAGTGAAGGTTCATACCATATGTATTGTTGAGTGACAGCCAAGATTAAGCGAGAGGGAGGTTGCAGCATTGATTACCGTTGAGGGACTTAGCAAGAGTTATAACACGGTGCAAGGCTCTATCCAGGTGCTAGACAATATTCAGTTGAATGTTAGAAAAGGGGATATTTTCGGAATTATCGGATTTAGTGGCGCCGGCAAATCTACGCTGATTCGCTGTCTGAATCGGCTTGAAGAACCGGACACCGGTCGTATCTTGATCGGAGAGGAGGAGATCACGGCACTCAAGGGCGCGGCGCTTCGCAAAGCAAGACAGAAGATTGGGATGATCTTTCAACAGTTCAACCTTCTAGATGCCAAAACAGTCTACCAGAATGTGGCCTTTCCACTGGAGGTGGGGGGATATGACAAGGCGCATATTCGCACACGGGTGAGAGAAATTCTGAATCTGGTTCAATTGTCTGATAAGGAGAACAGTTATCCGTCACAGCTTAGCGGCGGACAGAAGCAGCGTGTCGGCATTGCCCGCGCACTTGCGAATGACCCGACTGTGCTGCTGAGTGATGAAGCGACTTCGGCCCTTGATCCGGAGACAACCTATTCCATATTGGAACTGCTGAAGGACATTAACCGTCAGTTGGGATTGACGATCTTGCTCATCACACATGAGCTGGATGTGCTGCAGCATATCTGCAATCAGATGGCGGTTATCGAAAAAGGGAGAATCGTCGAGACAGGTACGGTCGACAAGCTCTTCTTCAATCCGGAGAGTCAGACGGCCCAGCGCTTTATAAACATTATCCATCAGTACCAGAGCAGGCGATTCGCCATGGAGGGAGTAGGGGCAGGCATATGAAGGACGATCTGTATGAGTTGCTATTAGAGGGTCTGGGACAAACGTTGTATATGGTGTTCTGGTCTTCGATCTTTGCGATATTATTGGGGCTTGCCTTAGGCATTAGTGTAGTTGTGACGGAAAGGGGAGGCATTTTGCCCGCTCCAGCGGTACATAAAGTCATCGGAACCTTTATTAATACTGTACGATCGCTGCCATTCATCATCCTGATTGTTCTACTGCTCCCGTTATCCAGACTTATCGTAGGTACATCGCTTGGACCGACTGCGGCTATAGTCTCGTTGTCCATCGCAGCAGCGCCATTCTTGGCACGAATTATTGAGAATTCTCTCAAGGAGGTTGATACAGGCAAGATTGAAGCAGCCAAAGCGATTGGCGCCTCGCCAGTTACGATCATTTTTCGAGTACTTATTCCTGAAGCGCTCCCTGCACTCATTCGCGGTCTGACCATCGCTGTCATTGCTATTACGGAATTCACAGCTGTTGCCGGAGCGATCGGGGCTGGGGGACTTGGGAGTCTAGCCATTCGTTTTGGGTACCAGCGGTTCCGGGAGGACATCTTATTTGCCACCGTCCTCATTATTATCTTACTTGTGCAGAGTATCCAGTGGACCGGGGATTATACGGCCAAGCGGATTGAACGCAAGCGTTTCAAAATGGACTAGAGAACAGTTTTCATCCAATGGATCTATACTTTAATCGACGAAAGCAGGGATTATTAATGAAAATTAAAAAATCGTATGTAGTGACATCTGCACTTATTCTCTTGTTCACGCTGGCTTTGACCGCTTGCGGTTCTGGCTCAAACAATGGCAGCTCTAAGGAGAGCAAAGCTAACACCCCGGCCAAAACGGAAGAACCAGCTAAGAAGACAGTACTCAAGATTGGATCTGCTGCTGTACCGCATGCTGAAATCCTGAACTTCATTAAGCCAAAGCTGGCGGAGGAAGGCATTGATCTGGATGTCGTTGTCTTTGATGATGAAGGACAGCTTAACCCAGCGCTGAAGGAGAAGCAGATTGATGCGAACTTCTTCCAGCATGTACCGTATCTTGATTCCGTGAAGGGCGAGCAAGGCTATGATTTTGCCGTGACGACAAAGGTCCATGTGGAGCCGATCGGATTCTACTCGGAGAAGATCAAATCGATCGATGAGCTGAAAGACGGCGCCCAAATTGGTATTCCGAACAACCCTTCTAACGAATACCGTACGTTGGTACTGCTTCAGCAAAAAGGTCTGATTAAGCTGAAAGACGGACTCACTACTTATGAGGCTACTCCAAAGGATATTGTAGAAAATCCGAAAAACTTGAAGTTTGTTGAGGCTGATGTTCCTACACTCCCGCGAGCGCTGAAGGACTTGGACGGCGCGTTGATTAATACGAATATTGTTCTGGAGTCGGGTCTGGATCCGGCGTCAGCACTTTTCCGTGAAGATGCCAATTCTCCTTATGCCAACGTGATTGTTGTACGCAGCGGTGATGAGAACCGTGATGATATCAAAAAACTCGACGCCGCGTTGACATCGCCTGAAGTGAAAAAGTTTATTGAAGACAAGTACGGCGTAGCGGTTGTGCCTGCATTCTAATGTAAGCTTGCGCCCCGTGCGCTCAGTAAATTTAAGAGCCGGTTCGTTCTGCCTGATGGCAGAGCGGCCGGTTTTTTGTGTTGTGGGGAGTCAAGCGAAAATTGATCAAGAACGGATATAAGTATTTTTTACCAATACATTTTTATCCTTAGTGTTAAAATTAAGTAAAAATATATTGGTAGGGGGTGGACATAGTGAACTGGCAATCATCATCAACGGATATAATGTTCATTTTGTCTTTGTGCAAGGAACTCAGGCCTGGAAGGTCTGGAGCAACACTCGTATGGGAAAAGACTAATAAAAGCGATGAAAGGATCAACTTAGAAACAAAAGAAAAACACTTGGCCGGTATCAAGTCCAGAGAAGCATAACATGGATCGGGAATATCTAGACAAAATTGAAAATGATGGAGTTAGATAAGGACAAACAAATTAGAAAATAGAAGAATCCTCTCATAAACTTTGGGGAGACAAATAAGCATGTATATCCGTATCAACTTCTTCATGGAAGCGGAACTTACTAGTGAATATTTTAGTAAAGCGTTAGGGCTGTTTGACCACTAATAGAAGAAATTCAAGGTGGCTGGCCTTCATTAGCGGCATATGAGGATACAGGCTTTGGATGTGTGGCTATACAGGATACTGACGAAGGTCCGACTATTATTAGCTGATGCTCTACAGATTGGGTAGTTGGAAACGAATGTGAATTGGGAATCCAAACCGATCCAAGATATCAAGGCAACGGATGGGCACGTAAAACAGCATTAGGAGCAATTGGGATTGCCAAACAGCGGGGATCACTAGGGTTGGGTGGCAATGCTGGTCCAGCAACATCGGTTCGCAAAGAACAGCACTGTCTGTAGGTTTCAAGCTGCTTGCTGATTTTCCCGTACTGTTCGGATGGAATGGAGATAGTGCCCTCTATTGGAATACAGCCTGTATGTTTTATTTGAGTGGTGAGAAGGAGCGCGCAGTCCATTATTACCGGATGATCCCTCATAACAGTCGCTTCAGCAGCCATTAATATGGAATAAAACATGCTTGTTTAAAGGACTGTCTAGCTCAACTTTCGGGTGATAAGGTTTTGAATCTATTATGGTAAACCAGTTAATGGGATAAATTTGCGGGAATTGCGGTGAATATTTGATTAGATTACACTAAAATAAACTTATAAGTAAGAATATGTTATATAAAAGCTGAATAAAGAAGGTGGATGATCATTAGACCGTTGTTGGAGTGCAAAGGCGTAGTCGAAAAATATGGTAAAAAACATGCTTTGAATGACTTGAATTTAAATGTTCAATCCGGACAAATTAGGGGTCTTTTAGGATCTAACGGGGCTGAAAAGACAACTTTAATGAAATTGATTGTATCGCTACTCCGCGATTACCGGGGAAGTATTCAGATTAACGGTATAAAACCAGGTGTGAAATCAAAGCAAATTGTCGCTTATTTGCCTGACCGGGAATTTCTCTATCAGTGAGTTCTTTCATGTGTTTTTGAATTTTATTACAGTTATCCATAAACTGCTTCTAACTGCATCGTACCCCGTTGTCCGATATACTTCACGGATTGCGTCCTCAATGTCCGACTCTTGAACGCTAAGGTCTCGAATTGGCAGCTTGCCAGAAAGGTCGGCGATCAGTTCTGCTGGGTAGAAGCTAATGAACCCGATGTACACTCATTTGCAACCTCTCCAATAATTAGGGAAATAAGGATAACAGAATATTACAATATCAGAGAAACGGTATTGGTCATAGTAAATTTTACTGTAATGGTTTTTTTACCAAATTATATAGCTGGGCATCTAGCAAGTTACGGATTCTAGAGCTGAACACTAAAAAGGCTGTCAAGATATTCTCGACAGCCTTAGGATGGATATTCTAACTGCTTTTACGATCAGAAATTACTTATACTGCAGAATAGATTGCTTTGAGGTGAAGTACTTGGAATTCAAATGTTTTTCAATAAAGTTCTTCGTATTTATTTCTGATATTGTTGAAAATAGGAAATAGGAGTTGATTTTCGTGTTATCAATTCTCGTTTTTTCATAAACGTCTTCTTGGACTATATTTTCTGTTCCAGAAGACTTTGCGTGAAAGCTAGTGAAATCAAAGTGCTTTTTGTATTTCCGGTAAAATTCATTTGTATCATCTGGGTTAGTAATTTCACTTAATCTTGCAAAAGTACTGTTCATAGAATCCGAATCCCGATTAATATCAGTTATAGCTAGGCCTAAATATCCTTCATTCAACATATCGTAAATTTCAACATAATATTTCTCAAGATCGGGACCACCGCTTCTTGCAAAAATATATTGATCTACTAAGAATTTATCCCAACTTTTGAAAGAATAGTTACTAGGATTCACTGCTTTTAACCTTAAATTCTTAAGTTTTTGTTGTCCACTTTTTTTCGTGTTCAATGTACTTGGAATTCTTGGAGTAAAATATTTGCTATCCGATATTACAACATACCCAAATAATGATTTATTTTTATCAAAATATGTAAGGACGACGTAGTTCTTATCATAGTAGGTTGCAACAGATCCCTTCATGTCTTTATTGTCCAATGTCGTGTAGTCTATGTCCTCAATGACAGTGGGAATACCTAGCTTTTTTTCGATGAAGACATAGTTTTGTCCTAAACGCAAATCGCTTACGTTTTCTGAAAAATCCCTGAGAGCTTTTCCAGGAACGAGATCTTTGCCAAAAGTGCAGGCGACTATAATCCATCCGATAATTGTAATTATCGTGGCAATAAGCTGAAATATCTTCATATAATCATCATATTTATCTTTGAGGAAAGCACTTAGTTTATTTTTCAATTTTCTATCTCCTAGCACATTTAAAATTGGGTTGAGCCTCTCTTTAGATCTAATTGATGAAGTAATTAAGAGTTAGCTATTATCATGATTTTTCTAACAAAATCGTATTCTACAGACAGTTTATAACTTGTAGTAAATTCGGAATGCTCAGAATACATGGAAGAAAGTCCATTGATCCTGCCAATCACTGACTTCGGTATGCTCCCTTGATATACTTTTCCAGCATATTTTATTAATATCTTACTGTTGGGTGATAGTTTTTGGGAAATTTCGGATAATTTGCTGAATCTAAGTATGCCAAATCGACGATCATTATCGGTTATTATTGTGGTTCCATATACAATGTTTCCGGTAATTTCAGGCTGAGTAGAAGCAGGGGTTAGATTTGACGGATCTTCTATACTTTCTTTAAAGCTAGCCTTCATTTTTTTGGCTTTAATTATTAACTCAATGTATTCGGCTCTCTTTTGTAAATCCTCTAGAAATAACTTAACTTCCTCTAAACTCAAGTTATCAATATTTTCAATAGCTTGATCCAACTCAGATAATGCATGCGAAAAATCATCACCCAACGTGTTCATCCTCCTCTTTATAACTCATGAGTACATAGTATCATGAATTAGAACTTATAACAACTTTATTCGACTAAAAAGTACTTTAAAAATTATTTCATGTATTTATTTTAAGTAGGAGTTGTGGGGAGTTGTTCTTTGAGGTTTTTAATGCACGATCCGTAACTGTTCAGTTCTTTGGTTTAACACGAGTAGTTCTTGTAGATCGGGATACTTACGTATTATGTTCCGGCGCTTATAGCAGATGCCTACTGGACGTTGTTCACTGAGCGCCAGGCGCATGATATTAAACGGCGATTGACAAAAGAGAGGATCTACCTAATACTAATTGATAATGATTATCACTATTTTATGATGAAATACTTAAATAGATTGTGTAGTGGATCGGAGTGAAAGGCAAAAATGAAGCTGGAAGATCATATTGTCGCATGGAATCATGCTGCTGTTAAAGTATTGGACATTCGACACACTGTGATGGAGCCTGGGGACAAGCTGCAAGGCTATATATTACCTGCATGTGGGTTTATCTATACTGTGAAGGGCACGGCCAGCATGAATCTGGGCGGCATAGATTACGACGTTGACAGTTCCTTTATTATGCATGGTGGCAAAGGAATGCAACTATGTATAGAGGCAGGGGAGATTTTCGAATATTACCTATTATTCTATAGAGCCTCGTTGCCAGGAAGAAAGGACTTAGCAAGACTTTTAGAACGCAGCAATCCATTTTGGATGCAGTATGGCTTCGAGTCTTTGGAGCCATTGCCATTGCACTATCAACTAATGGCAATGGAACAACTATGGGCCCAGGGAAGCCTATTGGATAGAATTCAAGTTAAAGGCTTGTTCTATCAGTTCGTACATGAATTAATGAAGCAGTTTACAAAGGTTAGAGTTAACCTCAGGCAACCGGATGTCATTGGGCAGGTTGTTCGCTATATCGAGGAGCATTATCGTCATAACTTATCACTAGAATCTATAGCGGAGCAATTTAATTATAGCCCGCGTCATTTATCGACGCGTTTTAAGGGTGAGACGGGGTTCAGCCTGATCGAATATTTGATCCGATTCCGGCTTCAACAAGCAGAAGAGCTATTACGATATACCGATGCACCTCTTCGCGCTATTGCAGAAGAAGTTGGATATAGCGATGTATATTATTTTAGTCGTATGTTCCGTAAATATAATGGTCAAGCTCCTATCCAATTCCGCAAAGAGAGCAGGCAGATGAGCTCATCGGAGAATTCTCCATTTATCGCCGCCGGATTCTCCATTGGCGAGAACATATCCTCCCGCTATAATGTGTTTGAATATGATAATCATTATCAACACAAAAATATCGGAGGGTCTTCACCTATGCGAGTAACAAAGACATCAAGTTTTATTGTAGTGATGCTACTTAGCTTTACCTTGCTTTTAAGTGCATGTGGATCTGCAAACGTGGGTTCGAATGCCGCGAATTCTAATGGCTCCAAAGCTTCAGAAGTGACATCATCAGCAGCTAATCATTCAACGGACAATACCAATGCCAATAAGGAGGTACAGACAAGAACCATCTCTACGCTGAAGGGAGATATTGTCGTGCCAGCTAATCCAGAGCGGGTAGTCGTGTTATATCTTCAAGGAGATCTTATTGCACTTGGCATTAAGCCGATAGGTACTTCGGATGTCTTCGAAGGAGCGCCCTTTGCTGAAATGATGGAGGGTGTTAAAAATCTGGGTGCATGGTATGAGCCTAATCCAGAGGCTATTATGGCACTAAAGCCGGATTTGATCTTAGTTCCTTCTGAAGAAACTTACGATAGGGTTAAGGATATAGCACCGACCGTTTATATTCCTCAAGATACAATGGCGACGGATGAACGTGTAATGAAGATTGGCGAGGTGTTTGGTAAGGCGCAGGAGGCACAAGCTCTATTAGATCATTTCCACGAGAAGGTGGAGAAGAGCAAGCAGAAGCTTGATGAACTGGGAATTTTGGATAAGACAGTAACCATTATCGAAGGCGGCAAAAAAGAGATGGCAGTGATCGATAGCAAGCTTTACGGAAGGGGCTCTCAGATCATCTATGAATATTTAGGGCTAAAGGCGCCAGAAATTATTCAGAAGAAGATTGATGGAAGGGAGAAGGCGACTGGAGGGTTTGTTTCCTTAGAAGTGTTACCTGAGTACATAGGAGACTTCGTATTCCGTTCTGTATGGGATGGGGCTGATGATTTGTCGAACAATCCAATTTGGAACAGCATTCCAGCCATCAAAGAAGGTAGATTGATCGAAATCGGATTTGATTTTTCATATTATTCCGATATTTACTCTCTTGATAAACAGCTCGATTTTGTAGTTGAGAAGCTAGTGTCAGCGTATGAAAAAAAATAGAAAGCTAGATGATAGAACAACCGTAATACCTCATCTTGAGCGGAAATCGTATTTTGGTTTCTTTTTACTCATAGGGATACTGCTGCTGCTGCTTTCGGCAGCAGCTTCTATCTCTTTTGGTTCTGCTTCCATGAGCCTGACAACGGCATGGACAGCGATTTTTAATTTTAACCCTGAACTGACTGAGCATCAGATTATTCATGCCCTTCGTATTCCGCGTACGGCGGCTGATATGATTGCGGGCATGTGTCTCGCAGTAGCAGGAGCGGTTATGCAAGGTTATACGCGAAATCCGTTAGCTGACTCGGGATTAATGGGAGTAAATGCAGGAGCAGCTTTTGCAATGGCCGTTACACTTGCTTTCCTTCCAGGGCAATTGCAGACGACAACATTGCTAGTTAGTTTTATTGGCGCAGGACTTGGCGCGGGCTTAACGTATCTTGCCTCTTCATTGAATCGTTCAGGAATGACCCCTCAACGACTAGTGCTAGCTGGAATGTCAATTACTATGCTATTTGGCGCTATAGGATCATTTATTTCATTAAACTATGGAATTGGCTATGCCCTTGCTTATTGGACATCAGGTAGTGTGGCAGGAGCGACATGGACGGAGATAAAACTAGTCATTCCTTGGTTCTTGGGTGGGCTGGCATTGTCACTTTTCATTTCACGTTCCATTACTGTTTTGAATTTGGGAGAAGAGATCGCGAAAGGATTCGGGCAGCGGACCGGTTTCGTTAAGCTGCTAGCTACGCTTGCAGTTCTTTTACTTGCTGGTGTATCTGTTGCACTTGTAGGACCAATCGGCTTTGTAGGGTTGATTGTACCGCATATCATGCGTTTTTTTGTAGGCGTAGATTATCGTTACATTATTCCGGCGTCAGCCATTTATGGGGGCGTACTTATGGTTGTGGCGGATATTGCGGGAAGATTGATTAATCGTCCGGCAGAGACAGCGCTGGGCATTATTTTTGCAATGATCGGTGTTCCTTTCTTCTTGCTAATTGCGGGTAAAGAGAGGAGAGCTGTCAAATGAGTGTTGTTAAATCGTATAAGGCGACAATATGGGTTCTATCTCTTTTAATACTGCTTATTGTAGGAGCTATTCTTAGTCTTAATATGGGAAAAATGTCTCTCAATCCACTTGAAGTATTTAAAGTGCTGGTTGGACAAGGCCCTGAAGAGAATCATCTCGTTGTTTATAAGTTTCGTCTTCCTCGTATCGTATTAGCGATACTTGTTGGATTTGGGATGGCACTGGCAGGTGCCGTCATGCAGGCGCTGTTGCGTAATGATCTAGCTGATCCCGGCATGCTTGGTATTAGCTCAGGTTCAGGTCTTATGGTGCTATTAATTATCTCGACTGTAGGCATTCAAGGTGCCACTACAGCATTTGTATTGCCGTCAATGGCATTCGTGGGTGGTTTGCTGGCAGCCCTGCTGATTTATGTTCTAGCTTATAGAAAACATCGTATGATTTCATCTACACGACTTGTTCTGACTGGCGTTGCGATTAATGTGGGGTTAAGTGCTCTAACGTTATTTCTGACTTTAAAGCTTGATGACCAAAAGTATGAGTTTGCACAGCGTTGGCAAGCGGGATATTTGTGGGGAGACAAGTGGTCTTATATTAGCTTGTTGCTACCATGGGTGCTGACATTATTCGTATATATTGTGGCCAATGCACGAATATTAAACGTCTTGGTGCTAGGCAATGAAACATCGATAGGCTTAGGAGTCGCTTTAAAGCGGAAATTTCTATGGCTGTCGATTGCGGCTGTCGCTATTGCTTCTGGTTGTGTAGCGCTAGGGGGCTCCATTTTCTTTATTGGCTTAATTAGTCCGCACGTGGCTCGTAAGCTGGTTGGTCACGACTACAAAGTACTTCTACCAGCTTCAGCGCTAATTGGTGCGATATTGCTGCTTGCAGCGGATACGATTGCTCGAACGGTCAGTTTTAAGACGGATATTCCAGCAGGGATTATTGTTACAATGCTTAGTGTGCCTTACTTCCTATATCTACTAATGCGTTCAAAATGAATAGGAATTAATAAAAAAGTCTTTGAGCATGCTCGAAGGCTTTTTGGCATACGAAAGGATAGTCTTTTTTAAAATTGCGTTCTGGTGTATAATACCAAGTAAATATATATGCATTATATAATATGACTTATGGGAGGGTGAGGGCATGAGCAAAAAACTAGCGGTAATTGTAGGTGCAGGACCAGGGGTTAGTCTGCATGTAGCACATAAATTTGGTCAAAATGGCTTTCACGTCGTATTGGCAGCACGCAATAAAATCGCTCTTGAGGAGTTTACGTCACAATTACGAGAAGAAGGCATTGCCGCCGACTATATCATTGTAGACGCAGGCAGCACGGCTTCCATTGAAGCAGGCTTCCAAACGATTAAAGAGGAATACGGTTCACCAGAGCTGTTAATCTACAACGCTGCAGTTATTGCTGGAGGCAAGCCTTCTTCCTTAACAAGCGAAGTACTCGCTCAGCATTTGCAGGTGGATGTTGTCGGAGCGCTGGAAAGCACTCGTCAAGTTTTGCCTGATTTACTAGCCAAGAAATCGGGTACAATCTTGTTTACCGGAGGCGGACTCTCTTTGTTCCCTTCAGCCCAGAACGCATCTTTATCGATCGGCAAAGCCGCAGTGCGCAATCTCGCGCTAACACTTGCTGAGGAACTGAAGCCGGAGGGAATTTTTGTCGGTACAGTGACCATTGCGGGTACAGTGAAGCCTGATACGTATTATGATCCGACAGTCATAGCAGAAGCCTATTGGAAGCTGTTTACCGAGCGCCAGGAGCATGAAATTCTTTTTAAACAGCCATAATAACTAACTTTTAGCGAATAGATCCGGATTATAGCCATTTCGGGAGAGTACGCAGCAAAGGAATCCGTTGGTTAGAAAGGTTGTTAGAGTACAAATTGTGAGAGCGGCAAAGCCGCTCATTACGGGAGGGTATACTTATGAGTACACAACAAACAGCAATTTCAGCTGATAGATTGCAAAAGGCTTTTGCAGATGGTCTTACATTTGAACAGTTCGTCGATCAGGCTGAAGTGAATCAGGAAAGATTACAAACGAATTTTGAAGGCTTTGAGCTAAATGATGAAGATCGGGCTTATTTCGCATCATGGGCTGAACCGGTAAATGTACTGGTGTTGGCTCACGATTGGTGCGGCGATGTTGTATCCAATTTGCCGCTCTTCGCAAAAATTGAGCAGGAAACCGGCAAGCTGAATCTGCATATACTGAACCGCGATCCTGATAATCTGGATATCGCAGAATTATACCCGCATCCAGATGGCAAAAGCCATATTCCTACGTATGTGTTTTTTAATGATAAGGGAGAAGAGCAGGGCATCTTTATTGAAAGACCGGAACAAATTACGGCCTTGTTCCCTAAGTGGGGGGCGCAGTTCTGGGACCTGAATCCGGAATTGGAAGGGCGAAACCAAGCGATTGCGGAATTAGATCCGGCAGTGAAACAGGCTTATTATAAATATTTGCTTTCACAGCGTGCAGATACTAAGGATGTCGAAAAACAAGGAATCATCAGCATCATTCAATCCATTGTAAAATAAAGCTTTTTTACTTTAATAATACTGACATATAATTACTGCCGCCGCAATTTGGCGGTTTTTTTTGTGCAGTCACAGACGCTAAATGAGCCTTACGGATTATTTATACAGGAAGCACTTGTACCTCCACCCACTGGAGAATGTAAGCTCTGTTTTAGCTAGCGGCTAGCAGTCAACTATACACGGAGGTGCAATGCATATGAGGTTTTTTGAAGTTTTGATTATTGTTTTCAATATATTGTTGATCAGCTGGATTCTATTATTCAAGAACAAATCGCAACGAGGACTGCTTATTGGCTTCGGTGTTTCCGCCATCATTATGTTGGTGCATAGGGTCATTGAAGGGATGCGCTGGCCGATGATTCCGGCTTATGTCATGACGGCGTTGCCACTTGTGATCTTCGCTGTCAGATTGAAGTCGAAGTCTCGCCAAGCGGGGGAACAGCCTGCTCGGAAAAGATCCATTGTGAAGCTCGTCTTGCTGACTTTGCTGACCGTTATTTATTCAGCTGTAGCGATAGCCTTGCCGGTATTACTTCCCGTATTCACCTTTAACAAACCGGCAGGCCCTTACAAAATCGGCACAGTCACTTATGATTGGAAAGATGATCAGCGGGACGAAGTCCTCACGCCAGACACGAGCGACAAGCGCGAGTTAATGGTCCAAGTCTGGTATCCTGCTGATGCAAAAGCGAAAGGAAAAACAGAATTCTATCATTCTGAGCCTGATATTCTTGCGGAAGGATACAGTAAAGTTTTTAATATGCCCAAGCTATTGTTTACGGCCTTCGGTAAGGTTCGTACACATGCCATAGAAAATGCGGAAATTTCCAATGCAGAGTCGACTTATCCGGTGCTTATTTTTTCACATGGCCTGAGTGGAACTAAAATGCAGAACACCTTTCAAATTGAACAATTAGTTAGCCAGGGTTACATTGTAGTGGGCATAGATCATACCTACAGCAGTACAGCTTCCATTTTCCCTGATGGGCGTGTGGCGTATTATCAACCGATAGATATGACCTCCACTGGCCCTATGGATGAATTGAACGATCAATGGGTAGGGGATGCTGAATTTGTGCTGGATCAAGTGGAGAAGCTGGCGGCGAATGATCCGGAACATCGTTTTACAGGCCGAATGGATATGAATCATGTGGGGATGTTTGGCCATTCCTTTGGTGGGGCAACAAGCGTTCAAATGGTAATGAAGGATGCAAGAGTGAAGGCCGCTATTAATATGGATGGAGTATTATATGGTAAACTGCGTATTCCAGAAGAAGGACTGAACAAGCCGTTTCTGATGATGAGTGCGGATAGGAGCCTGGAGGCTTTACAAAGCACGGATAATAGTGAGCTCTCTGATCTTGGGAAGAAACTCATGGAACGCTTTGATCATATAGCTGACGGGGGGAATTACTGGATGACCCTAAAGAACATGACACACATGGGCTTTACCGATATTTATCTGCTCTCACCACTGTTTCAATTCCTTCAAAAGGGCAATATTCGAGAGGCTCAGAGCCTTATTAATGATTATTCGCTGGATTTCTTCGATCATTATTTAAAAAACAAGCCACTTCGGCTACTAGAACAAAATATCGGTGAGCACCGGGCGTTCAATCTTCAAAAAGACTGATATGAAAAAAAGACTTGAATCTCCACCTACTGGAGATTGTAAGCTGTATAGTAGCTAGTGCTAGCAACTTACTATCAACATGGAGGTTTAATGCTTATGAGGTTTTTTGAAATGGTGTTGCTTGTTTTCAATATTTTGCTGATGGGCTGGATTCTATTTTTCAAGAACAAGACACAGCGTAGTTTGCTAATTGGATCCGGGATTTCCGTCATCCTCTTGCTGTTGCACGGGGTCATCGAAGGCATGCGCTGGGCGATGGTTCCAGCGTATGTGTTGACGGTAGTGGCATTATTGTTATTCGTTGTCAGATTGAGATCCAAGTCTCGCCAAGCGGGGGAACAGCCTGCTCGAAAAAGATCCATTGTAAAGCTCGTCTTGCTGACCTTGCTGACTGTTATTTATTCAGCTGTAGCGGTAGCCTTGCCGATATTACTTCCCGTATTCACCTTTGATAAACCAACGGGTTCTTACAAAATCGGTACAGTTACTTATGATTGGAAAGATGATAGTCGGGATGAGGTCCTCACGCCAGATCCAAATGACAAACGCGAGCTAATGGTACAAATCTGGTATCCTGCTGACGCCAAAGCGAAAGGGAAGATTGCGGCCTATCATTCGGATGCCAATGCTTTTGTTGAGGGATACAGCAAGATGTTTAACTTCCCTAAACTGTTATTTTCATCTATAGGTTATGTCAAGACGCATGCTATAGAGAATGCAGAAATTGCAAATGCAGAACCGTCCTACCCGGTGCTTATTTTTTCGCATGGTCTGACTGGAAATAAAATGCAGAACACCTTCCAAGTCGAACAATTGGTTAGTCATGGTTACATTGTGGTCGGCATAGACCATACCTATAGCAGTACCACTTCTGTATTCCCGGATGGACGGGTAGCACCATTAATTATGCAAGACATAAAGTCTATTACCGATCTGGATCATGCCAATGAACAATGGGTAGAAGATGCCAAGTTTGTATTGGATGAGGTCGAAAAGCTGGCGGCCAATGATCCAGACCAACGTTTTACCGGCCGGATGGATATGAATAATGTGGGGATGTTCGGCCATTCCTATGGGGGAGCGACAAGTACGCAAGTGTTGATGGCGGATTCCAGAATCAAGGCAGCCATTAACATGGATGGTGTATTATATGGCCAGCGGATTATTCCGGAAGAAGGGCTTGGCAAGCCGTTTATGATGATGAGTGCGGATTCCAGTGTAGAGAATATTAACTCCACTACAGAAGGCAGCCCGATCGATATGAAGAAGGAAGTCCTGCCGCGGTTCGCTAATATCACTAAGGGCGGTAACTACTGGATGATCCTGAACAAGACGACGCATATCAGCTTCACTGATTTTGTTCGGTTCTCACCACTTTTCCAATTGATGCAAGGACGCAATATTGGGGAGGCTTACAACCTAATTAACGATTATTCACAGGACTTCTTCGATCATTACTTGAAAAATCAGCCTTTCCGGCTATTGGAGCAAAATATTGGAGAGCATCCGGATTTTACGATTTTACATGACTAATTATAACTATGAACAGCCCAAAGGTCTTAGTCTTTGGGCTGTGCGTTGTGATAAGTCATGTTACAAATTCATCTTGCGCTGCAAGTTTTGAAAGAACACGAGATTCCCTTCTGAGAATAAATTTAGTTGAGGGCTCATGATGGAACATAACCTGTTGAATCGTTCAATAAGAGGCGTGCGAGCCTGCCGGGCATGTTCGATATAGGATTTAAGGAAATCCTCGTTATAGATGGTTTGTTCTACATTGCCGTATAGCGAGAACGACTCTTTAATGATCGCCTGAACTTCAGGACTGTCAGCTGGCTTTTTGGTCTCCACCGCCTGGGACAATCGAAGATAAAAATGATCCAGTTTCTTGATCCATGTAGCTGCATCATAGCGGGGCTGAAGTTCTTTAATGAAGAATGTGTAATTAGTGTTCTTCACATCTTCGAAATATTGAGGATCATTTAAAATTTCTTGCAGCTCATTCCAGGCAGCTATTTGTTTCGCTGTTGTCTTTTCTTGATTCACAATATATTTATTGAAATAATGCAGCATAGGATCCTGCCATTCTGGAGGAACTCCATCAAAGAGATCAGAAGATTCCACTTTCTCGCCAATAAATTTTTTTCGTTTATCAGTATTTGATGCTTTAGCTTGAACGAGATCGTAAATGTAATGTATGGAGGAATCCCCTTGTTGCTGCTTTGCTTGTTGTAGAATAGAGATCATATTCGTAAGCGCGCTAACCTGAATGGATAGTGATTCAATCTGCCAATCGAGTGCTTTGTCAACCGATAAGGCCCCGGATAAGAGCTGACTGATGTCTTCAATACTAAAATCCAAATAGCGCAGCGTTGTAGTAAGCTCTAAACGCCGAATATCTTCCATCGTATATAACCGGTGTCTTCCCTCCGTATGAGTGGAGGGCTTAACCAATCCAATCTCATCGTAATAGCGGATGGTTCTGACCTTAGAGCCAATCATTTTGGCAACTTCCCCAATTGAAAAGGTCTGTAGTTCTATATCGCTGTCTGAATACAAATGATGCGCCTCCAATGCTAGAACTTCTGTCAACATGACTAAAGGTTTAATGCAATTATACTGCGCACTGCTTATTGAATTCCAGCCGTATTTCCTGCATTAAGATAGCTTCAAAAGGACTCGAATCTCACCTCTTGGAGATAATAAGTTGTATTAGCTAGTGCTAGCAACTTACAATCTGCATGGAGGTCATTACATATGAGGTTTTTTGAAATTTTGTTAGTGGTTTTTAATATCTTACTATGGGGCTGGATTCTATTCGCTAAGAACAAGACGCAGCGTGGCCTGTTCACTCTATTCGTGATTTCCGCCATCATCATGTTGATGCATGGAATCATAGAAGGTATGCGCTGGTCGATGATCCCGGCGTATGTGTTGACGGCAGTGCCACTTGTATTTTTCGTTATCAGATTGAGGCCGAAGTCTCACAAAGCTGGAGTACAAACACCTCGAAAAAGATCAACTGCAAAACTCATTTTGGTGACCTTGCTGACCGTTATTTATTCAGCCGTAGCGGTAGCCTTACCGCTCGTGCTTCCCGTATTCACTTTTGAGAAGCCGAGAGGCCCTTACAAAATCGGTACGGTTACTTATGATTGGAAAGATAATAGCCGGGACGAGATCCTCACGCCTGATCCTAACGACAAACGCGAATTAATGGTACAAGTCTGGTACCCTGCTGATGCTCAAGCGAAAGGGAAGACTGGAGTATATCATTCGAATATCAAAGCCTTTGCTGAGGGATATAGTAAGATGTTTCATGTCCCTAAGATGTTGTTTACTTCTATAGGTTATGTGAAGACGCATGCGATAGAGAATGCAGCAATTTCTAATGCAGCGCCGTCCTACCCGGTGCTTCTATTTTCACATGGTCTAACGGGGAATAAAATGCAGAACACTTATCAGGTCGAACAATTGGTTAGTCATGGTTACATCGTGGTCGGCATAGACCACACCTATAGCAGTACCGCTTCTGTTTTCCCGGATGGACGGGTGGCACCATTAATCGAGCAAGAGAGCAAATCCATTGCTGATCTGGATCATGCCAATGAACAATGGGTAGAAGATGCCAAGTTTGTACTGGATCAGGTGGAGGGGCTGGCGGCGAATGATCCGGACCAGCGTTTTACCGGGCGGATGGATATGAATCATGTGGGGATGTTCGGTCATTCCTACGGCGGAGCGACCAGTGTGCAAATGTTAATGACGGATTCCAGAATCAAGGCAGGGCTTAACATGGATGGCATATTATATGGTCAGCGACGTATACCGGAAGAAGGGCTGAGTAAGCCGTTTCTGATGATGAGTGCGGATTCCACTGTAGAGTATATTCACACAACGACAGATGGCCCGATTGATATGAAGAAGGAGGTCCTGCCGCGGTTCGCTAATATCACTAAGGGCGGAAACTACTGGATGATCCTGAACAAAACGAGGCATGGCAGCTTCACTGATTTTGTTTTGTTCACACCGGTTTTCCAATTCATGCAGGGAAGCGATATTCGAGAGACCCATGATCGCATTAGCGATTATTCGCAGGATTTCTTTGATCATTACTTGAAAAAGAAGCCTTTCCGGCTATTGGAGCAAAATATTGGAGAACATCCGGCTTTTACGATTTTACATGACTAAATATAACTGAGAACAACCCAAAGGCCTTAGCTTTTGGGCTGTTCGCTTGTCTGGTTGCGTAATTCCAGCTTCCGTTGCAAGTTTTGAATAAATACGAGATTTGCTTCTGCGAGCAAGTTTAACTGTGGGCTCATAATGGCACATAACCTGTCTATGCGTTCAATAAGAGGTGTACGAGCCTGCTCGGCCTGTTTGAGATGGGATTTAAGGAAATCCTCGTTATAGAACGTTTCCTCCGTATTCGCATATAGCGAGAGTGTCTCTTCTATAATGGCTTGAACCTCGGGACTGTCAGCAGATTTCTTTTTCTCCACCGCTTGGGTCAATTGGACATAGAATAAATCCAGCTTCTTGATCCAGGTATCTGCGTCATAGCGGGGCTGAAGTTCTTTGGTAGAAGAGGCAAATCCCGTATTTTTCACATCTTTTATAAACTCGGGATCGTTGATGATTTCTTGCAGCTCATTCCAGGCGGCTATTTGTTTTGGGGTAGTTTTGTCTTGTTGAACAATGCATTTATTGAAAAAATACAGCATGGGATCCTGCCATTCCAAGGGAACTCCGTCAAAGAGTTCAGTAGCGGCCACCTTTTCGGCAATAAACTGTTTTCGTTTTTCAACATTTGAGGCTTTGGCTTGAACAAGATCGTACAGATAACGCATGGAATCCCCTTGCTGCTGCTTCGCTTGCTGTAAAATAGAGATCATATGAGTAAGCGCATTAACCTGGATGGAGAGGGATTCCATCTGCCAATCGAGTGCTTTATCGACCGATAAGGACCCTGATAGGAGCTGGCTGATATCTTCAATGCCAAAATCCAGATAGCGCAACGTTGCTGTAAGTTCTAGACGCCATATATCTTCCATTGTATATAAGCGATGTTTACCCTCAGTATGGCTAGTGGACTTCACTAATCCAATTTCATCGTAGTAACGAATGGTTCTGATTTTAGATCCAATCATCTTGGCCACTTCCCCAATGGTAAAGGTCTGCGCCGCAGCTTCTAAATTCATATCCTCTTGATCCTGCAGTTCGGTCTCGTTGTTCGAATACAAATGATGCGCCTCCAATGCTAGAACTTCTAATTACATCAACGAATGCTTCAAGGACAATTATACAGCGCTCTGCTTGTAGAATTCCAATCTTAACGTTTACAATTGAAGATAAACATAAAGCCACTCCGTTTATCGGGTGGCTTTTTTTAAGACTGATATGGGACTAGGCTTGTTTCTTACCGAAGAAACGTCGATCAATAAACGCGGCAATGATCACAGCGAGCATACTAAGTAAAACAGGTATACCAAACGCTTCAAGGGAGAAAGGCTTACCTTCCAGCTTCAGGTGGTCTGAGGCACGATATTCAAGACGTTTCGCGGCAAATTTCGCAGTTTGAACATCTTCCTGTTTAGCCAAATCCTCAAATGCAGGATCCATCGCAAATCGCTCTGACATATCACGGTGCAAGAATAGTAACTCTGCATGATTGCCGCTGTTATTCCATTGCTTAATGTCTTCGGCCGCTTTAGTCTCAGCGTCTGGACCAACGACAATCATTTTAGAGAGATTAGATACGTTTTGTGTTTGATAACGTGCGACTAGATTCAGGCCATGTTTCGTTACAATGGGTTCATTTTTACTGGATACCGTAAGTGTTCTTGTCGTCCCGGAAGCACCATATGTATCAAATGCAGCCGACAAATCGAGTTCATCCGCGCCATTGTACAAGAGTACACCTGCTTTGGGTTTGTTCCATTGGAAAGCATTATTTAATACGTATGTAATATCGCTAATTCCGGCATTAAAGGGTTTTACATTTGGATCTATAACGTAGTTATAAGAAGGATAGTTCATATTTTCTGCTACCTTTTTTGCAGCCGTATCACCCAACTGCTGCGAGATGACGTATAACGTAGCATCAATTCCTGAGGTCAGACCCGCAGAAGATACAATATTTCCTTGCGGCACGTAACGTTGATCCTTGACCCACTGAATGTCTGGGTATTTTTTAATCAGGCGGTTAATATCTCCCCAATGTGTAGTAGCTGATTTACCCTTTAATAATCCGGTATCGGCCAGGTTTTCTGCTCCGTTACAAATAGAGAGTAATATCGTATGGTTGTTCGAATGCTTTTGAATCCATTCACGAACAGGTGCATACTTGGTATCGTTCAGAATCGGCATAAAAGGAATGACGATAATATCCGGACTTTTGCTTAATTTCGTATCCATTTCGTCGAATGAATAATGCGGGATAACATCGAGTCCCCCAGTAAGCGATTTGATTTTACGATCTGGAGCAACTCCATACACGTTGTAAGCTTCTGTCATCGCAAACATCTCGTAAGGAACGAGGAAGTCGAACACCTCTGTCACTTCGTTCGCCAGTAGCACAGTCACTGTTGGTTTACTAGCGTCATATGGTGGTGTTTGTACATTCGCTAATGAAGGCGGAGTTTTATCGTAAAGTGACATTCCGGAATTCATTGTATGGACAAATCCGATGGCTCCTGTTCCTCCTACGATTAATACAAAAACAATTAGATAGATGGTAATGCGTAATACGGTTTTCATTTGATTTTCTCCTCAGCGGCAAATTATCTAGCCAGTAAAATATACCAAGCGGGGCGGGATTTATCATCAGCCTTGAGAGTGGAGTGGAGCTGGACCTAATGAGGGGAAGGGGCTAGCCTTAAGGCTGTGACATTTTTTTCACAAGACTCTTTCGGGCTATTATTATCTTGATTTTCCCCTCATGTGGAAAGTTTATAGTTAAGACAAGATTAAATCATTGCCAATGCGAAGAAAGGAGGAAGTACATGTTTAAGATTAGTGAGTTTTAGCAGAGGTGCATTCGCTGATTCAGTCGGAAATGGAGCGTTTAACGCGTATTGAGGCAAGCTTGCAGCAGATCGAACGGGAAGATGGCGGGATGCCCTTACATGAGGTGGTTGTTAAAAAGCTTGAACCGTTAACGGTCGTATCACTTAGAGAAACAACGAGCAGGGCAAGTATTCCTGGATTGTTCAAAGAGATCGACGAATATTTAAAATGGAGTGGAGTACTTCATTCGGTACCCCATATCGTGGTATGGCACAATTGTCTGGAATGCGAAAGTAGCATTGATCTGGAAATTGCCTGCCCCATACCCCCTAAATTGTTAGAAACGTCCCGCTTTCAGACAAGTGTTTTACCAAAAATGACGGTTGCATCCGTGACTCATCTTAGCCGTCCAGACTCTGATTCAATGGTGAGTGTTGATCTTGGTACCTGGATTGAAAAGAATGGTTACCATATAAGTCCGGAAATGCCGAGCATGGAAGTATATTTATCAATGCAAGAAGGCAGCGATAAGATGTACGTGACCGAAAGTCAGATGCCGATTGTGGGAGCTAGGTCGGCTAACTGAACGTAGGCCTAACTAAATAGAAGAGAAGGATGTATGCAAATGTCAAAACAATCTGCACTGTTTTCCCCATCTCCGATTGCTGCCTCTGGTTTTAAAGAACCGAAGGAAGCATCTATCGAAGATATCCATCGGTTAGTGGAGTCTTTTAGACAAGCTGCGCGCCGGGCGAAGGAAGCAGGTTTTGATATTATTGAAATTCATGCCGCTCACGGTCATCTCATTAATACGTTTTTGTCTCCGCTTACGAATCATCGAAAGGACGACTATGGCGGAAGTGAGCGCGACAGGTATTGCTTTCTTGAAGAAGTTATTGAAGCGGTAAAAATGGAATGGAAGAGTCCGTTATTTGCACGTATTTCCGCAAGTGAATATCACCCGGATGGGACACGCCTCAGACGTATGTGAAATATGCGAAGCTCATGTTAGAACAGGGTATCGACTTGATCGACTGCAGTTCCGGAGGGGTGGTGAATGTTCCTATTGATGTCTATCCCGGATATCAAATTCCAGCGGCGGCATGAATCAAGAAGGAAGTCGGAATTGCAACAGGTGGTGTAGGATTAATAAAATCTGGTCTTCAAGCAGAAGGAATTCTGAAGAACAATCGAGCCGATTTGGTCTTTATCGGTAAGGAGCTCTTGCGGAACCCTTACTGGGCTCAAACAGCTGCCATTGAGTTGAATCTTACCATTCCTTATCCGAAACCGTATCAGCTTTATGGATCGAATTGGTTTCCGGCAAATTGAAAGTGACGGCAAGAAAATGGTCAAAAGACTAATGAAATAGAGTCATAATAATTTTGCGGGGGATCCATTTATTCACCATACAATCCAAATACTCTATCAAAAACACTATGAGGCACCGAAGAGTCTGATCTGGGTAGCGTAACTCCGCAGTATAACTGGTGCCGTCTTCGATCAAGACTTTGACCGCCACCATGCCGCGCTTATTATTGATTTCGCTGCCTGTCAGGAGAGCTTTTCGCTCACTTGAAGTAGAAAGACCCTATTGTGAGGATATACATTATTTAATAGGATAAAGTTATCGGTTAAGAGAAGAAGGGGGAATCATTGAATAGTCAACCAAGGATTATAACATTTTCCCTTTTTATGGTTACCTTTTTGGCAGCTATTGAAGGCACAATTATATCTACTGCAATGCCAGTATTACGAAAGGATTACAAGGTATGTCCATGTATAGCTGGCTAAACACGATTTACTTGCTTGCAATGGTTATTTCAACTCCTATATACAGCAAATTGTCTGATATGTAAGCTAGAAAAAAGATGCTCTTATCAGGTATTATTATATTTTGATAGGTTTATTTTTGTCAGGTATAGCGTGGAACATGGAATCTCTTATTATTTTCAGAGCGATTTAATTAGAAATAAAGGACTTTTTCAAGAGCAAGGTTTGCTAGGTAAAAGAAATGAAGGAAAAGGTTTAGGGTTATAATTATTGTTATGGAGGTTACACTGTGAAATTTAGACCATGTATTGATCTGCACGATGGAAAGGTAAAGCAAATCGTTGGTGAAACGTTAAATGATAGCAAAGTAATCGAAAATTTTGTATCTCAGCATACTTCGTCTTATTATGCGGAGCTATTCAAAAAAGATTCTTTAATTGGTGGTCATGTAATCATGTTAGGCCCTAACAATGAAAAAGCAGCAAAAGAGGCTTTAGCAGCTTATCCAGGAGGGTTACAAATAGGCGGAGGGATAAGGGCGGATAATGCGTTAGAGTATCTTGAAGCGGGAGCCTCACACGTTATAGTGACCTCTTACATATTTAAGGATGGTAAACTGAGCTGGGAAAACCTGGACAAAATTTTAGAAACCGTTGGCAAAGATCGACTTGTTATTGATTTAAGCTGTAAGGAAAAGGATGGACGCTGGTACGTGGTGACAGATCAGTGGAAGAAATTTAGTGACTTTGAAGTAAATGAAGCAAATATTAAGCAGCTAGAGGGCTATTGTAGTGAGTTTTTAGTTCATGCTGTGGATGTGGAAGGGAAGCAATCGGGAATCCAAGAGAGTCTAGTAGAGGCACTTGCCAAGTGGACAACAATTCCAACTACATATGCAGGCGGGGCACGTTCATTAGAGGATATCGAAGTATTCTCTAAGCTAGGTGAAAATAAGCTGGATTTGACAATTGGAAGTGCGCTTTCTATATTCGGAGGGGCATTATCCTATGAGGTAGCATTAAAGAGATTTGAAGAGATTCAAGCATAACAAATGTAAAATTCAAGCCTTTATGAAGCGTGTATTTATGCTGCATGAAGGCTTTTTTCTGGTGTTGAAAGGGGAAAGGATGTTTGATAAAGACGAAATTCACACATATCATAAATAAAGTTATGTAAACAAATAAGGGTTTCTCCTTGCGGTGATTACTAGAGATGATATAATACAGTCACCACAAATTATGGAAGCGAGGTATCCTGTTGAGAAAAACTGTAAGTATCTTACTTGGGATAGCCTGTCTTACCTTTATAGTCCTTACTGTCATTTCATCCAGCCGCCTATTCTCGCTTGACCGCAAGCTTGTTCAATCCTCGGATCAAACGGAGGAAAGTAACAGGCAGGAGCAATATCGGCTGGTTCTGATCACGAGGGATCAGGACACACCCTTCTGGGACCAGGTGAGCTACGGAGCCAAAAAGGAAGCTAAGAAGGATGGGGCGAATATTGAAGTATGGGGGAGCTACGGCGAGGATCAGGATAATTTCCTTAAAGGGATAGAAATTGCGATTGAATCACGGGTAGACGGAATTATTGTTCAAGGTCTGGATAGTGATGATTTCAAGAACTTGACCAAAATCAAGGCAGCTTTCTATGGTATTCCGATTATTACAGTTGCAAATGATGTGCCTATGGGCGAAAGTCTCCGTAAGACATATGTTGGCTCTGATCAGTATTTAGCTGGACAGATGATTGCTAAGCAACTGATCGCTGATATAGATAAACAGGGGATCGTTGTAGTCATAGGAGATAGTCGTAACGAATACTATCAGCAGCAACGGCTCCGGGGGATTCAGGACGTTCTTCGTGGGTATCCAAAGATTGTATCGGAATATGTGTCAACGGGAGCTGCAAGAGAACAGGTAATAGCCGCTATACGCGAAACGATGAACATGCAGCCTGATGTAAACGCGTTCATCTCAGTGAATGCTAATATTACCGGTTCTATGATTCAAGAGATCAGCAGAAGATCCCGAATTGAACCCTATGCGATCTATTCGTTTGATGATAGTCCAGATGCCATGACCTTACTCAAGCAGGGTAAACTTGACGGAATACTCAAGCAATCTCCGGAGGAGATGGGGAAGATTAGCGTGGAAATGATGATGAAATGGCTGAAGGGTGAAGTCGTTCCCTTGAATACTACCGGATATTTAACGGATATAGAAATACTGAAGGAAGTAGGCACCCCATGATTAGTATCCAGCGTAAAATATGGACACTTGTTGCCGTTATCATTTTTTTTATGGCTGCGATCTGGATTGCCTTAACCTATTACAATCAGAAGACGCAAGACCAATATAACAATATTCTGCAGCGATATTTAAGAATGAATGAGGTAACAACAGAGAGCCAGAAGACGATAGCTGCCCTAAATAATTTCCTGCTGGACCCTTCGGCCAAAAATCTGCAGCAATTGCATTGGAGTGAGGAACAGCTTCGGAGCGCAAAGGTCAGTGTGAGCAGTTTAAAAAACAATGAGAACGTTTACATATTGATGAATTATATGAATTTGATTGACAGCCTGCTGGAGACTACAGATAGAGCAGTTCTCTTTCAGGCTGAGAAGGAGACAGAGGACTCCACCAAGGCATTTTCGGAAGCGACACGTATCTCGAAGTATATATCGGAGATGACGCTGTCTCTGCTTAATTCGGAGCTAAAAACCTACGACCGTTTCTATCGGGGCATTATTGAACAATCTACAGAGCTGAAGAAGCTTGGCATCTGGCTATTGCTCTCAATCACTTTCTTTCTTCTGTTATTCACTTATTGGTTCTCGTTAGGCATTACCCGGCCGATTCTTAAGCTGACACAAGCGGCCAAAGAGCTGTCCAGAGGGCGCTTTGATCTGAAAGTAGAGGTGTCCTCAAGGGATGAAATTGCCTTTCTAGCCAGAATGTTCGAGCAAATGAGAGTTAATATTAACAATTTGTTTCAGGAAATCAAGGACAAAGCACAGTTAGAGAAGGAATTGCAGCAGAGCAAGCTGCTGCTTCAGGAGAGTCAATTACGTAGCCTGCAAAGCCAGATTAATCCACATTTCTTGTTCAATATGCTGGATACCATATCCAAGAAGGCCTATCTGGAAGGCTCTGAGGAGATTAGCGATTTGCTTGTCAGCATTGCCGGACTGCTTCGTTATAACTTGAAGCAACTGGACCGCTCGGTGACGCTTTATGACGAAGTTAAAGTATTCAAGCAGTACATGGAAATTCAGTCCGCTCGCTTTACTGATCGACTTAGGCTGCTTATTGACATAGAGGAAGAATGTCTACATATTCAGATTCCGGCGCTTACCTTACAACCTATTGTTGAGAATGCGGTAATTCATGCAATTGAGCCTAGTGTAGACGGCGGCATCATTACCTTTGTTATTCGTGATGAGGGAGAGCGAGTAAAAATTGTTATTAGTGATGATGGTCCTGGTATGGCTGAGCATAAAATAAAACAGATATTAGAGGGAGAACCTTCGCCTGAGAATGAGGGGCATTCCACCGGGATTGGGTTCAGTAACGTTGTACGCAGACTGAGATTATATTACGGCCTGGAGAATGTTATTGATATAGATAGCCGTTTAAATGAAGGAACCAAGGTGATATTGCGCATACCGAAGCTAAAGGGGATTGGCGGACATGGTTAAGCTAATGATTGTGGATGATGAGCAGGTGGTACGTGAAGGTTTGGTAGCGATATTGGGGAGAGGGTTTCCAGAGCTTGACTTGGAGATCTGGCAAGCAAGAAATGGCCAGATGGCACTTGAGATGGCTCGGTTGCACCAGCCGGAGTTGATCCTAATGGACATCAAAATGCCAGGAATGGATGGTCTTGAAGCGACAGAAGAGATAAGTAAAGAGCACCCAGCCATCAAATTCATTATGGTATCTGCTTATGACACCTTTGATTATGCTAGAAAGGCAATTCGCCTTGGCGTGAAGGATTACTTGCTCAAGCCTAGTAAGGCAAGTGAGATTATAGCGACCGTAGGAGCGGTATTGGCACAGATTGAAGAGGAACAACTACTTCACTCGGTGAATCAGCGTGAACGAGAAGCATTACAGAAGGTATTGCCTGTTGTGGAGACGGATATCGTAACCCAACTGTTATTCGATCATGTCCATGAGGTTCATTCCAATGAGCTAATGGCGCTTCTTGGAGTAACGACGGCTGATGCTATGTTTACTCTGAATGTGCTGTTGCCCCCTGCGTCAGAGGGATTGTACCCGTTAGTGAAGAGCAGGATCAGAAGCATGGGCAGTGGCTGGGTAGGCGCCTTGTTTGGCCGTCAAATTGCTGTCATTGTATTTCGTGAACAAGGGAAGACCTATCGAAGCCAAGCCATAGCTACAGTGCAAGAATTGTTAGGATTGGCGGGGCGTGCCAACCCTCAAGGGGGGTGGTTCGTTGGCATTGGCGGAGAATGCCGGTCACTGGATTATATTCGCCAGTCCTATCAGGAGGCCATGCTGGCTTCAATGGACCATACGCTTCCAGGCAGGTATCGTTTCTATGAGGATATGCCCACATTAGGCGTCATCCCTGCTGGGTATTCTGCTATACAGTGGGAGCGTACAATCGCGGAACGGATTCGGCTGGGAGAATGGGAGCAGATTCAGGAGATGGTGCTGGAGATGCTCCGTCGTTATGAGAGTGAAGGTGCAAGTCTGCTTCAAACGCAGCAGCGAATACTGGAGCTGGTATGGATAGCTTCTAGGGGAATCATGGAGATGGGAATTGAAATTGAGACACCGTTATATTCGTTCCAAGCTCAGGACTACCGCCAGCTACGGAGTGAAGCAAGGGCACTGCTTGAGGCCATGGAGCGGACTTGTGCGGGACACTTAGAACGTATGAATCCTGATACTGTTCAACAGCTGAGGCAATTTATTGTTGAACATTCGCACGAAGATATTACTTTGGAGAGCATGGGGCAGATGGTAGGTCTAAGTCCATTTTACATTAGCAAGATGTTCAAGGAGCAACTCGGCATTAATTATATTGATTTTTTAACGGAATGCAGAATTGAACACGCCAAGCGAATGATGAGTGATCCCGGTAAAAGTTTGAAAGAGATTACCTTTGAAATCGGCTACCATGATCCCAATTACTTCAGTAAAGTGTTCAAGAAGATGTGTGGGAAGTCTCCAACAGAATATCGCAAGCAACTGCTTGGGGGGAGAGGGTGAGATACAGGAGCATATCCTGAGCAGAAGCAGCGAATAATCGAAGGAGGCCGTGTAGATGAAAGCACACTGGAGATGGGGAATTGCAATATGTGGTGTACTGCTGGTGCTGTTGGTTATTTCGTATTACCCTGCCCCAAGCAAACCAGAAGATCCCATGGATAAGTCTGATTTGGTAGAGACCTCCAAGCCGAGAGAGCACAAAATCAAGGTGGGTTTTGCGATGGATACACTGATCGAGGAGCGGTGGTTAAAGGATCGGGATTTATTCTGTGCAGCAGTTGAAGCTTTAGGAGCTGAGGTAATGGTCTTGGCGGCAAGTGGTGATGATGCCTTGCAGATCGCTCAGGTAGAGACAATGATTAGCGAAGGTGTAGATGTGCTCGTTATTGTGCCGCATAATGCTGAAGCCATGGCAACGATCGTTAAGAAGGCGCATACAGCTGGAATTAAGGTGCTGTCTTACGACCGGCTGGTGAAGAATGCCGACCTTGATTTGTATGTGTCGTTTGATAATGAAGAAGTTGGGCGCTTACAGGCTTTAGCAATGACAAGCTGGGTACCCAGAGGCAAATATGTCTACATTGGCGGGGCTGATACCGATAACAATGCACTCATGTTCAAAAAAGGAGTGTTTGAGGTACTGCAGCCGTTCATTGATAAGGGGGAGATCGTAGTGGTCTACGATCAATGGTCCAAGGATTGGAGACCCGCGAATGCACTGGAGAATATGCGGCAGGCGCTTAGGGCGAACCATAACGATATTGATGCTGTAATTGCAGCTAATGATGCTACCGCTGGTGCGGCTGTCACAGCACTTGCGTCTCAAGGGTTGGCAGGAAAAGTTCCGGTTGTAGGAATGGATGCAGATCTTGCGGCCGCCCAGCGAATCGTAGCAGGAACACAAGCGATGACCGTCTACAAACCGATTAAGCAACTGGCTGACAAGGCGGCTGAGCTTGCTGTGCAAATGGCACAAGGAATGAAGATCGAAGCGAACAGCAAAGTGAATAACGGCAAAATCGAGGTGCCTTCCCTTCTGTTGTCACCGATAGTGGTGGATAAAGCGAATCTGAAGGAGACCCTTATTAAGGACGGATTTCATCGGCAGGAAGACGTTTTCAGTGAAGCTGACAAGAAGGACTAGCCTAGTATAAAAAAGTGAAGATGTTTACAAAATATTGCTAACGATAAGCGCTTTCATGCTCCGGGAGAGATGATATAGTTGGTTTTGTCAGAACAACTGATCATTTCGAAAGGGGCTTATTTAATGAAGAGTCGGTTCAAAGTGATTTCCCTGTTGTTGATTATTACGGTGCTCGGCGCCATGCTGTCGGCTTGTAACAGTGGCGGCGGTAAAGTGGATGTGGGGATCGTATTACCAACGAAGGATGAGCCAAGATGGGTGCAAGATGAGCAGCGCTTCAAGGATGCGTTGTCGAGTACGAAGTACTCAACAGATATTTTATTCAGCCAGGGCTCATCTGCCAAAGAGAAAGAGAATGTGCAGACTTTAATTAACAAAGGTATCAAAGTATTGATTATTTGCCCTCAAGATGGAGATGCTGCCGCTGCCGCTGTAGAAGAAGCCAAAAAAGAAGGTATTACTGTAATCGCCTATGACCGTCTGATTACGAAGACAGATGCTGTTGATTACTATGTAACTTTCGACAGCAAGGCCGTAGGAGCTGCGCAAGCTCAATATTTGGTGGATCACATCAAAGGAAATGGTCAACCGCTCTACCTGTACGCGGGTGCTTCATCTGACAACAATGCTTTCCTATTCTTCGAAGGTGCTTGGTCCGTATTGCAACCTAAAATTGCTGACGGAACGTTTAAAATTGCTAATTCCAGTGAAGCTGTGGCCCTGCAAGGTTCTCTGGAGCTATCCCGTGACCAGCTTGGCAAAATTATCGGTCAGGTAACAACGAACTGGGATGCGAATGAAGCCAAGAACAAAGCACAGACTCACCTGACTTCTGCCTCAGCCGATCTTAAGGGAGATGTCTCGATTCTTGCACCTAATGATGGCACCGCTCGTTCTATCGCCGATGTATTCGCTTCTGATTCTGCGATTACTAGCTTTATAGTAACCGGGCAAGATGCTGAGAAGGCTTCCATTCAATACATTATTGATGGCAAGCAATCCATGACCGTGTTCAAGGATGTACGTACACTCGTTAAGGATGCCATTAATATGGCTGTGAACATTCTGGATGGCAATACACCAGAGACAACCGGCGAATATGATAACGGAAAGAAAAGTGTTAAGGCGAAGCAAACAAATGTTATCAGCGTGGATAAAGACAATGTGAAGAAGGAAATTATCAGTTCCGGTTATTACAAAGAGGATGAATTCACAGGACTGTAAGATTTGCTAACCATCATATAGTCAATAGGAACGAATAGTGATAGCGGCTTCCTTGCTCTATCACTATTCGCTATCGAAGTTGTTCAGTAAGGAGAGCAGAGCTATGAGCGACTACATTCTGGAAATGAATAATATTTCAAAGGAGTTTACCGGGGTCAAGGCACTGACCGATGTGAATTTCAAGGTCGGCAAAGGAGAGATTCATTGTCTGATCGGTGAGAATGGTGCCGGGAAATCGACGCTAATGAAGGTGCTTAGCGGGGTCTATCCTTATGGAACCTATAAGGGTGACATTATCTTTGAAGGCCAGGTACAAAGCTTCGCCAAAATCAGCGACAGCGTCAAGGCCGGGATCGCGATAATCTATCAAGAGCTGGCACTATTCCCGGATTTGTCGGTGTACGAGAATATATTTGCCGGCAACGAAATTACTAGACGTTCGGTTGTGAATTGGAACCAGACCATTATTCAAGCGAAGGCCTTGCTGGGCAAGGTGAAGCTGAATGTGAACCCCGAGACACTGATTAAGGATTTGGGGGTTGGAAAGCAGCAACTTGTGGAGATTGCCAAGGCGCTTAGTAAAAATGTTAAATTATTAATTCTTGATGAACCAACCGCTGCGCTCAACGAGAATGACAGTGAGAATCTGCTGGATTTACTGAGGGAACTGAAGGAGCAAGGGATTACTTGCATTATGATCTCTCACAAGCTGAAGGAAGTCATTTCGATTGCCGATAAGGTCACTGTGCTGCGTGACGGAAGAACCATATGCACATTAGATGCCGCTCAAGGAGAGATATCGGAGAACGTCATCATCAAGCATATGGTCGGCCGCGAGATTGAGGATATTTATCCGAAAAGGGAGCATAAGCGTTTCGGAGGTAAGCTCCTGGAGATTCGAGGCTGGAGTGCGTATGACAGCAAGCTGGGAAGACATGTTGCTGCTGATGTTAATCTTCATGTAAGAAAAGGTGAGATCGTAGGAATTTCGGGTCTCATGGGATCGGGGCGAACAGAGCTGGCCTTGAGCATCTTTGGTAATCCGAAGCATTATAGGCTGAGCGGTGAATTGCTGGTAGATGGAGAAGCGCAGGTATTCCGTCATACGAGTGATGCAATCGCGAAAGGGATCGCTTACGTTACGGAGGATCGAAAGGGAGATGGGCTGTTCCTGATTCAGGATATCAAGAGCAATTTGACAGCTGCAAATCACGGAGGAATCTCCCGTAAAGGTGTTATTAATGACAATGAAGAGGTAAACGTAGGGAATCATTATAAGACATCACTGAATATCAAAGCGCCTACGATTGAACAACTGGTAGGTAATCTGAGCGGGGGGAATCAGCAGAAGGTGTCACTGGGCAAATGGATGTTTGTTGGTCCCAAGCTGTTGATTCTTGATGAACCTACTCGTGGCATTGATGTCGGTGCGAAATTTGAAATCTACACCCTAATGAACCGGCTCATTGATGAAGGGATGAGTATTATTATGATCTCGTCCGAATTGGGCGAGGTACTCGGCATGAGCGATCGTATTTATGTGATGGCTGAGGGACGGATTAAGGGTGAACTGCCTGTAGAAGAGGCGAATCAGGAAAAAATCATGCAGTTTGCTACGCAATAGGAGGAAGCACACCATGGATTTTTTGAAGGAAACGAAGTCATTGTTGAAGGTTAATATTCGAGAATATGGGATGTACATTGCATTGCTGGTCATTATTCTCATCTTCTCAGTTATGACCAATGGTCTGTTCATCTCATCCCGTAACCTTAGTAATTTGCTTGATGCTACTGGATATACTGCGGTACTCGCGGTAGGTATGACATTGGTTATTGTGATTCGGCATATTGACCTATCGGTCGGATTCGCAGCAGGTTTCATGGGCGCGATTTGTGCGATTATGCTGACTCAGTGGGGCGTTCCAGTTATTGTAACTGTACCGGTCATTTTGATTCTGGGTATTGTCATTGGGATGTTCAATGGGGTGCTCGTTGCTTCAATCGGGATACCATCCTTTGTTGCTTCATTAGCGGGGATGTTGATTTTCCGGGGAGCTCTGCTACAGGTAACGGAGAAATCAGGTACGATCAGTATTAAGAATGAAGCTTTTAATGCGATCGGAACAGGATATATTCCTTCGATTACCAAGATTGGGGGACTAACGTTACTCTCCTTGCTGCTGGGAATCGCTGTTATTCTGTTGTACATTTATTTAGAGGTCGCCAAGCGCAGAGATAAAGTAAAATACAACTTCGAGGTTGTATCCAAAGGTATATTTACACTGAAGCTTATATTCGTATCCGCTATTATTGCTTATATCACCTGGATTATATCTGGTTATAATGGATTCTCCTGGACGGTAGTCATTATGTTGCTTGTCGTTGTGATCTATCAATTCTTGACGACAAAGACAGTTTTGGGTAGGCATATTTATGCAGTTGGTAGCAATCCAGAAGCTGCTCATTTGAGCGGTATCAGTGTGAAAAAGATTACGTACATCGTATTTGGATCGATGGGAATGTTGTCGGCACTATCCGGTATTATGTACACAGCACGACTGCAATCGGCTACAACAACGGCAGGTACGTTGTTCGAGCTTGATGCGATTGCTGCTGCTTATGTCGGTGGTGTATCTGCAGCCGGCGGTGTCGGTAAGGTGACTGGCTCCATCATTGGTGCCATAGTCATGGTGTCGTTATCCAATGGGATGAACCTGATCGGGGTAGGCATCTCGTATCAATACATTATTCGCGGCGCAGTATTAGCGTTGGCAGTAATCTTCGACGTTATGACTCGCAAGCAAAGAGCGTAATAGTTGTAGATGCCATACGGCTAATCAAGAACCTTCAAGAGAATGAAACCTTGTTGTGATAAGGTGGATATCTTGAAGGTTTTTTTGCGAGATGCTGAATGATAAAAAAACACTGCAAAGGACGCGAAGTCATTTGGCAGTGTAATCAAGTTCTGAAGTAAGAAGCTCTTACTTCGTAGCTTTTGCTTCTTCATAGAGGAGGCAGCGAAGCGTCTTATCCGGGTAGCGCAACTCTGCAGTATAGCTGCTGCCGTCTTCGAGTAACATTTTGACGTCAACCATACCGCGACTATCATTTTTGTCGGTATCTACCAGGTAGGCCATAGTGATTTTTCGGGTCTCTCCTTGCTTGTCAGTTACTATTTTCGTAGCCTCGTGAATCCATGTCGCATCCTTTTGGATAGCCTTGGCAGCTTCAGCACTAATCGGGGTTCTTTTTAGAGTGAAATTAGCGGCTGTCGTGTCCACTACCGTCCGGGTAGTATAATCAATGATTACGTTATATTGCCAGAAATCTTTACCCTGTGCTCTTAAGGTGTCCGCTTTATAAGGAGCAAATGTAATTAGCCAGGATTTTTTATTTAATATCACGGCATCATTTAAATTAGCATATACTTCTAATTTGGAGACATCAGCACCAAATAGCTTTTTTACACTTGTAGCGGCGAGGGCGACGGCATCAGCCTGACTCAAATCTTTGGAATCCAGCGGTGTTACAATGTTCCGTTTGGAGAGGGCATAGTTCATCCGGTAAATCCAGTCTGTAGCCTCCAAGAGCTCCTCATCAGTCAATGGTCGATTCGGATAATGGATCTTGTTTTTGTCCAAGTCCCAATAATACTCCAATTGTCCCGGCTTTAACGGAAGGGGCTGCTTCGGGCGGAGACCGTCATACAAATACTGGTCTTGCAATATCAGCCTCCGATTCGCTTCTTCCTCAGTCATCTCTCTGTTGGAGGTAAGCTCGTTATCGGGCTTGTCCGCAAAATCATAAATTTGCTGAAATTCTTCAGGGGTCATCAGCTGCTCCAACTCTTTGTTCACGTCGGAGACCGTAGTCTTTGCTGTTACTGCCTCTACCTTTAATACAGGCGTCTTGCTGCTGGCCAAGGTCTGCTTGCCCGTGTCCAGAACGACAGGAATGCTCTTGGCAACGCTAGTATTCACAAATTCTGGGACAATCATTGCACTAACCACCAGCACGCTTCCAGAGAACAAGAGCACTGTGAGTGTAGTGGAAATCTTGTTGTTATTCATTAACTTAACCTCCATAGGGATTGGATGATGAATCTACCTAACCTTAATCCAAAGATGTTATAGAGTAGGAGGGCAGTTGTTATGAAGTTGTAAAAAGATACGTACGCAAGTCCCCTTGCCAAGATCAGAGTCTAAGGTTAATCTGGCCTGATGTGCTTCGGCGATTTGCCGGCATAAGGATAATCCCAGACCTGCGCCGCCGTATTCGCGTGAACGCGCCTGATCTCCCCGGTAGAACGGTTCAAATACACGTTTAGCCTGTTCTGAAGAGAGTCCCGCTCCCGTATCACGGATTTCCAGCACGGCTTCTCCATTCAGCTCATAGGCCACCATATAAATCTCGCTACCGCGCTTGGAGGCATGAATGGCATTTTCAATGAGATTGACTAAAAAAGAAGCCAGCAAATCTGCGTCTCCCCAAACAGAAGCGATCTTATGCTGAACATGAAGTCGTATATCTACACTCGCTAATTTGGGGTGTTCCGTGTGTTGGACCGTTTGAAACAGTTTCGGAATGTCCACCTGCCGGAGTGTCAGTGGTTGATGCCGGAGGACAGACAAATCCAGCAGCTTAAAGGCTAGGTTCTTGAGACGGAGAGTCTCACTAAGAATATAGTCGCCCGCAGTTTGCTGTTCTTCCTGTCCAATGTTAGCCGTGGTCAGAAACTCGGCGAATCCTTGCATACTAGTCAAAGGTGTGCGCAGTTCATGGGCCAAATTATCTACCATCCGCTGTTTCTCTTCAGCCATCTCCGAGAGTTCGGTGACCCGCTGCTCCACGGCTTCTGCCATCCGGTTGAAGTTCAGGGCCAGTTCGCCAAATTCATCCTTGCTGTGCAGCTGTACCCGTTTCGTATAGTCGCCTTCAGCAATCGTTTTGCTGGTCTCTGAGAGGAGCTTCAGCGGCTTACTTAGCTGCTGGATCAGCAGATAAAGCAGTAGCAGCAGAACTGGACCCGCAATCAGGTTAATCATTACAAAAAAGCGGTTCAGCTCCTGTTGCTTGGCGAAGAGCTCGCTGATCTCACGCTGATAGACAAGCCGCAAATGCTGGTAAGGAGCAGGAAGCGGGGTGGAGAGCTGAATAGACTGAGCGTCTAAGGCTTCAGTCTCGCTGCTGTTTCCCGGGCTTTGCGCTGTGAAGTTTTCATTCTGGGGAGGATAAATCATCCCGTCGCTATCCCAGAGCTGCAAATAGATTCCTTGCTTACGATAATAATCACCATAAGATTGGGCGACACTGGCCAGCAGAATAGGGGTCAATGGGTTACCCCGCGCCTGAATAGAATTAAGGTTCTCATAAATATTGTTGGCAATTAACAATTGATCACTGGAGGCTCTCTGCGTCTCACTATCTATGTTGAGCTGCCAGCTTTTTTTCATTACCATCATCACACTTACATCCAGGGTGATGATGAAGAGGGGGAGTACCGACAGTAGAATTTTATGCCAGAATCTCATGATTAACTCTGAACTTCCAGGCGATAGCCTAGTTTGAAAATCGTTTTGATCCGTTCTTCCCAGCCCAGTTTTTTGCGTAGCTGCCGGATGTGGACATCCACAGTACGGGTGTCGCCCTCAAAATCATAGCCCCAAGCCAATTCCAACAGCTTTTCCCGCGATAAAGCTATATTCCGGTTACGGATTAACACCTCAAGCAGTTCGAATTCCCTGACAGTCAAATCAACCGCCATCTGATCTACTAAAACCTGCCGTTCCAGGTAACGCACCTCCACATTATCGCAAATGAAACTGGTAGTAACCTTTTCCCCCCTGCGCAGCACTACGTTGATTCTTGCCAGCAATTCAAGGATTTCAAATGGTTTGATGATATAATCATCTGCGCCCAGCTCGAAGCCTTTGATGCGGTCAGCCAATGAATTTTTGGCGGTGATTAGAATCACTGGGATCTGCAAATGTGAAATCCGGCCCATAACCTCAAAACCATCTAGATCTGGAAGCATAACATCCAGCAGAATCAGATCGATTTTCTCACGTTCCAGAATTTCAAAAACCTCTGGTCCACGGTAAGCCTTGCTATATGTATGTCCCACCAGCTTCAGATTCATTGTAATTAAATCACTGATTGCTCGTTCATCTTCTACTACCAATAGATTTGCCATTTCGTATTTCTCCTCCTGATTGCCTTGCTGACGAAGTGCTGCTTTCGTTATACACTATATACAACTAGAGGAAGGATTGTCCAGAAATTTGGTGGTTTCATCAGGCGATGTTACCTATTAGAATAGAGAAGAATGTTAAAGAGAGAGGGGCATAAGTCTATCAATAGTATAGTCAGTGAGGGATGGCCTGAGTGGAATGGGGAGCTGCGGAAGCAACCCGGGGGATGGAACAATACAACCTATGTAGTGGAAAAAGAAGGACAGCGCGCAGTGCTGCGCATCTATGATACGCACAGAGACAGACATAAAATCGAATTTGAACATGCAGTGCTGCAAAAGCTGGGAACCATGAGCTTGCCTTTTCAAGTACCTTCACCAATTCTTACCTCCGCAGGAGAGTCTTTGGTTCAGTTAGAGGATTACGACGGCAAATTTGCTTGTCTGTGCACATATATCGAAGGAGATTCGCCCTCAGAGGGGAATTCAAGCTTTTATGAATCGTTTGGTAAAGCGGCCGGAACGTTGTCCGTTGTTTTGGCAGATGTTCATCCGGAACTGCCTACGGCGTACCTTCCATATTATGAACTGGGACAGTCCTATCCGCTATGTACAAGGGGAACGATTCGGAAGTTATACTTGAATCCTCCTGAACCCTTCATAGACCTAACCGAGGAACTGAAGATTCTCTGCACAACTTTTGAGAATATAGAGGAATCATTGGAGGGCCTGAAGAGATTACCGCATCAGTTGGTACATGGGGACTTGAATGCTTCCAATTTGCTAGTGGCGACAGTTGATCATCGGCAAGTAGCCGCGCTGCTTGATTTTGAATTTTGTACATACGACTTGCGGGCAATGGAGCCGGCAGTTATTTTATCTGGATTGCTGGGTCATACGGAAGAAGATGCTGTGATCCGGGATTTTTGGTGGGGATATAGTCGTCAGGTTCGTCTCTCTAGTGATGAAATCAAAGCTATTCCAATGCTGATACTGTTGAGAAAAATGGATGTATTCCTTCATTTTCTTACCCGCTATCTGGAAGGGACCGATGAGGCTGACGTCTTGCGTACGCAAGTGAAAAGGTTGTCCGTAGAGGTGCCGCGGTTGGCAGGAGATACGGATTGGCTTTTGGGGATTTTGCTGGAGGATTTGTCGAGCGGAAAAGAGTGAGTGGAAAGTTGCGATGGGGTAGTGAAAAGTGAATCCACCCTCAAAGGTGTTGCCTTACCTTTCGGTGGATTCACGTACTCACCTTTTGAGGAGTGCTCCTTTTTAAAAAGTCAGCGCACCAATATTTTGCCTTCGCCAGCTAACTTACGAAGCACCGCTGGAAGACGATCACGGTCGGACTCAGGAATGTCCAATTGGATGCCGTAATGGAAACTGCCGTCCTGTTCCTTATTCCACTTCATTGTACCTTCTATGTACGTAGGTTCGACTGTAAGGTCTATCTCCATGCCAACGCGCACTAAATTATTTTCTAGATTTACATTAATGGGAAGGGATAGGTGGCAGCCCGAACGACTGATGTCAAACAGTACAGCTCTTACAGGCTTGGAAGGAACCGATAGCCCGTTAATAGTAAGGATATGAAGATCAAATGTAAAAGGCTCTTTAAGGGTATATCGAAAAGGTTCGGTTCTACGATTAGTATTCATATTCTCCTCCATACTTTTCCATGTATATTCTAAATTTATCGACATGAAGATGTAATAAGTGAAGAGTTGGTATTTAAGGTTGACATATGTTTACTTGCCGTGTAGCATATGAAAAGTCGTCATAACGATAATAATCACATATTTCTCGTATAACTCCGCATTCAAGAAAGGCCACAAGGGCGGAGGTTTCTACAGGAAGCCTATTCTTCCTAACTACGATGATAAGGAAATGTATTCAGTTCCCTTATTACGAAGTTAGGTTATTTGTGTTATGTCAGGCGGTTTGGAATATTGTGGAGGTGCAAAATGAAAGATTTGAAGTATTTAATATCCGTCCTAGTGGGGGCTATGAGCTACGGTATATTATCAACAATTGTTGTATTGGCTTATGATAAGGGGTACCAGTTGGGTGAAGTGGTCGGCACGCAGCTCTTGACGGGGTGCATACTTGCCTGGCTATTGGCGCTTTACACCAAGGTTAGAGAAAAACGTACACAGAGCAGACAAGGTGTAGTGAGTGGAAATTTAGCAGTAACTAGAAATGGATTATCTTGGAAAAACAGAATAGTGCTTATGTTGGCTGGAGCGCCAACGGTCGTAACCGGTCTGATGTACTATCAATCCCTGCGTTACATCCCGGCTTCCCTGGCAATCATTCTACTGTTTCAATTCACTTGGATCAGCGTACTGATTCAAGCGGTCAGCAAACGCAAATGGCCTGATAAAGTCACACTGTTAACCTTGCTGCTGCTGTTCGGGGGAACGCTGCTTGCAGCGGGGATTATGGATCAGGGCGAGGCTCGTTTCAATGTCCTGGGTCTTACGTTGGGGCTTCTGTCTGCAGTGAGCTATTCCATGTTTATTATATTCAGTGGTAAAGCTGTTCCTAATGTTCATCCAGCGTACCGAAGTGCATGGATGGTTACCGGAGGCATGCTGCTGCTGTTCATTTTATTCCCACCGTACTTCCTGTTTAACGGGTTGCTATGGAGTCAGCTACTGCTATTTGGTTTCTTGCTTGGTTTGTTCGGAGCGTTTATCCCACCGGTGTTATTTGCGATAGGTGTTCCTCATATCGGGGGCGGCATGGCGGGGATTCTTGGTGCTGCCGAGCTGCCGGTTGCCGTATTGCTGTCCTCATTTGTGCTTCATGAGCATGTCAGCGGACTTCAGTGGGCTGGGGTTGTCGTGGTGTTGCTGGGTGTTGTGCTTCCTGAACTAAGCAAGCTGCGCTGGAATAGCGTTGACGCTAAATAATTATAATTCATCGTCGTTCGCTTAAACGCGAAGCCCTCAGTACGTCGATGCAGATAATGGTCGCTAAGGCGCTGCCCACCGCAGCCGAGCAGCGTTCATTGAACCACAAGATTCCCTTACTTAGGAGTTATAAGTATAAAAGCACGCAAAAAAGGAGCAATCTGGGGCGCTAAGCACCGGGTTGCTCCTTTTTCATTAGAAACTTCATTCACCTGTTGAATCAGTCCGACGGTCTTGAGGTGCAATAAACTCGTGAATGATTTGACGGAAGTATTCGTGATTATCATAGCTGTTGAACATACGCCAGGCCAGCGTTTGGGAATTCCCGAAAAATAACCGCTCAAACTGGGTTTGCCGGCCACCAAACGCACCCGCGCCCAGTTCCCAGGCGAGTCGGAATAAGGCATTTCGATACCAGGCATCCGAGACATTACCCTTCAAATACTGGCTGAGATACGAACCGGCACTTGAAATGAAGTCGGATTCGGAGGGGATCATGATGAGACTGCTTGAACTGAGCTGTTGAACCATTTCAACCATCTCCGGATAAAACTTTGAAAAGTGAATGGTTGATGCCAGAAGGGGACCTTTATCTGGAACGAGATATCCAAATTTGTCTTGGGATGCCCCTATTTCAGAAGCCAGTCTTAACGCTTTGAATGTTTCTAAAAATGTTATTATTCTGGAAATGGGCTGTAAACTGTAGGACTCAAGGATAGCATTTTGTTCTTCCGCCAAAGACTCTAGTACACCGAGAAAAAATTCAGTTTTTGCAATATAGCGGGTGATAATTTGGTGTGCCATATGAGTATGGAAGTGACTCTCGTCGAACAATCGCGCACAATACACTTCATCTCCGTAATAAAATATACGATCATGAGGAACAAGTACGCGGTCAAATATAACAAGCGTATCCATTTCTTCATATCTTGAACTTAACGGATGATCGTAGACTGATGAAGCTGCATAGCTTTCACGGCAAAAAAAAGTCATCCCAGGCAGATCATTAGGCACGGCAAAAGCAAATGCAAATGGATTATCATCATCCACAAATGATGGTGAAGGCGTTGGAAATACAAGCATTTCATCGCATGTAGCACCTTGTGTTGCCATCATAAAAGCACCAGTTACAATTATCCCTTCATCATTGATTTCTACGACTTTAGCGGCGATAGAATCCTCTGTAGCATCAATTTGACCGGATATTTTGCTTGCTTGAGGCTGGATGAATGCATGGGATAAGGTAATGTCATGATCCCGGCAGTAGGCGTAATATTTCCTGAGGTTCTCAGCATATTTGGGATTTAGGTCTTCAAGAATATCGGCAGCCGTGAACAGAGACATGATAGCCGTGTTCATATAATCGGGGGAACGTCCTAAAAATCCGTGATGTCTGTTGGACCAGAGTTCAATCATTTTTCGTCGACGTTGCAGATCTTCAGCATTTTTAGGAGGGAGAAAAGATAGACCAACAGGTTCTCCTGTTTCTGGTGAAGGATAGGTCATCTGCGCTAAAAATTGCTCATCACACTGCATGTTGTACATTTCGGCTTGAGTTTGTATGAGACCTTGAAATGCAGGGTGCTTCGACAAAGGGCCCTCGATCTGCACTCCTTTGTACCAGATATTAATGTTTTGCCGGTCGATTCGTTCGATGTATTGATCACCCGTTTTAATGGGCACACGTGTTCACCTCTTTGGAGAGAATCTTTTGCTAAATAAGCTGTGTTATTGCTTATAATGTACGTAACTATGATCATCCTTGTACATTGTCCACACAACGTGTGAGTAGAGGGACTGATGTATCATTAAAATGCTATGAAAAAAGGGCATTCCCTTCGCCTCTAGGCTGTTGAATACCCTATGATCCTTTCTTTATAAATTTAGCTGCCAATATCTTTCGGCCATGCTCGAAAGTCCGTTATTCCTCTTAAGTGCCTACACGTTGTACGCGCTTGTTACCTGTACGTAGCATAAGCCCGAAGCTCAGGAACAGTATGATTCCGGCAACCACATAAGGGAAGTTAACATTCATATCAAACAATAGCCCAGCTGCTATCGGACCGATAATATTGCCGAGGCTGGTAAAAGCGGAGTTAAGCCCCGCCACATAACCTTGCTGCTCTTGTGCAAACATAGACATTTGCGTGCTGATCGCTGGGCGCAATATATTGATGGACAGGAAGACTACAAAGGTGACGGCAAAGATCAGCCAGTACTGGTGAACGAGCAGTGTCAATAGAACAAACAATCCGGCAGCGATCAGGCAGACTCTAATGACCAACACCTCGCCAAAACGCTGTATAATCCAACCGAAGGCCGTTAATTGAACCACTGCACCTCCAATAGAGGCGAATGTAAAAATGAAGGCAATGTCCATCGGCGTAAAACCGAACTTATTATTAACAAACAGACCGAATACGGTCTCATAGTTGGCCAGTCCGAAGGACATCACGAACACAATAACCAAGCTGATAAAATAAGGCTCGCGGTAAGCGAAACGCAACTGCTGGAGTATGCTCCTTTTCGGCTGCACATCAGATGTTGCCTTATCGCTATTCTCATCGTCTTTTGCAATGGACGGTAGCGATTCGGACAGTACAAATGTAGTAATAACCGCAGCGATCAAACCGGCAATCTCAGCACAATAGAAGGGCACGCGAAGGCCGAACTCGGCAAGATAACCCCCGAAGCCGGGGCCAATGATATAGCCTGTCGTAATGGCAGCATTGATGAAGCCCATACCCTTGGCACGTTTTTCCTGGGTGGTGATATCCGCCACATAGGCCATAATGGCTGGCATGATAAGCGCTCCGCTAATGCCGCCCATCATCCGGGATACAAAGAGTAGAAGAGTCGAATGGGCCAAACCGAATACTACCTCAGCACAGGCGAAGACTAGCATTCCAGCCACAATCATGCGTTTGCGTCCGAAGGAATCAGATAGCCGTCCCGCCAGCGGTGAGAAAATTAGCTGCGTCAACGCGAAAGAGGCGACAAGCAAACCGGCAGTACTTCCACCAACATCCAACATCGTTATGTATTTAGGGATTACAGGAATGACCAGCCCAATACCGGCAAAGACTAAAAATAAGTTAAACATTAGAAGTAGCATAGTGCCCCGATTTTTGAGCAGTAAAGTCATCTGATTGTCCCCCAAGTTAGATACTGAATGATTTTCTAGATTCATACAATAATAAAAAATCAGGATTATCTACAATCCTATTTGGATATATATTATATATTTAAGTTTGAAAAATATGAAATTAGTCTATTATAGATTTTTGTTAGCTTCAATATATATATTTTAAACTATTATATTTACTTTATATTGACGTATACAAAAACACCGCTGGAACCATTCAGGCTTACAGCGGTGTTCTTTCTTATTGCAACGGATATCAAATCATATGTAAACAGAGTAAAGACCGATTAACCGCAAAGGAGCAGGGGCTAATCGGTCTTCTCTTTGTATGTTCATGTTACTATACGCCTGAGTTACATGCTGCTGAAATTCAAACGGTTACCGTCGGGGTCATACGCATGAAAGCTGACCATTCCTCTAATTATAAATCCGCCAATATCTGAGGTTTCGATACCGCTGTCAGATAGAAAGGCATGATAGTTGAAAAAATCTTCACGTTCAGCAACCCAGCAAATTGGCCGCACAGGTCCATCCCCGTATAGTTACGATACCACTGTTCCGCGTTCTGCAAAATGATGGGGTAATCTTACAGACGACAGACTTGAGATTAGCCAAGTCCCCCAATTCATTCGTGTCATTTTGCCCTGCGTACATCTTGGATCAGGCTTCCAGTTCTCCTTTTGCCCTACCTCCCACAACATAAACATCTCAAATCAATGAATGGCCTCTTCATGATTATCCCAAAGCACATCAACAACCGAACCATCAAAATATAGTTTAGGTACTGCAAAGGTTGTCATAAGCAATCTCCCATTCTATTATTTTGAGATATTCTCTTGAACTTAGTCGCACTGGACGAAAAGCCGCATTCCAATCCAATTTGAGTGAGCGAAGTAAATGACCCTTGTTTTGTATTGATTAGATAGACTGCTTCAGTAGCATCGATTATTCTAGATAAATGGAGACCGAAGGTTGCTTGAATCGTGGACTTGAAACTTATGGTGCAGAGAAGAAAGGAAGCTGGCTATGACTTATTCACAAATGTGGAACAACGCAGGAAATGAAGCCGAGATTCTCTATTTGGAAGAGCAGATTAAGACAGTCAAAAAAGAAGTAAAACGAGCAGAAGCCGCAGGGCTTCAGGAAATATTAGATCAAGCGAATCGCAAGTTGGCTGAACTGGAAGCGAAGCTGGATGAGCTAGAGGAGTAGGGGCTAGCCGCCCCTTGTACTGCATTATTCTTCACCAAGGGTGATTGGATTCCTCTCATAGGAAATCTAGTCACACCAGCTACTCGCATACAACTTCGCATTTTTGTACCAGGTTCTCCCCAGTGCGAGCCCTCCGTTGTCTGGAGGGTAGCGATAAATCCGGGATAGTGCATGAGGAGACAAAACTACTGTCCGCAGGAACAGCAGAAATTTTGGAGATATTGCAAGAAGACCGGGGAAGCGTAAGCAGGTTATAGCTCATTTCCGCTATTAGGTTGCACCGTCGCTCCTTTGCTGTTCAGGATTTTTTTATACACCTCAATCGCCAGCGCCCGTGACTGCTTAAGATCAACGATAGCATGTGGTCTAGGCAGGTGGATAGCTTTATCGGACAAATCTGCCAGTTCCGGCATCCAGGTGCGTATATAATCTCCGCTCGGGTCATGAGTCTGGGACTGGGTTACCGGATTCATGATCCTGAAGTAAGGGGAGGCATCGAATCCGAGCGAAGAGCTCCACAGCCAACCGCCACGGTTCAGCACATTATCATAATCGCTCAGCTTCAGCCGGAAGTAACGCTCCCCGTAAATAAATGGACAGCCCAGATTTTTGGTAAGGAACATTGCGGTAATCATTCGCAGCCGGTTCGGCATCCAGCCGGTTGTGTTCAGTTGGGTCATGGCGGCATCGATTACCGGAATGCCAGTTCTTCCCGAAGACCAGGCCTCAAAGTATTTCGTACCCAGAGTGCTTAAATCATACACCTTCTCATAGCAGAAGAAATCAGAATCGAGCCGGGCCTGATACAGATAGAAATCCCGCCAGGCCAGCTGTCGCAGCCATTCTTCCACACCGGTTTCTTCATCCGCCAGCCGATTATACACAGTACGTGCAGAAATGGTACCCGTATTGAGGTGTCGGCTGATCCGGCTGGTGCCCTCCTGTGCGTATCTGTCACGGCTCACATGATAATCCCGTAAATGTAAGTCTATAAATTGCTCAAGCGTATCGTTTACATCTATCTTCTTTCCGGAAGGCGCTAGCTTTTCAATCTGGAGTGTAATCTCCTCAGGAATCTTGAAATCTTCAGCAATTCTCTCGTCCAGTGTAGAAGTTGACAATTCAGACAAGGTCGAAGAATAGGACGGACAAAACCGCTCTGCCAAGTAGCTGCGCCAGCGGCGGTAGAACGGTGTGAATATCTTGAAGGGCTCTCGCCGCCCGCACCAATCCATGAAATCTTCCAGATCGCAGAGCATGCTATCGTGATAAATTTTGAAACGGATACCGAGTGCAGCCGATGTATCGCGCAGGTTCATGTCTCTTTGTAGTGCATAAGGAGTGTAATCGGCATGAACCATCAATTCTTGAATGGGGTAGGCTTCGCTTACCCTCTTGACAATAATATCAGGCTCGCCATAAAGAATATGTAGCTGCTTGCCCTCAGAGCCGTACTCCTGCTGAAGTCTTGAGACCTGCGTCAGGAAGTTAACCCCACTATGCTCAAGATAGCGTTGTTTGCGCAGTAGAAAAGGCTCCAGAATCAACACATGAAGGTTGCAAGAACCAGAAGAACGCATGGCCTCAAAGGCCGGAAGATCGTTAGTCCGCAGATCCTTGCGGTGAATGAAGAGAATCATTAGAAGTATTTCCTTTCTGTTATCTGAGGGAATAACACGCCTGTCCATAATACGATAGATTTGAAGTTTTGGCGATGAGCTGTTCCTGCAGCAAGCAGAGGAGAGGATCAAGTTGATTGTTCAAGCGGATCAAGGATAAAAGTACGAAGCTATTGTCAGAAAATTCAGTAGCAATACAGCTACGATATAACAATGATGTGCACCATATCTTAAGCACAGAAAGCCCGTGCCATGCGCAGACTCTTCATGTTTATTCTTTCCCAGTCGCAATCGGATTCTCACAGTAACTAATCCAGTAGTAGATGTACCGTGTGCTATATTCAAGGAACTTTTGCATCTGGTTGTCCGCGAATGTAACCGTGAAACTCGGCGGAAACTGACATTCTCTAAAGAACTACTACTATTTTTCATGATATAATTATTAAAATCTTAGATTCAGTCGGAAAGAAGAAATTTCAGTCAGGAGCGTGATGAAATGCTGAGAGGAAACGAGAATGCAGAAAATATATCGAGTTTCAGGGTAATAGCCGATGCGATATGATCTTAAGAGCGCAAGAGAGTTGGCTATTCGTGTGTGTGTTGCTTCTGGTGCAAGCAAAGCAGTAGCACTCTCTCTTGCAGAAGCAACTATCGCTGCAGAATGTTCCGGTCGTAGTTCGGTTGGATTTGCTCATCTTCCTGATTATCTGAAAGGCTTTTTGGATGGCCGCATTACTAGCACAGAAGAGCCTGCGCTCTTTTTTCCAGCACCAACTCTCATTCAGGTCGATGCCAAGGGTGGTATCGCCCAATTTGGTTTTGATCGTGCATTCGAGGAATTGCACACACGGGCGAACACTTATGGTGTAGCCGTATTTGCGTTAAAGAACAGCTATACGGCAGGAGAGTTGGGCTATTACGTAAGACGTCTCGCCCGTAAAGGATTGGTAGCGTTGGCTGCGACTAATGGGTCTGCCTTAATGGCTGCGGGACAAAGTAAGGAGGCTGTTTATGGTACCAATCCATTCTCATTTGCTGCGCCTGTCGACAACAGAGCTCCCTTGGTCATCGATCAGGCGTCCAGTGCCACGGCTTTTGTCGACATACGGCAAGCGGCAGAGCGTGGTGAGATGATCCCTGAAGGCTGGGCCATCGATGAGAATGGGCACAGCACTATGGATTCGCGTGAAGCGATTAAGGGGGCTTTACTTGCTTTCGGGGGTGCGCGTGGTGCCAATATCGCACTCATGGTTGAAATACTCGCCGCAGGTACGACAGGTGCGAACTGGTCACTTGATGCTCCATCCTTTGAGGAAGGGAGCCACTCGCCTGGTGTAGGCCTGTTCATTGTTGCCCTAAACCCCGAACTTCTCGCCCCAGGTTTTTCAGCTCGTATGGCGGATCAAATCGAACGTTTGTCCTCCAAAGGTATTCACATTCCCGGGGGCAGCTTTGTTAAGGAAGAAATAGATCTTCCGTCTTCACTTGTTGCAACCCTTGAGAAGTATTATTAGAACTAGCAATTCAATTATTTAAGCTATTCTGACATGAAGCGGCAACCTCCTAAGATAGCCAAGACCAAAGTGAAGGTTTGGGCAGATAAGGGACTCAAAGAAAATGTTTTCAAGGCGTGAGCGTTGACTTTCTGTTGACTTCGATACATCCCTGCATGACGCAAAAAAGTACATCGCCACATGTGGCGATGTACTTTAACACACAACCTTTATACCTGCTTAACGCTAATTTTCGTCCCCAGTAGCCACCAAATTCTCCTCATAACTAATCCAATCACTCCAGCTTCCCGCATATAACTTCACATTCTTATACCCGGCTTTCTCCAAGGCCAGCACATTCGGGCAGGCGGTTACGCCGGAGCCGCAGTAGACGATGATTTCTGCATCTTTGTCCAGATTAGCAAAGTGTTCTTGCAACTCTTCGGCGCTCTTGAGGCTGCCATCTTCATTCTGCGTCTCTTTCCAGAAGTAGTTAACGGCACCAGGAATGTGCCCGGCCTTCTTGTCCAAGGTTTCTTCAAGACCTAAGTATCTTTCCCGCGCACGGGAATCGATTAGTACGGGAAGAGCAAGGGGTGAGGCGGAATCTGCAATATTCGTAAGCGTGTCTCCAGACACCTGGCGTACCTCATCGACACCCACCAGCATCTGTGATTGTACGTTTGGCTCGAATGAGCTTGGTATCCTAATTGGCTGATGATCCGTGACAGGGAAGCGTTCGGCCTTCCAAGAGCTGAAGCCATCTTCCAGGATGAATACTTGCTCATGTCCCAAATAACGCAGCAGCCACCAAAGCCGGGCGGCGTTCATGCCACTCTCATCGTCATAAGCGACTACGCGCGTCGTGTTACCGATACCAAGCTTCGCTAGACGTGCAGCTAATGCTTGTGGGTCGGGGAGAGGGTGACGTCCGCCATGCTCGGTTACAGGGGCCGACAAGTCCAGCTCCAGATCTAGATAGATCGCTCCTGGAATATGCTCCTGCTCATAACTTTCTTTGCCTGCCTGCGGTTTCCCTAGTGTGAAGCGACAATCTACAATGGTCTGCTCGGGTTCATAGAGTCGTGCCAGCAGCCAGCGTTTGGAAACGGTAGCTTCCATAAGTATCCCATCCTTTAATTGAATCAGTATAAAAATTATTATAGCAAAATATGAATGTCTATGTAGTTGTAGTCAACGCAAAAATCCTAACCGCTGAGGATATGGGAAGTTACCCCCGCAGTTAGGAATTATAGGCTAGAAACTAGAGAGCCATAAAGCAGAATCTTATGTGGTATCGACCACGTTCTCCGACCTTAAACTAAGTTTGTTAATAAGCGTAAGAGCTCTTTAGAAAGGATATTTTAATGCAAGCTATCGGCTGCTATTTACAGCCCGAGCCGATTACCCTTCTCCAACTTCAGAATTTGCTTCTCCCCATTGTCAGCCAGTTCCCGGAACTGGACGATGGTATCACGCATCTTAGGGAGAGCGTCCTGCTTGTAAGTGCTGATAGAGTCCAGGGCAGAGAGTACGTCTGTGAACGCCTGCTTAAGCGTGTCGGCAGAAACGCTGGTCTCCAGCGCCTGCTTGTGAATGGCTGCGCCTTGCTCTTTAAGCATTCTGGAAGTGCCACTGATCAGCGTGTCAGTGGTCTGGTTAAGCAGTTCGATTTTTTTCAGAACAATTCTTTGATTATAAAGGGCACTGGCGACCGTAACGGAAATTTTCAGTGCGGACACGGTAACGTTTCTGGCTCGGTCCACTCCACGGATCAGTTCTTTATTATTGCGGATGACCACTTCGATGGCCATAATGCCTTGCTGGTTGACCACCAGCATTTGCTGTAGATCCATCACCCGCTGACGGAGAGGGAAGAGGACTTCTTCCGTGATGAAACGGATTTTGTCTTCGGACTCCCCGCGCACCTTGGCAGCTTCGATCTGTGTTTCAATCTCTTGATCCATTAAAATGCCGAGCTGAATTTCTTTTTGCAACCTTTTCGTTAGCTCACGTAAGGTCTGCTGTTCAATCTCCAGGGTTGTATTGTCGTTACGCAAAACGGTTTTGCCTTTATCCAGAGAAATAATAATATCGGAAATGACGGCATCGGCCTTCTGGAATTTGGCAAAGTAAGAGCGTAGCGGATTGAACAGCTTGCCTAGCAGCCCGCTTTTGGCAAAATCGACAGCGCTCGGGTCCAGATCCTTCAGCTGCAATTGCAGCTCCGTTAAGCCTTTGGCAACATCGCCGCCTTCATCGCCCGTTTTGGACAAATTGCCTACGGTTACTTGCAGCAAGGCATTCTTATCGGAAGAGGAGCGCATCGTTCCCATGCCGAAGCTGTCAATGGACTGCAGAACGGCTCTTCGCTTCTCCAGTGAATCAATGTCCAGTTCCAGAATGGAAGAGACGTTGTTGATCGCGAGTTCCTTCAGTTGTGTGACTTCTTCCGGCTCCGGTTTTACCTGTTCTTCAATAACTGACTTCAATTTCTCTGCACTTGGCACTTCCATAGTGAATGACATGGCAATCCTCCTATAAGTGAATGGTTAATAACAAAATTACATTTGCACATTGAGCAGATTGCCGATTTTGTACACGACGTCATCTGTATCTGCATTGATATTGGCAGCTTCATTAATGATGGATATGCTCTCCAGCGCTTTAATATTGGCATTGTAGCCAATGGTGTAGACCGGAATTTTATAAGTCTCAATAAGGCCTCTAATATCATCTAGAGAATGACCCTCGTTGGTCTCCCCGTCACTTAGTACAAAGATCAGCGGCTTGATCTCCGGGTTAACCTTGACTTGATCTTGAAGCATCTTCATGGCCACAACCATGGCATCAAACGTAGCGGTACCTCCTGCAGCTTGTAGACTGTTAATGGCGCCTACGAACATGGACTGCTGATTGGTATCGTATTTTGCAATAGGAAGATTGACCGTAACGTCACTGGAGTAAGAGACAAAGCCGATACTGTTGTCTTTTCCTAAATATTTCTGTCCTTTTAGCAAGGACTCTTTCAGACGATTGAGTGGTTCGCCGGCCATGCTTCCCGATACATCGGCAACAAATACCGCTGCGATCGGTGTATTTCCGTCTTTCTTTTCCTTCCAGAGCTTCTGGGCGGACGAGAGTACACTGCCATCAACGGGCTCAAGCTCGGCAACATAATCATTTAGTCCGTTAAATCCATTGTCTGCTCCAGATTTTTGGTATTTAGCCTGTTCAACAAAGTCAGCGAATTTCTTAATGATCTCCCGCTTTTCCTTAGGCAAATTATCAAGTGCGTACAGCGGGCTGTCATGTCTTACGCCGAATGGAGTAAATACATAACCGCTCTTTAAATCAGGTGTGTTGACATAAGTCTGATATTCCAGCACGAATGCATCGAGTCTCCCGGTCTTTGCGGCTTCGCGCATTTGCAGGGTGGTGGAGGCAATAAAGGGAACATTGGCTTGAAATTTCTCGAAGCCTTGCACAGCCTTATCCCCCAGCAGATCAGAACTGTCAAAGGTGGAGAGAGCCGTTACCAGAAAGTTTAGCCCGGTGGAACTGGCAAAGGGATCAGTGTATCCCATCGCCAGCTCATTGTCAGCGATAGCATCTGTAATGGTTTTCACATTGAGGGACCCGTACTTGTTCACCAGCTCATCATACTTCTTCTTGTTGGTTACAACGCCGGTTACGTTCCCGATTAGACGCTTGGCGACAAGCTCGGTAGGGACGCCGCTGGCTTTAACCATTTCTCCCCACAGCTCATTGGAAGGGGTATAGGCGTCCGGCACATATTTACCGGATCTTATGTAGTCAGCAGCTGTGCCTGAAGCGATATTGCGGATTTTGACCGAAACGGGCTTTCCGTCTACCAGTGTATTAGAATCATTGAAGTCTTTAGCCACACCATTCAACCATCCATCTTTGCCAGTTCCGGATTTCTCTATAGAAGAGAAGATTTCAACGAAGTTGTCGGTTGTAGGCTCAACAGAAATCGTGAATTTGGAGATATCAGGTAGGGAGTCGCCGACGGCTACAGGATCAAGATCGATTTGACCTTTGACCAGTGGCGCAGTGGTTACTTTAATATCTTTATAGAGTTTCTCCAGTCGTTTCGTGGCATCCTCCGCCGAGATTTCGGTCTTGGATTTACCCAAGTTAGAGGTAAGGGTGATTCCAAAGTATACAAGCGCAAAGACTGATACCGCAATAATTGCTAATACCGCAAATGTTTTTCCTTTCCTCGCCATCATCATCTTCCTTTCTATTGCTGGTAGAGTTTCGTTTGTTTGATTAAGTCATTGATTTCTCTCATGCAGGGCATTTCTTCGATCGTTTTATAGTCTGTACTGTCTAACAGGGAGATTTCCAGCAACAACTGATCAAGCTTCAGCAGAATTTCTTCGTTGGCACCTAAATACCCGGCCACATAGGCAAAGTATTCGTTGAAAAGATCCCTTTTCTGCTGTACCAGTTTATCTGAGAACTGTCCAGGGCTATGAGAATCCGTAAAAAGCGAGAATTCTTCGGCATCGAATACGCTTAACTTGTTAAGAATCCCTTTGATATTCAGATAAAAGAGTTTTTCAACGGACCCGATCACCGCAATAAACTTTTGATAACTCAGTTCTGTTTGCTCAAAGCGCTGCGACAAGACATTCAGCAAAGTATCCTTCTTCTTATCGATTCGCTCGAGCTGATCCAGAGCAAGGACAACATCTTTTTTAAGCACTTTAACATTACGGTATTTATGCAGCTCAGCTGTATAATCCTCCTGGGTCTCCAGCTTCCGAATGGATTTCACAGGTGAGGGTTTGAATAGCAGGATATAACTTCCGTAAAGGACAACCAGCAAACTGAGGATTAACAGAGTTACACCGGAGGCAGTCTCAAGGGCGCTTCCGCTGACAATGTCCACGCCCAGCAGCCCCGGTGACAATACCGCGATGTTAAGTAACACAATGCCTGCAATTAGGCCGAGCAGTTTGAAAAGTCTTGAGCTGTTCAGGGTTTACACCTCCTCCAAGAGTATATTTTGACAAGGCTCATTCTGATTCATTTTATCAGAGAATGACGAGATTGGCTTTCAAATCTTTCCAATAAATCAGGAACTATACGGAAAAATGTTGGCTGATTAGTGGTTATTACGTGAAATCAAGGATATTTGTTTCAAAATAAAATATAAATTAGGCTTTACAGGGTTATAATGTTAGTGTACTATTCAACTATGACACTGATACAATAAAACGTTTACGATAACAATCTTTCTAAAGAGGGAGGCATATACATGAGCCAAAGAGATATGCATCAAGTGCAACACGAGCGGGAAGACATTGTCCTACAGATGAATGAAGTCAGCAAGATCATTAAGGGGAAGGCCATTGTGGATAAGCTTTTTTTTCAAATTCGCAAGGGTGAGATCGTAGGGCTGCTAGGACCAAACGGTGCGGGGAAGACGACAACGATCCGCATGATGACTGGGCTGATTCGGATGAGTGAAGGCGATATTGAAGTACAGGGCCACAGCATCAAGAAGAATTTCAAATCGGCTATTGCCCACATCGGTGCCATTATTGAGAACCCGGAGTTCTATCCCTACATGACCGGACTCGACAATTTAAGGCAGTATGAGCGAATGACTGACGAGGTGGATGATGACCGGATTGAGGAAGTGGTTCAACTGGTGGGACTTCAGGAGGCAATGAATAAGAAGGTTAAATCCTATTCGCTAGGTATGCGCCAACGGCTGGGAATTGCCCAGGCTTTGCTGCAGCGGCCCAAGCTGTTGATCCTGGATGAGCCCACGAACGGACTTGACCCGGCGGGTATTCGCGAAATGCGCGACTACATGCGCACCATTGCTGAAGTGGAAGGTATCTCCATTCTGATCTCTAGTCACATGCTGTCGGAGGTGGAGCAGATCTGCCACCGTGCGGTTGTGATTCAGAACGGCAAGCTTGTAACGGTGACTGAACTTGGAGCAGAGAACAACATTTCAGAAGAGGTTACGTTAACGTTCCGGGTAGATGCTATAGAACCGGCAATTGCGATTGCGCACGGAACAGAAGGTATACAGGTGGTCCGCACCGATTTTATTAGGAACCAGTTGACGGTCAAGATGAACAACGAAGGTGTTCCGGAACTGGTAGCGGCTTTGGGCGCAGCAGGCGTAGGTCTGTACCGCATTGAGGAGAACAGACAGAGCCTGGAAGAAGATTTCTTGAAATGGACAGGAGGGAACCGCATTGCGTAACCTGAACCGGCTGTTCATCAACGAATGGTTGAAATTGTTTAAGAAACGCTCGTTTTTTGTACCGTATGTCTTGTTAATAGCAATGTCTTTCATAGCAGGCTATGTTATACATTCTTTTGCAGCAGGAATGTTTGGCTCGGTCTATGACTTTACAATAACGATGTCCTATATCCAAGGTCTGGGGCAAGTCGTAACCATTATGGCGATTATCGGTTCCTCCGGGATCGTAGCCAAGGAATACAGCCAAGGAACCATTAAATTTCTGCTGATTCGCGCCCGCAGCCGGACGTCTATACTGGCCTCAAAATATATAACAGCATTGATCTATGGATTGTCCTTGACGCTTGCAACAGCGGTTGCACTATTCATTTCCGGGTCGATCTGGTTTGGCTTTAGCGGTGGTGAAGGAAGATGGCTCGATATTTTTGGTTCACTCGGATATAGCTATGTTTATACAGTGGTCTATATCACGCTTGCATTTATGATTGGGATATTAACGACCTCGGGAGGGGCGACGATAGGGATTTCGATGCTCATGCTTATGCTAGATAAGACGGTTATTCAGAAGGAATTTTATAAATATATGTTGTTCCCCAACCTGGATTTATCCGTCTATAGAGATGGAGGAGCGCCGCTGCCAGGAATGACGTTATCCTTCTCTATCGCGATACTTGCTATGTATGTGCTTCTATTCCTCCTTGCCGGGTTTGTTGTGTTCAGACGAAGGGATGTTGCATAACTATGACAATCGAATTTGATAACAACGTGCCTATTTACATCCAGATTATGAATTATATCAAAGGTGAGATTGTGACTGGGAAGCTGAAGCCGGGCGATAAAATTCCTTCCGTGCGTGAGCTGGCCAGTGATTTGCAGATCAACCCGAATACGGTGCAACGGACCTTTCAGGAACTGGAGCGTGAGATGATCGTGGAGACAAGACGCGGGATGGGACGATATGTGACAAGTGAGGAAGGTAGAATCATGACGATCAAGAAAGAAATGGCCAAGGATGTGCTGGACCGGTTTATCCGCGGGATGAGAGAGCTCGGTTTCCAAGGAGAAGATATTGTTGCTGCCGTAGCAGATAGTGTGAACCACGAAGATGGAGAATAAGGGGATGCATAGTGTGGAGGATATCCTGCAAGTACATCAAGTCAGTAAGAAGTATTGGTCCAAGCAAGCCGTTCGCGATATTTCTTTTACATTGGGGCCTGGGAAAATCATCGGTCTCTTGGGCAGCAACGGCAGCGGTAAAACTACGATTATGAAAATGATCGCTGGTCTGGCCCAGCCAACCTCTGGCAAAATTTCCGTTTATGGTAATCCTGTTGGTTTTGAGACCAAATCCTTAATCTCATTCATGCCGGATCAGCCGCTAACCGAGTCGTGGATGACAGTGGGGGATGCCCTGCGTTTCTATAGTGATTTCTTTCCGGATTTTAACCAAGAGAAGGCGGAGAGGATGCTGGATTTTATGAAGCTGTCTCCGGGCGACAAGGTCAGATCTCTGTCCAAAGGGATGAATGAACGTCTGCAGCTAACATTAGCTCTGGCACGTAAGGCCAGTCTCTATCTGCTGGACGAACCGCTGGGAGGTGTAGACCCCGTAGCCAGAACCAGAATCCTGAATGCATTGGTAGAGTTCTATGAAGAGGACAGTAGTATTCTGATTTCCACGCATCTGGTGTCTGATATTGAGCGGATCTTTGATGAAGTCATTATGGTCAAGAACGGGGAGATGCTCATGCACGGGAATGTGGAAGAACTTCGGCTGCAGCATGGGAAAAGTATGGATGAACTGTTCAGAGAGGTGTTTGCCGAATGCTAAAACTGATGAAATATGATTTCAGGCGTAATCGTGATCAGATTCTAGGGCTATATACAGTCACGCTGTTACTTGAAGCTGTGATTTGGATTTTGGCGGATGTCTACCATTGGGAAAAGCTTAGCATGTTTGTACTTCAGGCCGTTACTTATGTCTCTGCCACTGTCTTCCTGATAGTTCTGGCTTGCCGAACCTATAGCACCAATCTGAAGTCCTATGGTCGCAAACTACTTCCGTTAAAAACATATTATACTGTGTTGTCTCCACTACTGTTGAATCTGATTCTGCTGATAGCCTTAGTTGCACTAGCAATGCTACATGCGGCAATCTATGGCTGGTTCTATCCAGACATCCTGCCAGCAGACTTCTGGTATATTTTTTTCATTAGTGTACTGAATTCGCTAGGCGCAGCCATGGTCTTTTTGATCGCGCTGACGTTCTCTGTTACGGTTTCCCAGAGCCTGCCTTTCCGCAGCAAAGTCTGGATCGGGATTGTCACCCTGTTCGTTCTGAATCTGGTTCTGGGGCTGATCGAAGGGAAACTGTTTCCAGATTCAGGGGGATGGATGGAACTTGCTTTCCGGTATAATTTCACTTCAGGTGAGTATCTGAACCCTAACGGAATTGAAGCGGCTGGTAAAGCTTTTGACATGGGTCCGGCTCTAATTGAAACTGTATTTTGCCTGATTCTATTATATGCATCCACCTGGCTCGTTAAAAAGAAAGTAGAGATCTAATTTCTTCGCTCTCTACTATTAGAGTATAATAAACAGACGCCTCTCCAAGCGGAGCGGCGTCTGTTCTATGTCTATCTACATTCCCTCCGCGCTGCGGCCATAGGTCCATGACTCCAGCTCCCGGATCAGCATTTCTTCTTCAGCTTTACTCAAATCCAGTCGAACACCATACTTGTACTGCCCGAGACCGAACATCCAGCCCCAGCGCACACTGCCTTCGAATCTGAGTTTGTTCTCATTTAGCTGGAAATGAATAATCAGTTTCGTATCTCCAGCTGTGAAGCGAAGGTTCAAGGAAGTCCGCACCTTACATCCGGAACGGCTGAGATCGAGCATTACGCCTTCGGTGAGCTTCCCGGCACCGGGGCCGGTAGTGCCGGCCGGCACTTCAAGCCAGCATTCAATCGGTTGGTTCATGACATACCGGAATGGTTCTTTTCTGCTCGGCCCGTCCATAATTTACCTCCGCTAGTTTATTTGCTATTATATCGAAATGAAGAGAGTGCGACAATCTACTAAAGTGTTATTTTTCAGAATTGGTAGTAAAAATTTACATTCATATCGAATAAGGAGTGGGTCAGACATGTATCAATACGACAACGAAACTTTTCATCATCATAATTTTGACCAAAGCAATTTGCAGGATGGTGAGCTGAACGGCTGCATTTTCGAAAAATGCTCGTTCAAGGGCGCATCAATGGAAGAAATGACCTCTACGGGATGTCAGTTTATTGATTGTGATTTTACGGGAGCTTATCTGAATGCATCTCTGCATAGGGGCTCAGCGTTCACGAATTGTAAGTTCAGCGGGACGAATCTGTTCGTTGTAAAATTTGAGGATTGCAAAATGGTCGGTTCGGATTTCTCCAACGCAGCGCTCGATGGACTGACAATTACAGGCGGTGATTGGTCATATACCAATCTGAGACATGCCAATTTGAGCAAGCAGAATCTGCGCGGGATAAGATTTTTAGAGGCGGATCTGTTTGGCTGTGATTTGCAAAAAAGTGACCTCCGTGGAGCGGATCTAAGCAGGGTGCAGCTTGGCCAGTGCAAACTAAAGGGGGCGGATCTCCGAGACGCGAAGCTCGAAGGTATTGATCTGAAAAGCCTCGATTGGCAAGGGGTGCGGATGGATGTAGAGCAAGCTGTACTTCTGGCACGCTCGCTTGGAGCAAAGGTAGGCTGAGCCGGGGACATAGCATCCTCCTGGGAATGAACAAGTGGACCCTGGAGGATATTATTTCCATTGTAATTACTATCCAACCCTACATTTGGAAGAGGAAGTGAAGGTAGGCGGCAATACTGGTGCAGATGTCTGGAATGCGGGAAACCGTCAGAACACACCCGCGACGATGTGTCTCGCGGATGAAGCCCTTTATATATTCAAACGTACCGGAAAAATCGGATTAAGTTCAGAGCAAATTCATAATCAAACCTATAAGGCTGCTTGAGCGCTAAGTGCACTGTATCCCTGGTAAAGGATAAGGTGCCATGCTGCTTAACGCAGCCTTTTTCTCGGTTTAGCCCACCATTTAATCCAGAGATAACCTTCATCGTCCCGAAAATATTTGATCCCAATCCAACGCAGAGGCGTCCAAACTTCCTTGAAATAATATGAAGGCATAGTCTTTTAGACCCTCCTTAACAGTTGCTTAATAGTTATATAATACTATATTTTACGCTATGATTATGAAAAACTCAACTTTTATTTACTTAAAATTTCCACAATATGAATAAAAACGCCTAAAAAATCTACTGAACTTTTCTCCTAACATCATCATTGAGCGTATAGTTCTTTAGCACCTTATTTTGATTATATTTCTCTTCAATGACGGGGAAATGACAAATTATAGATTTGTAGAATTACAATATGATTTTTCACCGGAAAATAGAGTGGGGCCGGGGGAGAAGCACAAGCATTTTGTGCGGACTGGCATTAAATAGTAGTAGAAAGGATGTGATGGTATGAAAGAGACGGATTTTATCGCAAAAATTGCACCTTTTGCGGTGGACAGTATGCGAAGCAGTAGGGTGGCAGCTTCCTTGACGATTGCGCAGGCTGCTCTTGAATCCGGCTGGGGCAGCAGCGGACTTACGGTGAAAGCCAATAATTTATTTGGTATAAAAGGCAGCGGGCCGGCTGGAAGTATCACCATGCTGACTACGGAATATGTCAATGGAAAGCCGGTCCAGGTTCAGGCAGCCTTTCGTGCCTATAACAATTGGGGCGAATCCGTCGCCGACCATTCCAGATTGCTGGTAAACGGAGTCTCATGGAATCCTAACATTTACAGCAAAGTTATCGGGACTACTGGCAAAGCAGCAGCCCAAGCCATTGCCGCAGCCGGCTATGCCACCGATCCGGGTTACGCGGCCAAGTTGATTTCAATGATGGACACCTATAATCTTTATCCATTCGATGAGCAAGGAAAGGGGGACGACGAGATGTCGGCTGAAGATAAGCAGAAGCTCGCAAGCCTGGAGGAGCAAGTTAAGACGCTTAATGGATTGATAGCCAGTCTTAATGTCAGCAGGGATACACTGAAGACTGGCGTGCAGGAGCAGGGCCAGGCGATCAAAAATGTGACCGACCGAATAGCTGCTGTCGAGAATCGGGCAGTCATGAATGTACCGGATTGGGCCGAGCCAGCAGTTAAAGCTGCAACCGCAGCTGGACTACTGGATACCCCGTCCGGGGGGAGTTATGATTTTTACCGCATTTTGACGGTATTGAATCGTGCAGGTCTTTTAATAACTAAGAAAGGATGATCCGAGATGAACGCTGCGCTCAACACTGTATTGGCTTTTGCTTCGATGCTCGCAGTATTTGTAATGGCTCTTGTGCAACTGGTGAAGAACAGCTTCAACCTGCCACGTAATCTGGTGCCTGTTGTGGGTCTGGCGCTCGGTTTGGTGGTGGGGGTTGTTTCCTACCCGTTTACCAATATGGATTTGATCATGCGTCTTTGGGCAGGCGGACTGGCAGGGCTATCTGCTACAGGGCTATTTGAATTGGCTTTTAACAAACGGGACGGTACAACCAAAGAGTGATTGAAGTAGGGGGGTCATAGGTTAGACTCACAGATAAGGGTTGTTTTTCTAGTAAAACAAGCTGTTGATAGAGGAGATTTAACCAAGCCAACGGGTAGTAAGGTTAATACAATAGAGTATGTTAAAAAGAAAGGAGGTGCATTCATATGGGAACTTATGTTGATGGCAGAACATCGCAGAATGCCAGTTACGCAGACTCGATTGCAATTCCGATTACGTTCATTAATACTCCACAGCTCTTTGGACAAATCGGCTTGGTGACAGCTGGTGTTGGTGCTAACCCTCGGGTTATCTTGAAGGGAACGATTGCTGTGCAAGTTCCTCTGGACTTGGTAGGAATCACGGTTACTATCGTTCGAGGAACCCTTCCAACCGACCCAGCTGTATACTCTGCGACTTCTACCTTTGATCTCAGCGTGTTGGCTCCGGAGCTAATTACTTTCTCAGCTTCGGATTTTCAACCGCCGATCACACCGCAGCTCGTGTATACAGCCTTCGTCTCCTCTTCTCTGCTGGGAACAGTTCGTGTCGGTCCAGAAAGCTTTGACGGTATTCTCGTTTCGGATTAATTCATGTCACGTCTAGCACAATTAATCAAATCTTTATATTCTTTTCAGGTAGATTTAAGCTGGAATGAGTATAGTAGTCACATGACCCCCTTATAATATAGACTTGACCCTGCCGGATCGCGGTGGGGTCCCTTTTTTTATATGGATAAGATTCTATTCTTCTAAAAAAGACCTATTCTTCGTGATAGGCACCCGGTACAATAAAATCATCATATAAATACGAAGAGTCAGGTGATGTCATGGTTGTGGATATGAGGAAGATGGAACCACATGAAGCTCCTCCGATGGAGCTGTTGCTGTTGGCCGATCCCTCGGTGTCAGTGATTGAAGGGTACCTAGAAAGAGGAGAGTGTTACATAGCGTTAGTCGAGCGGGAAGTCGTTGGCGTGTATGTACTGCTTCGAACCCGGCCGGAAACAGTAGAATTGGTCAATATTGCAGTGGTGGAACACCTTCACGGTCAGGGCATAGGAAAGCGACTGGTACAGCATGCCATATCGACAGCCGAGGTGCAAGGTTACAAAACTATAGAAATCGGCACGGGAAATTCCAGCTTGCATCAGCTGGGTCTTTATCAAAAATGCGGTTTCAGAATTATTGGGGTGGACCGGGATTATTTTATCAGGCATTATCCTGAAGCAATCTTCGAGAATGATCTGCAGTGTATCGACATGATCCGGCTGGCGCAAGATCTCACAACAGATTTAGTATGCCTCCCACCAGTAGGAATGAACCAAGAATGATGGTTACTAGACCTCCGAATTTGGTCATGTCTATATAGGCATCGCTGGGTTCGGAGTCATTTTTAACTTTCCAAGCTTCGTTCATCTTCCACCCAAAGGTGGGCTTGCGAATCGTAAAGATGCCCAGTGCAATAATCAGACCGCCGAGAATAATGAGAAAAAAGCCATTCAATTTAGGAGCCTCTCCTTTCGTTATGAATTACCTAAACTATATTCTATTTTTGCCGGGATTTCCAAATACGGATGCCGACTGTAAGCAGAACAAAAACAATGATAAAAATTACTAATTGAGACATATGTATTCACCTCCAATGCAATTGTAAACGTTTGGCAGGTGAACATCTGTGAAAAAAATCTAAGGGGTTGATAAAGTGTCAGATACTTCTGAACAATATTATATGAACATACATGGCGTAAAAGTATGCGGGGTCCAAATGGATTCCCAAACCCGCTGTAGGCATTACCATTCACCAATAGATATTATCGCGATTCGTTTTGCATGCTGCGATTCTTATTATCCTTGTTATAAGTGCCACGAAGAAATTGGAGGTCATTCTGCAGCGAGGTGGGGAAAACATCAGAGGGATGAGAAGGCAATTCTGTGCGGGGCCTGCAGTCACCAGTTAACCATTCATGAATATATGACCTGCGGCTCAGCATGCCCTGCCTGTAAGGCTGCATTCAATCCAGGTTGTCAAAACCACTATCATTTATATTTTGAAATGTAATTTTGATATTTGTTGAGTTGTGGCGAAAATTGAAGGTCACATCGTCTGGATAGATTATACATAGAAAGAAATTTTTTATTAAACGGAATATTAGAGGAGGAAAATGGTTCCATGTCGATGAATATAATGTATTGTATGAAAAAAATGTAGAGGATTGGTGAACATGAGTACTGTAGTAAATGTTAATTTGACAGGAGCCCAGCAAAATGGACAGGGGGAGTCCTATTTCGACGGCGGTCTTGTGCAGTACATTGCATGGAGCATTATAGGAGTGTTAGTGACGGTACTGACGTTGGGAATTTGCTATCCATGGGCGCTCGTTATGATTTACCGTTGGAAAATAGAACATACCGTTATTGATGGTCGTCGTCAAAGGTTTGACGGTACGGCAATACAACTTTTTGGAAACTGGATTAAGTGGTGGATTCTGTGCTTTATTACTTTAGGTATTTATTCTTTTTGGTTGTTCATAAAATTGGAACAATGGAAAGTAAAGCATACTCATTTCTAATACATAGGCCTGAATGATCATAAGTATCGAAGCAAGCTGTCTGGATACATAGACAAAAACCCGTCAACCTTAAGTGGTGACGGGTTTTTGTTTGAAAATTGTAGCAATGGAAGCCTGTTGAGAGCGTGATGGCGGATGATTAAGTATCTCTTGAGGTGCTATTTATTTTCAAACAATGTACTTGTCCAAAATCAGTTTCATGAACTGTAAAAAGAGACACCAAAGCAAAATGAAGGCTTCTCTATGCACAGATGCTTGTACTAACTAACGAAGAGTTAATAAGCTGCTGCAGTAAGCACTGGGTGATTGAAACGTACTCGTGAGAGAACCAACCTGGCAATGGATCGCTACCAAGTTGGTTCTACTGGGCGATTGACCGTTGACTAGCACTGCTGATGTTTGTTTCGGTGTGAACCCGCTGCAAGCATTACCATTCTTCAACAGATATTATAGCAGTTCGCTTTCCATGTTCTGGTGCTAATTATCCTTGTTATAAGTGTCACAGGGGTCGGGGGGCATTCTGCAGCGAGGCGGGGGAAGCTCAGAGGGACGAACGAGCAATTCTGTGCGGGGCTTGTGGCCGCCAGTTAACCATTCATGAATACATGACCTGTGCCTCATCATACCCTCATTATCATTTATATTTCGAGATGCAGATTGGATATTTGTTGGGCTGTAGCTGTACCTGTTGTTCCTACAGTGTTCAAATTTCAACCGTTTCCAGCAACGGCAATGCCGCTGAAGCTTCTTGCACCCAGGTTGGCATTTCGGATAGCTCCTGCAGTAATGGTATACCGGATTTGGCCTGTAAGTACATCGGCGGCTGGGGGAAAGTCGACAGCGGTAATGCCGACCATTTCATATTTGGTCTCCGTGTCAGAGGTGGAACCCGGGTAGACCGTACTGAAGATGAGCGTACCATTGCGGTAGATGTTGAAGGTCACATCGTTTGGATAGATTACACTTGGCAAAACACTCAGACGAGCGTAAGCGTTAAGGGTTACTCTTACTAGATTTTCATTGCCGGGGGTTACACTTCCAGTCTGCAGACCAATGTCCCCAAACATATAACTGTAGCGAACCAAATCAACGCCGGGTGAGTCCGTCGTGCTATCTTGTGAAATCCGCATATCAAGAAACTGAATGCTCATAGAACTTCACCTCCCCTCTCTCAATTTAATACAATATATGAGAAAAACTGCTAGATTGCTTGTGTAAAAGAGGATGAGGGATTGTCTAATGGACAAGAGACTTATATTGAAATCGGTATCAAATTAATATTTATCATACATATGATTCAACTGTTCAAAGATGGACCGGGCACAGTCTACTTGTTTCACTAATGACGAGAATCATCATATTCCTCAACAAGCGTTGAAGTTTTCTCAACATGATCTCAATGGACCTGCACTCATCTCAACACGTAATCATATGCTGATATCAAAATAGGTTAGGGTGGTGAAAATCAAAAATGATGTCATACAATCCATCAGTTCTTATTAGCGGTATTGCAGCATTTGCCGATGGGGTACAAGAAACGTAATCAGTTTACGTTCAAATTACCAGTCCGACGGTTAGAACCAAGCCACATGAGCTAACCAAGCTAAAGAGTAGAAGGCACCCATGCTAATGGTAAAAAACAACGCAAGCGAATCACACAAGCAAACGAGAACCAAACGAGAACCAAGCGGGAACCAAACCACACAGAGAGATAAGCAAATTTAGGTCGATCTGAACTCACCATATCTAGAAAATTGAGGGGAGTATGCTACACCCTCGGAATATATGTGTGAACTAAATTTAAATGAAGAGGTGATTATGTATGTATTATTGCATCGTTTGTTCACAAATACATCAGGTGAAGAATAGCCAAGGAAGTGTTTTCAAGAAAGGGCTGTATGTAGACCCGGGAACTGGGGCCATGATCCACTTGGGGATGTGCGAAGAAGAACATAGAGGGGCACAAGACAATATACAATTAACAATCGGTAATGATTATGAGAAATTAAAGACCATTAATAGTTGGCTACCGGTGCAGCAATCAGCTATAGAACATTCAGAATTTGGCGAATATCATTAGGTGGCAAAACGAGGTGGCAAAAACGGGTGATATCCTCAATGGAGGACAGCATCCGTTTTTTTTGTGCATTTATATAATCTATTTCATTTATATAATCTATTTCATTTATATAATCTATTTCATTTATTTCATCCATTTCATTTATTTCGTCGATTCATTTATTTGCATCAATTTTATCGTAAAGTTGGGCTAGCTAGCGCTGTTTCTAACTAAGGGCAATTTTGTACCTTGTTTTAACTTTTTAGACCGAATTAAGGGAATAAGGGCATTTTTGTATGCTATTTTAAGGAGAATACGAATAAAAGCATGATATCAGAAGATTTAAGGTGCAAAAATGCTCTTAATTCGAGCTAGACGTCATTTTCACACAATTTAAGGTACAAAAATGCTGTTATTTACACTTTGGCGAGGTATAAGGTGATCTCCGCTTTATTCGAGTGGCACATTTTGCGATTAGAACGCCTTGTATTGCTTTCTTTTGCTTTGTATCTGCTTTCTTTTGTCCGTCGTACAAAGCTAACATTTTTATGGCAAATCGTAAATGGTGTTTTATAAATAGAGGCTCATAAAATGGACTCATATAAATATAAATTTGGTGTGCTGAAAATGAAATCCCCTTGCTACGTAAGGGTTCATAAACGAAAAATCGGGACCTCTTTTCAGAGGTCCCTTTCATGGGAGAAGAGTCATATGGTCAAATTTGTGCTTCCTTTAAATCGTGGAACCCTTGGTGCAATAGGCTTTTTGTGAAAATAGAAGAGGTGTAAAAGAGCTGGTTTTTGGTGCTTTTTGCGAATTTGGCACCCAATTGGCACCCAGGTTCAGTACCCAATTATGCTTTTCTTTTAGCTGGCTTAACCATATCGTCAAATACATTCGCTGCGGCCTTATCCACGGATTCAAAGATATGACCATAAATCTCAAGCATCTTTGTATCAGTATGGCCAGCACGTTTTGCAATTGCTTTGGAGTGAACCTTCTTATAGATCATCCAGGAAATGGAGGTATGCCTTAGGTCATGCAGACGGATCGGTTTAAGGCCATGTTTACGGTGAAAGGCTATCCAACGTTTTGTAAGGAGTCCAGGATCGCAAGGTATGCCGTTGGTTCTACAAAAGATAAACTCTCTATCATTTCCAGCCCATTTATCTCCAAGCTGTAGTTTCATTTTCACCCACTCAGACCTATAGAGTTTCAGCTCATCTACAACAGAGGAAGCTAGTGCAATCTGGCGTTTTGACTGCTTGTTCTTAGGACCTTTAATCACCGGCTGACCATCTTTGAACAACGGAACTGTCTGCTTAATGTCGATAGTGCCATTTACCAGGTCAATGTTCTTCCATTCCAGCCCGGACAGTTCAGCGCGGCGCATACCTGTAGTTACGGCCAGGGTAACTAGGATACGAAGGTGACTAGGCTCGTCCTGCAGCGCTGCAAAGAGCAGTTCGATCTCCTCTTCGTCATAAACCTCCATTTCCTTGATGTCGTCTTCCCGGGGCTTCTTAATCCCGGTCATAGGATTCTCTTTCAGTACCCGCCACTCAAGCGCTTTGGCGAAAATGCTTCGTAATACCCGATAATTATAAACAATGGTTGCAGAGCCGAGTGGCTTTCCACTCTTGTTAAGACTAGCCTCAGGCGTTCGAAGATAGTCCAAGTAATCAGTAATATGCAGCGTCTTGATCTTTTCCATGTGCATATCTTTGAAGTAGGGAAGAATCCGGCGTTCAGTATGAAATTTGTAGCTGATTTTTGTTTTTTCCTCAAGCTCAAGTTCCACGAATTTCGCAGTCCACTTTTCAATGAATTTACTGAATGTAAGTTTCTCGGGACGGATGTAATGCCCAGATTCAATCTCCATTTTAAATTTAACAAGTTCATCATCCAAATAGTTTTTCAGCCGGCGGGGCGCTCTCAACAACTCCGGATCTTCTATGCGAATTGTCTTTCGTTCGAATTCCCGTTCACCCTGAGCATCATATCCAAGTTCTACAGTTAATCGCCAGGAGTTTTTTCCGCGCTTTTCGATGCTGCCTTTGGCCATGTAAGGTACCTCCTTTCATTAAAGCTGATGTATAAATCAATTAGGTAGTCATTTTAGCGTTCATTCGTATGTGATGGTGGTTTATAGCTTCCTGTACAGTTAGGGTGAAATTCGTGACGATATCTTCATGATTTACGGCTTAAATAACGTGTTAAAGAGTAGTGCATGTTATAAGTAGCGTTTCATTCCTTTTTTGTTATGCTCAAATGATTTCTTGACAATTTCATGTAGCTCATCTATTACAGGTTTTTGATTAATTACTGCTGTAATATCATTGCTTATATACTTCCTTTCACCGATCCTAAAACCCTCGGCATTGATCTTAGCAGCTACATCTGTAACGTTACCCTCAATTGCATACTCGTAAATTATTTTCTGTTCCAAGGTGGTCGGTGTGTAAGACTCAATCAATTGAATGATGTATTCCTGCTTCTCAATTTCTTTTTGAAGGTCTTGTATATATTGTTTGCGATTCGCTAAACTTATTTTTTTGATTTTCATGGTTTGCATCTCCTTTGAATTGCAGGATTTATACACTAGTCATCGAAATGTTACTCTACGGAGGGGATAGAAATGCAAGATATTATTGATGCATACGTAATTGAAAACGTCGAATTAGACAGACCAGAATACGTTATTAATGAATACATATCACTGTCAAAATTGGATGATAACAAAGTGCTGGTAAGTATAAATAAAACTGAGTCAGATCCTGTCACTTATGAATCTAATGGATACTTATTCTATCATGCGCTTCAATTAGGGCTTCCAAAACTAAACGTTCGCATCTTGGAGCCGCCTAGGTCATATGGACGCATTGCTTATGGAATATTGGGGAAGAGGAACACTCCATTATTTAAGTTTTCTTCAGCCATTAACGACGAAATTGAAAAAGATAACTCTTCTGCAACTATTACAGAACAAGATATACAGAATATAATTAGGTTCTTTGAAATTTACATTGCACATAGTAAAGCTTCAAGAGAAAAGCGACTAGCTTCAGAGTGGAAAGAAACAAGATGGAGTTACGCACTTAATCAATATACCGGAGCGTGTCTCTCTACCACTATAGAAAGTAGTAACCAAGCTCTTATTACAGGTTTAGAGGCATTGCTGGTAACAGGCGAAGGCAACCTTCAATATAAGGTTTCGCTCAATGCAGCCCTCATGTTAGCTGATTCCTACGAGCAAAGAATTGATATTATGGACCGAGTCAAAAAAATGTACAACTTACGCAGCAAAGCTACTCATGGTGAAATTACAGCGCTCGTTAAGCTTCTAAACAAATCAAGTGTCTATGATGATTACTTTGAATTAAAGAGTATCTTATCACGCTTGTTGCTACTAACTTATGACAAGTCTGAAGAAGAGATATTCAATCGGCTAAATATTGTCCTACTTAGTGGACCTCCATTCTAGGCACCTTAACTGGTGCTTTTTCTATGTTTGGATAAAATGAGAAGCCTGATTTAGAGTGATCTCAACACATTTCCTGTTTTTGATTCTCTCGGCTCAATATTGAGCGTATCTTTTTACCTCTTTCGCTTACCCTCATTATCTTCGGATCTCCCTTCCAGCCATTCAATAAATACTGATCTTGATATCAACATTCGCCGACCTACACGAGTAACATGGAAAGCCCCAGAATTTAGAAGTTCGTAGACTTGGCTCTTACCAATTCTTAGAAACCTCTGAATATCTGCAGAATTAAGGACTGGTGGTAGTAATTTTTCAAGTTTTGATGTATTCGATTGCTGCGGTTGAATTTCTGGAACGGGTGGAAGAGGGACAGGGGGATGCTCCTCAGAGGACCTAATATTTATTGTTACCTCGATCTTCATTTCTTTTAGCTCTCGTAGAGCAGCGAGCAGCAGATCGGTAGCGGGTGAATTGCTTGCCTGGTTATTACTCATCAGCCGGCACCGCGGTGATGTACTTGTCCAGTAATTCGTCAAGATTGGCCGCGATTACCCCGTGCTGATTCAGGACCTTCTGTACAGCGCCTTGGGCCAAATGCTTAACAATGGTTGCTGACTGTTCAGGATTATTGGCAGGAATATATTCGATGGTAAACTGCTTCTTCTTCATGGAATGATCTCCTTATTCAGATTCTCGACGTTTAACAGGTTAAAAAGACAGGGATGAGGGTTTATGTGTACTAGCAGTGCTCCCGTGTCGAGGGTAGCTGTGTGGGACTTGTGGAGTGTCAAATACGGTGATGAAACTAAAGGTGTGAGACAAAAGGTTGTTTGTATGGAACAATCCACTACACCGGATCAATTGACCTGTCTATGTTTATCTTGATTACTTTGACTGTAATGTTCATGCCATATTCTCTTTTAGCGTAAGCTTCAACACCGTGTTTAAGCCAGGATTCAATTGGGAGAGTTCCGTTGATCTCTCGGATGTTGAAATGCTTCTCTTTCCTCATAAGATTCAGCCCCTTATATTGTAAACCTTCTTCTTTAATACCTTTTTCTTTCTGTGGTCGCTGTGCTGGTCGTTCTGCTGGTCGCTCTGGAAAATCCTGCTGGTTAGTTGAAGGAGATACTTACTTCTAATAAATTATAGTCTTTGGTTTATTGGCGATCAGGAAACATAAGCTTTAGCATCTCGAGAATGCGTTGACGGTCGTGATCAGTTAATGGTTTGTTACGATAAGTTAAATTCTTAATTAAGAGTATTTCTTCAAGTTTTGGGTTATCAGTAGTAGTACCAGGATCACTATTATTATCTTTTATGACATCAATAGGAGGGAGTGGAATAAAGTCACCGTTAGCTAGTAATTCTTGACGAAGTTTAAAGATTATTTCCTCTTTCCATTCATAATCTCCAGAAGCCCGAACTGCCTCTATTACTGAATTTAAATTGTAGTGGTGTGTAAACTCCTCTTCAAATTGTTCGTCAATATAAGAAGGATCTTCTGACTTATCCTGGAGATAATGATTATACATGTTGTCAAAATATTCGTAATCTGAAGGTGTTTGACTATAAGTACTCATGTTATCTCTAAAACAATTAAAAATAACTTTCTCATACTCTGCCTTGAACACACCATGAACAGAAACATGATGCAATAACTTGTATATATCATTATTTAAACTATCGTGTTCCTCGTAAAATCCTTTCATTGTCTTCTTAAACGAAGCTACCTCCTCATCTATGATGTGATCATCATCTATTCCTGTGATTAGTTCATCTAACGAGACCTCATATAGTTTAGCTAGTGTTTTAAGGGTGTCGTAATCAGGCTTGCTTACTCCGTTTTCATATCCACTTAAGGTTTTGTTATTTATACCTACCTTCTTCATTACGTGAATCTGCTTATAATTTTTTTGTTCCCTTGCTTCTCTTAATCTTTCACCAATGGTTTTCATTAGGCACCTCTTATAAGTGGATTTTATCAAATCATAACATTTAATTTCTTAATATCAAAGAAAATTATTAACTTTTTATTGTATAACGCTTGACTTCTTAATAACTAAGAATTATATTGGAGTGAGAAATTCTTAGATATTAAGAAAAGAGGTGGGGAGAATGAGGATTGAGGTCAAAGACAAGAATTACCTAGCTGAGCTGCTCATGCGTAAGGGATTTAATAAAACGCAATTTAGCAAAGAAATTTGCTTATCACAACCAATGACGATTCAGATTACCAATGGCGATAGATCGTTATCACCAAGGATCGCAAAACGTATCTGTGATGTATTAGAGGTTGAATTCGACGACATTTTTGAAATCGTCAAAACGCCGCAAGTAACCAAATAACCCACACCATCACACAATTCATCATTCCCCGCACCATACAAGTATAAGCACCTACGGAATTTTCGGGGAACCTCAAATTCGCCCCCAGCATGCCCCGAACCACCCGAGTATAAGCACAACCCCGAGGCTCCCAGCCACAATCGTGCTTAGATCGTTAGGAAATATTGTTTGTGTCATTAACATGACGCATAAGTCGCTCTACAGCTTGACGCAATTATTCGCAACGTTTGCTAGGCAAATCTGAGTAAGGAGGATGAATTGATGCAATATTCTGCTGAAGAAAGAGAAACGACATGTGTCTATGACTACATTAACGGGACCTGGACCATCTATACCTGTGTTCCTACTCACATGACCAAGCTTCGTAAAATCGCCGATCCTATCTGGGAAGAGAAAGACGGCGACCGTGTGACAGCTGCCAAGTGGCTGCTTAAAGGCAATCAGGTCAGATTTGCACAAGAGGTAGTGTCAAAAATGACCGATGAACAAAAACAAGCTGCTTCATTGCGTTTGAAGGAATACAACCAAAAACGGGACGAGAACGTTGCGAATTAGCATTCTAAATTGAAATATGGGAGGACTCATACATGCGTAATCAAAGAACAAGACGCAATACACCGACTGTAATCATCCAGCAGGGCCCGCAATCCTACCCAATGCCGGAGCTTGTGGAGCGGAAGCCAGAGATCGACCCTCATCAGTTCCTTCAACAGCTTGGCCAGATGGTCATGCAGCAGCAGGTTCAGCAGCCTCGCCCGGAAACATTAGATGTGAAGGAGGCAGCTGCATATCTGCGGATCTCGGCTTGGAGCGTATACGATATGTGCCGGACCAAGAGCCTACCGTTCTTCCGCATCCGGAGCCGCATCTTCTTCCGCCGTCATGAGCTGGAACGCTGGATCAGTGAGAACACCAACCAGTGTGGCATGGAGAGGTAGGTGAGGTGCATTGCCTGACCAACTTAGACCCAATCGAGTCTGCTATCTACCACTCGGCCACTCAATTCATTTATCGGGAAATTGATATGCGCCAGTGTTTAGAGGATATTGACCGTCAGCTTTCTGAACTTGATGGCGGCAGTTCTCAGAAATGAATATCGGCGGTGAGGTGAAATGCCACGTAAGAAGAAAGACTATGGATTCCGACCTTTTGAGGGGATCAGCTCTAAAGGCCGACATCTAAGAATTACACAGAGCATGATGGAGTCCCGTGCATGGAAAGAGTTGAGCTGTCATTCAATCACTTTGTACCTGTATATGAAGGCTAAATTCAACTATGACAATGAGAATGACATCAGCTTCACGTATGCGGAGGGTCAGCAACTTATGACTGAACCAACATTCGCGAAATCATTGGATCAGTTGAATGATCTAGGTTTCATCAAAGTTGTAAAGGGGGGATGGACTACCAGGACTGCTACCATCTATGGATTCAGTGATCAGTGGAAGTTTTACGGAACCGATAAGTTCTCTGTGACTCCAAGGCCCAAGCGGAAAAAGAAGACCGATTGACATTTTAGCTCCCCTAAAAATAGGGGTAGTCTACCCCGAAAAATGAGGGTATCAGCTCAATTATTATACTAATTCAGGCCAAACACTACCCTGAAAAATGAGGGTAGTAAAAACGTGTTAATACCTTATGGGGCATGAGATGAAGGGTGATTTTGCTTTTTCCCTTCACTACCCCCAAAAATGGGGGACCTTTATATATATAGCCATACCATAGGTGTTTATTTTAGGATCGCTTCTAGGATTTAGAAGAATTAAAGAGAGGTTTAGGGTGAGGACTTAAATTGGCTCTAGGGATGAAAAAAACGGCTTCGACATATCAGAGGTCTCAAAAATCAGGATTGGAGGTGAGACCGATTGAAAAAAGAGGTGTTTCTATCAAAGCAAGGTGAGACCGTGGTAGAAAAATACCTCTACGAGTCCGGTATCTATATAACCATGGGTATGGAGCGTGAAGGGCTGGCTGAGCTTCAGAAGGCAGTGAATCTGCTGGAGCCGATCGAGGCGGAGATCATTACTCGTAAGTATCTGAGCCGCGAGAGCGATTATGTCCGCCACCAGACAATCTACAAAGATTTGGGCATAAGCTGGGGCACTTACAATAAGACCCGATTGCGGGCGCTGACCAAGCTGGGAACAGAGTTGGGGATTATTTCAATGGTAATGGAGGACAGGCTATGAAGAAGGTTTACATTCTTAGTTTTGATGCTAAAGAAAGAGCCGGCCAAAAGCGTGGGTTTCTGATAGATGATCATTTTGCAATCACAGCGGATGGTGATGCCGTGTATCTGGCGGAAGTCGTACCCACTGAATGGCCGGATGTATTCCGTGCTAAAGCTCGATTCAACTTCGTACAGGTCTCCAGGGGTGGAAAGTCAACGGCATACCTGAAGCATGTCATAACAAGGCTCAATTCAACCTCTGCCTATGAGCTGCTTACTGAGCACATCACGGATATCAGTCAGGGAATGTTCGATTTGATGAAGTCAAAGGCGAAGTAGAGTGTTGCTTCTGAATGGAGGTGTTCATTATGTCCATGGAAGAACTGGCCCGCCGCTGGCAGCACAATCCCCAACAGCACGCCGTCATAATTCGCAATATCAAGCGTGAGAGTACCAAGAGGTAGCACTTTGGCTTACAGCTTTAATTTTGGCTGTTGGAACAGACAAAAACAAACTCAAAATCGAAGGAGATAGATAACGATGGAACAATGTAAAAGTATGCTGGGGACGCAATGGCAGATTACTGAAAAAGGAAAGCTAATTCAGTTTGCTGATTTTCTTAAAGAGAGTGTTCAGGAGGGGATCTCATCCCACTACCTTGCTGATGATATTGAGGCGACTTTGGACGCTGGTTCTGCTCCAGATGCACACTGGATGGACGTTGTGGATTACATTGGCCCGATTGCCGGATGGGTGCTCAGCGAGGCTATTGAAGTTGACCGGGAGTTGTACAACAAACTGGTTATTTCCTTGAAAGACGCTTATGTACAGTTGAGAGCTAGATCGCTTACCGAACAAAAGGCCGATAAGGTGTTTACACTGGATCGTGATAATGTCGATTTCCTTGATGATCTTGATAACCTTATTCAAATACTTGCTGAAGGCGAGGATGCAATTAAGAGTGTGGATAGATTGAGCAAGGGTCGGTACAACATTACTGTCGGAGTAACTGAATAGCGCAGCGCAAGGGGATTCCCTTGCGGAGCCCTTTCAAATACATCAAGAAAGAAGGATCGAACAATGGAAAATATGTCATGTGGAACAAATCAGAACGTTCCTGCTGCTGACCTTGAAAAGGCAGCAACATTACAGTATGTGATGGATCTAGCTGATGCCTTATGCGGGTACCGAGGACACACCTTGAAGGAAATGCTCTACATCTTTCATAAAGCAATCGTGGTTAAAAGTAATGGCGCTCGCTCACTTGAACTGGAAATCGTAGAGGTAGAGGCCGGGCTACCAAAAGGCTTCTTCAAAAAAGCGTTAGACTTGATTGATATCACTAATGAGTCGGCTGTTCAGGAAGGGGTTATTCTATGAGTCTTTCACTGTGGTATCAAGTCGCTGAAGTTAAAGCTCGTGTTCTAGATTTAACGAATGTTTTGATGAAAGAGTCTGAAGAGGTCTTCAATAGAGAGATGGCCATCCTTGATCTTATGGATATTGCAAAGGATATTTACAGTCTGGAGGAACATGCAATGAAGTTGTCCGAAGATATTGATCGCAAGCAGATCACCGAAATTGCTGATCAAAAGGACAGCTTACAGCAAACGAAAAACGCCCCTGGTGTTGCAGCACCAGAGACGTTCAGTAAACAAGTTATGTAATTGTTTCCCAATGAAGCGATTATACTGCATCTCACTTATAGGATGCAACTATTAATTTTCATTTATTCATTGTAAGGGGGAATAAGTGAGTGTGTAAGATTAGTCTGGTTGAGTTGGCGAGACCGCCCACGTCGATTCTGAGCTGTATTTCGTGTATATTACAGTGCGAATTACAGGCTCTAGTGACAATCGAGGGTAAATATAGCAACGTCGGATATGATCAGCTAACTATAAACAAATAGGGAGAGGTTTTGAATGTTAAAGAGTAAGAGTTGGAAAGAACTTATGCAGGAGTTTGTAGATAAAGTCAATAAGCGTGAAAATCTGATTCAAAGCAACATAGATGAGCTTCAAGAAAAAGCTCAGGTCATTCAGACCAAGATAAAGGAAAATTCTGATTTAATGATTGAAGCCGAAATGAACGAGGATACCAATGGAGTGGAGAAGTTCAAGAAAGAAAATCGTAAACTTCGACTCGATATTGAAGAGATCCAGGATTCAATTGCTGGATACGAAAATCAAGTAGGGACTTCTCGAAATTTCTTTTCTAAAGACTTGGATAAGGTTCGAGATGCTGCCATTAAAGCTGAGGAGGAACGTAAACGCTGGACTGAGGATACTGTTTCTAAACGGAAAGATTTAGAATCCCAAATTAAAGAACTCAAGAATCAGATCAGTGGAATAAACAATGAGCTTATTTTCAGTAGAAGTGTTACACAAGAATTGGAGTACTCCTCTTATCTTGGGTATATCGAGCCAAGGACTAAGTCGGTAAGACTTCACGAAACAAAGAGTCTTATAAATTCTTGGTTGTCGGGTTATAGTCTGGATGGATATTTCAAATAAGATGTATAACCTGATTTTTATTGAAGCGGTGTCTATAAATTGTTTCATATTTCTAGATTACGAAGGGAGGCAGTGCTAATGGCTGGTACGAAAGACCAAAAAGGGATGCAACGAGAGAGCTTCAAACAGTGGAGAGCAAAGAACCACATAAAGCAGGGCAAGTCGCATCCGTTCCGGGGAGCTGCGGTTATGACTCTCGGGAAGAAACGGACTAATAAGGGGTAGATTGAACAGAAATCGGATAAATCACGGCACCCGTCGAAGTATCCGGGTTCCTCCGGAGCTTTAGGATAAATGCGGGTGCGCGTGAGCCTGATTTCTGCTCGAGCTAGAATTACCTACGTTATTGGCCTTTCAGAGATTAATAAATGATTCTAATGAACAGGGGTGAGGGAAACAGATGGCAGGAATAAGTAGAGAGTATGAGGTCGCATTTAAACTGGGAGCGGAGTTAGAATCCTCTTTCATGAGGTCATTTAACAACGCCTCAACAGATTTTAAGAAGTTACAAAATCAAATTCAAGATATCACAAGTGGAAAAAACATGAACGGTTCCCGACTCGGAAACCTCCTCAATCCATTCCGCAATAACCTCAAACAGACTCGCCAGGACATGAAGACCACCGGTGATGCTGGAGAGCAGTTAATCAGTGGTCTTAAAAAAGTAGGTGGAGCTGTTGCCGGAGCCTTTGCGATACGAAAAATAGCCGGCATAGGCAAAGACCTCGTTAACACGTACGCTGATTTTGAGCAGGGGATGGCTAATGCCTATTCGGTTATGGCGCCAGAAGAGGTTTCAAAGTTTTCGAACGAACTCGAAAAGCTCGCTATCAAAATGGGGGCAGACACCAAGTACAACGCTGAAGAGGCTGCACGAGGCATTGAGGAGCTCATAAAGGCTGGGGTCGAGGTTAAGGATGTCTTAGACGGCGGCCTTCAAGGAGCGCTCTCCTTGGCGACTGCAGGGGAGTTAGAGCTTGCCGACGCTGCGGAGATTGCTTCTACTGCGCTTAACGCATTCCGGGATGACAACATATCCGTCCAGCGTGCAGCAGACTTGCTGGCAGGGGCCGCCAATGCATCTGCAACCAGTGTCAGCGAAATGAAGTTCGGCTTGTCTCAGGCGTCTGCTGTAGCAGCGTCTGTCGGGCTTAGCTTTGAAGACACGACTACTGCCCTTGCTGCATTTGCTCAAAGCGGACTCAAAGGATCGGATGCAGGAACATCTCTCAAAACCATGCTCATGCGTTTGCAGCCGAGTACAAATGAGGCATATGCCCAATTCAATGATTTAGGGTTGCTTACACTAGATACAGCAAAAGCAATGGATTACCTAAGCAAGCACGGTATTAAACCCGTCGACACGAGTGTCAATGGTGTAACAAGTGCGCTTGCTGGTTATTTCGCTAAGATGGATGGAGCCAAGAAGGTAACAGGCAAGTACTTCAAACAAGCAAAAAACATGGCCGATGCAAATGGGTGGATTTACTCATCATTTTACGATGCCTCTGGATCACTTAAAAACATGGACGAGATTGCCGGAATACTCAGAGACAGCATGTCAGATCTAAATGATATGCAGCGACAAGCGGCAATGAATAAAATGTTTGGCTCAGATGCGATAAGAGCGGGCAGTATCCTCTTTAAAGAGGGCGCTGAGGGCATCGATAAAATGAACGAAGCCATGAATAAGATCACTGCTACCGATGTCGCTGCAATGAAAATGGACACTCTAAAGGGGTCCATCGAAGAGATGAACGGAGCCATCGAAACTGCCAAAATCACTTTAGGCGGAAAACTCGCTCCTCAAGTACGGGCAGTCGTGGATTCCATCGCTAATCAGGTCCCTAAAGTGATGGAAAGGTTCGAACGTAATTACGATGCGATGACAAATAGCCCGATCTGGAATAACTCCGACTGGATTGGCAAAGTGCAGATTGCTTGGGACCGCATCGTATCAAAGCCCTTTGTGGAGTGGTGGACATCGAAAGGTAAGGCTCAGGTGTCATGGGTTGCCTCGGAGATAGGGAAAACCATTGGCAAAATCGTCAAAGGGCTGATGAAGGAATCCTTTAGTTTCAATGGTGCCTCTTCTTGGCTAGCAGCCGGTGCGCTTGCCATTCCTGGTGTCAAAGTCGGTAAGGGCGTTGCAGGGACTATAGGCACTCTTAAAAGTCTTGGGCGCGCTGGCACTACTGCTGCTGAGGGGGCTGAGACAGCGGCTAAATCGGCTGGTGTATTCAGGACGGCAATATCTCTGCTCTCTAATCCAGTTGGTGCGGCGATTGCTGGGGTTGGCTTATTGGCTGGCGGCTGGTATGTATATAAGCGTCGCCAAGAAGATGCTCGGCAGGCCCTAATACACATGGGTGATAAGCTTAAAGAATCAGGGCAGCGATTTGAAGAGGCGAAGAGCAAAGCGCAGATAACCAACGATCTTATATGGCAGTATAGGGATTTAAGCAGAAAAATTGCTGATGGCTCCAAAAGTTCAGGTGATTTGGCGGCCAACTCCGAAAAGCTAGCGGGACAACAGGAAAGGCAAAAGGAAGTAGTTGAAAAACTGCAAGCATTGTACCCTAACACACTCAGTAATTACGATGTGGAAAACGGGAAGATTCAAGAAAAGCTTGGACTGCTTCAACAGGAATCAAAAGCCGAGATGGACCTCGCGAAGCTAAGGCTTGAAAAAGACATTGCTGAAGGTAATCAAAAGTTACCAGACACTGTAGCAGAAATCCAAAGACTTCAAGAAAAAACAGATGCGGCTCTGGTGCGCAAAGATGATATCGATGTTGCCAAGGCTGCATTTAAAGAATATGCAGCTGAGTATGAACGGATTATGATGGCTCCAGGTGGAGAGGGACAGAAGAAAAAGCTTGAGGAATTAGCTCAAAAGGCTAATGAAGTGGGCAAAGCTGTAGGTCTTATCATCGATGAAGACAAGTTAGGATATCTGACTACATTAGTTGGAGAGTTGGGATCGGAACAAGCAGATTTGTTAGGCAACCTCGTTACCGATAGTGAAGATCTCCAAAAAGCGAAGGACAGTTACCAAGCACTGTATGATAAGCAAGTTGAACTTATAGAACTCAATCTGGGCGGAACATTGGAGGAATACGCTCAGAAATTCGGTAGTCTAGCAGATGAAGGGAAAGCAAAGTTCAATGAATCGATAACCGCAGCTAAGAATCTTGGTGACCAGATGAGTTTGATTCCTTCGGAGAAGAAAATAAACATCGAATTCTTATATTCGCAGTCTGGACAGTACATGCCCAAGGCTCCTAAGACTGTACAAGAAATTACTACTTCTTTGCTTCCAAAGCAATTCCAAGGCCCACAATACGCTGACGGCGATATCGTCAATAAGCCGCATGTGGGTATGTTCGGTGAGGCTGGCCCGGAGGCGTTTATTCCGATCAACAACAAGCCACGCTCTCACGCTATCTTGGATAGAGTCAATAAGATGATGGGCCGGGATACGCTATCTGCCGCATCGGCCTCCCTCAGACAGCAAGGACAGAGCGACAGTTCAGTAGTTATCAATAACAATCCGTCCTTAGTGATCCAGGGCAGCGCTGACGCCGATACTGTATCGAAGATCGAAGAAGCTCTGCGTAAAAATAACGCCAATTTGGGACGCATGATCGATGCTCATTTTAGAAATAAGGGGAGGCTGAGCATGGGTGGAACAGTATAGGACAACACGAATATCGGCATTAGAAAATAGGGAGGAAACATGAACAAAGAACAATATGAAAAGGAACAGGCTCAATTGATAAACTATTTGCAAAAGGTCCCCAAGTCGCTGATTCTGGATTTCATCATTCGGGACGCGTTAGCTTCTGGGCGTGGTCTCTCAGACATTTTCAATATTCGTTCCCATGTTCCAAATATCATGAATTTATCTGATCCTAAATCGACCAAAGGAGAAACAAGTATGAGAAAAAAATATACGGAAGAACAACGTATTAGGGATCTGGAGAGCATTCGGACACCTCGCAACAGCCATATCATTGATGCAGCAATTAAGAATGGGCAAGTTGCCGAGTATGCAGCGTTGGAAACAATCGAAGGGAATTATCATTTAACTCATGAAGAAGCTGCAGATATTGCTGTAGCTGAAATGATTGAAGAAGTCCATAGACTTACGGCTAAGCAGAAAGGTAAAACGCCTCAGGCTTGTGATAACGTTAATCAGAATCCGCCTCGTACAATGTCAAAACAAGAACGTATAGATGCAGTTATAGCTGCTGTAGATTGGAATTAAGACAGCGGAGGAGCCTTCGAATGTGAGGGCTCCTTTCTTATCTTCACATTAAGAATGTCCTAGTATCAATTCTGAGCTGATATTCCTGATGATACAGTCACAAATAACAAGTTAACGAATAAAAGAAGGGTTAACCTACCTGAACAGCTTCTTTATGAGTTTAAATACATCAAACGAGATCTTATTGTAAACCTTGTTATAGGCTGCTTTCTTGGGATTTCTGAGCCAGCCATAGCCCCGTGGCATCTTTATTCCAGCTCTATGAACGATCTGACGCTTGATACTGGTACGGGGGCTATTCGACGTTTGACACTAGGCTTGCGCATTCCAAACTTCATAGTTCATCTCTCCTATGTACTGAGGTTGATATGATCGTAAGGCCTATGGAAGAGATACGCAATAACATTTCTCTGACGGGGAAGAATAAACCGCGAGGAGATAACGAAGCTTCTGTGAATCTCTCGGAGTTGGCTGAAGCTGCTTATGATGTTCTGAAAGAAGAGGTATTACCGTCACCAAGTGACGGAAACGCAGCAATGGAAACCTTAAGTTCTCCTTCTCTTTCTCAGCCTCTTTGGGCGCCATCTTGACCTCTCGTAGCTCTTTGACAGTCATACCTCTACCTTCTTGGATTCGCCCGTAGAAGGGACGACATGCTCCTGTTCAACGAACTCTGAGCGGTCAACCGATTCGGGGAGCGAGAGCATTTCGAATATTTTGCTTGATGGTAGATGCGACGTCGCATCTCCAAATTGTTCGTAAGCTTGAATGAAGCGTGATGCTGTAGAAGAATCGAATTCACAATGTTCTGCTGCCCACTGCTTGAAATCACCCTCAGCAAGATCATTCTCTTTCACATGCTTCAGTCGCTCGTCAATCTCAAAGGTGCTTCCAAGTCAGCGAATGTTCCGACGTTTGAATATTCCGTGGTCGTGCCCTGATTTTAAAAAAAAGGCGTTTCCGGATTCTTCGAAAGGTGCGATGTCGCTTTCAGAGACGGAATATGTCGCTTACATCTTCACCAGTCCAGAAGGAGAGGTAATGACTTGTTACAGTGAAATGAATAGACTAAAGCTTATCGGGATGCTGGAGTTCTGAAAGCAACGATTGCTTGAGGATTCAGTGGAATGAATTACCAAGAGGTAAAGTCTTACTCTATGTCGAATGTCTTCCCAAACAACAACGGAGGATGGGCATCTATGAGAGCGGACCCGGCATTAAATCTGATAAATCGATGGCTTAAGAAACAGGAGCAGATATTAGCTGTGCCTGCTGCGGGAGATCAAATCGTAAGGATCAGCGGAAGGGATATTATCGGAGTGTCAAGGCGTAATGATGAGATGATCGTTGCAACTACTATTGAGGGAAGCTTTCACCTACTGAGCGAGGAACACGTATCTGCAATGGTGATGCCCCAAGAATTTGAACCGGCAGCCATGCAGCGCATATCCGATAAACTACATATCAACCTACGACGGGTGCAGGGTATTGATTATGAGGGCCGCATAGTTACGATTGAGGGCCGAGCGCACTGGGTTCAGGAGAAATACTGGGAAGAGTTCGTAAAGGCACACGAGAGTCAGTAGCAGGAATCTTCTTCCAAACGTCGAATTATGGCGGTGGGAGGTGATGAACATGTTGGAAACAGAAAATGTAAAAGAGGGAAAGATAAAAGGCGCTTATTATGCTGGTCATGTATTTCCTCTTGAGAACGGAGAATACGTTGCTTCAGTTGTAGCAGTAGAACCAGGGCTGGATGCTTTTGGCGCTCATCGTACCTGTACATGTCCGAACCGTGAAGCTGCAATTAAGGAAGTCTATACATTATGGAGTAATCTGGAGAAGGAACTGGATTGACTTGACTATTTTCAGAGTATATTAAAAGGTATCATCTGGCCATCCAAACTTGGGTGGTTTTTTCTATGCCTAAAAAGGAGTTTGCGACAAATGAAAATCCATAAAGACGGAACGATTGAAGGTACGCCAGAAGAAATAGCGGCTTACATGAGACTTCAGACAGAGCAGCAACCATTCAAGTATGTTGGTGTACCCCAGCCGAAAACAGCAGATCCGTATCCTGTTCCACCCTAATAATCGACACGACTGGCTTGGATGTAGGTAAATACTCTGGAAGCGACATAAAGCCGTACACGTTGGATGGGACCAAGCATCCCTATGACTGGAACAAATCTGTGTTTGCCTACAACGGAGATCCACGGACAGATTTTGCGAGTAGAGTTGCAGCGGAATTAAACAAGCGGCTCGGCGAAGCAAAGTGCGGGTACTGATTTAATCGGATTGAGTTTGCAGGATTTATCTTCCAAACGTCGAAGTGTGGTTATAAGGGGGTGGATATTTTGCTTCAAAAGTACTGGGAGAATTTCGTGGGGGTTAACAAGGGTGAAGTGGTAGAGCTTGAATCGGAGGGCGACACACCCATCTGCTGTAAGGAGCTGACCGAAAAAGTCGAGGACTTGGGTCATACAAGTCAATATTTCTGCAAATATTGCAGTAACTTCTACATGGGGCCATTATGAGTCGAACTAAAAATGAATCTGTGTTACTGAGTCGCCTTCCGGCGGCTTTTTTATATATGCTGATGAATAGGAGGGCACAATTTGGAACAACCACTACTGGAAAAGTACGAATGTCTGTTTGAAGAGTGCAAGGGTTCATTCTTGGTCAATAAGGATAGTTCACAACAGAAGGACTTAGTTTGCCCGTTCTGCACCGGCGTTGCTGAAGCGACTGTACATGAGAACGAAGATTCAGAAGAACGCGGACTGGTGTATGGCTGCTTGTTTCCTCATGGAATTGAAGGATTTATCTTCCAAACGTCGAAATATGGCGGTGGGAGGTGATAATCATGATCCGAAAATTCGTGAAAGATAAAATCGGTGCTAGTCCTGGGACAATCGTGTTCCTTGAATCCAATCACGAAGATAAGCCTATATGCTGTGGTGAAGTTACTGTAACGATAGTTGACCTTGTCGATTATCGATGCATAAAATGTAATAGTACTTATATGGGACCTATGCCGTAATCAATGCAAAATGAACGAGCCATCCATTAACCCGGGTGGCTTTTTCTATGCCACCCCATCTGAATATTAATGCATAATATACATACATCATGAATGCTTTTAGGGGCTATTTCTCCCCCGCTAGAGGGGGGGCTAATCCTCCTTCTCAACCAACAGAGCGACCAGTAGAACCCCTTGTCCCGCAAGGTTTTGAGGTGGATAGCAACCAACAGGATAATCAGCAGAAGGTATGAATGCGGTGTATATGCTCTATTACCCGTGAATAAGTAGAGCGAGAGAGTGCGAAAACAAGAGTATGCGCTCAAAATGGTGGGCAATAATGATGTTTTTTCTCGGAAAACAGCCGATTTTGGGATTAGGTCAATTTCTCAAACCTCAGTATAATGATCTTGTTCTTACACCTTAGTTACTAGGGAGCAAGATCTTAATACGGAGCGCAGCGTACGTATGTCTTTGACCCAAGATTCTAGGAAAGAGATCATTAAAAAATGACAACGTGCCGAAACATCTTTTCAGTTTCGGTACAAAGCGAAGGTGAATGGCGTAGCCAGAGGGGCGCGCTTAATGAGCCCCTTTTCTTTCTTTGGTCACGCTCTACAGTGACCAGGTTTTGAAATTAAACCCGTCGATGTAACTTTAGTGCTATAACAGAGTACGGGGGATCAGATTTGATACCCCAATTAAATAAACCGCCGAGGTCACTGCTATTACAGAGTGACCTTTTTCTGTTGTCGAGAAAGGAGAATAAAGTGGACAAGAAGGTGGCAAGGGACATTATCAGTAGTCTTATGGCGAGCAATGCTGTTGTGACTTGGAAAGCAGCACAACAACTCTTCGAGATAGGAGGTCACGTCCTTCCAGACATAGGAGGTCCATATGAAGAGAATTCGCCGATCCTTCTGAGATGGGATGGAGAGTTGATACGACCTGAATTAAGTCGGCTGGAAGACAGACCCGTTGTAAGTTTACTGAATAGTGAAGGGATGATGGATACAATGCAATTCGATAAAGTTGGGGCTCTTATGTTTTATGACAAGGACAACACATTGGTAGGATCAATAGGCATGGAGCCTGGAGAATACAAAGACGAAGAGGTCCGATCTATCGCAGATGGTGCACTGGTGAATGTCTTCTCTACAGAGGAGGCTGCACGCATTGCCTACTTCACAACAGGAGAGCATTACCTTGTTCACCATGAGGGGATTACCACAGAGCCTACAGCACAGCTAGGAAACACATTCGCATACGGGCTCGCTGAAACTGCGCCGTCTTCCTATACTCAAGCTCTCATGGAGCATGGACTGTTTGAGAAGGACTTCTACATTAAGCATAAGCTTGAACTGTTTCGTACCCTGCAAAGAGGAGACAGTCTTATCCAGCAGCATAGTGAGGAGCAGTCACTCATCGTGAGATCGCTGATGAAAGACCTGGGGATTGACGTCGAAGAAATCGAAGCAGCTGAGCGGAACCCGACTGAAATATAAAACGTGGGTCCTTCTACGTCCCGGGCGGGGTGAGGGTGCTGGCGACCCCGAAAACCGCGCAGATTTTATTTTTAATTTCCACTTTCCCTTTACATCTACCTGAGACCGAGCCACAGCCCCGCTGACGGCTCTTTTTGATGTGTTGGGAGAATAATCGCTTCTAATAATGTACTGCCTGAGACGGCCTTTAAATCGTCTCTATTAACGTGCTCTAAATCTAGCAGCAAAAGGAAAGTGAGGAGAGAACAAATGAGGAAAGGAGAAAATAAGCCTGAGGGCATAGTGGGCACAAGTGAATTGGCTGCTATCGTGGGGAAAATCAAAAGTTCTGAGCGCACCAGTTTCGTTTTCGGCGCATGACCATTTCACATATGAGGGGGGCTCAGGTTTGCAGGGGAAATAATATTGATGTCGAAATAACTAAGATTAGGAGGGATCTTTTGAATAATATACCAGTTCAATTAACTTCAGCGGCGGTTTCTGCGATTGTAGCTGTACTAACGTTTTTATTTCTTCACCTTGTTATCGAACCTTGGAAAGAGAAGAGGAGGCGTAGACTCGAAAAATTAACCCATTTATATGGTCCTTTATATGCTTTAATTGTGGCGAGAGGACACCTATCTAATGAGATGAGCTCTTCAATGAGACATAAGTTGAATCTTGGTAGTATTGTAGGACATCCGTTTTTAACAAAAGAGTATACTGACAAATTGATAATTGAACAGTCTGCTTATGCTAATACTGACTTAATTGATGCTTGGGGTAAATATGTTTCTTATGAAGGTTCGAAAGAGGGAGAAATTGTCGAAGAATTTATAAGGGCAGCTGTAAAAGGTTATAGTGCCTTGAAAAAGAGCTTAGGTATGGATTATGACAAAGAAGAATACAGAAGCGGATTACCTAAAATATTTAGATAACAATAAATTATCGCGTATTAATTGAGTGATCAATGAGAAATTCAGGAGGTATTTAGAATGAGAATATCAACTACATTAACTCAATTTATTCAGGAACTCTCAGTTATTATTGATAAGGGAGGGAGAAATTCATTTCAAGAGGTATACGCAGAAATTGCGAATAATACTTTAGTGGATTGGTTAGAGCAAACCTACCCAATTGAAACTTATGGTGCGGATTTCACTATGTTTAAAAAAAAGCACAGAGATTATCTAAATAATCACATGGCTAGCATAATGGGTGCGAGATCTGGTCAGGAGAGAAGGAAATGGGGCATAACTGAAAATGGGCTTTGTCTTTTAATAAGTTGGACTACTGAAGCAATAAGAGAAGAATTCAATAAAGATGATTTTATTCCTAAAACGGAATAAAACTGGGCTTAGGGTTCTCCTTGTTCTAAAAAAGAATTCTGGTGTGTGTTAGGCTGGTTTCTGTTCAGTTTTTATTTCGATAAATTCCTTTCGCTTTCCTTTCGGCTACGCTGAATGGAGGGCGTTTTTAATTTGGTCTTTATATTAAGCAGCAAGTTAGAGGCATAGTGCAGGAGCTATAAAGCGAAAGTGAGAAGATGAATTAGCGGAATCCAAGGTGAGCACACAATAGAGATTGAAACTATAAAGCGTTTATAAGGGAGTGGATGACGTGGAATATATATTTAGAGCGGATCTATTTGATGTTGAGTTTACTGAGAAAGTGCTTGAAGCGGCACTTCCATACCTTAACAAATTAGAGAAGGAGCACTGCTATAGGCTGGTTATTAGCTTCAATGTTGATTTACTCAATGACCCTCGTATGGATTTAGTTGATGTGCCATTAGAAAATTTCAGGCAGAATGAGTCCAGGAAGGATAAGATTTATAATTTATTGAGATTTCAGATAAATAGAATCGATGAGGCGTTTTCTGGAACTGGATTAGAATTAATTAATGCTTCTATACAAGGCGAGCAATTAAACGATTTGGATTCTATAAAACTTCAGTTGGAAAAGAAGGATAATACAACATTAAAATCAAAAAAGAAGAACATAAAGCCATTAAAAGTAACATTTATAGCACCTAATCTTCCTTATGTACAAGAGATAGCGTCAGACTTAGCCAATAAGTTATTGGCTAAAATTTATAATCACCTTATGGTAGGAATTCGTGATAAGAAAATAATGTCTGGAATTTTAGGGATTAAATCCACTGAGGATGATAATAAACTTTACAAAGCATTTGTTAAGCAGTATCAGGGTTTTTGGATGGCTACTGAGGATCAACACAAAGCGTTACTTAATAAACTGAGCAATAGAATTGAAATCGTACTTAATAAGTTGGAGAACGATACTCCCGAGGATTAAAAATCTTCTAATTCCCAAACGAAGTATTTCTCAAATTGATGCATCAGACACTTGATGGTAAATAACGTATTGTGAATTATGCAGGTAAAATTGGTTGGATGTTCCAGTTATGAAGTGTGAGATTGAAATCAGGGCTCGGCAATTACAATAAAGGAAATTTCTAAGCCATTAACAACAAAAAGATAGATGAATGGCACGAGAGCTAAATAATGCTACAGCAGTTATCAGCAATTTGATGGTTGGAGTGTACTAATCACCTCAGAAACGTGAGCGTTTTGTTATTCATACTGAAATTTAGGAGCTGGACGATAAAAATGTAATAGCCCCCTCCCTTTGAAGTCTGCGCGCTGCGGACGCGGGACCGCGCCCCCAGCTTTGTTTTCGACTCATGAGATTTCACATTTGAGGGGAGAAATACATGAACTTCATTTCTTGTCAAGGTTTTTTAGGAGGTCGTGAATTTCGCTGGCTTCTACCTATTGACGCATGATAAGCTATTGACAAGGTTGAAATTAGAAGTATGTACTTTAAGGCAAAGTCCGATCGCGACTGCTTTAACGTGCATACTTTTTTTCATATGAAGGGATGAAAGTGATGAAGAAGACACCAACAAAAAAAAGCTATTACGGAAAAAGTAGAATTGCTGACGATGGAATTGTGAGAGAGAGTGAACTGAGCGACACGATATTGACAGCACACATTGAGCAAGTAGAACAACGAATAACAAATCTGAAGCAATCAATGAATGCTGAATTAGATTCCTTATTGAGTGTGTTGCAGCATATGAAGGAGTTTGTGCATAACACAAAACTAGAACCGAGTAAAAGAAGTGGATCTTTAACGAAATATCAGTCTGAAGTACAGCCAGAGGCATGGGAACATATCCCCGATGTTATGCAGGTGAAGGATATACAATCTATTCTTGGCATTGGTACGAATCAAGCCTACAATCTGGTCAAGTCAGGTGTATTTCACCACATTCATATCGGTAACAGAATATTGATACCTAAACCGGGATTTATTGCCTGGCTAGAGGGGGAGAGCCAGCAGTGATCAGAGATTAATAATGATGAAATACCTTCGGAAATTCGGCACCCAATCGGCACCCAAATGATGTATTAAGCCAGAAAATCGGTGTGCTGAAAATGGAGGAATCCCTTGCTACGTAAGGGCTTATAAAAGAAAAATCGGGCACCCCTTACGGAGTGCCCTTTCATGGGAGAGGAGAAACCGGACGAAGAGCTTATGGGGAAACGTAAGCCTGCTCCGCGGTTGTCTACGACATTTTGTGATGTCGATAACTACATGATGTCCCGGCTTGCTCGATCTTATACATACGGCTTTAGAAATTGCTTAGAAAAGGTGGGAGGCCGTTACATCCGACATAAAGATACAAACTTTTTATTTCGGCGGGCGAATGTGGTACGATAGGCGTGAACTTGTGCCCTTTTTGGCATAATAAACAGAGATATAAGCAGGTGAGCAAAGTCGTGAGAGTGGTATCGGGAAGTGCAAAGGGGAGGCCCCTTAAAAGTGTTCCGGGAAGTGGGACAAGGCCAACAACCGACAAGGTGAAGGAAGCGTTATTCAGCATGATTGGCCCTTATTTTGACGGGGGATCGGCGCTTGATTTGTTTGCCGGGACAGGCGGATTGGGGATAGAAGCCCTGAGCAGAGGTATGGACAGGGCTGTATTCGTAGACATGGAACCTAAAAGCATAGACACGGTGCGTGCCAACCTGAAGGCAACCAAGCTTGAGGGTCAGGCAGAAGTATACCGGAATGATGCAGGCAGAGCGATTAGCGCTTTGGAGAAGCGGGGGAGACGGTTCGATCTAGTGTTTTTGGACCCACCCTACCGGTTGAAGCATGGGGATGAACTGATGCTTGCTCTGGCCGAAAAAGGGCTGCTGGAAGAAGATGCGACGATTGTCCTTGAACATGAATCAGGATATGACTACCCTGAGGATATCAAGGGATTCTACAGAGTGCGGCAGGCTGTGTACGGAGAAACAACAGTCTCGATTTATCAGTATGAAGCCGCTGGACCGGATGAAACCGGAAGTGGTGGGGAGGAACAGGATGAGTCAGCCAATTAGAAAAGAACGCGTTGCCATATATCCGGGAACGTTTGATCCGGTCACCATGGGGCATATGGATATTATTCATCGTGCGGCCAAGCAGTTTGATCGTCTGATCGTGGCGGTGCTGAACAATTTAAGCAAAAATCCACTGTTCACCGTGGAGGAACGTACTGACCTGCTGCGCCAGGCTACAGCGGACATCCCTAACGTGGAGATCGACAGCTTCAGGGATCTGCTAGTTAACTATGTCCGGCAAAAAGACGCACAGGTCATTGTACGTGGTATACGCACCGTTACGGATTTTGAATACGAACTGCAGAATGCTTCCATTAATCATAGTCTTAGTCCGACTGCGGAGACTATTTTTATGATGACTAACCCGAAATATTCTTATCTAAGTTCCAGTGTGGTGAAGGAGATTGCTCATTTTGGCGGCAATGTCACTGATTTTGTCACACCAGAGGTAGAGCAGGCGATGAAGCTGAAGTTCAACCGGAATGCCGACGAAGTGAAGTAAAGAGGTACACTGCACCAGAAAGTAGCATGAGCAGGGCTAGCAGGGCGATTTGCATACCCAGCAGCTGTGGAAATGCGCTCCATAATGTATAAGTCTGTACGTCTCCGGCGGGCAGAATTTGTGTTCCCGTGAAAGTCGGCAGGGTCTTCTCCTGCAGTGACATAAGCGGCTTCCAGAGCAGCAGAGTTAATACAAAAGCGTAGCTGCCATGTAGCAGCCGGACTGCTGCGAAGGGAAGGAATCGCATGCCTGCTGATTTTAGCAGTGTCAGCACCTGAAGCTGCGCACAGATGCCGCTCCAGCCCAATGTCGCTGATAGCAGGGCGAAACCCAGGATACTGGTTGTTCCGTTCAGTGATGAAGTGGCAGTGGCTCCGGCTGTGCCAGTCATGTCGGTCAAAGCCTGGGCGCCCAGGTGAAGCTCCAGCAGACTGGCCGGCAGGGCTGCGGGGAGCTGCGGGAACAAGCGGACCAGGATGTTAATGATCACGGCGAACATAATAATGTAACCACCTACGATCATGAGATTCTGTACCGCATTGCCTACAGCTTCGCCCAGCAGCTTGCCGAAGCTCCGGCCATCCTGTGCCCGAGCATGAGCAGCAGCATTCGTGACCCGATGATACAGAGAGTCTCGCTTGCTATGCGATCCGGTCGCTGAGGTAGTTGGTTTTGAGGGTTGCCACCCCAGCCGGGCGGCAGTGAAGCCCGCTAGTAGGCCCGCCAGCCAATGCAAGACCAGCAGGCTATAGCCTGCTGCAGGATGGTGCAGCAGCGCTGCTCCGATAACGATAAGCAGCATTACAGGACTTGCAAAATGGACGAGCGAGGCGAGCCTTCCCGCTTCCTTGCCGGTAAGGCTGCCCTGTTTGTGAAGCTGGAGGACGCCCCCAGCACCGCCGGGGAATCCGGCAGTGGCGCCCAGGGCGAGTGTCCAGCCACTGGCTCCGGGCAGCCGGAAGACCCGGGTCATCAGCGGTTCCAGCAGCACGCCGATTCCGTGTACAAAGCCTGATGCGGTCAGCATCTCTGACAGCATTAGGAATGGCAGCAGCGCCGGGAAGACGAGGCTCCACCAGAGCTTCAGCCCTTGCAGCGAGGCTGCAAAGGACGACTCTGGCGAAGCCACGATGGCTGCGGCGAGCAGAATGGCCAGCATCCCGGAGAGAAACGGGATGGACCGGGCGCCGAGCCTGCGTATTTTAGTGTTCATTTCTGGGATCACCTCTTCATAACTTAGGACAGGGTGGTAATGTTATCAATTTATGCAGGGGAGACAACCGTCATGCCAAAGGCTGGTGGCGGTGTTTTTTCGATCAGCCAAGAATTTGCAAGTAATGGGGTATAGTCAGGGGAAAGAAGGGAACAACCGTGAAACAACTGAAGCGCCGGGCAGGACTTCGCTCTATAGTCTACCTTTGCACGTTTATAGTGGTCGTTTATGTATTTGTATTTATGAGTACGCCATACATCATGTACCAGCCGGGCAGCGCTTCGGAGGTCGCTCCGATGATTAAGGTGGAGAATGGTGATCCCGCCGAGCAAGGAACCTTCATGATGACAACGGTTTCGGCCAGTTATGCCAATGTGGCACTACTGGTGGCTAATATGTTCAACAGCAATGCAGAAATTGCCCGTAAGGATACGCGACTTGGAGATAAGTCTGAAGCAGAATATGCAGCAGAGCAGGTCTATTATATGAACAGCTCTCAGTCTCTGGCAGTGCAGGCAGCCTATCATGCGGCAGGCATTCCTTATAAGGATATTACGGATTATCTCTATGTGTTCTCTGTTCCTAATCAGAGTAATAAGAGTCAGTTCCAGCCGGGAGACAAAATCTTGAATGTGGATGGTAATCCGGTAACGGATCCGGCGGCCCTCTCTACCCTGTTATCTGCGCGAAGCATTGGTGATAAGGTGAAAGTAACGTTGCAGCGTGCAGATAAGAAGCTGGAAGAAGAAGTTACGCTTGTGGAAGTTAAAGACAAGGGCGCGGCAGCCGGACGTCCCGGCCTTGGTGTGGTTATAGGTGCGGTTCAAAGAGTGGAGCCTCAGGAACCTGGGAAAAGCGTAAGCTTTGTCAACACAGATGTTGGCGGTCCCTCGGCAGGTCTGATGTTTACTATGGAAATTTACAATCGTTTGACGCCTGGTGATCTTACCAAAGGACATCGGGTAGCCGGAACCGGCACCATTGATGCAGATGGCGTGGTAGGACCGATTGGTGGAGTGAAGCACAAAATTGTAGCCGCAGACCGGGCTGGAGCTGAAGTTTTCTTCGTGCCAGTCAAGAATTACGATGAGGCTAAGGCGAAAGCAGATAAGATCGGGACAGCCATGAAACTGGTACCCGTATCTACGCTCACAGAGGCACTGGATTATATGAAAAAGCTTCCGGTCAAACCCTGACCGGAGGCTCCAGATAATCGCGGTACAGGTCCGCACGCAAGGGGTGCTGGAAGGCACCGGCATAAGCAGCAGCGGCCTGAATATCACGGGTAAGCTGTGGATGGGAGCAAAGCGCAGGCCGCAAGACGACGGGCAGGGAGGCGCTTTGCTTCATTTTTTTGAGCAGAGGCCGGCCACTTTCCCTAAATCCGAGGACACGGATATAGCCGGGACCCTCTGCCAGTGTGGAAGAAGCCAGTTCCTCCTTGCCGTGTCCCAGCAAAAGATGGAGCAATAGCCGCTGGAGGCGAGTTCGGGTGTAGCGTTTGCTCTTCACTGACTGGAGCAAGCTCTCTATCGTGAACTGCTCCAGCTCGGGCATGACGCGCAGCAGCCGGTTCTCCAGGCCTTCATTCATATCATGGAAGGCCCGCAGCTCGTCTGCGGTGCGGGTGGAGAGCAGATGACGCAGAGGAGCGCGGAAGCTCTCCCAGTCCAGTGGGCCGCGGCCAGCCGCGCGCTCGCGCTCCAGGATGGACAGGCTATATTCCGGCATATACGGCGCCGGAGAACCGCCCTCCCCCAGCAGCCGGCGGATCGCCGTGGCGCTGGCAATCGAGGAGCCGGGCTGAAGCGGATCATGGAAGCCTGCGCCGGTCCGCGGCACAGTAAGCGGAGTGATCTTGCTCTTTAGCCGGCGGAGAGCGATGAGATAATGCAGGCCGAGGCTGTTGTTCGGCTGGCGCAGAAGCTCAGCTGCGCTGCCGCTGTCCGGTTTCTCCTCTCCCGGGAGAAACCCTTCCCAGGCGACCGTCGCCGCTGCGCTGTAGGCGGCGGGGAAGCTCTCTCCGAGCGCCATGCGGCGGCGGATTTCGCCCTGAAGCTCGCTGCTTTCTTCGGCAAGGTATGCCGCAAGGGGCAGCAGCGAGCCCAAAGTGCCGACTTCGGAGCCGAAGCACAGGCTGTCCACGACCCCGGTCGCTTCCAGCAGGGCCACGGCCCCGTGGGCGAACCATTCTGCCGGCTGAACGGCATAGGCCACCGGCAGCTCAAGCACGAGATCGGCGCCCATATGGAGCGCCATCTCCGTGCGGGCTTGCTTGCTCACCGCCGCCGGCTCGCCGCGCTGGGTGAAGGGGCCGCTCATCACTACGATAGTGTGCTCGGCGCCGGAGATCTTTTTTGCCTCTCTGTAATGATGAACATGCCCGTTATGTAAAGGATTATATTCTGCAATAATACCTGCCGTTGTCACCGGTACCTCACTCCTGTATTGTTATAATAGTCGGCTCTTGGTTCCTGCCAATAGTTATATCATAATTCTCCGTCTTTTCTGAAACAATATAAAGGGAAAATGGTTGACAAAGCTAACCAATGCTAGGTATAATAAATTTTGTTTGTTTGGGAGTGATACTGATGAAGATTCACTTTCGCAAAATTGCGAATGCCGACGAGCCTCTGAAGCTCCATGAATCTGTGGATGTTAGTGAGGTTGTCAAAGGGCGCAAGGATATTCTGACTGTTGGACCACTCTCAGTGAACCTTAATGCGCTGCCCGCGGGTACCGATTGTGTGAACGTGGTGGGAACGCTGAGTGGAGATGTGGACATGTTATGTGGCCGCTGTCTTGAAGAGGCTCACAGTCATCTGGAGATTCCTTTTGCCGAGACTTTCAAGTGGCTGAAGCAGCCGGAACTTCCAGAAGACGAAGATGATGAACTCATCTACGTCAAGGATGAGAGTGTGGATCTTATCCCGTATGTGGAAGAACATTTCGTACTGCACTTACCGGATTCGGTAATGTGCAAGGCAGACTGTCTTGGTCTTTGTCATAATTGCGGACAGAACTTGAACGAAGGCACCTGCAGTTGCGACAACACAGTAGTCGATCCACGGCTTGCTGGGTTGAAAAACTTTTTCAAATGAAACATTGAATGAGACCTATCTCCCGCAGTTTACGCGGGTTAAATCGAATTAGGAGGTGGAAACACATGGCAGTACCTCAACGTAGAACGTCCAAGACACGCCGTGACAAACGTCGCACTCACTTTAAATTGGCTGTGCCAGGCATGGTTAAATGTGAACAATGTGGAGAATTGAAGCTCGCTCACCACGTATGTAAAGTGTGCGGAACGTACAAAGCAAGAGAAATCATCAAGCAATAGTTTTTGGCGAGATGACGAGCGCTCTCCTTTTATTATAAGAGGAGGGCGTTTCTTTTAATCATCAAATTACATAGCTTTAGATACAGATGAGAAGCCGCTTTGGAAGTCAATGCTTTATTTTTCCGGCGGCATGCTTTATACTACATATTAGTACCTGGTTCTAAGATGAACTTATAAGATTTCATATCCATATGGACAGCGGCCATTGCGTGGCCGGATGCTTTTGTTTTCAGCACGTGCCAGGAGGTGAGCCGCCATCGAGCGGATGTCTAAAAAGGATCGTCAACAGCATATGCTTCAGATTATCGGAAGCAATCCTTTCATGACTGACCGGGAATTGACCCGGCAGTTGAAGGTCAGCATCCAAACGATTCGTTTGGATCGGATGGAGCTCGGAATTCCGGAGCTGCGTGAGCGTATGAAGCAGATGGCTGAGCATTCCTATGATCAGGTGCGCTCGCTACCTGCGGATGAAGTGATAGGGGATATAGTAGACTTGCAGCTCGACAGGAGCGGCATTTCAATATTTGAGATTAGTGAGGATCATGTCTTCTCTAGAAATGGCATTGCACGCGGACATTACGTATTCGCTCAGGCCAACTCGCTTGCAGTCGCCGTGATTGACGATGAGATCGCCCTGACGGCTTCAGCTGATATCCGTTTCTTGCGTGTGATTCATCTGGGTGAGAAATGCATTGCCAAAGCACAAGTGCGCTCGCTCGCTGGGCGTGGGGGCAAGGCTGAGGTGGATGTATTCACATATGTTGGTGAGGAAATGGTGTTTCAAGGCCATTTTATCGTGTATCGGTCTGCAGTTGAAGAAAACAGCGAAGGGGGAAACCGCAGTGCGGATCGCCATTGATGCCATGGGCGGGGACAATGCTCCTGAATGTAACGTAGAGGGTGCATTGTCCGCGGCCGCGGAGTGGCAGGATACACAGCTTGTGCTCGTCGGAGACGAAGCTAGACTGTTACCACTGCTGAAGAATATGCCGTCTAACGTGACGGTGCGCCATGCAGGAGAGGTTATTGAGGCGGACGAAGAGCCTGTAAGAGCGGTGCGCCGCAAAAAGGACTCATCGATGGTCGTTGCCGGACGTATGGTGCGTGAAGGAGAAGCGGATGCCATGATCTCGTCCGGTAATACGGGAGCTCTCATGACGACCGGTCTGCTGGTTGTTGGCCGGATGGAGGGCATCGAGCGTCCTGCATTGGCGCCAATGATTCCGACGCTGGACGATGTCGGTGTGCTTGCACTGGATCTGGGCGCCAATATGGATGCCAAGCCTCAGCATTTGGCACAGTATGCCCTGATGGGTAGCATCTACCGCAACAAGGTGCATGGAATTTCCAAGCCGCGCGTTGGGTTACTTAACGTAGGTACAGAGCCAGGGAAGGGCAATGAACTGACGAAGGAAGCCTATCCGCTATTGGAGAATGTACCGGGTATTCATTTTATCGGGAACGTTGAAGCTCGTGATGTACTGACAGGTAATTGTGACGTACTGGTTTGTGACGGCTTTGCCGGTAATATTTTGCTGAAATCGCTGGAAGGTACAGCCGGAGCGATCTTCTCGCTTTTGAGAGAACAATTCAGCAAGTCGCTCAAGACCAAGCTCGGCGCAGCGATGCTGATGCCTGAACTGCGGAGCCTGAAAGGCAAGATGGACTACAAGGAACATGGCGGTGCGCCGCTGCTCGGGCTTGGCGGGTTGGTCGTGAAAGGGCATGGCTCTTCCGACGGCAACGCGGTCAAGAATGCGGTCCGTCAGGCGCGTATAGCTCTACAGGCGGGTCTTGTGCCAAGCATATCGAAGGAAATTAGCGGGAAGTGAGTGACAATATGAAGAATTTGCGGCCGGTTGGGATTATTGGGACAGGAAAGTATGTGCCTGAGAAGATCCTAACCAACAGTGATCTGGAAAAGATTGTGGACACCAATGATGAATGGATTGTGAGCCGGACAGGGATTCGGGAACGCCATATTGCAGCACCACATGAAGCAACCTCCGATCTAGCGTATGAAGCTTCGCTGAAAGCGCTGGAATCCGCTGGGATGAAGGCGGAAGATCTGGATCTGATTATCGTAGCAACGATTACTCCGGATAGTGCATTTCCTTCCACAGCCTGCATCCTGCAGGATAAGCTTGGAGCGAAAGGCGCTGCGGCCTTCGATTTGTCCGCGGCCTGCTCAGGATTCGTATACAGTTTGGCAACTGCCGTGGGCTTTATTCAGAACGGAATGTACAATAACGCACTGATTATCGGCGCCGACACGCTTTCTCGCATTACAGATTATACTGATCGTAATACTTGCGTGCTGTTCGGTGATGGTGCGGGTGCGGTAATTATTGGTGAAGTTCCTGAAGGTCGTGGCTTCCAGTCCTTTGATCTCGGTGCTGAAGGTTCCGGCGGCGATCTGCTAAAGCAAGAAGCGGGTGGATCCCGTCTCCCAGCCTCGCAGAGCACTGTGGAAGACAAGAAGCACTACATCTACATGAACGGGCGTGAAGTGTTCAAGTTCGCAGTCCGCATCATGGGGACGGCTACGGAACGCGTGCTTACCAAAGCTGGTCTGGCTAAAGAAGATGTGGATCTGTTCGTACCACATCAGGCGAATATTCGTATCATTCAGTCGGCGATGCAGCGGCTGGATTTGCCAGCAGAGAAATGTGTGATTAATGTAGATAGATATGCCAATACCTCGGCAGCTTCCATCCCGCTGGCACTGGTTGAAGCGGCGGAAGAAGGCCGGATGAAGGAAGGCGACAAAGTACTTATGGTCGGCTTCGGCGGAGGCCTTACATGGGGCGCATCCGTTCTAGTATGGTAATCTAACGTTGAACTGAAGAAGATAAAGGTAGAACGCTTGGAGTTTGGCTGCTACCTTTTACGGGAAGGGGATCAACATGATGGGTAAAATGGCATTTGTCTTTCCCGGGCAAGGTGCGCAGGCAGTTGGCATGGGTAAAGATGTATATGATGCGCTTCCAGAAAGTCGTGCAGTATTCGACAAGGGAGACGAAGTACTTGGGTTTCCATTGAGTAAGCTGGTATTCGAAGGTCCAGACAGTGATTTGAAGCAGACAGTTAATACTCAACCTGCGCTGCTGACAGCAAGTGTGGCGTATCTTAAAGCACTACGCGGACTTGGTGTGAAGCCGGATTATGTGGCTGGTCACAGTCTTGGGGAATACAGCGCGCTTGTAGCGGCAAGTGTTCTGTCCTACGAGGATGCAGTTAGACTTGTGCGTCTGCGTGGTCGCTTCATGGAAGAAGCTGTGCCAGGTGGACAAGGGGCTATGGCCGCGGTACTTGGCGCGGAGCGTGAAGCGCTGGCAGAGCTGTGCCGCAGCATTTCCGAAGAGAGTGGTCTGGTAGAGCTGGCTAATGTGAATTGCCCTGGACAGATCGTTGTATCTGGCTCCCAGGCTGGCGTAGAGAGTGTTGTGCAACGCGTCAAGGAAGCCGGTGGTAAGCGGGCCATTCCGCTTGAAGTAAGCGGACCGTTCCATTCTTCTTTAATGAAGGAAGCAGCGGAGCGTCTGGCTGCTGAACTCAAGAACATTACTTTCAATGCTCCATCCGTCCCTGTCGTTGTCAATGTCACAGCGGCACCAGTTAGTGATCCTGAAGAAATTCGTGAATTGCTGGTTCGTCAGGTGTATTCGCCTGTATTGTGGCAAGATAGTGTAGAACGGATGATTAGCGAAGGTGTAGACACTTTTGTAGAGATTGGTTCCGGCAGCGTACTAACAGGTTTGATCCGTAAAATTGACAAGAGTGTTAAGTTCGTCAACATCAACAGCCTAGAGAGTGCGCAGACATCCTGGTAAGCAGTTAGCTAATCAGGCGTGATAATAGCAGGAAGCATATCGAATGAAAGGGGATAAAACTATGTTCTCAGCATTACGGGGCCAGACAGCCCTTGTTACCGGCGCTTCGCGCGGCATTGGCCGCAGCATCGCGTTGGCGCTGGCGGAGCAAGGCGTGAAGGTGGCCGTGAACTTCGCCGGCAGTGAAGAAGCGGCACAGGAAACTGTGGCGCGGATTGTTGAGCTGGGCTCAGAGGGCATTGCCCTTCGGGGCAATGTCGGCAATGCCGGGCAGGCAGACCAGCTCGTGAAAGAGGTGCTGGACACCTGGGGGCGGATTGACATTCTTGTCAATAACGCTGGCATTACCCGGGATAATCTGATTATGCGCATGAAAGAGGAAGAGTTCGATCAGGTTATCGAAACGAATCTCAAAGGCGTGTTCAACTGTCTGAAGGCAGCTACACGTCCGATGATGAAACAACGTTACGGACGGATCATTAACATCTCCTCGGTCGTGGGTGTGACAGGGAATCCTGGTCAAAGCAACTACTCGGCAGCCAAAGCAGGTATTATCGGTCTGACGAAGTCAGCGGCGCGTGAACTGTCTTCACGGGGAATTACCGTGAACTGTATCGCACCGGGCTTCATCGATACCGATATGACCCGTGAGTTGTCCGATGAAGTCCGCAGCGGGCTGGTGGAAGGTATTCCGCTAGCACGCCTGGGACGGCCGGAAGACATCGCTAATGCGACAGTATTCCTGGCTTCCGAAGGGGCTGCTTACATGACAGGCCAGACACTCCACGTGGATGGCGGTATGTACATGTAAGCCCCGAAATGGGTCCAAAGCCTTGCTGGACAAGGGATTTGAGGAAGCCGGAAAGCGTTTATATCCGTCTATGGCATTTTGACTTCATATCTCGTATAATACCAAAAGAGGAGGTGAACCGGATGTCCGATGTATTGGAGCGTGTAACGCGCATTGTCATCGACCGCTTAGGTGCCGATGAAGCTGAGGTAACATTAGAAGCGTCTTTCAAAGATGATTTAGGTGCTGATTCTCTTGATGTAGTAGAATTGGTTATGGAATTGGAAGATGAATTTGATATGGAAATCTCTGATGAAGATGCAGAGAAGATTACGACCGTGGGTGAAGTTGTGAAGTACATACAATCTCATACCTAGAGTCATATGATTGAGAGTCCCGTTCCTGCTAAGGCGGGACTTCTCCTCATTTTTGCATCGTAATGGGCTTTGCAGGTGCTGTAGAGCGCCACTTATGGGGATAATTACTGAACCGCAGATCGTTTGTCCTGCTGCGGAAATTGCAGTTTATATAGGTTTGATCTTACAGTTAACAGATGAGGTGATTGCGTTTGAGTCATAGAGTGGTTATTACCGGAATGGGCGTAGTGACGTCATTGGGCAAGGATCTGAATACGTTCTGGGACAGTCTGATGAATGGCAAATCCGGAGTGTCCTTGGTAGAAGCATTTGATGTTAGTGAATACCCGACGAGAATTGCAGCTTCTGTAAAAGATTTCGATCCGGAAGAACTTTTTGGTCGTAAAGAAGCCCGCAAGATGGACCGTTTTGTACAGTTTGCGGTAGCAGCTGGCGAGGAAGCACTAAAGGATAGTGGCCTGAAGATTGGTGAGGATATTGACGCTGAGCGTATTGGCGTAGCTGTTGGTTCAGGAATTGGCGGACTTGGGACATGGGAAGATCAGCATAACCTTCTGCTTGAGAAGGGACCTAAACGTGTCAGCCCGTTCTTCATCCCGATGATGATCGCCAACATGGGATCTGGACAAGTGTCTATCAACCTTGGAGCCAAAGGCCCGAACACAACAACAGTAACTGCCTGTGCAACGGGTAGCCATTCTATTGGAGAGTCTTTACGGTTGATCCAACGCGGGGATGCGGATGCTATGATTTGCGGCGGTGCTGAAGCGACGATTCGCCCGACAGGCATGGCCGGTTTCTGTGCAATGAGAGCGATGTCGACGCGCAACGACGAGCCAGAGAAGGCGAGCCGTCCGTTTGACACTGACCGTGACGGTTTTATCATGGGTGAGGGTGCAGGAATTCTGATTCTTGAATCGTTGGAGCATGCACAAAAACGCGGCGCGAAGATTTACGCGGAAGTCATTGGCTACGGCCTTAGTGGTGATGCGCATCACATGACAGAGCCGGATCCGGATGGAGCAGCACGCTGCATGAAGATGGCCATTCGCGATGCTGGTATTAAGCCAGAGGACATTGATTACATCAATGCTCATGGTACATCGACTCCGGTAGGGGATCGGTCGGAGACTGCTGCTGTTAAGATGGCACTGGGCGATCATGCTTACAAGGTAGCCATCAGCTCCACTAAGTCGATGACAGGCCACCTGCTCGGTGCAGCCGGCGGAGTGGAAGCAATCATCTGTGGGCTTTCTCTGCAGAATGGTATAATTGCACCAACCATTAACCTCGACAATCAAGACCCGGAATGCGATCTTGATTATGTGCCGAATGTTCCCCGTAAAGCAGACTTGAACATTGTAATGTCGAATTCATTCGGATTCGGTGGACATAACGCAACCGTTATTTTGAAAAAATTCAATCAGTAAGGGGACAGTGCGGTGAAAGGAGACCTGAAGCAGTTACAGCATCAACTTCAAATCCAATTTCACGATTCTGTGCTTCTGAAGCAGGCCTTTACCCATGCGTCATACGTGAATGAACACCGATTTAATCAGCACCAGGACAATGAACGTCTGGAGTTTCTAGGCGACGCTGTCCTGGAGCTGACAGTCTCCGAGTATCTGTATAATCTGCTGCCGGACAGGCCAGAAGGAGAGTTGACCAAGCTGCGGGCCGCAATTGTATGCGAGCCATCACTGGTCAAGTTCGCCGAGAGTTTGGGCTTTGGACGGTATGTGCTCTTGGGAAAAGGGGAAGAACTTACGGGCGGACGTACTCGCCCTGCCCTGCTTGCAGATGTGTTCGAATCTTTCGTGGGAGCGCTTTACCTGGATCAGGGGTTGGAGGCAGCACGTTCCTTCCTGGATAACCATGTTTTCCCACTTGTAGAAACGGACGGCAAGCTTCAGATGCAGATTAGCGATTTCAAGACGGAACTGCAGGAACTGATTCAGCATCACAACATGGGTACGCTGGAGTATCGGATCATTGAAGAACGGGGACCTGCGCATGAGCGCGAATTTGTCTCCGAGGTATACATGGCCAGCCGTTCACTTGGCCGGGGAAGCGGACGCTCCAAGAAAGAAGCGGAGCAGCAAGCAGCAGCAGCGGCGCTGTTGCGTCTCAAGGAAGACGGTGCCTAATAATGCACCCGCTGCCCTGGAAAGGGGCGGCCGATGGGAGAGAGCAGCAATGGTCTGAATGCCGGCGTATAGGCGGAGGTCAGACCGTTGCTGCTCTTTTTTGAAAATATAAGAATTTATAGGTTCTACGCTATAAATCATCCTTATATTTCTCGCTGAAACAGATGCCGTCTCTTGAGGAGGGCAAAAATCGTTTCTACTTGTGAGACTTAAAGTTTGAGGTAATTCCGAGTTCAGTAAGTAATTATAAAGCCTTGCCATGCACGGAAGTTCTTGCAGGGTGAGGTTGTTTTAGGGTGCTGGACGCTATGGTATAATGGGTCAGAGGTGATTGGCGAGTCATGTTTTTGAAACGGATTGAATTAGCGGGTTTTAAATCATTTGCCGACAAGACGGAAATGGAGTTTGTACGCGGGATTACGGCTGTAGTAGGGCCTAACGGTAGCGGCAAAAGTAACATCTCCGACGGCATCCGCTGGGTGCTTGGTGAACAAAGCGCCAAATCGCTGCGCGGTGGCAAGATGGAGGATATCATTTTTGCCGGAAGCGATGCACGCAAAGCAGTGAATTACGGTGAAGTCTCGCTGACGCTGGACAATGAAGACCATACGCTGCCGCTTGATTTCAGCGAGGTCACAGTGACCCGGCGTGTTCACCGCAGCGGAGAAAGTGAATATTTAATCAATAAGCAGTCCTGCCGCCTGAAGGACATCACAGAATTGTTCATGGACACAGGAATCGGACGGGAAGCCTACTCCATTATTGGACAAGGCCGGATTGAGGAGATTCTCAGTACCCGTTCAGAGGACCGGCGGGGAATCTTCGAAGAAGCTTCAGGTATTGTCAAATACAAATCGCGCAAGAAGGATGCTGGCCGCAAGCTGGATGAGACTGAGCAGAACCTGCTCCGTATTCACGACCTGCTGAGTGAGTTGGAAGATCAGGTAGGTCCGCTGAAGGAGCAATCCGAGAAGGCGATCCGCTACAAGGAACTGCGTGAACAGTTGAAACAGCTAGAAATCTCGGTCTATGTGCATCAGATTGAAGGCATTCATACGTCTTGGCAGGAAGGTAATGCCAAGCTTGAAACGCTGCGTGACGAGCAATTGGAGCTGGCGACAGTAGTCTCCGCCCATGATGCGAAGCTGGAGAGCGGGCGATCTGCCCTACGTGCGCTTGAAACACAGGTTGAGGAGCAGCAGGGGCAGTTACTGCGCTACAGTGAAGCCTATGAGAAAAGCGAAGGTTTGGGTGAGGTACTCAAGGAACGTCACCGGAATCTGGAGAGCAATCGTGAACAACTGATGCTTACGCTGGGCTCTGTAGGTGAACGTTCTGCGGATCGTCAGCGTGAGCTGGCTGTCCTGGCGCAGAAGCTGGAGCAGTCCAGATCCGCCCTGGCTGAGCTGCGTGGTCAACTGAGTGATGAGGAAGCCAAGCTGGAAGGTGTTGCGGATGGTATCAGCCAAAGTAAGGAAGAGAAGCTCAAAAGCGCCCTGCTAGAGTTAATGAACCTTATGGCTCAGGCTCGTAACGAAATCCGTTATGCGGATCAGCAGAAGGAGAACCTGGAACGGCGGATGAGTCGCAGCGAGGAAGAAGGCGACAAGTGGAATGTTCGCCATGAAGAGTTGATTTCTGCCCAGAAGGGGCTGAAGGATAAGATTACTCTTCTCGGTAAGGAGCTTGGCGAGTTGCGCAACGCCTATATTTCCGAGAGCGAACAGCTGAGCAAACGGCAGAAGCTGATTGAGGAGACCGGAGCGGGCTTACGCAAGTGGGAGCAGAAGCGGGAAGCTCAGGTCTCCCGCCATGAGACCATGAAGGAAATGCAGGATGACTTCGATGGCTTCATGCTTGGGGTCAAAGAGGTGCTCAAGGGTGCCCGCAAAGGTCAGCTGAGCGGGGTACACGGTGCCGTTGCCGAACTGATCTCGGTTCCCGAAAACTTGGAGCTGGCAGTGGAGACAGCCATGGGGGCGTCTCTACAACATGTTGTGATGGAGAATGAAGCAGTCTCCCGGCAAGCGATTGCTTTTCTAAAGCAGCGCCAGCTTGGACGGGCAACATTCCTGCCACTCGACGTCATTCGCCCACGGCAGATTACGGGCAGTGACCGTAGTCTGGTAGAGGGCGCAGAAGGTTTTGTTGGGATCGGTTCGGAGCTTGTTGGCTTCGACGACAAATACGCCAACATCGTAGGTAGTTTGCTAGGTAATGTGGTCATTGCTGAGAGCCTGGAGCAAGCTAACCGAATTGCGGCGAAATGTCAGTATCGCTACCGGGTCGTGACCCTAGAAGGCGATGTTGTCAATGCCGGCGGTTCGATGACCGGTGGTAGCCAGCACAAGAAGAACAACAGCCTACTGAGCCGCAAACGCCAGCTGGATCAGCTGAGCGGTGAGATTGAAGAGACAGAACGGCAGATTACCAAGCTGAAGCAGGGCATTGATCGACTTCGTGAGGAGCAAGAGAAGGCCAGCGTGAAGCTGGAGGATCTGCGCCATGCTGGAGACGAGAAGCGACTGGAAGAACAGCGCGTGTCCGGCGATCTGAAGCAACTGGAGCAAGAGCTGCGCCATGTGCTGGAACAGGTCGAAAGTGCCGGCGCACAGCGTAGCAGCTTTGAGAGTGAAGCTCGCAACCTCGAAGAGTCGCGCAAGCAGGCTACGGCCGAGCTGGAGCGGCTGGAGAAAGAAGAGAAGGATGCTCATGAGGCCATTCGTAGTGCTGAATCTGCCCGCAAAGCGAACGAATCGGCCAAGGAAGAGCTGCAGAGCAAGCTGACAAGTATGAAGGTCGCGGAAGGGAAGCTCGATCAGGAGATTTTCTCCCTGGAAGAACAGCTCCGCCGGATGAGACAGGATGTCGGCTCACAGGATAAAGAACTGCGTCAGAATCAGAATTTGCTGAATACGATTGAACAGGATATTGTCGACAATGAGCTCAAAGCCGTCAAGCAGAAGGAAGATATGAACAGCTACCGGATCAAGAAGGAAGAAACGGCCGGGAAACTGGATTTCTCGCGTGCTGAGCGGTCTGCGTTGACCCGTAAGCTGGAGCTTGAGGAAGGCGAGACCAAGGATCAGCGGCAGGCGCTGAAGGTCGTGGATGACAGACTGCGCTCTACAGAGGTCGCTGTCGGTAGACTCGATGTGGAACTGGACAACATTCTGCGCAAGTTGAGCGACGACTACGAGTTAAGCTATGAACTGGCGAAGCAACGTTATCCGGTTCCAGAAGATGTCCCTGCCACGCAGATGGAAGTACAACGTCTGAAGCGCAGCATTTCTACACTCGGGGAAGTCAATCTAGGTGCTATTGAGGAGTATCAGCGTGTACATGAACGCTTCACGTACCTGAGTGGCCAGAAGGATGATCTGGTGGAAGCCAAGACGACCTTGTATCACGTGATCCGCGAGATGGAAGAGGAAATGTCGAAACGCTTTAAGCAGACCTTTGATGCTATCCGCAAGGAGTTTGGAACTGTGTTCACGAAACTGTTTGGCGGGGGCAGAGCCGATCTGCAACTGCTGGACCCGGATCATATGCTGGATACAGGTATTGATATCGTGGCTCAGCCGCCAGGGAAGAAGCTGCAGAACTTGCAGCTGCTCTCCGGTGGAGAGCGTGCACTTACAGCCATGGCGCTGCTCTTCGCCATCCTGCAGGTCAAGCCGGTACCGTTCTGTGTACTGGATGAGGTCGAAGCCGCATTGGATGAAGCCAATGTGGTGCGTTTCGCCCAGTATTTGCGTGAGTTCTCTGAGCAGACGCAATTCATTGTCGTTACCCACCGGAAAGGGACGATGGAGGAAGCGGATGTGCTATACGGGGTCACGATGGAAGAAGGCGGCGTATCCAAGCTTGTCTCCGTGCGTCTGGAGGATGAGGAAGCCGTGATTGCTTAATACAGGATAGTTGCGGTTGAATGCAACCCTATAGATTGAACTGGGAAATTTAACTTTAGGAAGCGGAATGGAGGGGGATTTTGGAACTGTAGGAGCGATAGCGTCCGTCTAAAAGCTTTCCGAAGGAAAGCTCGCAACGGAAGCATAGGCTCTCCGGATTTTATCCGCGAATAGCGGTACAAACCCAAGAAATCTGGTGGCAACAGCGACCGGAAGTCCAAACATTCCACCGTAGTGACGACCAAGCCTTAAGTGGAAATCTTAAGTTCGTTTTATATAGATGTAGCCTGACACGACAGAGAAAATAATGAACAAGCTTTGTACTATGAGCGGAGTGGGGGAAGACAATGAGCTTTTTCAGAAAACTAAAAGAAAGCATCGCCAGCAAAACGGAGAGTGTAACCAAGCAATTCCGTGACGGTCTGGAGAAGACCCGCCAAGGGTTCGTCGAGAAGGTAGCAGACCTGATTACTCGTCGTAAAAAAATTGATGAGGAGTTCTACGAAGAACTTGAAGAAATCCTCATCGGTGCGGACGTTGGCGTCAATACGGTTATGACACTGGTGGAAGAGTTGCGTGCAGAGGTCAAGAAGCAACGGATCGAAGATGCCGCAGAGCTGCGGCCGATTCTGTCAGGCAAGCTGATGGATCTGCTGCGCGGCGACGATGACAACAGCCTGAAAGAGAACCCTGACGGTATCACCGTCATTCTCTTCGTCGGCGTTAACGGTGTTGGTAAAACTACCACGATCGGCAAGCTAGCTCACCGCTATAAGCAGGAGGGTAAAAAGGTTCTGCTTGCAGCAGGCGATACTTTCCGTGCAGGGGCGATTGAGCAGTTGGAAGTTTGGGGCCAACGTGCCGGTGTAGACGTTATTAAGCAGAACCCGGGCTCTGATCCAGCGGCAGTAATGTTCGATGCCGTGCAGGCAGCCAAGCAGCGTAATGTGGATATTCTGATCTGCGATACCGCAGGCCGACTGCAGAACAAGAGTAACCTGATGGAAGAGCTGAACAAAATCTTCCGTGTCATCCAACGTGAGATCCCAAGTGCCCCGCATGAGGTGCTAATGGTGCTGGATGCGACGACTGGTCAAAATGCTTTGACCCAAGCCAAACTCTTTGGTGAGAAGAGCGGTGTAACGGGTCTGGTCCTGACCAAGCTGGACGGTACAGCCAAAGGTGGTATCGTTGTAGCGATCCGCCAGGAGATGAACCTTCCGGTGAAGCTCGTTGGACTGGGTGAGAAAATGGGAGATCTTCAGCCATTCGACTCCCAGCAGTTCGTACATGCCCTGTTCGCAGGTATGATTGACGAGGAAGAGAAGGCAGAATAGTAAGTTTGCATGACAGACAAATCACAACGGGAATTGTATTACAATATAGAAAAGTGCGGAGTAGAGGAAGGGGTCCTCATGCTCCGCACTTTTTTCCATTTTGCGTATCGTAGATAACACAGTGTACAGCCATTTTTAATTGGTGTGGACATTTTCTTTATTTTCCGAAAAATCAGCAAGCTGACGATTCATCTCTTCGATCGTTTGCTCGACACTCAGTACACCTTTCAGCATTTTTTCAAGGGATAACCCGATAACCAGTTCGAGCTTCTTGGTGTTGATTCCCGTACCGTGCAGTGTTTTGGTTTCCCTTATCCCTTGAGCGCTCCATTTGCTCGCTTCCTGAAGCCAAGGGTACAGCGTGCGGATGGTATAATTGTCGTTGATTTCCGTCTTGCCAGTCGTTCCCCCAAGTAAGCTGATCTGCTCCGCGATCTCAGTTTGATTCACCCATTTCATGAACTGAATGGCCGCCTCAATTTTATTGCTGTTCTTCGAAATTCCGATCACCCCGCCGCCCAGCAGCGGTGCATTCCCTGGAACAGGCGCCGAGCCGATAAATGAGCCGACATCACTGTGTGCGATTCGTGAGACATGGTTCATAAAACCGATAACCATTGCCGTTTCTCCCCTGGCAAAACTATTGACCGACTCTCCCCACCAGGATTCATCTAATTTCTGAGCCACATTTAACGTTTCAATAAAGTTGTGCAGCGCTTGTGTAGCCTTCGGCAAGTCCAGCGTCATCCCATTACCGTTTATTAATCGTCCGCCCTCTGCGTAATAGCGGGTCAAGAATTCAAGAGCGATAATTTCCGGTCTGCCTAGCGTCACGCTGGTACCATATGGAGTTGGAGACTGACTGAAGCAAGACTGCGTGAAGAAGGTCACCAGTTTAGTGTAAGCTTCATAGTCCGCGGGTTCCGTCAATTGCTCTTTATATTTTTCAAAATACATCCGCTTGATCATCTGATCTTCAAACAAATCTTTTCGGTAAAAGAGCATCTGCACGCTGGGGTCAAAAGGAAACGTGTATGCGACCCCTTCGACATTCATATAATTGTCTTTGATATGCAGCGGGAGATTATGAATAATCTCATCGAATTCCCCGTTCAGACCCTGAAGCGGATGAAAGGACGTCTTACCGAACCAAGACAGCCATGCCATATCCATCCGGACGATGTCATAACCTAGATTGCCCGAAGCCTCAGATAGGACTTGATAAATTTCCTCATAGGTATGGATGGCAAGTGATACATGAATGCCTGTTTTCTTAGTGAAATGAGGGAGTAGCTTCTTCAGCGCATCTGTTGTTGGACTCGGAATCGTTAGCATCGTCAGGGTTGTCTCACTTGGATTCTTCACTGCCGGAGCAGTTACTGGCTCGAATCCGCTGTTCGCAAAAATCGTGTGCTTCGCAATTTTTTCCTGTCCGTTCACCTGTTTCATTAAAGAGTCGGCGATATGATGCCCGAACAGCTGATAATTTTGCTGATATTTGATGAACTGGTCGTCAAAAGCCGCTTCAGTTGGCGCAAGGCATAGAATGGGTGGCTGCAGATCATCCGAACCATAGTAATGAGCGTTCTTCAGAAGCTGGACCCGGCTCAGGCTGGATGTCACAATAATGTCTGGCGTTCCGTTTTCCCAAAATTCAAAGGCTCTGCTGTAGGACTGCCCCAGGGGAGAGGCGATTATTTTGACCGAAGCTTGTTTCATTTCACCCACAATAGTTTCCGCGAACTGCTGCTCGCTTGAATATTTCTGCTCATCTACGAATATCCCGATCGTTTGAAACCGATTCTCTGATAGGTATCTTGAAACATCTTTCCCGGCCTGCACGAAATCAAAAGCAGCAAATGCCTTGCTGTTCTTGATTTTCCGATTCACAAACAGAATGTTCTCTTTCGGAATATTGAGTTCATCGTAATAGATAGAGGCATCGTCCAGGCAAGAGATGGTGATAATCCCAGTAACGCGTTCTTCTGCAATTTCTTTTAATATGTTTTGTTCATTCAGTTGCAGATCGTAGGTTATGTAGAGATGGGTGCGGTAACCCCATTCGGTGAGCGTTTTATCGAGACCCTTGTATAGCTGGGCATACTCCTCCGATTCAATGCTTGGAATGATGATGGAGATCGATTTGGTCACACCAGAGCGCAGGGACTGCGCTTTATAGTTAATTTTATATCCAAGCTGCCGGGCAGCCTCTTCTACCATCCGGATCTTCTTGGCACTAACGTTGCCTCTTCCGTTCAATACATTGGACACCGTTCCATGCGAGACACCGGCTGCTTTTGCAATATCCTTGATTGTAGCCATCTTACAATCCTCCTACTTTTTTGGCTCATATTCAAATCACAAATTGACGAAACGACGAAGTGGAGTGGAGGGGCGAAGGGATTCTGGAGAAGCGTAGCGTTCGCCTTTAAAGACCGACTTCATCCGATAAAATGTTCTTCCAATTCAGAAGTCGGTCTTTAACAGCGATCGGAAGAACCCTTCGCACCCGTAGCGACTCCTAGCACGTAGTAAGCCAAGCACTGATTTTCTGCTGAGACCATATTCCTTCATCATAACGATAATAATTTTTACGTTCAATAAGAGAATTGTAAAAAGATGAGATGCTGCCACTAGTATGCCCAAATCAACTAAAATTGACACGTTCCAATTATTTTGATAAGATGAATTTGATCCAGTACACTCAGGAGCAGGAGGCACATTTAGATGTTTGGAAAAGCTATATTCAGCAAGATCAATGGGCTACTTAATCAACGATTTAATGAGCGGGGAATATTGATTGCCGTACATAGAGGTAGTTTCGGTGGCAATATTATTGAAAATACGCTCCCCGCATTTAAAGTCGCACTGCAACAGGGCGGCGATATGATCGAAATCGATTTGGCGAAATCAACAGATGGTGCGATTTATCTGTTTCATGATGGAGGAGAGCCGCGGCTGCTAAACGAGACTGATAATATCACTACGATGAATTCTGCCCGAATTGACGGCTTGTCTTACTACAATAGCCTTTTTTGTCGGACGAACACTAAGCTGGATCGTCTGGAGCAGGTGCTGCCTCACTTAAAAGGCGACACGTTGATTAACATCGACCGCGCCTGGGATTTCTGGCCTGAGCTGGTGGAGATTCTGGACCAACATGATATGATGAATCAACTGGTTTTAAAAGGACCTGTGAACAAGGAAACCCTGGAATTTTTCGATACTTACGAGAAAAAGTATATGTTTATGCCGATTATTCATTCAGTTCAGGAGATCGAGACCGTATTGTCTTATACCAATATTAATCTGGTGGGTATGGAACTGATCGTTAAGACTGACAGTGACCCGCTGTTCCAGAATGATGTTATAGAAAGACTCCATGACCAACATCTCTTTGTATGGGCCAACGCCATTACGCTGGACGATTACACTGTCCTATACGGAGGCTTGGATGATGATACGTCGATTATTCAAAGCCCTGATCTCGGCTGGGGAAAAATAATCGAGAAGAAGGTCGATATTATTCAAACCGACTGGCCTTCGTTATTGTCTCCTTACCGGAATGAGAGGTTGAAACAAACAGAACTTCATCGTTCATAAAATAACAATAAGTAACCCGCCCTAGTGGGAGTGGTGGAAATGGCGTTCAATTAATGCACCCAATATACAACTAGACCAAGTGATAACTTCCCTTGTTGGGTAGTATCGCTTGGTCTAATTTTCAAGTTGAATTCCATCAAAGCTAGTAGGCTCTTGAATCGAACCAAGCTGAATTGGAAAATCAGTCAGATCAATATTTTATATTTTCTATGCAAAGGTCGGAAACTTGCTGCTCATAGCAAATCTCACTTGTTCCTCCTATTCCATACATCCGCTTGACTCGTCCATTTATAAAATCAATGTGGATACTTATTGCAGCTAAAGCATCGGTATCAAAAACGGTTGCCGCACAGCCTGTATCAAATAGAACATTATGCAAAAAGATGGATTTTTCATTATGGCTTATGGTCAATGAAATGATAGGCAAACCTTGTAGCAATTGTAGCTTTATGTTCGCTGCCGCACTCCTGAGAATAATTCCTCCACGGTCTCAACATCGTTTCTGCTCGTATGGAATATACATATAGCTCACGAGTCGGGTGGAGCTTGTGCAGCTCTTTATAGCCGTTCCACGCCTCTTGCGGATTATCGTAGTCTTGAATGACCGCCATATCCTCTAATTGACGCACATGGTTGCTTGAGCTTACCTTGATTGCTTCCACCAGTACAAAACGACTTGGGTGTAAATTGGTAATCTCTTCCCATTTCACTGGCTTCACCTCGCTTGGATTATTCTGTTTTATTATAACATAGCTGCCCAAGCATGAATGAGGTCAGTGTGAGGAATGGATGCTAGTGATAAAAATTTATAAATACTGTGAAAAGACAGTGTATAAGTTGAAGGTGAACCTAGATATCAAATTATGAGGGTGTAAGAATCAAGGTAACGGCTCTTCTAGATCGAACAAAACAGTGGTTAGCTTTTGTACGTCGCTTAGGAATTGAGGAGCCACCTGGGGTTTAATATCAGAATGAATCAATTCCTGGTTTATTTTCGCTAGAGGCACTAAGCCTGGTGATGGAAGTGAACAAGTGATTCAATCCATCTATGGGTGGACTTAATCCATGGTGAATTCGGATAAACTAAATGTACACCGAAGAACACATGGAGAAAGTGAGGAAACAAGCATGATGAATATTCTGATTGTAATTGTAATTGTTCTGCTGTTATCGCTTAAGGAAAAAGAAGTAAATACCACCCGTTTATGGCTTTTACCTGCCATCCTAGCGTATGTAGTGTTTACCAGCATAGCCCAAACAACGTTGACCGTGAGTAGTATGCTGCTATATATTCTATGTCTTGTGATCGGTTGTGGTATTGGCGCATGCCGAGCCTATTTGGAACGGATTCGAATTCATCCGGAGTCAGGGAAAATTATGTCGAAAGGATCGTTGGCAAGCAGCATTCTCCTGATCGTGGTTTTGTTGCTACGCCAGCTCGTCAGTTCACTAGATACGCATAATACTTTCCACATCCTGAGCAGCGCTCTACTGTTTCTTCCCTTGGGAAGCATTGCTGCTCGCAGGTACTTCCTGTATACCAAAGTTCGGCGTTTACAGGAACGAGGCGTTTAATCTAAAGTAGCTCGCAAAGAAGGATACACATGTAGATTAGCAATTCCTTTTTTTGAAGAATAGGATGGAGTCAATAATAGATTAATTGTTATGGGAGACTCAGCAGGCGGTAATTTGGCTATCAACCTCGGTTGGGCGGCAGCAAACTCTCCCAATGAACCACAAAATAAAGCCCCTAGGATTGCAACAATCATAGGGGCTTTATTTTTCACCATCAGCCAAACCTTAGGCTTTTGACTTCCTCCCATAGACCAAATAGAGAGCCACAGACGAAATTACCATCAACATGACCGAATACACAAGCCCGAGCGCCCGGGTATCGGAAGAGGTTTGTCCGCTTGTCGCATTTTGAATGGCGATGCCCAGTGGCTTGAACAGCGGGTGGTACAGGAAGACTGTCAGATCATAGTCTGCTAATTGACTGTTGAAGTTGAGCGCAAGCACCGCCAGTGTTGAAGGAAGAACGATGGGGAGCAGTACTCTTCTGAATGTATAGAAAGCACTAGCCCCAAGACTTCGGCCTGCATCCTCCAGGGAGGCATCAATGGTGAAGAAAGCGGCTTTGAGCATCCGCAGCGTGAACGGAATCAGCACAATGATATAAGCGATCATTAAGATCCACATCGAACCGGTCAACACCTGGTTGGCCATAATCCATTTTGGCGAGTCATAGGTAAGGATCATTCCCAGCGCAATTAGTGTAGAAGGCAGCAGCCAAGGGATCAGCATCGCGTACTCCAGCGCTGTAGTAAAGAGATTGCTGTACTTATGGAGAATGCGAGAAACAAGGAGTGACAGGGCGACGACGATCACGGCAGCTCCAGCAGCGTAAACAATACTGATCAGATAAGGTTGATACGCATCCGCGTTGGTAAAGAGCAGCTTATAGTTGCTGATCGTAAAATGATCCCAGGACAAGGTGGAAGTAGAGATGCTGTAAGCGTCCGTAAAGGAAAAGATGACTGTCAACAGAACCGGTACTGTATAGATTACAAATAGAAGATAGGCAATGATGTGAACCAGTGCGTTCAGCCATTTGTTGGTGATTTTCTGCTTCACGATTTCCGATTTTACCTTGGAGACCGAGATAAAGTTCCCTTTTTTCTCCGCCTTACGAAGAAAGGTCAACAGAATCAGTGTAGCCACCCCCAAGATGATCGCCAGCACGGATGCCATGTCCCGAGAGGTTGGGCTTTTTGAAAAGGCCAGAATTAACGGGGTAATCGTCTGGAATTCAGTTCCCCCAACAATCAGCGGCGCGGAGGTAGCCCCAAGACCCGTCAGAAACAGCAAGATCGTAATCGCGAATAAAGAGGGCTGCAGCACGGGCAGTACAACTCTTCGTAAAATGTAAAAGGGGGAAGCGCCCATATTGCGTGCGGCCTCCACGGTTTGGTAATCGATTTTGCGAATGGCATTCGACAAGAACAAGACATGATTGGACGTACAAGCAAAGGTCATGACGAACAGTACTGCCCAGTATCCGTGGAACCAGTCCGCCGGAAAAGAAGGGAAGAGTAGGAGCAGAAATTTCGTAATAAAGCCCTGCTCGCCGTACAAAAATTTGTAGCCTGACACCAGCACGATGCCGCTGTATACAAGCGTAGTATAATAGCCGATCCGTAGCAGCTTAGAGCCTTTAATATCGAAATAGTCCGTAACAAACACTAGAAAAATACCGACGACATTCACCGTAATGACCATCGAGACGGCGAGAATAAAGCTATTTAGCAGGCCTTTCAGCGCTCTTTTGGAGTGCAGCAGTTTCTGAAGAGGTTCGATCGAGAAGCTTCCGTTGGCCCAAAACACGCTCTTCAGCAGGTTGAGATTGGGATAAAGCAAGAAAGCAACAATAAACCAGGTCAAGAACAAACCTGCAATAAGCAGGGAGAGTTTCCCCGGAGTTACGTATCTTTTAATGCGCTCTATTGTCATGGGGAAAGCCTCCTAATATTGCAAAATATCGTCCGGGCGAATATAAATATCTATTTCATTTCCGATGATGCAGCGGTTTCGTCCGTCCTCAATCTCCACCTTTTTCAGGAGGGCCCCACCTATTTCAAACGTATATTTCGTATATAAACCGTAGTATTCAGCGTCGATCACGCGTGCCGTCAGTGTAGTAAACGCCTCGGGATTTCCCTCTGGCAGGGAGGTGTAGATTTTCTCAGTTCTTAGATAGGCGGCTTTCGCCGGGTCGAATGACTGGCCTGATGTTGTGTTCACCTTTTCAATGATAGAACGTTCCAATGTATTGATGTCTCCGATAAAATTGCATACAAACTCGGTCGCAGACTGACTGTAAATTTCGTGCGGCGTACCGACTTGCTCCACGGCTCCGTGATTGAACACGGCGATGCGATCCGACAAGGTCAGGGCTTCCTCCTGATCATGGGTTACATAGATCGTGGTAATGCCAAACTTCTTTTGCAGACTTTTCAGCTCATTTCGCAGTTGGCCCCGCAAGCTGGCATCGAGATTGGAGAGGGGCTCGTCGAGCACAAGAATGCTAGGCTTTAGCACCAGAGCTCTGGCGATAGCTACACGCTGCTGTTGTCCGCCTGACAGCTCGGATACTTTTTTACGCAATTGGGCTTGACTCAGGTCTACCTTCTGAGCGATTTCTGCCACTTCGGCTTCAATCTGTTCTTTGGACATTTTTTTGACCTTCAGGCCGAAGGCGATGTTCTCATATACATTGAGGGTCGGGAACAATGCATAGCTTTGAAAAACCATACTGATATCCCGTTTCTCTACAGGTAATTGTGTAATGTCCTTGCCATTTACATGAATGGAGCCGTGCGTCGGGCTGACAAATCCAACGAGGCTTCGTAACGTAGTTGTTTTGCCACAGCCGGAAGGGCCTAGCATGGTGAAGAATTCGCCTTCTGCAATCTTTAAATTCAAGTTCTTCACAGCGATAAAATCGTTATATTTAATTTCTATCTCTCTAAACTCGATCATGATTCCCCGGCTCCTCGCTTGTTGTATAAAATAAAGCCACCCGGCAGAGGAGGCTGGCGCGCCGTGTTGAGGCACACTGTACTCCTGCTGCCGGGATGGTCATGATACTGAATTACGGCAAAAGCTCAAGCTGGATTTTCTCAACCCAGTTGTTGATGTTCTTGTTCACAAACTCCCAATCGATCGGCTGTTGTTTGAGGGAAGCATCCAGATCTTTAAGATCCTGTGCAGCGTTCTCGAGCGCTTTGCTGTTAGCTGGCATGGTAGAGAACTGCTTGGACCATTCTGTCTGCACCTCGGCACTACCGAACCAATCGACAAAGGCTTTGGCAGTATCCAGGTTCTTCGTGCCTTTGACAATTGCCACTTGCTCGACGATATAAGGGACGCCGATTGCCGGTTTTACAATTCCGGCTTTGACGTTGTATTGCTTCTCTCTCGAAGCTATACCGCTAGAGAACATTGGGCCAAAAGGAGACTTTCCGCTAGCCAGGTTGGCGTAGAAATCTTCGCCTTCGGCTTTGTAGAAACCGTATTTAAAGAAGTTCTTCATGGCATCCCAGCCCTGCTGAGAGATTCCGTACTCGCCATTCGGGTCCTGATAACGAACGAGAATGCCGGCCAGAACCGCACGAACAGTAGCGCCGCCCAGATCGTTCGTTCCCGGTGCGTCGTATTTATTATGGAACTGCGGGTCGTTCCACAGATCCGGCCAGTCTTTAGGAGCGGTACTTTCGTTGTACAACTTAGAGTTATAAATCATCAGGATCGCTTGCTTCACAATTCCGTGGTAATAATCGTCTTTATCGCTTAAGCCCTCAGGAACTTCACTTGCCCAAGCCGGCTTGTACTGCTCCAGCATGTCCTGAGACTTGAATTCTACATAGTTCACCGTGCTTAAACCATAAATAATGTCGGCTACCGGCTTGTTCTTCTCGGCAATCAGACGGTTGGCAATATCACCGCCGCCACCTTCTACGATTTGCAGATCGAAGCCTTTTTCTTTAGCTTGTTCTTTCAGCCAATCGCCTCTGCCGTCAGAAGCGGAATTGGTGTAGACAACGAGTGGAGCCTTGGCAGAACTAGCGGCCTCAGTCGGGCTTACGGCATTGGTTGCATTGGTGTTGGAAGATTGATTCCCACATGCAGCGAGCGTGCTGGTGAGTACAAGACCGAGTAGAGGCAGGACCATCCGTTTGAATTTGGTGTTCATAAAAGTCTCCCTTTTTCATTATTTTTGGAACGTGTCAATTTCAAATTGATTATAGCAACATCCCAAAATCATCGTCAATCGAATTGATGTTATTTAACATAGTCTTAATAAAGTTAACAAAACTCTGAAAAGAGTGCGGAACACAATGTATGGGCCGAACAAAAGAAATTTACAAAAAGCGAAGATGAGCGAATGAGGAAGTTTGAAACTGTAGGGGCAAAGCATTCGCCTGAAAGCTTTCCTTAGGACAGCTAGCGCAGGAACGTGACTGTCGACAGATTTCCACCACTAGAAGCGGTAAATTCCTCTTCATCAATCGTCTTAACAATGGAAAAGGGAGTTTATCGCCTCAACTAACGACATTTTGTACCTTATTTTTCTTTAATATAGGCAAATGAGGTAAATAAGGACATTATTGTATCCTATTTTTCGAAAAAGCATGCTGGACGAGGTATTCTGGAAGATATAAGGTACAATATTGCACTTAATCTCTATTAATCCTTAGTTGTAGAGGATTTAAGGTACAAAAATGCCGTTAATTACACTTCGAGCCTTCTTATATTAAGTCTCTTTTTTCTTGGCTATGTTTGTTTTTTAAATGCGTTCTCTACAATTGGCTAGCTGTGCCCAATCACACGGCTATTATGCCTCGATCTCCCCGTTATATCCAGGTGACATGCCCTCGCTGCTGAAGACACTGAAGACATAGGCTAAAAGTTCAATGAGTAAAAAATACAACATATGAAAAATTCACAACAATAGGGATATTCATAGCATCGAGCCTACAATTGCTGTGAAATTTACATCGACGCTCTTGCTATACACAAAAAGGATATGAGAAAGCGATTACACAATACCTGTCAGGGTGAAAACAACATTTTGTTGTTATATATATTGACATGAAAGCTTGTGGATACGTAGAATGAAAATAAAACCAGCATGAATTCACATTATTTTCTAGAATAAACGAATTTATTGTAAGAGAACATTACATTAATCTGAGAGGGGTGTCGGGCTCATGTCCAAACTGGATCCATTGCTTGGCCTATCCTCGTATCCGCTATTTCATTACTATGATGAGATGTATGCCGATGCGCGGAGTGTTAGGTCCCACTACCAACATGTGAGCCGCATGTTTGCCGGAATGAGTCCCGAAGAGCTGCAGGGGAAGCAGAATCTCATGCAGCGTCGGATGATGGAAGAAGGCATTACATTTACACTGTATAATCCGGCTCAGGACCATCCAATGGAACGGACGATCCCCTTTGATATGATGCCGCGGATTATCCCGAAGGAGGAATGGGAGCGGCTGGAAGCCGGGATCGTACAGCGCATTACGGCGCTCAATTTGTTCATTCATGATATTTATCATGAGCAGAACATTGTGAAAGATGGAATCGTGCCGCGTCGAATGATCCTCTCTAATTGTTATTTCCGGCCAGAGATGGCGGGACTGCGTGTTCCAGGCGGGGCCTACGTCACTACCTCCGGTATTGATCTTATCCGCCATCATGATGGAAAGTATTATGTGCTGGAAGATAACCTGCGTACACCATCAGGTTTTTCCTATTTGTTCAAAGGGAGATCGCTGATGAATCAGCTGTTCCCTGAACTTTCCTTTGCCAGCTCCATTCGGGATGTGGAGCACAGCCTCAACTGCTTTTTATCCGTGCTGCGCAGCTTATCTCCTTCACGGACGCGGGACCCGGTCATCGCACTGCTGACACCAGGTGAATATAACTCGGCGTATTACGAGCATGCCTTCCTCGCACAACAGATGGGAATTCATCTGGTCGAGGGACGTGATCTGGTTGCCCGTGATCATAAAATCTATTTAAAATCTATGGATGGTCTACGTCGTGTGGATGTACTGTACCGAAGATTGGATGATGACTATATTGATCCATTGGCCTTTCAACCCGATTCGTTACTCGGTGTAGCCGGGCTCATGAATGCCTACAGGGCAGGCAATATTGCGATTGCCAATGCTCCGGGAACGGGGGTGGCTGACGACAAGGCTATTTACGTTTATGTACCGGACATGATTCGATATTACCTCAAGGAAGAACCGATTCTGGACAATGTGCCAACCTATTTGCTGTCCAAAGCGGAGGAGCGCCAGTACGTGCTGGACCACTTGGAGGATATGGTTGTCAAAGAAACATCGCTATCCGGCGGATACGGCATGCTGATTGGTAGTGAGGCGACCCGGGATGAACAAAATGAGTTTCGTCTGAAGATTCTGGCCGAGCCGGAGCGTTATATTGCCCAGCCCATCATGTCCTTGTCTAGAGCGCCGGTACTGTCCGAGTCCGGGGGAATGACGCCACGGCACATCGACCTTAGAGCATTTGTCCTGATGGGAGCGGACTGCAAGCCGCATGTGATCCCTGGCGGGCTAACTCGCGTGGCCATGAAGGAAGGTTCGCTTGTTGTCAATTCCTCACAGGGTGGCGGGGTTAAGGATACCTGGGTGATGGCCTGATATTCTAAATTAGATAAAGGGGTGGCTGACGATGCTGAATCGCAATGCAGAGGCGTTATTTTGGATAGGCCGGTATATTGAACGGGCAGAGAACCACGCACGGCTGATCGACGTGCATTATCATATTCAGCAAGAGGCGGATTTTCAGGAGGAAGGTCATAAATGGTCACGGCTGATCGATGCACTCGGGGTACGAAGTGAATACAGACAGCAGTTCGAAACCTTCTCCGAGCAGGATGTGTTGTCCTTCATTACGCTGGATCTCGGCAACCCCAATTCTCTCTTCTCCTGTGTCCATCATGCCAGAAATAATCTGCGCACCCTGCGCCAGCATCTGCCTAGTGAGCTGTGGGATATCGTGAATAGCTTTAATCTCTGGCTGGGAGAACGCTCAGTGGCGGATATTATGCGCGGACCGCATCAGTTCTATCGTCACGTTAAGGAGCGGACGGCCATGTTCCTCGGCGCAGAACAATCGGTGATGGTGCGGGGAAATGAGTGGCATTTTATTGAGAGCGGGCGTTTCCTGGAACGTGCGGAGAATACGACACGGATCCTTCAGTCGGTCACGGCATCATGCAAGGATAAAGACATCAATGCAATGTACACCCAGCTTCAGGCGGTGCTCAAATCCGTGAGCGGATACCAAGCCTTCCGGCGGTATTATGCCGATGCGGTCTCACCGGAGAGTATTCTGGAGTTTCTGATTGGAAGCGCGCAATTTCCGAGGTCGATCTGTTTTTCCTTTCATAAGCTGGGCGAACATCTGGCAGCTCTAGAGCTTGATGCATCTGACAAAGGGTCAGGGTATGAGCGAGTGATCCGCCAAGCGGGTAGAATTCAGGCGGAACTGGATTATATGGAGAAGGAGGAAATGTCCGGCGACATGGTGGATCATGTGCTGCAAGCGCTGGTACAATCCTGCGAGCGGCTGGGTAAAACGATGGAAGGCGCCTTTTTTCGGCGGGAAGGCATCTCAGCATGAAAATCCTAATCCATCATACAACAACATATACCTACCCCGAGCCGGTTACGGACAGTGTCAATGAAATTCGGCTCACGCCGCGTACCAACTATCGTCAGTCCTGTTATCACCATGAGGTGGAGGTGCATCCGCCGGCGAATCTGCTGACGTACGAGGATTTTTTCGGCAACCGCGTTCACGCCTATTCAGTGAATAAGCCACATACCGAGATGGTTATCCATACCAAAGCTACGGTGGTGACACTCGATAAAGCGCAAGGTGCTGGTCTGCCGTCCATCCCCCTGGCGGAGCAGGTGAAGCTGCTGGAGGACCCCAGGTTCCAGAACCGGTATATCGAATTTATTTTGCCAACTAGCTATACGGAAGTGACGCGTGAACTGGTTGAGTTTGCTTCACAGTATCCTTTTGACGCCGCCGAAGGGATGTATGAATGGGTCAAACAGCTATCTTCGACGATCTTTGAGCAGTTTACGTATGACCCGGAGGCAACGAGTGTGAATACAACGGTAAAAAAAGCATTAAAGCTCAAACGCGGCGTCTGTCAGGATTATGCGCATTTGATGATCGCGGTCTGCCGAAGCGTCGGGTTGCCATCAAGGTATGTGAGTGGATATCATTTTGTTGGGGATTTACAGGGAGGAAATGCGGATTTTGAACAGGCTTCGCATGCATGGGTAGAGACCCACATTCCGGGTACGGGCTGGCTGGGCTTTGATCCTACTAACGACACTGAAGTGAACTGGCGGTACATTAAGCTGGGGCACGGAAGGGACTACAAGGATATTGTGCCTGTCAAAGGGGTATACCGGGGCAACGCGGGATCGCTAACGGTAAAGGTGGATGTAACTCACCTGGATAAATAGAAGTAGAGGGGCTGGCTGATTACTTAATCAGGTCAGTCCTTGTTTTTTATGTGGACAAATTTGCAGGGAGTGATTAAAAATAAGGTGCACAAGGGTAATCTTGAAAGAGAGCCATTAGTGTATAAGAAGGCCCTGAGCGCAGCAGCCTTTAGAGTGTAGATATTGCAGTTTTAACGACGAATTGATAAGGACTAAACAACAAAAGGCTGAGAGGTGCATTATGATTATTAAAGAAGTAACGCTTTGGACTGGAAATTTAGAAGATACCCAAAACTACTATAGAGACAAGCTGGAACTTGAGATCTCCGTTGAATCTCCGGGACAGTTTGCTGTACAGATTGGCACTACGAAAGTAACCTTCCATGCAGTAGACACGTCAGAGAAACCCTGCTACCATCTAGCATTTAATATACCGGCCCAGCAATTTGCCGAAGCTAAAGCATGGGCCAAGTCAAGACTTGCGCTGAACGAGGTGAAGGGGGAGGATGAAGTGTTCTTTGAAAGCTGGAACGCACATGCCTTTTACTTTGAAGACCCTTCAGGAAACTTGCTGGAATTCATCGCCCGTCATCATCTGGACCATCCTGCGGAGGTGCCTTTCTCAGCCAGTGCGCTCCTTGGCGTCAGCGAAGTTGGAATGGTCACCGATGAAGTCCTTCCACTTGTGAGACAGTTGAATGAATGGGGAATTCCAAGCTGGGGAGAGGGTAACGAAGGCTTCACCCCGGTTGGGGATGAAACGGGCCTGGGCATCGTAGTGAAAAGAGGCCGTCAGTGGTTCTTCTCCAATCTGATTGCGGAGTTTTATCCGCTGGAGATACAGGTGGAAGGCATAGGTAGGCTTTCATTTCCGGAATTGAATAAAGTAAAAAGAATTTAAGCAATCATCCGCCATTCTTGCCTTCAGGGGTTTAGAATAGCGGATTTTTATATTTAAAGAGCAAATCCACTTCTAGGGACAATGGCGTAACTACCGACAAATTGCTTACACCAGTAATCTCATGTCTCAATAAAGGCTTTTCCTATATAATGATGTAAAGCAGTGTTTGAGGTTTGGTCCTAGAATGACCCGCGTTTACATAAAAGGAGGTTATGGAAATGGAGATTTTCTCCTGGCTGGCGGAGCAGCGCATTCAGGAGGCCATGACCCGGGGTGAATTTCAGAATTTGCCGGGGCATGGCAAACCGCTGGAGATCGAAGATTTGTCTGGTGTACCGGAAGACCTGAGAGTGTCCTACAAGCTGATGAAGAATGCCGGTGTGTTACCGGAAGAACTTACGCTTCGTGCTGAATGTGTAACCCTTGAGGAATTATTGGCAGTCTGCCGCCGAAGCGGCAATGACGATTCAGAGGAGGAGAAGTCACTTGAGTGCAGATTGTCCCTCAAAAGAATACGTCTACAAGAACTTCTACGTCAGCGTGGAATGGATAATAGCGCAGCGTTTCAGCAATATGGTGACCAGATTCGAGACCAGATGCTCCGGGAAGATGAGCAGTAACGATATTAACAGATAACGGAGAGATACGATGGAACAACTTCCAATACACCAGGTGCTTCCTGACCTGAAAAATATACTGGCTTCTAGTACAAACGCTATTCTCGTAGCAGAGCCGGGAGCAGGTAAAACTACCGGAACGCCCCCGGCCTTTCTGGACGAGCTATGGATGGAGGGCAAGACCATCCTGATGCTGGAGCCCCGCAGACTGGCGGCTCGTTCTGCTGCGACCTACATTGCTTCTCAAATGGGTGAAAGTGTAGGACAGACGGTAGGGTACCGAATGCGCATGGATACTAAAGTCGGCCCTCAGACACGGATCATTGTCGTCACTGAAGGCGTGCTGACACGGATGCTGCAAACCGATCCTACCCTCGGCGATGTGGGGCTTGTGATCTTCGATGAGTTCCACGAACGTAGCCTGCATGCCGATCTGGGTCTGGCGTTGACGCTGGAAGCGCAGGCGGTGCTTCGGGAGGATCTTCGCATCCTGATCATGTCGGCGACACTGGAGACAGAGAGGGTATCAGCTCTGCTGGGGGGCGCTCCTGTAGTGGATTGTCCTGGGCGGACCTATCCGGTAGAAACAGTCTATACGCCTGTTCCTGCGTCGGCCTATATCGAGAAATCGGCTGCTGCGGCTGTACGGAGAGCCTTGGCTGAGCAGCCGGGGGATGTCCTCGTGTTTCTGCCGGGAGAGCGGGAGATCCGCCGGACCCAGCGGGAGCTGGAAGCCGCTATTCTGCCGCAAGGTACGATCCTGCGGCCGCTTTATGGACAGCTGCCGCAGACTGCACAAGACGCTGCGGTTGCTCCAGCGGTGCCGGGCCAGCGCAAGGTCGTGCTGGCGACCTCTATCGCCGAGACGAGCTTGACGATTCAAGGCGTTCGCACGGTCATTGATACCGGACTGCGGCGCACTCAAGTGTTCTCGCCGCGTACGGGGATGCCGCGCCTGGAGACGGTGCCGGTGTCGAAGGCTTCGGCCGACCAGCGGCGTGGCCGGGCGGGCCGTACAGCTCCCGGTGTCTGCTACAGGCTATGGAGCCAGGAGGAGCATTATCGACTCCCGGACGAGAACGTGCCGGAGATCATGGAAGCCGATCTGACGCAGCTCGCTCTTGAACTGGCCGTGTGGGGCGTGCCGGACCCGGCAGCCCTGCCCTGGCTAGATGCGCCGCCCGCCGCGCCTTACGCGCAGGGCGCCGCGCTGCTGCGCCAGCTGGGCGCGCTGGACGCCAGCGGCGCCATCACCCCGCACGGCCGCAGCATGGCCGCGCTGGGTGCGCACCCGCGCATCGCGCATATGCTGCTGCGCGCGCAAGGGCTTGGCGCTGCCCCGCTGGCCTGCCGGCTGGCCGCGCTGCTGCAGGAGCGGGACCTGCTGCGCGGTCCCGCCGGGGGAGATTGCGACCTCACGCTGCGCGTAGAGGCGCTGGTCCGGTTCGAGCGCTCCGCCGGATCTGATGGCGGCGGAGCTGATCTTGCGGCGCTGCGCACAGTGCAGCGCGAGAGCCGGAACTACCTGGCGCAGCTGAAGGCCTCGCCAGGGGAAGAGCCGGACAGCAGCTTATGTGGGCTGCTGCTGTCGTTCGCCTACCCCGACCGGATCGGGCAGAGACGCGGCGAAGGCGCGTTTCTGCTGTCAGGAGGCCGGGGGGCGGCGATGAGGGAAGGGCAGCCGCTGGAACGCTCCGCGTATATTGTGGCCGCCTCCGTGGATGACCAGGGCCCGCAAAGCCGGATTTTGCTGGCTGCAGAGCTGAGTGAAGCGCAGCTGCTGTCCCATCATGGGGACAGCATAGTGGAAGAAGCCGAAGTCTATTGGGACAAGGATAGCGGGAGCGTTAAGGCCCGGCGTCGCACCCGGTTGGGCGCCCTTATTCTCAAGGAGACAACCCATGAGCGTCCTTCGGCAGAAGAGGCAGCAGAGGGACTGCTGGCGGCCATTGCTTCTGAAGGTCTGGATGTATTGCCCTGGGAGAAGGGACCGCAGCAGCTTCGCCAGCGGATGATGTTCATGCATGGCTTGCGTGAGGATTGGCCGGATGTATCTGATGACGCGCTTTTGGAGTCACTCGCTGACTGGCTGGGTCCTTATCTGCACGGGATGCGTAGCCTGCGCGATCTTCAGCGGCTGCCTTTGGGTCGAGCGCTGGAGGATCTGCTCGATTGGAAGCAGCGCCAGACGCTCGAACAGGAAGCTCCCACCCATATTACCGTGCCAAGCGGCTCGCGCTTGCCTATAGATTACGGGAATCCGGCAGCTCCCGTGCTGGCGGTACGACTGCAGGAAATGTTCGGTCAGCAGGATACGCCGAGACTTGGCGGGGGAAGAGTACCAGTCTTACTACACCTTTTGTCGCCAGCAAGAAGGCCCATGCAGGTTACATCGGATCTTGCGAGCTTTTGGCGTAATACCTATTTCGAAGTTAAGAAAGACCTGAAGGGGCGATATCCTAAGCACTATTGGCCGGACGATCCGCTCCAGGCGGCTCCAACCAGCCGTACGAGACCAGTAAAATAGCCAACAAAAGGCTGCATTTTCTACGGAAATCCGTACGAATGCAGCCTTTTTTTAATAACTACCGCCCACATTTCAACATATGAAAAATTCACAATAGAAAAGAGATAAATCCATAGTCCTCCACCAATCTCACCTGCAAAACCAAACAAATACTCTCCTCAAATACATCTCTCTCAGAAAAAGTGAACCCCTTGCCTTTATTTCAGGTTGTGAAAGTTGGAAAATAGTGCTTATACTAGATTCATAGCAGGAATAAATAGGATTGGGTATTTACACATCAGGAGGTGTATCTTGGCATGGCTTTTATGATTGCCCAACGGGCTTTTATTAAGGTGTATCTGATAACAATGGTGGAGCAGCATCGCGGATATGGTTATCAGATGTTGGAGGATATGCGACGGGAATTCAAATCGCACGGATACGCTCCTCCGCAGAGCGAGATTTACCGTGCGCTGCACGAGTTGGTGCAGCAAGGCATTTTGTACCGTACCAAGCAGTTGAAGGGGAATGATCCCAAGGTTGATTTTCAGGAAATCGTCCTCTATCACTTCACTTCAGATGGCGAGGAGAAAGCCAAACTTTATAAAAAGCAGGTAAAGACCGACCTGGACCGTTGTCTCGGAATTCTGAATAAAGCGGTCACTGACAATTTTTAATAAACGGGTCTTGAATCTGTGTTATTAGGCTGCCTTATCCCTGGATTTGGAAAAGCTTCGACTGCGGGGGGAGATTAGCAATTTCAGTGATATTTTCAGGGGGCCCGCGCCCTGTTATAATGAGTACTGCTGGAATTATTGCAGTATATACTTGGAGGTATTACAGATGGACGAACATATGAAACGTCGATTGGACAAACAAAGAAAACTATTCAGCCAATTAGGAATAACGCTCGATGCCCTTACGATACATGAGAAGGAATTCGGCATGAAGCTTCGTGGATATGATGCGGAGGAAGTAGATACATTTTTGGATAGTGTGATTAAAGATTATGAACGTTTCTACGCTACCATCGCTGATCTGATGGACAAATGGCAGGAACAGCAGCTGGAGCTGCGCGAACTCAAAGCTGAGGCTAAAGCCGCTGTTGCTCCGCCAACCATTGTCCGCGGGATTGACCCGATGGATCTGGAGGATGTCATTCTGAAACTAGAGGCCAATATCCGTCAGCTCAAGGACAGAATTCCGCGCACCGAGAGCTTCCTGTAATCTCATAATCCACGCTCACCGGAATTCACTAATGACAGACGCTGATGGGGGTTAAGCTTTTGGTCGATAGACGGGTATGGAACCTGAAGATTCGTGGCAAGATCGCACTGGGGTATTTCATGATTCTGTTAATGCTTGGACTCTTTCTGCTCATAGTATCGGCAAGGATTAGCAAGCTGGAAGCCGAGACTGTTTTTCTTAGTGATCACGATATGAAGGTTCATGAGCTAACCTATCAGATTGAGAAGAATGTGCTGGATATGGAGACAGGTCAGAGAGGCTATGCACTCACGGGCAAGATGGAATATCTGCCTCCGTATAATAACGGTCTGGCGGAGTGGCGCATCAATTACGCCAAGCTAAATGGCCTGATTGCCGACAATCCCGCTCAAGTTAAGAATCTACAGACGATCATGGTCAATATTGAAAAATGGATCGAGGATGCCGGACAATACGTCATTGATCTTAAGCGCAATGGCCAGAATGAAGCCGTGAACCGCTTTTTTCAAGATGATACCGGCAAATCCATTGTTGATTCTATCCGTTCCCAGTCCGAATATTTTCTCGACAACGAACGGGCCCTTACCAATGAACGGATCATCACTCTGAAAGAAGGAAACCACAAATTACTGCTGACGATGTACATTTTATGGGGTCTCGTGGCTGTATTTGCTGCGTTCATTACCGCACTGATTGCAAGAAGTATCGTGAGTCCGCTCAGACGTGTTATTCTTGCCATTAACAACATTGCCAGCGGAGGTAATTTGTCTGAACGGGTCCGAGTTAGGACACACGATGAGCTGTATGACCTCGGAGATGCCACTAACCGTCTGCTCGAGACTGTGGAACGGGATCAATGGGGCAGTGAGCAATTAAGTGTGATGTCTATTCTGCTTCAGGAAACTACAGATTTGACCGTTTTGTGCAGAACCTTTCTGAACAAGCTGGCATCTATTCTGGAACTGCAATACGGTGCTGTGTATGTGCTGAATGCGGAAGACAGCTTTGAGCGGATCTATTCCTACGCGGGTAGTGATGACAGTGAGAATTCTGTTGGTGTGAAAAAGATTAAGTCCGGGGAAGGTCTGGTCGGTCAATGTGCACAGGATATGACACTTAGGGTCCTGGAGGATCTGCCAGTGGATTACATCAGTATTAATTCCGGGCTAGGCAGAACCGCCCCGCGTTATCTCACCTTGGCCCCGGTCATTTTTGAGAACAAGACACTAGCCGTACTTGAGATTGCCTCATTGACCAAGTGGGCTCCCTTCCATTTTGAACTTCTGTCTAAGCTTGTGAATATGCTAGGTGTCACGTTGAATTCGGTCACGACACGGATGGAGATCCAGAAACTGTACGGAGAATCACAGGTTATGAATGAAGAGCTTCAGGTACAGTCCGAAGAGCTTCAGGTACAAGCGGAAGAACTGCAGAGCTACACAAAGGAACTGCTGACATTAAATAGTGAGCTGGAGATTCAGAAGTCGATGGCGGAGCGCTCCGCGATAGAGCTGGAGAAGTATAACGAACAGCTTGAGCAGAGCTCACGTTATAAATCGGAGTTTCTTGCCAATATGTCGCATGAGCTACGTACACCGCTGAACAGCATGCTTATTCTTTCCCAACTGCTGTCAGAGAATCGCAATGAATCACTAAATGAGGAAGAACAGAATTATGCAGCGGTGATTCATTCTTCAGGAAGTGAATTGCTCAGCATGATCAACGATATTCTGGACTTATCCAAGGTCGAAGCTGGAAAAATGTTAGTTGAGGTGGATGCTGTCAATTTGACGGAATTGCCTACCCTCATGCTATCCTATTTTGGAAAAATAGCGGAGCAGCAGAATCTGGAGTTCACAGTAATTCTGGATGAAAGTGTGCCGAACATATTCTACACGGATGAGCTACGACTTCATCAGATCCTGCGCAATCTGCTGTCGAATGCCTTTAAGTTCACCGAGCAAGGCAGTGTAAAAGTAGAAGTGTCCAGGCTGGATGCTTTCCAGTCCCAGAGCTATGTACCAGAGGAGCCGGTGCTTGCCTTTGCAGTAACCGACAGCGGTATCGGTATCTCCGAGAAGAATAGCCAATTGATTTTCGAAGCCTTCCGTCAAGCCGACGGTTCTACAGCCCGCAAATTTGGCGGTACAGGACTCGGACTTTCAATTTCACTTCAACTCGCCAGACTGTTAGGCGGCCATATTACACTGAGTAGCACACCTGGGGAAGGTAGCACCTTTACGCTCTATCTGCCTTGCCGGGAAGAGGAGACTAGAGAGGGTTACATTCCGGGTGCTCAATGGTCTGAAACGGCAGCATCAACAACAGATCACCGCACCCCGGCGGCGAACTCTACATATCGGCAGAACGCAGATCAGTTCGACAAGCAATATGAACAACTGCAAGGCCGGACCGTGCTTATCGTCGATGATGATGTGCGTAATATCTTTGCTCTTGAAAAGGGACTAGAACCGTATGACATGGGGATCTTAACCGCTCAAACGGGCTTTGAGTGCCTACAAATGGTTAGAGAGCATGACGACATTGATATCGTTCTGCTAGATATCATGATGCCGAATCTCGATGGCTATGATACGTTAAGCATTATCCGGGAAGAGCTGCTTCTGACGAAGCTGCCAATCCTGGCGATCTCGGCCAAGACGATGAAGGAGGACCGTGAGAAGTGCCTGGCAGCAGGGGCTTCTGGTTTTATGAGCAAGCCAGTAGTGCTGCAGGAGGTAGTCTCTCAGATGTGCAGACTACTGGAGGATCGTGAAAGCTGAGACTTACGCCCGACTTGACAATTTGAAAATTACCATTGACGCCTGCCCGGGTATGATTTATTATGAACCTTATAAATGATCATTTATAGTTTAGTGGCGTGTTACCGTAAAGGGCATGAGCCAAGGATTGTCTTATTTATTGAGACTATTCTTGGCTCTTTTTTATACCTTTCACCTGACAATCACTGGAAAGAGGGGAGAACTTGATACGGGAGCACGAGCAATTTCAAGTACAACGCGTAATCGGCAATAACGTTGTTATGGTGCAGGGGAGCAAGAACGGCAAAGAATATGTCATCATCGGCAAAGGGATTGGCTTTGCGGTGAAGGGCACGGGGGTCATTGAAGGCAATGATCACCGGATCGAGAAGCTTTTTCGCCTGGAGGACCGGGATGAATGGAGTCAATATCAAATTTTGCTGGAAGATATCGACCCTAAGGTTATGAAGATCACAGATGAGATCATCAGCGATATCGGGGAGCAGTTTTCCGGGAAGCTGAATGACAAAATCTACTTGGCGCTCCCAAGCCATATCCAGTTCACCATCTACCGTCTGCGCAACGGGATGGATATTGTCAACCCATTTTTACAAGAAACGAAAATGACCTTCCCGAAAGAATATGAGATCGCTTACAAGGCGGCGGAAAAGATCAATGCCGAATTTCAGGTACAGATTCCTGAAGACGAGATTGGATTCTTAACCTACCATGTCTACTCTGCTGTTAGTAACGTACCGGTAGGGCAACTGGTGAAAGCCTCCAACATCGTGAGCGAGTTAATGGACCTGATTCGGGAAGAACGCAACATTACCTTCGAGTACGGAAGCATGAATCATGTCCGGCTGATGATTCATCTACGCTTTTCTATTGAACGCATTTTACAGGGGTCATTAATCGACAATCCTTTTGTGAAGCATATCAAAAAAGAGTATAAGCGGGAGTACATGCTTGCAAAGAAGCTCGGAAAAGCAATGCAGAACTCACTGAGTGTAGAGGTTCCGGAGGAAGAATTATGTTTCTTGGCAATGCATTTGTACCGTCTGTTTCAAACGCTTGAGAAAAACAAATAGCAGCATAAGAGGGAGTGGCATCATATGTTTTCCAAATGGAAATCTAAAAAAGAAGAGAAACGTACTGGACATACCGTAACAATTAAAGCTCCTATGAGCGGGCAAGCGGTTCCATTGGAACAAGTTCCGGATGATACTTTTGCTGGTGGTCATATGGGCGGCGGAATCGCCATACAACCTATAGAAGGGAAATTGATCGCCCCTTTCGATGGGAAAGTTGCTCATATTGTGAAGTCAAGCCACGCCGTCATTCTGGAACATTCCTCCGGTATGCAGTTACTGCTACATATTGGAATAGAGACTGTCAGTCTGAAGGGGAACGGGTTCACCAGCTATGTCGCTACCGGGGATACTGTGAAGGCCGGACAGACGTTGATTGAATTTGATCTGGAAGCTATTCGTGCAGCCGGCTGTGAGACCATCTCCCCGGTCATAGTAACGAACAATGGTGAGACCGTACCACAGGTAGAAGGTCACTTTGGCCCTGTTACCGCAGGTGAAGACAGTATCCTTACCGTGGTTTTAACGCAATAAGCAAATAGCTTTACTATCTTGCCATTGAAAGGATGAGAGAATATGTTGGCTTTTCTTCAGAAACTGGGCAAGTCACTGATGCTGCCAGTAGCAACGATGCCGGCGGCGGCAATACTTCAAGGGTTTGGATTGATTGACTATGAAAAAGATTTGCATTTGGGCAGCGCGGTAGGAGGCTTCCTGAACCAGTATGTCGCCCCATTCTTGAATGCAGGAGCAGGTGCCATTTTTGGTAACTTGGCCTTAATCTTCGCCATTGGTGTAGCGATTGGATTCGCTGGTGATGCGGTTGCGGCGCTGTCGGCACTGATTGCTTACATGGTGTTAACAAAGATCCTTGCCATAGTTCCACTGCAATTTTCCTTTATTAATGATGATGTCGTTCTGAATATGGGCGTTCTTGGCGGTATTTTTGCCGGTGCGTGGGCTGCATTCCTATACAAAAAATATCATAATATTAAAATGCCGGATTGGCTCGGCTTCTTCGCCGGCAAACGTTTTGTACCGATTATCACTGCTGTCAGCACCATGGTGCTTGCCGTTTTGGTAGGTATGATTTGGAGCCCAATTCAAGATGTTATCAGCGAATTCGGTAACTGGGTTGTTGGTCTTGGTGCTTTCGGCGCCTTCTTGTTCGGTACGGCAAACCGACTCCTGATTCCTATCGGTCTGCATCACGTGATCAATACGATCGCCTGGTTCCAGATTGGCGATTTCACCAATGCCGCTGGCGAACTAGTGCACGGTGACCTGACTCGCTTCTTCGCTGGGGACAAAACGGCAGGGATGTTCATGACCGGATTCTTCCCAATTATGATGTTTGCTTTGCCTGGTGCAGCGCTTGCCTTCATTCATACGGCCAAACCAGAGAAACGAAAACTGGTAGCCTCCATCTTCATCGGGTCTGCCATCGCATCATTCCTGACGGGTATCACTGAACCGCTTGAGTTTTCTTTCATGTTCGTTGCGCCGCTCTTGTACTTGGTGCATGCTTTATTGACAGGTCTGTCTATGGCAGTCATGTATATTCTAGACGTCAAGCTGGGCTTTGGCTTTTCAGCCGGCTTAATTGATTACCTGGTTAATCTGAAAATATCTACCCATCCGTGGATCTTGATTCCGGTTGGCCTTGCATTCTTCGTGCTCTATTATGTGCTGTTCCGCGCCATCATTACCATCTTCAAACTCAAAACACCTGGACGCGAAGATGATATTGAGGATGAGGTTCAGGAAATCTCAGTAGGTAACGGTAATAGCATCTCTGCCTCCTCCAGAGCCTCCAAGATTCTGGAGAACATCGGAGGTCCAGACAACATTAAGAACATTGATGCGTGTATCACGCGACTGCGTCTCGTAGTGAATGACGAGAAGGCAGTGAAAGATGCGGCGCTCAAACAGCTTGGTGCTTCCGGTGTGATGAGACTCGGTCAAGGGACTGTGCAAATTGTATTCGGTCCACAATCCGAGCAAATTAAGGATGAGATAGAGAAGTTGCTGTAAAATGAAAGATTGATTCACTAGAAAATCACATTTAATTTACTTCAAGGACGAAATTTATAAATTTCGTCCTTGTTTAATGGCTATTTTTAGGATGCTTCTCTAAAAAGTTCGGCCCTTTCGTCCGATATAATAGTGCAGATATAATGCGCTAACATGAAAGGGCGAGTGAGAATGTCGATTTGGATGAAGACAAAAAGTCGAATTATGAATGAATCAAGAACAAATAAGACCAAAAGTTATACGGATTATGAGCAAGAGTTGACTCATCAGCGCAACAAGATTATGAGATTTATCTTATTATTTATTACATTAACAGTCATTCCACTGATTGTGTTCAGTCAGGAAATGTCGGAAGCTATAACTACGCTCGTTGTAGCGATTATCGCGAACGTAGTCTTTTTTGTACTGGTACGCAAAAAAGTTGCCGTACAATTGCTGTCTTACATAGTTGTTTTAATAATAAGTGGATTTATGTTTTTTATTAATTATTTGCAACCCAACTTATTTTCGTATTTGAGTCTCGGGATTCTTCTTGTATTTTACCCGACTTACAAACCTGTTTTAACCTATGCGATCATTAGCTTTATTCAGGTTAATTATTTTATTCTCTATCCAGCTACTACAGAGTTTGCAAACTATGAATGGGCAGATAACATTAAGTTATTCATCGCGTTTGCACTTCTGATAATCTTGTCGGTCCTTTCACGGCAAATGATGATGAATGCCTACCAAGGTAGGCTTAACTCCGAGTTGGCCAAAAAGAATGTTGAAGAGCTGCTGGATCAAATGAAAACATCCATTACCGAAATGGCAACATTCAATCGTCAACTGCAAAAGAATGTTATGGTTACCGGCGATATTACGGGTGAATTGACCATTGGGTTCACGGAAATGACCAAAGGTATCGAGAGTCAGACGGTCAGTGTCAGTGATATCTCTATGGCCCTTGGAGACGCCAATACTGCCATTCAACTGGTTGCCGATAATTCGGTAGTCATGCGTGAATTGTCCAATACTACTGCTGAGTCAGCGGAACGCGGAAATGAGCAGATCGGGGAATTGTCACGAAGCATCACTGATATCAGCTCTGTAATGGACGATATTACAGCAGCGATGCAGGAGCTGAATGAACAGAATCATAGTATTGGTACGATTGTAACAACGATTCAGTCTATCGCGTCCGAGACCAATCTTCTTGCCCTGAATGCGGCGATTGAAGCCGCCCGGGCCGGAGAGCAAGGACGTGGATTCGCGGTTGTTTCGACACAGGTCAGAAAGCTTGCCGAGAACTCCCATCAGTCTGCTGTAGAGATCTCTGGTCGCTTGGATGGACTTAGAGTCAAGGTGGAGCAGTTGTCCTCCCAATTGGAACGAGGCAAATCAATGATCGAATCTAGTGAATCCACTGTCAAGCATTCCGAGCGCGTATTCCGCGAATTGTCTGAAATTGCGACTCAGGTCATGAAGCAGGCCGAAGAAGTGGAAGAGAAGTCGATTGAGGTTCGCAATTCATCCGAGGTTATTGTGGCTGAGGTGGATTCCATCTCTGCAATAACCGAGGAATCCAGTGCGGCGTCTGAAGAGATTCTTGCCAGTGTCGAAGAGCAGAAGATGATCGTCGATGAAGTTGTATCTGGCTTCGAGCGCTTGGATCAATTGATTGGTGATCTAGAGAAGCTGTCGGAGAATAAAGCCGCGGAATAATTAATTAGGCAAAAGCGTTCGTGCCATACACTCGATGAGTGAGAGGTGCGAACGCTTTTTTTATATTATTTAAGTTGAACAAAAGAAATTAACAAAAAGCGAAGATGAACGAACGGGAGGGCTTTTGGAGCGGTAGGCGCACAGTGCTCACCTGAAAGTTTTCCATAAGAAAACTAGCACCAGAACATAGACTGTCGACAGTTTTCAACCACTAGGGACGTATTCCCCTTCACCAGGTCGTCTTGCGAGTGGAAAAGAGGGGTTATCTCCCAACTAACTGCAATTTTGTACCTTAATTTTCTTCAATATAGGCAAATGAGGGGAATAAGAGCATTATTGTATCTTATTTTTCGAAAAGGTACGCTGGTTGAGTGATTCTGGAAGATTAAGGTACAGTATTGTATTTAATCTCCATTTACTCTTAGCTGTAGAGGATTTAAGGTACAAAAATGCCGTTAATTACACTTCGACTTCGATACTTCGTATATAAACTCTCTTTTTTCTTGGCTATGTTTGTTATTTTAAATGCGTTCTATATAGACGCTGTATTTTTTTTGGTATAATCACGGTATTATTTATTCATTTACCTGGAGGGTTAAACCTATGAGTAGTGATACGGCATTGTTAATAATTGATGTTCAGGAAGCGATGTTTTCGTACCCGGGACAAGAACTGTATGAAGGGCCGCGCGTTATGGACCGGATTATCTCTTTGCTTGATAAAGCGCGACTGTCAGGCACACCGGTGGTTTATATCCAGCATACAGAAGATGAAGAATTCACAAGGGATTCCCCAACTTGGCAAATTAGCGCCCGTATTCAGCCCCAAGAGGGAGAGCGGATTATTGAGAAGCCGACCTGGGATGCTTTTCACCGTACAATCCTGCATGAAACGCTACAGCAGATGGGGATCACTCGACTGATTATTGTCGGCATGCAGACCCAATTTTGTGTAGATACCACAACCAGACGCGCTTATAGCTTGGGCTACGAGAGTGTGCTCGTCCAAGATGCCCACAGTACATTTGATACAGAACAATTGAGCGGGAAAGACATCGTCAGTCACCATAATGACATTCTGGGAGGGAGATTTGCAGAACTGAAGCTGGAGAGTGAGGTAGAGTTCTAACATGAAATGAAAATTATGAAAAAGGGCTGTATTTTTTCGTGTTTTGCGATACATTAACATATGTAACTTTACAGTAACGAAAGGATACTCTCACATTATGACTACCAAGAGGCCACCGATTCCTATTCCATTGTTAATGGTGATCGGAATTATGGCCATTTCATTTTCATCCATCTTCATTAAATGGTCTGATGCCCCGGCTTCAGTGCAAGGGATGTACCGCTTGCTATTCACCTCGCTGTTGATGCTGCCTTTTGCTCGCCCGCATAGCGGTGCGGTTCATAAGCTGCGCAGAACGGACTGGATGCTGCTTGTTTTCTCCGGTATAATGCTGGCACTGCATTTTTTGCTCTGGATGGGTTCGTTGTCGTATACTTCCGTAGCAAGCTCAACGATGATTATGGCATTGGAGCCGGTATTCATCATGCTGGGTGCTTATGTGCTTTATAAGGAAAAGACAGCAGCTTCCGCTATGTTGGGTGTAGCTATTGCTATCGGCGGAGTATGTTTTATCGGCTGGGGTGACATCGGGGTTTCTGCTGATAACCTGAAGGGTGATCTACTCTCGGCCCTAGGGACAGCTGCAGTTGCTGTACATATGTTGATCAGTCAGAAGCTTGTAGCCCAAATGCCCTCCTATTTGTACAGCCTGATTGTTTTCAGTGTAGCGGCGGTTGTATTTGGCATCTATAATCTGGTGATGGACATTCCTTTCTTCGATTATCCGCCCAAGGAGTGGGAAATTTTCTTACTATTAGCCATAATTCCCACAGTGTTCGGACATCTCCTCTTTAACTGGATGATGCAATATCTCTCCGCAACCACAGTATCTATGAGCATTTTGGCTGAACCGGTTGTAGCTAGTATTCTGGCTTACCTGCTGCTGAGCGAAAATTTGAGTATTCTACAGTGGGCGGGAGGACTGCTCGTAATGAGCGGCATGGCTGTTTATTTATGGTCTGAACGAAAGAAAGCAGACCCGGTGCCATCTGCACTGGAGAATGCATGTTAATAGGAGCTTTTTTTAACATTAGACAAAAGGAGTCACAATTTAATGAATAACCAGCATCAAGAATCGGAACCGACAGCAGGCGTGCAGGCTGGATCGGTTAGCGAAGAATCCTGGAATGAGGATACCTATGCCGCCTGGACAAGTCGGTTCGGTACCCCGGCGGAAGCAGCAGCCAGACTAGCGAAAGATCCGTTAGCCAAGCTGTACCCGATCTCATCCTATTTTGGCGAGATTAGCGGGAAGAAAATAATGAATCTTATGGGCTCCAATGGTATGAAGGCAGTCGCGCTTGCTTTGCTTGGTGCAGAGATGACGGTGGCCGACTTCTCCGAAGCCAATGCCCGTTATGCGAAGGATCTCGCTTCGGCGGCCGAAGTTCAGTTAACCTATCACGTATCGGATGTGCTGAATCTTCCGGCGGAAGTCGCAGAGGCTTCATATGATATCGTGTTTGCTGAACAGGGAATCGTCCACTATTTCACGGATCTTGCTCCTTTTATGGACACGGCCTATCGTCTGCTTTCTCCGGGCGGACGGTTCGTTCTGCGCGATTTTCATCCAATAACTACGAAGCTGATCTCTTCCAAAGGCTCTACAGCAAAAGTCCGCAAGCATAAGGTGAGCGGCGATTATTTTGACACAGGGCTGGAGGAGAAAATCGTATCTTACTCCAAGTACCTACCTGCCTCAGCGGGCGGAATGGGCGAGAAGAAGAGCGTGGTGCACTGGCGTCGCTGGACACTAGGTGAAATCGTCACGGCAGCAGCAGCCAGCGGACTTGTCATCACCATGCTGGTTGAAGAGCCCAATTTATCTTCGGATGTATATGATAAGGGCATTCCCAAGACCTTCACGCTGGTGGCGGAAAAAGCAGGGCAGGCATAATCCTGCTTCTATATAAAAAAGGTCTGGCGCATAGTTTCCTATGTGCCGGACCTTTTTTTGTATTATTGCGCTGACCTCTGTGCAAAATAGTCCAGAACCGCTTGTTCCAGCGGAGTTAGCAAATGGTCTTTGCGCCATGCGATGAAAAAACCGCCTCTTTCTGGCTGAATGCCCGGCAGAGGAGCGTAGCACAAGCGATGTTGCGCGACCTCTGTTTGAATTCCCTTTTTGGAATAGATCGCTACGCCACCTCCTTCACTGACGAGGCTTTTTATGAGCTCCGGTGAATCCAGTATCGTACGGTTCCACAGACGGACGCTATTGAGCTGTGCCCATTTGTCTGCGAAACCGCGCAAAGCGGAACCGGCTGCATGCTGTACCCAAGGCTCACGCACAGCCAGCTCTGCAGTTAATTCAGGATTCTCTTCAAAAGGATGTCCCGGTGCAAAGATCAGCACAGGCTCGTCTTGTTCGATCCGCTGGAAATGAAAGGTATCGTCATTATATTCGCTGGTGTGCAGCAGCGCTACCGGGGTTTCCCGAACCCGCAGCCGCTCTCGCAGTTCCCGGTCTGCATGTACAGATATGGATAATTCTATACCGGGAAAGTCCAGCATCAGCTGTGACATAGCTTTTGGAAGCACACAGCTGCCAGGAATATAGCTGGATTCCAGTTTAAGTTGTCCTTGCGAAGGAGAGGAGAACTGTTTGACGCTGCGCTCGGCATCTGCAGCGAGTGCAACGATTTTTACAGCGTATTGATACAAGGTCCGGCCAGCTTCTGTCAGCAGCACCCGACCACTGCGATATTGGAATAATGGAGTACCAAGTTCAGTCTCAAGATTCTTCATATGGAAGGAAACCGTCGGCTGTTTGACCCCGAGTTCGGCGGCAACCTCTGTAACCTTTTTGTATTTTTCAATTAACACTACGATGTGGAGTTTCATAATATTCATGATGTTCCCCCGGGAAAATGTTGTTAAAAACGGTGAATATTAAGCAGTTGTTTCTTTATTATAGATTATATCTATGTTGCTATACAAATTATGTTGTTATTTTTATCTTTCATTTTACACAACGAGGACCTTTCTCTAACGAACGAGCCCTAGAATAGGAAGAGTCAAAGGCGACACAATGCTGCCAAGGCAATACAACAAGACGTCAGCTTTCACTGCATATTGTGGTGGTCAAGCGTGTGGGAGCAATTGCTCCACAACAACTTTAGGGGGAGACAAACAATAATGCAATTTAGAAAATCTTGGATCATGACACTGGCTTTAACTAGCGTACTGGCACTTTCGGCTTGCGGAGCAAATAATGCAACAACCAATAATGGTGGAGGTAACACTTCCGCAACAAACGCACCAACTGAAACCAGCGGTGCCGATTTAAAAGGTTCGGTTCTGGCATCGGGCTCCACAGCATTGCAGCCGCTCGTTGAGCAAGTTGCAGAGAAGTTCATGGAGAGCAACAAAGGCGTAGACATTCAAGTACAAGGCGGCGGTAGCGGTACAGGCTTGACTCAAGTTGCTGAGAAGCAAGTAGATATCGGTAACTCTGATGTATTTGCAGAAGAGAAGCTGAAAGACGCTGACGCTGATAAAGCAGCAGCACTCGTCGACCACCAAGTAGCCGTAGTTGCGATTGCAGCAGTTACAAACAAAGAAGTTGGTGTTAAAGATTTGACCAAACAACAATTGGTTGACATCTTCACTGGCAAAGTAACGAACTGGAAAGAAGTTGGCGGTAAAGACGAGAAGATTCAAATCATCAACCGTCCAGGCAGCTCCGGTACGCGTGCGACTTTTGAGAACTTCGCACTGGGAACGAAGACTGAAGATCTTCAAGGATCTATTCAAGAAGATTCCTCCGGTACAGTTAAGAAGCTTGTTAGCGAAACACCAGGTGCTATCGGATACCTTGCACTGTCCTACCTTGATGACTCTTTGACAACACTCAGCTATGACGGTGTAGAACCTTCTGTAGACAACGTTATTGCTGGTAAATATCCAGTATGGGCTTACGAGCACATGTACACAAATGGTGAGCCAAACGAAACGGTTAAAGCTTTCCTTGATTACTTCTTGACTGACGAAGTGCAAAGCGGCGATGTAGTAGAGCTTGGATACATCCCAGCTTCCAAGATGCAAGTTACTCGTGATGTCAAAGGTAATGTAACGACTAAATAAACATCACGACCAAGCATTCTTCAGTAGAAATTCAATGTGATTAGAGGCGGAACCCTTCTGCCTCTCTTTTCACTTTAGAAAGAGGGAGCATTTCAAGGTGAAAGCAAACAAATCTCGTATTGAAAAACATCATATAGAAGATTTCATCGGACGTACTTATATGTCCTTTTGCGTAACGCTATTAATTGTCATCATTGTATCAATGGTGTATTTTGTGGCGTCCAAAGGTCTGTCCACCTTTATTAGTGGGACTACAAGCGTATCCGAGTTCTTCTTTGGTACCAAATGGTCGCCGGACGGGGATACACCATCTTTCGGTGCACTTCCGTTTATTTCCGGGTCGTTCCTGGTTACTCTACTCGCAGCATTGATTGCTAGCCCGCTCAGTATCTGTGCAGCATTGTTTATGACCGAAATCGTTCCAGGTTGGGGAAAAAAACTGCTTCAGCCAGTTATTGAGCTGTTGTCCGGTATTCCTTCCGTAGTATACGGCTTTGTTGGCTTAAGCGTAATTGTGCCACTGCTTCGCAATATCTTTCCGGGCCAGGGCATCGGGGTGGCTGCAGGCGCACTTGTCTTATCGGTTATGATTCTACCGACAATTACGAGCGTGGCTGCAGATGCATTGTCTTCTTTGCCGCAAAATTTGAAGGAATCTTCGTTTGCGCTTGGAGCTACCCGGTGGCAGACGATTTCTCGCGTCATCATACCTACAACCCTGCCCGCGATTATGACAGGGGTAGTACTAGGGATGGCTCGCGCCTTTGGCGAGGCCCTTGCTGTACAAATGGTTATTGGTAACGCGCCGTTCGTTCCGCGCTCGCTGTTCGAATCGGCTTCTACCCTGACGAGTGTCATTACACTTGGAATGGGCAATACCACTATGGGCTCACCGCACAATAATGCGCTGTGGAGCATGGCACTGGTTCTTATGTTGATGACATTTGTATTCGTCTTCCTCGTAAGACTGCTTGAAAGGAGAAATAAAATTTGAAGCCGAGAACCGCTGACAAAATCGCTACCACGCTTATTGTGTTTTTCGCACTACTTATTGTAGGTATCCTAGTTGCATTGTTAGGCTACATTCTAATGCGCGGGATTAGTCATATCAGTTGGGACTTCCTGACCTCCGCACCTCAGAAAATCCGGGCAGGCGGAGGAGTCGGGCCGCAGCTATTCAACTCAATATTCTTGCTGTTCTTGACCCTTCTGATTACAGTACCTCTGGGTCTGGGCGCAGGAATTTTCATGGCAGAGTATGCACGTCCTGGCAAGCTTACCGCATTCATCCGCTTGATCGTAGAGGTTCTGTCCTCATTCCCGTCGATCGTAGTGGGTTTGTTCGGGCTCCTGCTGATCGTGAACTATTTCAACCTCGGATTCTCTCTGATATCGGGTGCGCTGGCATTGACGGTATTCAATCTGCCACTAATGGTGCGGATTACGGAGCAGGCCTTCCGCACGGTTCCAAAACAGCAGAAAGAGGCAGGGTTTGCGCTTGGATTGTCCAAATGGAAAATCGTAACCTCAGTCCTGTTCCCTGTAGCTTTGCCAACGATTATCACAGGAACAATCCTGTCGGCAGGCCGGGTGTTTGGAGAAGCAGCAGCACTGATGTTCACCGCAGGAATGAGCAGTCCACGTCTTGATTTCGGGAACTGGAATCCACTCAGCACGTCTTCGCCGCTGAATCCATTCCGGCCCGCAGAGACGCTTGCGGTACACATCTGGAAAATAAATAGTGAAGGCTTGGCTCCCGATGCGGTACAAATCGCTGCCGGAGCTTCGGCTGTGCTGGTTATTACTGTATTGATCTTTAACCTGGCCGCGCGTTACTTCGGCCGCTTTATTTACCGTAAACTCACAGCTTCTAAGCGTATGAACTAGCAGGTATACCAATTAGATCAGAGAATAGTAGGAGGAGTAAGCGATGGGAGCAACAGCAACCGCTAGCAAAAATTCTTTTCAGACCGAACAATTGAGTATTTTTTATGGGTCTTATGAAGCCGTTAAAGGAATCAGCCTACCTTTCCCGGAAAACACGGTAACTGCACTCATCGGTCCTTCGGGCTGCGGTAAATCCACCTTTCTTCGTTCGCTCAACCGGATGAATGACGAGATTTCGGGTTCCACTTCCAAAGGCAGCATCTGGATTGACGGCGTAGATATCAACGCTCCAGGTACAGATGTAATCAAGTTGCGGCAAAAAATCGGGATGGTTTGGCAGAAGCCAAATCCATTCTACAAATCCATCTATGACAATATTGCCTTCGGACCAAAGTATCATGGCATTAAAGGTAAGCAGGCATTGGATGAGATCGTGGAGAGCAGTCTGCGCCGTGCCGCCCTGTGGGACGAAGTGAAAGATCGTCTGAAGGATTCGGCCCTGGCACTTTCGGGTGGTCAGCAACAGCGTCTGTGCATTGCACGTGCGTTGTCTGTTAATCCGCAAATTCTGCTGCTGGATGAGCCAGCGTCAGCATTGGACCCTGTATCTACAGGGAAGGTCGAGGAATTGATCAAAGAGTTGAGAGAGGACCTGCGGATTGTTATCGTTACGCACAACATGCAGCAGGCTGCACGTATTTCGGATTACACCGCTTACTTCTACCTCGGTTCTTTGGTTGAACATGACAAGACGGAGAAGGTCTTCTCCAACCCTGAGAATCAAATGACACAGGAATACATAATGGGCCGTTTTGGCTGATTATTATGAAGTGGAAAACACCGCTCTGCTGGAGCGGTGTTTTTTTGTTATACGGTTAATAGTGATTGTCATGAAAATAAGGTTATTTGCAAAGTAAGCAAGGATCATGTATGATAATTGATAATCATTCTCAACTATTTTGTTTAACCAGGAGGAACTATTTATGACGGAATCACAATCGACATCTGCAAATAGCATTGCTGCTATAATCAAGGAACGTCGCTCTATCAAACAATTCAAGTCTGACCCACTGCCGGAAGGGCTACTTGAAGAACTTCTGAATGTTGCAGTATGGGCTCCAAACCACGGACTGCGTGAGCCATGGCGCTTTATCGCGTTTAAGGGAGAAGGGGCAAAGTTTCTCGGTGATGCAGCTTTTTCTTTGATCAAGCGTGGGGCGGCTGATCCTGACTTTGCAGCTAAACGTAAAGAATATCTCTCCAACATTCCGCTAACCATTATTGTGGTTATGCCGGAAGATCCGCGTCAGCGGGAATGGGATGATGATTATGGTGCAGTCTCTGCGTTGGTGCAGAACTTCCAGCTGGCAGCATGGGAGAAGGGTGTGGGTACGATCTGGAAGACCGACCCTTATATTTACGCACCTGAATTCCGGAGCAAGCTCGGCGTAAAGCCAGGTGAGAAGATCGTAGCCATGGTTCATGCCGGTTACCCGGAAGTCGTGCCAGCCAGCCGTCCACGGACCGAAGCTGTAGAGCTGCTGCAGGTGGTTGACAGCTATCCGGAGAGTGGAAGCCTGGAGTAGAATTGTGGAAAAAGAATAACCGTCTGAGTCCACGTTACATGATCCGAACAAAAGAAATTAACAAAAAGCGAAGATGAGCGAACGGGGGGAGTTTGGAACTGTAGGCGCAAAGTGCTAGGCTGGAAGCTTTCCATACGAAAGCTAGCACCGGAACATAGACTGTCGACAACAAGACCTATAATCCATGGTTGTTCAAATCCAGCGATTTCAATAGAAGCGATATATTCCCCTTCACCAGTCGTTTTAACTGTGAAAAAAGGGGGCACTTCCCCAACTAACGGCATTTTTGCACCTTATTTTCCTTTAATATAGTTGAATGAGGAAAATAAGGGCATATATGTATCTTATTTTTCGAAAAAGCACGCTGAACGGGGCATTCTAGAAGATTTAAGGTACAATATTGCACTTAATCTCCATTAACCCTTAGTTGAAGAGAATTTAAGGTACGAAAATGCCGTTAATTTCACTTCGATCCTTCTTATATAAGCTCTCTTTTTTATTGGCTATGTTTGTTTGATAATGCGTTCTATATAGACGATCAATTAAACTGTCACCCCCTGAACACACAGGGGGTTTCTTTATTTTCTATTTTACATAGGCCATATATATGGGGAGTTCGAACGAACAATCAGATTCTAATTTTCTATTGTTTCTAGTTTTCGATTATTACAAATTCTTGAGGGTTTAGGCGATATACGCGCTAATTTGTTGCAGACTACCTTGGGACAACCTCAGGAAGCGCTCGAATAAAAGGGTAACAGTGGCTAAGAGCTCATGATCTTGATCCAAGTCTTTAAAAGTAGCGTCACTCCAGTCAACACCTAAGCTGCGGTTCCTCATTTCAAGAACCTCTTTGGTTTCGTCAAGCAGGGTGATCATGGAAGTATCGCTGAAGAACCGCAAGCCATCTGTCACACCAGACCAATACCCCGGTGTATCTAGCAAAATAGATATCCAAGCATAATACTCACTGACCGAGTTTTTAGCATGATCGTACAATACTCTAAACATGCACAAGGCCTGTTGTCCCGTGGTGAGTTGAGATATTACTTGTGTTTTTACGGTCATGTCTTTTCCGCGAATTTGTAGAAAGGTTGGTTCCATGCATATCCACCCGAGTCTTTCATCATCCAATGAATCGAAATCATGTTGCTTCACTGTTACTAATGTCATTTAATCGCTCCTTTTTTTGACTATCATGTGTGTCAATCATAAGGGTGAAAAAATTACTGAGGTCTCACTACCGCTACAGCCGATTCAATCACTTGCTCTAGAAGCATCTCTAGCTGTTCTTTCATCGCAAGCTCCGAAGCCCCTTGAGCGAAGAGATCTTGTTGTAACTTGTCTAAATAATTCATCCCTTGTGAAACAGCACCCCAAAACTGCATAGCCATAAGGCTGGCATTCCCCTGACGAATCGTCTTTTGAATGATGCCTATCTCAACGGCATGGGTCATCGGCTGCAAGAAGCTTTTCATCCACTCGAACGGAGAGAAGGGTTCATCCGTATAAAAGTAATGCACATCCATACTGATTCGCATATAAAAGCGGGAGACTGCAGGTTCATCCAGAACTTGCTTACAGACTATTCGTGCATACTGGCTAAACAGTTCAAGTGATGAACCCTCTTGCTCGAAATGGGACTTTGTAAAACGTTGCGTTCTGTCCATCATGTACTCGTAGAGTTCGCGAAACAAGTTTTGTTTGTTTTTGAAATAGTGGTAAACCAGTCCGCGCGCCATACCTGCCCGTTCCGCTACTTCACCGATCTCAGCTGCCACGTAACCTTTTTCAGCATAAACGAGAATGGCTGCCTGCAAGATCTCTTGTGAACGCTGCTTACGGATTTCTTCATTTTGTTCTTTTGTACGTGGTGACATGTTGCGGATCCCTCATTTTCATTGACATTCGTGACAATCAAAAATATAAAGGATATTCAAAATATTATCAATTAAAATCATCTAATAACACGCAATGACATCCGCTGACACCCACCGAAGCCGATTAACTTGCCGGCAGCAGCAAATCTCTGGCCTATAGTCAAGAAATAATAATTGCTCTTGAAAAACTAATCATATTAGTTTATATTATAACTAATGATATTAGTTTTAGGGAGGAATACACATGAGAGTATTACAAGAGGGACATTTGCTACAATTGACCTGGATGCCATCCTTTTTTCCGGTGAATTGCTATTTGGTCGAAGAAGAAGACGGATTGACACTGATTGATGCAGCAATGCCGTTTAGTGCTAAAGGGATTATTGGCACAGCGGAGAAGCTGGGGAAGAAGATTAACCGTATTATATTGACTCATGCCCATGGCGACCATGTCGGGGCGCTGGATGAGGTAGCGGAGCATTATGCAGACGCTAAGGTGTATATCTCCGAGCGGGATGCTGCCTTGCTCCGAGGGGACCGCTCACTCCGGGCAGATGAGCCGCAGACCCCGATCAAGGGTAGTGTGCCTAAGAAGATCACCACCAAACCGGATGTACTGCTTCAGGAAGGGGATATGATTGGCTCGTTAAAAGCAGTTAGCACACCCGGCCATACCCCGGGTTCGATGTCTTTCATCGATCAGCGCAGCGGTGCCGTTATCGTCGGTGATGCGGTCCAGATGTTCAGAGGGTTTGTCGTATCAGGAACAATAGTACCACTATTTCCGTTCCCGGCGCTGGCTACTTGGCACAAGGAGATAGCTCTCTCGAGTGCCCGCAAGCTGTTACAGCTCAAGCCCTCTCTTATTGCTGCTGGGCATGGTAACTGGATGGAAGATCCAGCCAATGAGCTGCAACGGGCAATCCTCCGGGCAGAGAAAGCTTTAGGGAAGGGGTGAACGTATGTCTCCAAGAGCAGGATTAGATGTCGATATACTCGTCCGAGCCGCAGCAGAGATTGCTGACGAGGAGGGCATTGAAGAGGTGACGCTGGCACGCCTGGCAGCTAGACTGGGTGTCCGGTCGCCTTCGTTGTATAATCATATCCATGGTTTACAGGGTCTACGCACCCAATTAGCCATCTATGGACTGGGGGAGCTATATACAGCGGTAGCTTCCGCAGCGGAGGGATTAAGCGGTGATGAAGCGATTCAGGCGATGGGCCGCGCCTATGTCGAGTTTGCAAGAAGCCGTCCGGGTCTGTACAAAACGACGCTGTCCTCCCCAGATCCGAATAACGCTGAGCTTGTGGCGGCCAGCGAGCGTATTTTATCCCTGATTATTAATCTGTTGCAGGGTTATAATCTGGGTAAGGAAGGCGAGATACATGCCGTACGTGGCCTTCGTAGCATTCTGCATGGTTTTGCCTCCATTGAGCAGGAGGGCGGCTTCGGGATGCCGCTGGATTCTAGCGTTAGTCTATCCCGCCTCATTACTGCGTTCATCACAGGGATCGGGCAGATGAACATTCCAGGCAAGCATGAATCTAGATAACGAGCCTTTGTCAGACACGTACATGGAAAAGGAGCGTATGAAATGGAAAACAACGTTGTTCAATCCATCATTACAACATTTGAAGATGCGGCAGATTTGCTGGAAAAAGTGGGGATCTTGCCCCTAGCTACCTTGATCCCCGATCATCCATCCTTGAATGGTGTTACTAAGACTGAGAACTGGCATAGCGACACTGAGCTGGACCCCTGGAAGTGGAGAGTGAAATTTCCGGGCGAAGGATTAGCAGGCTATGGCAAGTTCATCAAGAAGAAAGCTGTGTTGGTCTCTCGGGAGTGGTTCCCTGCTTATGTGGCTGCCGCCGGTAGTAGTTTGCCGCTAGAAGAACGTTATAACGATGGATTAGCCAGTAGAGAGGTGCTGAAGCTGCTCCAGATTATACGAGAGGAGCAGGGGATCGAGACACGCAAACTGCGTGCTGATGCGGAAATGAAGGCCAAGGAGAACAAGACCCCTTTTGATAACGCAGTTACTGAGCTTCAAGGATCTCTGGATATTGTGATTTCGGGAGTGAAGGAACGGGTAAACGCAGAAGGGGAGCAGAATGGCTGGAACAGCACCTCGTATGAAACGGTTGCTCATTGGATGGAGGAGAACGGGATTACTCCTTTTAACGGTAATCGGGAAGAGGCTATCCAGTGGCTGCATTCCAGGATGGCAGAGGTCTGGACACCGTCCGCAATCGCCTGGATGAACAAGACTATGTCTTGGTAAGACGTACCGAAAATACACGGTATACGTAAAAAACGGCTAGTAACGCTCCATTTCGGAAGCATTATTAGCCGTAAGCGCTTTCTATAGAAAAACGTAAAGACTGTTTCATTACAGCATAGGACCCAGATAGGCTGTAAGGAAATACAGTAACCCGAAGAACAACATGACATAAGCCGTGTACTTGATGGCATTGGAGGCAGTGATACGTGGATCGACAGATTCTTGAACCAGGACCTGTTCTTGTTCCTTCGCTTCGAAGTCTTCAGACAGCGGGTCTCTCATCATGATAATCTCCTCCTTGGAAGTTGAAGCCTTAACTGTATTGTGACATATCTGTGAACTAATATCAACAAATATGTGGCTATAGTTTGAACAAATATTTAAATTTAAGTTATTTATGGGCTTTTGACGGAAAATAATTCTTGACAATAGATGTTTTGCTACAGACTGAAAGGCTTCTCTCGTACACATAAGGCCAACCTTTGATCTTAAGTTGAACAGATTGATATCCCATAAATTTGCAGTGCAAGGGTGAAAAAGCACAATAAAAAGCCAGCCGGACACAAATTTGTGTCTGACTGGCTTTTTATTATCCTGTGCCAAAAGTGATTATGCCCAGTTGCCGTTGCGGAAAATCGGCTCGGCTTTGCCGTCATCCGTAATTCCGTCAATATTCATTTCCGGTGAACCCATCATGAAATCGACATGGGTAAGACTTTGGTTCATGCCTTTGGCGGCCAAATCTTCCTTCGTCATCTTGATGCCATCTTGTAACGTAAAGGCATAAGCTGCGCCCAAAGCCAGGTGGCATGAAGCATTCTCGTCATAGAGGGTTGTGTAATATAGAATACCGCTCTCTGAAATCGGAGAATGGAAGGGTACAAGCGCCACTTCACCGAGGTAGGAGGCACCTTCATCCATTGCTAATAGCGCAGCGAGCGTTTCTTGACCTTTTTCGGCCGTGAAATCAGTTACCTTGCCATTCTCAAGTGTCAGTGTAAAGTTGTCGATAATATTGCCGCCATAGCTGAGTGGCTTCGTACTGCTAACGGTACCATTGACACCATTCTTCGAAGGTGCGGTGAACACCTCTTCTGTAGGGATATTGGCCAGGAAAGGAACTCCGCGGCCATTTACTGCTCCAGCTTGACACCAGATATGACCTTCCGGCAGCTCGATGGTCAGATCAGTTCCCGGCGAAGTGTAGTGCAGCTTGTGGAACTTGCGATCATTAAGGAACGTACAACGCTCTTTCAAGCCGTCCAGATGCAGGGTCCATGCTTCAACCGGATTCTCCTGATCGGCGCGTACTGCTTTGAAGAATGCCTCCCATAGTAAGTCGACTTGCTGATCCGCAGGCGCTTCAGGGAACACCTTCGCCGCCCATGAAGGGGATGGGAAGGCTACAATGCTCCAGCTTGCAAAATTGTTCATCAGCATCTCACGGTACGCCGCCATCGCCTGCCCGCTCGTCCGCTGATTGTTGGCAATACGCTCTGAATCTACTCCGGCCAGCAAGTCCGGGTCTACAGAGACGATATTCAGAAATGCTGCACCGTTCTTGGCGAGGTCCTCCAGCTCATCGGCTTGCCATTTTGGCGGCAATAGGAAAGATTCCGATGGTGCCAGATCATAACGAGTACGAGTAACTACCTCGTCGCTGTAATTGACCTTTACCAACTGGGCTCCAGCTTCATAAGCGTTGCGTACGACGAGACGTACCAATTCTGCCGAGGTGATGTCGGCATTGACGACCAGCGTCTGTCCTGGCTGAATATTCACTCCGATTTTTACAGCTAGCAGTGCGTAATTCTCCAGCTTTTGCTTGAAACTCAACATGACATCCTGTCCCCTTATCCTTTAAATTCGTTTAAAAAGCCCAGTTACCTTTGAGGAAAACAGGTTCCCGAGTACCGTCTTCGGATATTCCATAAATATCCATATCGCCAGAGCCGATCATGAAGTCGACATGCGTAACACTGGAGTTCAGTCCGTGAGCAATTTGCTGTTCTTCGTCCATCTCTTTGCCACCCTCCAGACAGAAGGCATAGGCCATGCCGATAGCCAAGTGGTTAGAGGCATTCTCGTCAAACAATGTATTGTAGTAGAGGATGTTGGATTCCGAAATCGGGGAGTGATGTGGAACCAATGCCACTTCCCCGAGATATTTGGCGCCTTCATCCATGCTGATTAGATGTTCCAGGGACTCTTGGCCTTTCTCCGCGCTTACGCTAACAATCTTGCCGTTCTCAAAAGTCAGGGAGAAGTTGTCAATAATGTTGCCTCCGTGGCTAAGCGGTTTGGTGCTGCTAACGACTCCGTTTACACCGGTCTTAAGTGGAGCTGTAAAGACCTCTTCGGTAGGAAGGTTGGCGACGAAGCTGTGACCTTTCGCGTTGATGCTGTCACCCTGAGCCCACAAATGACCTTTTGGAAGCTCGATGGTCAGGTCGGTACCAGGTGCTATGTAATGCAGTTTTTTATATTTTTTGGCGTTTAGCACATTTGCTTTGTTCTCCAAATTGTCCAGATGCACATGCCAAGCGGCAATCGGATCTTCCTGATCAATGCGTACGGTATGGAAAATAGCTTCCCATAGCTGTGCTACACGTTCTTCTGCTGGCAGTTCAGGGAACACTTTGTCTGCCCAAGGCTGGGAAGGAACGGCAATGACATTCCAGCTAATCTTATCCGACATTTGGTAAGCACGGTATTTGGCCAGTGCGGCGCCGCGTGTTTTCTGGAAATTAGCAATACGTTCCGGATCAATGCCTTTCAGCGCGTCCGGGTTCTCTGAGATGACTGCCATCACGGCTGCTCCGTTCTCAGCGAACTCGGTCATCTCACCAGCATACCAGGTTGGAGCCTTGGTAAAGGTCTCCGGTGCAGCATACTCAAAAGTCTGACGGGTAATGCTCTCATCACTCCAGTTCACCTTAACCAGGCTGGCACCAACGCCATAGGCTTTCTCAGCCACAAGACGGACGAATTCCGCTGCGGTGATGGGAGCGTTAATAACCAAGGCTTGCCCTGGTTGAATGTTGACGCCAATCTTGACTGCAAGCTCGGCATATTTGTTAAGCTTTGTTTGAAAATCGCTCATATAGATTTCCTCCATTTACCTTTAATCTAATGCTTTACAAGGGTTGTCTTAAATTATTAACCGCCGGATGAAAAAAGTCAATTATGCTAAGGGAAGGCGGGATTTGCTTTCATTTCAATGCTATACTGGTGTAGTGAAGCAACAATCATTGGAAAGGGTGTTTATTAGGATGACAGCTGAGATTGTAAGCGCGGAAATGCGCCGCAGCGAGGATGGAAGTTTTGTAGGGAGAACGGTATTTACATTGGAGAATCATACTGCTCCGTATGAGATTACGTTCTATAGTAAAAGGGGGAGCGAGTGGGATTACAGCCTCAGCTTTGCCGGAGAGCCGGGAAGTGAGGAGCAATTTCTTCAGACGGATACCTTGCTGGAGGAGAACGATGAAATCTTCAATCAGCTGTTAGATGCAGCTATTGAAGTTCAGGAAGTATAGGAAGGGTAAAGTAATAACTTGGATGCAGGTGCAGTTATCTATTCTTACCTGCGCCGCATCCAAGTTAGCACTTATATTTTAACCAATAGTAATATTTCCTTCAGGATAACGGTACAACTCTTTACTCTTCTTCGGCTTCAAGGCGTAGGCGAGTGTGAGTGGCCCGATCCGTCCAACGAACATCAGGATGATGATGAGCGCTTTGCCGGTCGTGGTTAGCTCAGGAGTAAGGCCCATCGTGATGCCAGAAGTTCCAAACGCCGATACCGCTTCAAAGAGCACAGCAAGGAAGCTTGCTCGCTCTGTCACGGACAGCAGCATCGTAGCCATTACCACAAGCATCAGGGATAGCAGGGTCATGGTAATCGCCCGGTAGACGTTGTCTTTCGAGATACGGTGGCGGAACATAATGATATCTTCTCTGCCCCGCAATCGTGCATATACGGCACTAGCAAGAATCGCAAAGGTTGTAATCTTGATCCCTCCGCCCGTTGATCCCGGAGCCGCGCCGATAAACATCAGGAGAATCAGCAGAAAATGAGTGGATTCCCGCAGCAACGGAATATCGATGGTAGTCACCCCGCCTGAACGTGGTGTTACAGCTTGAAGAAATGAGGCCATTACCTTACCGCCCGCATGAAGTGGCTTCAGGGTATGGTTCAGCTCCAGCCCGAAAAAGATAACTGCCCCAAGCCCAATTAATACAGCGGAAGCAGACAATACAACCTTGGAGTGCAGCGTAAGGCGTCTGCGCTTGCGGAAGTCTATCACATCAGCCATGACGATAAATCCAATCCCGCCCAGAAAAATGAGCAGCATCGAAATAATATTGACTATAGGATCTTCTACGTACCTGGTCAGTCCACTGAACGGACCGTGAATATCCCCGAAGAGATCAAAGCCTGCATTGTTAAAGATCGAGATACTATGGAAGATCCCGTAATATACAGCTTTTCCTATTGGCATATCCAGCATAAACCGACCAGCCAGCAGAATAGCACCAGATAGCTGGATCACGAGTGAATAGAGCAGAACTCTGCGAATGAGAAGGACAATGCCCTGCATAGAGTTCTGATTCATGGATTCTTGCAGTAACAGGCGTTCTTTGAGGGATATGCGCTTATTCAGAACCAGCGTAATGAGTGTGGCCATGGTGACGAATCCCAATCCACCGAATTGAAACAGCACCAGAAGAACAATCTGTCCGAATGTGGTCAGCTGGGTTCCTGTATCAATCACAGCTAGTCCTGTTACACAGGTGGCAGAAGTAGCCATGAACAGAGCATCAATGAAGTGAATCCTTCCCGTTGTCGATGAAGCTGGCAAGCATAGCAGGGTGGTCCCTACTGCGATTAGCAGCAGAAAGCCGAGTGATAATATTTTGGGTGGCGTAAGTTTAGGACTGCCTAAGTTAAGATTGGCCAATGTAATTCTTCTCCTGACGGTTCATAATGGAAAGTTGCTGACCAGATTATAACACAACTCCGCAGAGCTTCACTAAGCACAGGAGGAAAAAGGTGTATTTTATCGAATTGTAATCAGATTGGCGAGAGACATTGATGCAGCGTATGATTTTGTGATGTCCAGTGGAGCAGAAATACTGACGGACATTAAGAATGACCGGGGGAGTGAAAATGATGGTTACACTAAGAGTACTACATCCAGGCGATGCCGAAGAACTGCTGAACCTGCAACACCGTCTGGATCAGGAATCTTCATTTATGCTACTTGAGCCGGATGAGCGAAGGACCACGGTAGATCAGTTGGTGGACATGCTCACGAGTGTGGCAGCTTCAGATACCTCGGTGCTGATCGGAGCCGAAGCAGAAGGCAGTCTAGTTGGTTATCTGTCTGTGCGAGGAGGGAATGTCCGGCGGAACAGTCATAGTGCCTATATTGTCATTGGTATTCTCCAAGAATACCAGGGTCTCGGCATTGGAAGTGGATTATTCCGGGAAGTGGACACTTGGGCTGCGGAGAATGGGATCGTTCGACTAGAACTAACTGTAATGACTCATAATGAAAAAGCGGTGGCGTTGTATCAAAAGAGTGGTTATTCCATTGAGGGAACCAAGCTAAAATCGCTTAAAGTGGACGGGCAATGGGTGGATGAATACTATATGAGCAAACTTTTAAGTAATGATGAGAATTAATGAGTATACATACATAGGATCAGTCAGTGTAAGGGATCGTGGGTAGATTCGAAGTAATACGGAGTAGTAGGACTAAACCAGAGCAGGGCTGATTCAGCAATTGAAAAAGGGTTGAGCAGAAGTGTAATCTGCCCAACCCTTTTTATATTATTAATAGTTAATCACATAAATTATAAGATTTCTTGTTCCTCAGACGATGCTGTCTCAATAAGGATCTCCACCTTGCGAATACGGTGTCTGTTCATCTCCCGTACGATCAGGGTCGCATGTTCTAAAGCTACACTTTGGCCGACAGCGGGATCGCTCAAGTGACTGTACAGCCAGCCTCCGATGGTAGTAACTTCTTCATAACCGAAGTCAAGACCCGTAATCTCTTTTACTTCCAGGAGAGAGACCTTACCGTCGAACAGGTAGTCATTGTCAGCAAGCTTCTCCACATTCTTGCGTTCGTCACCGTCGAATTCATCGCGGATCTCCCCGACAATCTCCTCAAGAATATCCTCGATCGTGATAAGTCCCGATGTGCCGCCGTATTCATCAAGCAGAAGGGCAATATGCACACGCTCGACCTGCATACGAGTCAGGAGCGTTTTGACCGGAGTAACTTCGGACACAGTCAGTACTGGCTGAATGAGGCCCTTAAAGTCAAAGTCAGGATTATTATCATATTGCAAGAAAAGCTGCTTCGTATTGATCATACCGATGATATTATCTTTGTTGCCTTCCGCCACAGGAAAACGGGTATACTGTTCCTTACGGATAATATCCAAATTCTCCAGCAGAGAATGATTGGTGAACAAGCAGACCATATCTGTCCGGGGAACCATGATTTCACGGGCTAGCATTTCGTCAAAAGCGAAAATCCGGTTAACATACCCGTATTCCGCTTTGTTGATTTTGCCACTCTCGTAGCTCTCGGACAGAATTAGACGAATCTCTTCCTCCGAATGGGCGTCTCCATGTTCGCTGGCCGGCTTCATACCGAACAAACGGACCAGAAGATTAGCGGAACCGTTCATGAGCCAAATCAACGGGTACAAAATTCTGTAGAACCAAATAATCAGTGGGGCTGTAATTTGTGCAATTTTCTCCGGTACATTAATAGCAGCAGTCTTCGGTGCAAGTTCACCGACAACGACGTGCAGGAATGTCGCCACCAAGAAGGCGAGTGCAAAGGCAAGCGGTTTACTCACACTCTCACTGAGACCGATCCAGTGAAATATCGGAAACAGCAGATGCTCGAAAGCAGGTTCTGCCAGTGCTCCGATACCGAGTGCGGTGATTGTAATCCCGAGCTGACAGGCAGACAAATATCCGTCTAGATTAGCGGCAACCTTTTGTACGGAGATAGCGTTCTTGCGTCCCTCAATCACCATTTGGCTAATCTGGCTGCCTCTCAGTCTTACCATTGCAAATTCCGTTGCTACAAAAAAAGCGGTGAAAATAATTAAAATAGCCACCAACGTCAAACTAAGTCCTATACCCATATAATCTTTACCATCCCTTTCGTTCCTTAAATAGGTTATACTCATATTATGAGTTCTTATGAACCAATTTTACGAACTTTTCGCTGAAATATCAAATGTAAGTGATTTACATTATTTTTGAAGGGAAACAAGGAGGGATACTGACATGGAGTCATTCACATTGACCCGTATCGAAATGTCCTGTCTTCTGCTCTCGCTCACCGGTGTTTCGCCGCAGAAACCGCTGAATATCCTGCAGGAAGCCTGGACTAAATTTCATCATGATGAGGTACGGAGTGGTACGACGCTGCCGGCCTTTTTGTCTACTGATATTCCACCTATCCTGCATAAGATCATCAAAGGAGGGACTGTTAAGGGCCTTTCCCTTGGAGAGATCGCAGCACTGGGTCATCTGATTGAGTATTCGAACCTTTCGGTTACAGCGATGCAGAACTGGGTGAAGCGCGACTTTAAAGAATATTTAGGTTCTCCAAAAGCAGGGAAGAAGTATTCATTTAACCAAGCAGCACTGCTGTTTATGATAGATGATCTGAAATCAGCACTTGATTTTGAGAGCATTCGTCAGCTTTTCCAGCTGTTATTTCTGATGCCGGAGCGCGATGATGATGATCTCATTGAACCTGCGCAGATGTACTCTTCTTATGCCGGTCTTTTTGAAGAAATCAAGAGTAATCCTGTGCTGCATACCCAAAGAATCGGGGGACGGGATCTGCACAAGAATACCTGGAAGGACAGCTCGCTCGCCAGAGCAACGGAAGGCATCCTGACCCGGTTGAATCATCTAAGCAAAACCCAGCGGGAAATGGTACAGAACGCGCTGCTGGTAGCCGCCATTTCTGTACAGACCTGTTACTTCCAGTCGCTGGCCAAACAGTATTTTAATGCGGTGTTATTCCTTGATTTTTGAACACTTCGATTCTAAAATGTGTATGAGCAATAATCAGGGTAAGATTTAACAGTCGAGAGATTGGAAAGTGGGGGCATGAACGTGAATCAAATGACGCTGCTGCGGAATCCGAAGCAACGAAAGCTGCTGTTCAGCGCGGGATTAAGCTGGATGTTCGACGCGATGGACGTGGGGATGATTTCTTTTGTCGTTGCGGCATTGGCCAAGGAATGGAAGCTCGGGCCGGAGCAGATTGGACTTTTAACTAGTATCAACTCTATTGGAATGGCTGTGGGAGCAGCGGCAGCGGGAATCTTGGCGGACCGTTTTGGGCGGAAATCGGTGCTGCTGTGGACATTGTTGATTTTCTCTGCGGCGAGCGGACTTTCCGCTTTTGCCTCAGGATTTGCTATCCTGTGTGTTCTTCGGTTTGTAGCTGGATTTGGGCTTGGCGGAGAGCTGCCAGTAGCCTCTACTTTGGTATCAGAGAGCATGCCTGCCAAAGAGAGAGGCCGTGCCGTGGTGCTGCTGGAGAGCTTCTGGGCATTAGGCTGGATTCTTTCTGCGCTAATTGCTTTCTTCGTCATTCCTGATTACGGTTGGCGTGTAGCCTTTGCAATTGGGGCTGTTCCAGCGCTATATGCTCTTTATCTTCGGCGGGCGATTGACGATTCTCCCAGGTTTGCAGAAATCCGGAAAGCGCCAGTCTCTCTGAAGAGTCGTATAGCTACTGTCTGGTCATCGGAATATCGTCGTTCGACGATCATGCTCTGGATCTTGTGGTTCACGGTCGTCTTCTCTTATTACGGTATGTTCTTGTGGCTGCCTACAGTTATGGTGCTCAAGGGCTTCAGTCTGGTCAAAAGCTTCGAGTATGTGCTGATCATGACATTAGCCCAATTGCCGGGCTACTTCACTGCCGCTTACTTTATAGAGAAGTTCGGCCGCAAGTTCGTGCTGGTGATTTATCTGCTGTTCACGGCAGTCAGCGCTGCCTGGTTCGGTAACGCCACGACGGAAGGGATGTTGATGGCAGCGGGTATTTGCCTGTCATTCTTTAATCTTGGTGCCTGGGGTGGCATGTACGCCTACACGCCGGAGTTATATCCAACGTCTATTCGTTCGACAGGGGCAGGCTTAGCTACTTCTTTTGGACGGATCGGGGGGATTATCGCCCCACTGCTGGTCGGGATGCTGGTAGCAAGATCCGTGGAGATCAGCTCTATCTTTATGCTGTTCTTCGCAACGATCATCGTAGGTGCTGTTGCGGTGTTGTTGCTAGGTAAAGAAACCAAAGGAATAGAGCTGGAATAAAGCAGGCTGCGCTGCGCGCATTACAAGAAGACCTTGAGTAAGCATGGAGACGGTTCTTTCACGATAGTGAACAGGGCCGTTTTTTCTAATATTAGCCGGGTCAAGTGGAGGGAGGAGAACATATGAGCGATGGAAAGAAGCCGCATTTCTCGGAATGGGTATGGGAAAGCACGGAGCAGAATATAGCCATTCCGCCACGGGATGCCTCAGCGGCAGCAGCCTCTGTACCGGAACGATCTGCCGTGACGAAGCCGCAGCGTTCTACCTCGAAGGAGAAGAAACCGAAATTGCCGGAGACTGCTGAACAACTGCAGCTTTGGGATGCAGAGACGCAGGAGCCTGTGACCACGACAGAGAGTGAATTCGTACAGCGGGCACGGGAACTTGTAGAGGTTAAGGGAGAGGCAGCACTCTTCGTGCCGTTCAAGAGTTACTGGCCGAACTATGGTCATATGACGGGGGCACAGAGCAAATGGTATTTCTTCTGGCGTGGTGAGGTTCGTGAGGGGCGATATCCGGCTACCGATTTGTCTTATGTTTTTCTGCATGTGTATGAATTGATTAATGGTGTTGGCTGGGATGATCCGCAGGATGGATATACGCAGTTATGCCGAATATGGGAAGCGTATCGGGATAAGTTCAAGCGACTGGATCAGTATATGGGTGGCTGGATTGCTGATTTTTCCTTCGTACATAAACTGGAGATTCCACTGTCGCTGATTGTAGCCCGTTCCCGGGGACTGGCAGGAGACCTTGCTGAACTGGAACTAATGCGCTGCCTCTCTTCGGCCAGGGAACAGTTGAGCTTTGCTGTGCTAACCTTCATGTCAGACTATGACATCAGCAAGTCCAAATTCTTCACCGGCGAAGGCCAGGAAGCTGCTGAATTATATATTCCCAAGGTTGTATCATTAATCGATGCTTATGTGATGCGAAAGCATGGACAGTCGCTGGTGGAAATGTTCCCGCCTGGGGCGCCTGTGCTAAGAGAGCGCTACCTGTTCCGTAGTGCAGTATATGATATTTCACTGTACGGTTACTCCGTGCTCGTTCCGGTAGTTCGGATCAGCAAGTCTCTTCCGCTGCGTAGTCTTGTAACACGTCTGTTCCGGTTAACTGAGAACAAACTGCGTGAGCTGATGGGCTTCCGGGGCAGGTTGAAGGGTGTGAAGCTGGATGCTGACATGGAAGAGTTGGTCTCTCAGTACCTTCAGCGGGAGTTTCATAGAGCCCAGCAGGAAGAAAAGGGACCCGCAGTTGTCATTGACGCAGAGAAGCTGGAGCGGCTGCAGGCAGACTCTGACGTTGTGCGCACTCTGCTCACCGTCCAGGATTTGGGGTATACTGAAGAGGTAGAGGCTGTAGCCTGGTCTGAACCGGGGGCAGTGAATGTTGGCGACGCATTTCTAGAAGTTAGCGGGAAGACCAATGACGAGTCACAGAGCGTTAATGCGTATGTGAATGAGAGCTATGATGAGAGTGATAAGTTATATGAATACGAGAGCAATGGTCTGAGTGAAAAGACCGGGAACGAGCGTGAGGCATCGGTCACCGCTGATGATGCTACAACGGAGTGCATAATAAATCCTGTAAGTAAGGCCTCCTCAGAAGAGGGGGACTCACGCAATGAAGAGACAGCCGAAGATTCGGAATGGGTGCCTTTTGCTGCGGCATTGAGCCCTCTCCAGCGGGACGCAGTGTTAGCCCTCATCGGGGACGGGGGTTGGCATGAGGTACAAAAGCTGGCAGCGGTCAACGGCACCATGGCTGAGCTGCTGATGGACGAAATTAACGATATCGCGATGGACATGCTTGGCGATCTGCTGATCGATGGAGAAGGGATTATGGCTGAGTATGTGCCTATGCTTTCATATTTGAAGAGGTGAATTCCTGGATGAATGAGTTGAAAATACCGAAACGGATGACGACAGCACTCGTCAACTCTCTGACTGCTGGTGTCGTGCCAAGGATCGGGTTGGAGCATATCGCTGTTGGCCGCAGGCCGGAGATCGAAGCGATTTTGCGTGATATGGACAATATTGCCGAGGGCGGAGCGTCTTTCAAGCTGATCACGGGCAAGTTTGGTAGCGGCAAAAGCTTTTTACTGCAAATGATCCGTAATTACGCGATGGATCGGGATTTTGTCGTAGCAGATGCTGATCTCTCCCCGGAACGGCGTCTGGTCGGAACGAAAGGACAGGGTCTGGCTACCTACCGTGAGCTAATGAGTCATTTATCGACCCGTACCCGGCCGGATGGCGGGGCGCTGGAGATTGTGCTGCAGAAGTGGATTCTCTCGCTTCAGCAGACTGTGATGCGGGAACAGGGCTACGGCCCGGAGCATGCCGGTCTTGGCGAAGCCGTGGAGAAGCAAATCTATGCGGTGGCTGCCGAGATGAGGGGACTGGTCCACGGCTTTGACTTTGCCAAGATACTGGCCTCCTACTGGAACGGACATAAGCTGGCCGATGATGATCTGAAGCAGGATGCGCTCCGCTGGCTGCGCGGCGAATTTGCCACAAAGACCGAAGCGCGAAAAGCCCTCGGTGTTGGTGTCATCATTGACGATGACAACTGGTACGATTACATGAAGTTGTGGGCGGAATTTACAGCGGCTATCGGGTACAAGGGGCTACTGCTGTTTATTGACGAGGGTGTCAACTTGTACAAGATTACGAATAGTATTTCACGGCAGAGCAATTATGAGAAGTTGCTCACGATGTTCAATGATACGATGCAAGGGAAGGCAGAGCATTTGGGGATTTTCCTTGGCGGGACTCCACAATTCGTCGAGGACGGACGGCGGGGCTTGTTCAGCTATGAGGCTCTGCGTTCCCGGCTTGTGGCAGGGCGGTACGCCGCAACCGGGCTGAATACCTTTACCGGTCCGATCATCGGTCTGGAGATGCTTTCACCGGAAGAAATCCTTGTTCTACTGGAGCGGCTGCGCGATATTCATGCCCTGCATTACGGGTATGAATCGACGCTTAGCCGGGAACAGCTTGTGCATTTCATGGAGGAAGCCGTCGGCAGACTAGGTGCGGAAGAGCTACTGACACCACGGGAGATCGTACGTGACTTCATGGATCTGCTGCATTCGCTGCACCAGCACCCGGAGCTGTCCTTTGAGAAGCTAGTGGGGGAAACGAAGTCCAAGGGTGACGGGACCGAGCAAAGCGAGATGGATTCGTTATTGGCGGAGTTTGAGCTATGAGTGAGAACCCTTTTTATCGGCTGGCCCCATTTATTAAGGAATTTATATATAACAATCGTTGGGAAACCCTGCGCGAGGCTCAGGTAGACGCATGCCGGGTGCTGTTTGAAACGCCGAATCATCTGCTGATTGCTTCGGGTACGGCATCGGGCAAAACAGAGGCGGCTTTCTTCCCGGCACTGACCGAGTTGTACGAGCGTCCCTCTGATTCTGTAGGAATTTTATATATCGCGCCGCTCAAAGCGTTGATCAACGATCAGTTTACTCGCTTGAACGACCTGCTGCGTGAGGGCGGAATCCCGGTGTGGCATTGGCATGGAGATGTTCCTCAGGCTGAGAAGACGAAGCTGATGCAGAAGCCGTCCGGTGTACTCCAGATTACCCCCGAATCGCTGGAAGGGCTGTTGATGAACCGCCCTAATGCCATACCGGCCCTGTTCAATGATCTGCGCTTTATCGTAATTGATGAAGTGCATGCGTTCATGGGCGGCGATCGCGGCATCCAGGTCCTTAGCCAGCTGGCGCGAATCTCGCGCATGGCAGGCTGTTCGCCGCGGAGGATCGGACTGTCGGCGACGCTCAGCGACTACGACTCCGTGACGAGATGGCTGGCGGCGGGTACCCGCCAGCCCGTCGAGATCTCGGCGCCGCAGGGCGGGCGGAAGCTCCGCCTAAGCGTCGAGCATTTCTCGTTCCCGGACGCCAGGGACGAGAAAGGGGCCGAGCAGCTTGAGCTGGCGCGGCAGTCGTATTTTGATTACATCTACGACTACACCCACCTGAAGAAAGCGCTGATCTTCACCAACAGCCGTACCGATGCTGAATCGGCGATTCTGGAGATGCGGCGGATCGCCGCGAAGCGGGGGGAACGGGATGTCTTTCACGTTCACCATGGGAGTATCTCAGCGCTGCTTCGGGAAGAGACCGAAGCAGCGCTCAGACAGGGTCCTGGACCGGCGGTGGCCGCCGCAACGTTGACCCTGGAGCTTGGTATTGATCTGGGTGAGCTGGAGCGGGTGATCCAGCTCGGCGCGCCCTACAGCTGTGCGAGCTTTGTGCAGCGGCTGGGGCGGTCTGGCCGGAGAGGCGACGCCGCCTCCGAGATGATTTTCGTCACGCCGGAGGAAGAGGACGAAGAGGCGCAGCTTCCCGCCCGCATGCCTTGGAGCCTGCTGCGGGCTATTGCGGTAATCGAGCTGTACGTACGCGAGAAATGGGTAGAGCCGCTGGTGGTGCGGAAGCTGCCGGTAGGGCTGTTATACCACCAGACGATGAGCATTCTAAAGAGTATGGGCGAGGCTGAACCGGAGGATCTAAAAGAAGCGGTGCTTAGCCTGCCGTCCTTCAGTGAGATTGTACCCGAGGATTATGATGCTTTTATAGAATATATGCTTGGTATGGGCCAGATTGAGAAGATGGAAGAAGGCAGTCTCTTGATCGGGCTTGCGGGTGAGAAGATCGTCAACAACTTCCGCTTCTATGCTGTATTCAAGGATGATGAAGAGCATGTCGTGTATAACGGAACGGAAGAGATCGGCTCTATTACAACGGTGCCGCCGCCAGGGTACTGCTTCACGCTCGCTGGCAAGCTATGGAAGGTAGAGGAGGTAGACAACCGTCACAAGGCGGTGTATGTCAAAACCTCACGTGGCAAGGTGGACACGCTCTGGCTGGGTGCTGGTGGCGATGTGCATACCCGGATCATGACTAAGATCAGGGAAGTGTTGGGTGATACGGCGTTGTACCCGTATTTGGCGCCTAGTGCGGCAGCCAGACTTGAACGAGCACGTCGTTTGGCCAAGGAGAGTGGCCTGCTGGAGCGTTCGGTGCTCCCGGCTGGCGGGGATTCGATGTTCATCCTGCCATGGGCCGGTAGCCGGCAGTTCCGTACCCTTGAACGACTGCTGAAGAATAACCTTAAAGGTCCGCTTAACCTTCGGTCCATAGTGCCGATGGAGCCTTACTACATGGTAGTTGCCGGAAAGACGGATGCCGAAGCCTTGGAAGCAGAAATCCTCGCGGAGAGCGCCGCTATATCAGACCCGCTCGGGCTGTTAGCCCTGGACGAAGCTCCGTACCTTGGGAAATACGATGAGTTTATCCCGCATGATCTGTTGCGTAAAGCCTTTTCGCTGGATGGTCTCGATCTCCCGGGTTTACTTGAAGTCCTGAAGCAGTGGAGGCGTTCCTGATAAGGGGTACTGGGGAAACGTTGGCTGAGATCAATGTAGAGAAAACAGGAGCAGTCCCTGTATAGGGCTGCTCCTGTTTAGATATGACTTAGTTTTGTACAAGTAGCCGGAAGGAATAATACCGGGATTAGTTCGTCCAGTGTACCAAGGTGACGCAGGGCACTAGTCCGAGCGACTCGGCAAGGCGGATAGAGGTATGGTTGGTTTCAAGCACATGATATCGCGGGATTCGTCCGTCCCGGTGAAGATAGAAGAGTGCGGTTTGCACGACCTTCTGTGCTAATCCCTTACCTCTCGCGGATTCCACTGTGTAGACCGCACCGATCTCCCACACTTGATCTTCATTACGGAAGGCTAGACAAGTGCTGAGCGGCGTCTCTCCCTCAAAAATAGATACAGAGAACGCTCCGCTCCGGAAATACTCTTGTATTTCCTCCAGGCTGTAGTGATTTCCCTCCCATAACGGCAGGAGGCGGTTATCCAGCAGTTCTACCCGCACAGCTTCCTGTGCAGGAATCAAATGCAAGTTGGCAGGAAGAGTGTACGTGATATATCCCCGGGCTTTAGTCAATGAAAAATGCTTGGATAATGCTGCATGGTAAGTCTCGTCCTGAAGCTTGAACACAAGCTTGGCGTCTTTTGGCACCAAGGCAAGAAGATGGGGGAACACTGTGGGGCTGCTGTATTCTATAAACACAATAAGCTCAGCTTCCGGGTAAGTTCGATGATCGTAAGCATAGGCTTCAGCAGGCAACAACAGCAGGACTCCCCGTCCCTCCGGACCCTCTACGTAGTGGCAGTTCATCGCCTGGCTGAAGTACGTCACCATTTTAAGCAGGGTGATGTTCCTGAGCGGCTGCTCACGCAAATAGTTAAGAATAGTATCACTCTGATCCATTATTGTCAGGTTCCCCTTTTCATATATGGCTGCCCGTTTAGTTACTTTTTGACATAATCTCCGGCATATTTCCCTTCATAGTAAAAGCCATCCAATTCTGCAGCAATGGCAACATCGGTCTCAACATTTCTGACTTTGTACACCTTCGTTCCTACTTCAAAGTGATTGGAAAAGGTGTCCGAGGTGAATTTGTGAGACTTTTGATTAGAGAGCTCCTCCACTGTTCCGAGTTCTTTCTCAATCTCTGCAGTTGTCTTCAGATCAAAGGAATACAGCTTTCCGTCCCATATGATAAATCTGGAAGTCCAGTCGGGGCTGCCTACGTATTGTTTTTTTGTCGCCGAGGAACAGCCAACCACCGTAATCACAAGCAGTGCTGTTACAAGTACCAAAAATATTTTTTTCATGTCAATCTCTCCTAAGCAGTATTTTAAAAATTATCTTTAATTTTATTCTTCTTTTTTTCAGAAAGCTACTGAAAATTTTCCTTCTGTTCTTCCTAGCCTCCCTCATTGCGCTTTTCCGCACGGTATTCACTTGGCGACATCCCGCTCCATTTGCGAAACTGCTTGGAGAAATACAATGCATCATTAAAACCGACAGAAGAAGCTACTTGATCAATGGTCAGATGACCGCGAAGCAGTTCTTCGGCTTTGTTCATACGTACTTTCATCAAATATTGCTTAGGCGACATCCCGGTCCTGACCTTGAAGGCTTTGGACAGGTGAGCCCGGTGATAGCCGAGGGAGGAGGCCATATGATCAATGTTGACCTGCTGATGGTACTCAAAGGTAATCCAGCGTATGGCCTGATCGATCTGCCGGTCGATGATGCTGGGCATCGCTTGAGACGGAACAGACAGTGTACTGCGGTTGTCATAACCAAACTGATGAAGGAGCAGACGCAGCCAGCCGGAAGCCTCCAGACTTTCCAATTGCGGATACGGCGATTGTTGAAAGGAAAGTCGGGTCTTCTCGTACAGATAACTTAATTCCGGCAAATGTTCGGAGTGAATGACTGGCTGCTCTTTGGTAATCCCGACTCTGCTGAGCAGTGACGGGACAGCATCGCCCCTAAGGCCGACCCATGCGTAAGACCATGGTTTGAGCGTGTCGGCCTGATAGCAGAACAAAGTACCTGGAAAGATAATGAAAGTGTCTCCTGAACTGCAGGGATGAACCTTTCCGCTTGCGCTCTGAAAGGTACCTTCTCCATCAAAGACCGTATGGATCAGATAATAATCGTGGACAGACGGACCGACCTTATGACCGGGAACCGGTGAAGCTTCGCCACTGAACAATACGGTCAAATCTGGTTCGTCCGGTATCAGGTTAAACCCAGATGTATAAAATGAATGTTCTGGAATCATAACGTAAAGCCGCCTCCTGGATATTTGGAAATAGAACCAGAGACCATTATAACAAATTATGATTCATGCAACAAAAATCCATATGTCTCTTGTATTTCTCCATACTCAATCGAAGCGTGCTAATTTATAGTGAATATAGAAAAGAGCGACGCTGAATGCCTGATTTTACTGCATTTTAAGGTGAATTACTCCTTGTGATGCAACAGAATAAATAATGAATGCAGTCTTCAGTGTATACATTCGAAGGAGGATTTCACATGTCCAAAATTACATTTATCGGTGCAGGCAGCACCGTGTTTGCCAAGAACGTATTGGGTGATTGCATGAGAACACCCGCCCTGCAAGGTTTTGAGCTGGCTTTGTTTGATATTGATCCGATTCGTCTTGCCGATTCGGAGAACATGCTGAATAATATTAAATCTTCCCATGGATCGACTTGTGTAGTCAAAGCCTACAGTGACCGCAAAGAAGCACTGCGCGGCGCTAAATATGTAATCAATGCGATTCAGGTCGGCGGTTTCGATCCTTGTACAATTACTGATTTCGAAATTCCGAAGAAGTATGGTCTTCGTCAGACTATTGCAGATACAGTCGGTATCGGCGGGATTTTCCGCAACCTCCGCACCATTCCTGTCATGCTGGATTTCGCCGCAGATATCCGGGAAGTCTGTCCGGATGCCCTGTTCATGAACTATACGAACCCGATGGCAGTGCTCACTAATGTCATGAGCACGTACGGTGGTGTGAAGACGGTTGGTCTGTGTCACAGCGTACAGCATTGCGTTCAGGATTTGCTCAGGGATCTTGGCATGGATCATAAGGGTGTTCAGGGCAAGATTGCCGGTATCAACCATATGGCTTGGTTACTGGAAGTGACCAAGGATGGGGAAGACCTGTACCCGGAAATTAAACGCCGGGCGGCAGAGAAGCAGAAGGAGCCCCACCATGACATGGTTCGTTATGAGATGATGCTGAAATTCGGTTACTATATCACCGAATCTTCTGAGCACAACGCAGAGTACCATCCGTATTTTATCAAGCGTAACTATCCTGAACTGATTGAGCGCTTCCAGATTCCACTGGATGAGTATCCGCGCCGTTGCGTAGAGCAGATTGGAAACTGGAAGAATATGCGTGAAGATTTGGTCAATAACCCAGGCCTTCAGCATGAACGCTCCGCTGAATATGCATCTTACATCATGGAGGCTATTGAGACGAATGTGCCGTTCAAAATCGGCGGCAACGTCATGAATACTGGCTTAATTACCAACTTGCCTAGAGAAGCCTGTGTTGAGGTGTCATGTCTGGTTGATGCCAGCGGCATTACACCAACATTTGTAGGCGATCTTCCGCCACAATGCGCGGCACTGAACCGTACCAATATCAATACCCAATTGCTGACGATTGAAGCAGCCATCACACGCAAGAAGGAACATATCTATCATGCAGCAATGCTGGACCCGCATACCTCAGCCGAGCTGTCGATGGATGATATCATCAGCATGTGTGATGATCTGATCGAAGCACATGGAGATTGGCTGCCGGAATACAAATAATCTTTAAGAATAAGAATGCCACAAGGACAGGATACTATTCCCATTCGGGAAAAATCCTGTCCATTTTTTTGCCCGTTTGTGCCCGCAATGTTATTTAAGTAGGAGGTATTGTCATGAGTAAATCAGTCCTGGTGATTGATGACGAGGAACGGATATCCAGGCTGCTTCAGCTGGAGCTATCCCATGAAGGCTATTCGGTTGAGATTGCCCATGATGGAAGAGAAGGTCTGGAGCTGGCACTCGGGCAGTCCTGGGATATCATCATTCTGGACATCATGATGCCGGGCCTGAATGGAGTTGAAGTCCTGCGAAGATTGCGCAAAGCGGATGAGACTACGCCGGTTATTCTTGTTACCGCTCGAAATACGACGCCTGATATTGTATCTGGATTGGACCAGGGAGCCAATGACTATATTACGAAACCTTTTGAGATTGAGGAACTGCTGGCAAGAATCCGGGCACATATTCGTATGCCTGCCGGAAATTCTCAGCTCATGGGAGAAGAGAGTCCTGTTATCGAAGCAGATAATTTGACTATCAATAAGCAGACCAGGGACGTCACTAGAGGAGAGCAGCGAATCGAACTGACGCCCAAGGAGTTCGACCTGCTGGTGTATATGATTGAACACAAGAATCACGTCTTGAGCAGAGAGCAGATCATCAAGGATGTCTGGGATTTTGAGTTCGTGGGAGATACGAATGTAGTGGATGTGTATATCCGGTACTTGCGGCAAAAGATCGACAAGGGTCACAGGAAGAAGCTGATTAAGACCAGCCGCGGTATAGGATACAGTATTCGGGAGGAAGACGATTGAAGCTCGGTACTAGGATTAACCTGCTCACTTCCCTTGTCCTCATTGGTATTCTCCTGTTTGTCGATATCACTGTGTACTGTTTATACATTACCAATGCTACCCGCAACGCAAATGAACTGCTCTTGAGCAAATGGGAGCCGATTGTGAACGAGGCGGCCACTCTTCCAGAAGCAGAACAGGAGCTGATGCTCCGAAGTTCTCTGACTCAGAGCACCTATATCCGCATATCTGATTTCCTTAACAATAAAGTCTATGAAATTACACATGGCAAGGATATGAATTTGAGCGGTATTTCCTTCAAGTATACTAGGCACCGGAAGTGGCTGCTACTGGAGCGGAATGAAGAGCTAGTGATGGTCGTACATATTCCGGTCATAGTTCAGAATAAAGTGATCAGCGGTTATGAGATCGCTGCGAAGCTGGATGGTCTGAAGGCAAGCATTCAAAATCTTTTAACCATCCTAAGCATATCGTCGTTGATTGCTATCCTGTTATGTTTGGTAGCGGGCAAACTGGTGTCTCGGACCATTTTGAAGCCCATCACCAAAAGCATCCAGACGATGCGGAAGAATGAAGAGAGCTTGACCTTTAACACTATTCCTCTACAGGGCTCCGCCCGTGATGAGCTGTATGATCTGACAGAGACCTTCAACCGTATGATTGGAAGATTGGAAGAAAGCTTCTGGAAGCAGCAGCAATTTGTATCCGATGCCTCTCATGAGCTGAACACGATGTTGACGATTATTGAGGGCTATGCCAATATGCTGAAGCGATGGGGGAACGAGGATCAGGCGGTGCAGGAAGAGGCGATTCAATCGATCTATGAGGAAACTAAGCGCATGCGCAAGATGACCCGGCAGCTACTTATGCTGGCCTCTTCGCAGCAAAGCACAAAGTTGAATCTGGAGCCAGTAAATATGGTGGAGGTCTGCCAGCAAGTGATTGCCCGCTTCCATTTGATTAACGAGCGTACAATTCAGCTTCATGCCATTCCCGAAGTGATGTATATTGAGGCAGATCGCAATAAGATTGAGCAGTTGCTGATTATCCTGGTGGACAATGCACAGAAATACAGTTCTCAAGTGGTGGATATTTCTATTTCCGAAGAAGATGGAGAAGTTACGGTTGCCGTGACGGATCAAGGAATCGGAATTCCGCAGGACGAGATCAAGCATGTCTTCGAGCGGTTCTATCGCGTGGATAATTCACGTCACCGCAAGTCAGGCGGGACCGGGCTCGGTCTGCCGATTGCCAAATCTATTGTGCAGGAGCATGACGGCTTAATCTGGATTGAAAGCGTGGAGGGCGAGGGAACAACTGTAAGTGTCAGGCTACCTGTAAGATCAGCTCCGTGTCCGGCAAAAAAATCGGGAGATATCAGGTGTTAAATCCTCTATAAACGAGCCGCGACAAAGCCACATCCAGAGTTATCGGATGTGGCTTTAGTATTATGGTTGTCTATTCTCCAAAATTAAAATATTTAAGTAGATCTTGTGACGCACTGTCGCTGTTATTGCTCTTATCGCTCTTATCGCTGTTATTGCTCTTATCGCTGTAGTTGCTCTTATTGCTGTTATCGCTCTTATCGCTGTAGTTGCTCTTATCGCTGTTACTGCTGTTATCGCCGTTATCCATCGCTGCATGGGAGACAGATTGTCCGCTTGAAGGCAGGACACGACGGGCTGTTGTGTAATGTGAATCCCACCAGCCAGAATTCAGATTCGTGACGGTGACACCGCCTTTACCGTAAGTATGCAGTATCTTCCCGTCACCCATATAAATAGCTACATGGTGAATAGGGGAGTAGAAGAAGACGAGATCACCCGGTTGCAGCTGACTTCTTGATACATAAGTGCCCGCGGTAGATTGCTGTGTTGATGTACGTGGAAGGGTAACACCGTTCTGCTTGAATACGTATTGAGTGAAGGACGAGCAGTCGAAGGAACTTGTATTTCCTGCCTTAGCTCCAAATTTATAAGGAGTCCCTTGGAATTTCAAGCCGGTTGCAATGATATTATCTGCTACAGAAGTCTGACTTGTTGCGGCATAGGCTGTACTGGAGCCGTCCAAGACGGCAACACCTGAAGTCATCAGGGCAAGTCCTAAGCTGACACCGACACAAAGCTTGCGGATACGTTGTTTGTTATGGATACTCATACATTACCTCCTATGGTTTTGTGTGGGCTGATTGCCCTGGAAACACCATAGCATAGATAAAATAACCATAACTTACCATGCAACCTTGGATCTCGCTTGTCCCAACCGGTGTGGAGAGTTTATTAGAGTACGCTGAGAAATTTCACATCTTTTTCTTATTGACACACTTATAGAAAGACGACTTGGGGACTTCATAGCTGCGGCGGTGGGGTCTATTTGCTGTTTCGTCCAACCCCCTGCAAAGAAACAAGCATAAAAATATATTGTTATCCCTGCATCACAGCGGGGCGAAATCATCAGGAGGTGGGAAACGGTGATCGTGAAAAAACATAGCTTAGCACCGGGTTCAGCCTATAACACACCTTATCATGTTATCAGAGGAAGTCAGCAGGGACCGGTCTTTATGATTGTCGCGGGGATACACGGAAATGAAACGGCCAGCATGAAGGCAGCGCAGAGGATAGTGAATCAACTTCGTCATGGAAGTAGGAGTATTCAGCGGGGAACCCTAATTATTGTGCCGATCCTGAATAAACAAGCTTATCGCAAACGGATTCGTGGAGTCCCTGACTTGAACCGCAGATTTCCCAGATACAATAATGAAGCAGCGAGCCATCCACTGGCTTCATCTTTATGCCGGTTGATGCGCAGTTACCACCCATCCTGGTATCTGGATCTTCACGAGGCCAATGGGTTGTCCCAGCGGAGCAAGCGTGTGCTGGGACAAAGTCTGGTCGTAAGCCCGGGGAATCCGGCAGTGCCTGCCGTCCGCCATGTTCTTAAAGGCATCAACGAAACTGTAGGGGTAGAATCCCTGCGTTTCAACATTCGTCTGCGTTCCCGATCCGGCACCTCAAGGATGGCGGTCTCCCGGTTACTTGGAGCGAAGGCGGTGACCGTAGAGACCTGCTGGAGTCTAAATCATGCTGACCGGGTGCATTACCAAATGGATATCATCTATCGATTCCTGCGCTATGCGGGGTTAATGATTTGATTACTTCTCTAAAAAGAAAACACACTCCCGTATCTCCCCTTATACACGGGTTCTCCGAAGTCCTTAACCCACTCCTTGTAAAGTTTGCGGGAGACGCCGCTATGGACAATGACATAATCGGGATGATCGGCTTTAACGATCTCCGGCAAATATTCGGAGAATCCGTACATCGAGCGTTCAAAGGCCGTCCAGCCCAGCGCACCTATAGATTCTTTAGTGATAAAAGGGTCCTGTCTGCCATCACAGAGGATATCCCCGCCGCGAAACATCACGTAGCCGGATGAGCCGTAGCGGGAGAATACCCGTGGGCGCACACCGTCCGGTGTCTTGTCAAGGATATAGGTCATTTCATCGACCGGATAGCTTTTTGCATCTACCACGGGCGGAACCAGAAAAATGTAGGCGGTATTGATCGCCAGGCCAAGCGTTAAGCAGAGCAGGATTGTCTTTCGTGCCGGCACGTATGCGAACTTGCGCAGCCTGGATACCTTCGGAAGTGCTTCGAAGAACACTGCGGCAAAGTAAGGGATGAACAGCCACATGAATAAATTTTGCTTGAAATTGGACACGCCCAAATACAGAATCCCAAGCATCATAAAGAACCGGAAAGGCTTACGCTGCAAGGCGAAAGGCAATGTAGCTGCAAAAAACAGCAGGAGCAGCAGAATCGGAAGATTCAATAGCTTGTTGAATTGAAGCGGCTGCCATTCGTTAATTAGCAGATTGAAGTTCTTCTGGGTGACAGCCAGGATGAACAGTAGGCTTTTTAGCCCACCAGGGTTGGCTAGACCAGCAAGCCAGGTAAGTATATAAACGATGATATGGCGTCTGTTCAATGTTTTGGCAATCAGCGCTTCCAGGAACGTCATTCCCGTGAACACAGCGATGACCAGCCACACGCCCGCGTGAAAGTTGGCGATAGCACAGGAGAGGAGGATCATCGCAGCTGCGTATCTCTTTTTGGCAACCATCTGAAATTCACGCATGTAAACAAAAAACCACACAATCATGAACGCAGAGATCATTTGGGGCCTGCCCTTAAAGTAATTATAATAAATCCAGCAACTGATCAGCAGTACAAAGGGTAACAACAGAGGATGGTTCTCTGATAGGCCCAGTTCCTTGCGTGATACCCGTCCTAGTCGGAGCATCCCCAGAATAAGTAACAGTAGGCACACAGCAGTTAATATGTATATCCCTGGCCAGCCAAATGCTTGATATAGCGGCGCAACGAGCAGTTGGAATCCGAATTCATGCGGTACATAAGGCAGTTTATCCCCGTAAAATGTATGTATAGCGTGATGCAGCACCTGACCGTGCTCAATCATATAACGCCCCACTTCGATATGCCAAAAAGTATCCGGATCATTATACGAATATTTGGGCATCATTACCAAGATGAATCCTATAATTAGAACACAATATAAGATATGGATAGCTTTTGGTTTCATCAGATCAGTTCCTTCTCCACTTTTTCTCCTACTATACAGGGACTTCCCTAAGGAATGGTTAATATTCTGACATTTTACATACGGTATTTATAGTCCGTTTATGATTAAGGTTTACAGTGGAGAGGAGCCTATACCAAAAAGGAGACTTCTTATGAAAATAAATCCGGTTGTCCTTATCGTATCCTCCGCTTTTGGCGACGGTCATGCCAAGACAGCGCAGGCGCTTCAGCAGTCTTTTTTGGCGCGTGGGGTAGAGCAGGTGTATATTGTTGATTTGTTTGCGGAAGTTCATCCTTTTCTGAATGCAGTTTCTCGTACCTTTTATTTGAAAAGCACGGCATACGCTCCCGGTCTGTACGGCATGCTGTACGATATGACAAGTCGAATGAAGCCGGGCCAGCCGCTCAGCCGTTTTTTACATTCCATGGGGAAGCGTAAGGTCGAAGAAGTTCTGAAGCGTCTGAAACCAGATGTTATTATTCATACGTTTCCTTATTTAGCCGCCTCCGAGCTTAGTGAGAAAGTCGGCATGCAAGTGCCGATATTTACCGTGCTGACAGATTATGTCCTACATGGGCGGTGGATTCATCCGTCGACGTGGAAATACTTTGCACCTTCGGATAGTGTAAAAGAAGCCCTTTTGGCATCAGGAGTACCTCCACAGGCGATCACAGTCAGCGGCATCCCGATTCGGGAGGCGTTCCAGACGATTCCGGATCGAGTAGAGCTGTTGCGCAAGCACGGGTTAAACGCAAGCAGACGTTATATTCTTCTCTCTGCAGGAGCTTACGGTGTCTTGGGTAATGTCCAGCGGATTATCCGAACGATATTGGAACAATCCGAGTTTGACGTGATCGTATTGTGCGGAAATAACCATAAGCTACGCCTGAATCTGGAACGCCGACATCAGTGGAATGATCGGGTGCATATTCAGGGGTACACCGATCAGATTCATGAGCTGATGTCACTCTCATCCGGGCTCTTGACCAAGGCAGGAGCCATCACGCTGACAGAGGCCTTTTCCCAGTCTTTGCCGGTTATCGTCTACCGTCCGCTACCGGGGCAGGAGAAGGGCAACGCCCGCAGTCTGTCTGGGCAAAAGGCTATCTATACGGCTTATAACGAGAAGCAACTGGCCGATTATCTCCACCAGATTCAGATTAAGACCGGTCAGGAAGAAGTTGAACTGTCCATGCATACCCTCTCCCGCAAGGAATCCTCCCAAGTCATCGTCTCAGAAGTGCTGGATGCATTGGAAGCGGCTTATGATAGACAGATGGTTAGTGAGCCTCACTAATGCTGAGATTACAATACACATTTATCGTTTGACTTCCAGGATATTCTTAATTAATATGGGTGTAGATGAATCGGGCGATGGAGTTCGCCATTAACCGTCTCTTGCAGACTAATGACTCCTACCAGTGAGGTTTTGGCTGGTAGGAGTCTGTTTTGTTATCGGATAAATCTGGGGCATGGGAGTATGGACACGATGAACGATTGGCGAGAACGATGGAGGGCTTATGCGGGAAAGAGAAGCCACTTGGCCATCTGGACCACAGTTGTAAAATGGATCATTCTAGGGGGTTGCATCGGTATTTTAACCGGAACAGCCTCAGCGCTGTTTCTGAAAAGTCTGGATTATGTTACGACGCTACGCATGGAGCATTCATGGCTGCTGTTTCTGCTGCCGCTGGGTGGTGCGCTGGTCAGCTATTTATATTTTCGATATGGGAAGGACAGTGCCAAGGGCAATAATCTGATCCTGGAAAACATCCAAGGCGGAGGAGCGCCGATTCCACTGCGTATGGCACCACTTGTGCTATTCGGAACGCTCGTCACGCATCTGTTCGGCGGCTCTGCCGGGCGAGAAGGTACTGCGGTGCAGATGGGAGGCAGTCTGGCCGACAGCTTCGGCAGATGGATTCGAATCAGCCCGTTGGATCGTAAAATCCTGCTTATGTGTGGGATCAGCGGAGGTTTTGGTTCTATTTTTGGCACACCGCTCGCCGGAACGTTATTTGGGCTTGAAGTCATTGCGCTTGGATTGATCAGCCACCAGGCACTGCTACCTTGTTTTGCAGCCAGCTTCGTTGGCGATCTGGTCGCCACGAAGGTGTGGAAGGTGCATCATATTCATTATGCCGTCAGCGAGTTTCCTACACTGGGTTTCCTGGTTGTGTTAAAGGTGCTGCTGGCATCTGTCATCTTCGGGCTGGTCGGTATGCTTTTCAGTCAGCTGACCCATTTTTTGAAAAAGCATTTTACAATGTTGATTAAGAATCCAATGGTAAAAAGTGCACTGGGCGGGTTCATTATTATTGCCTTGGTGTACCTCGTCGGGACCAGGGAGTATCTGGGGCTCGGCCTCCCGCTAATTGCGGATTCTTTTCAGGGTGAGGTCTCTCCGTTCGCATTTCTCTGGAAACTGATCTTCACCTCGTTAACTCTGGGTACCGGGTTCCAAGGGGGAGAGGTGACGCCGCTATTCGCTATTGGCGCAACACTGGGTCATACTTTGGCGGGGCTGCTGCATATGTACGCTCCTTTTCTGGCTTCGCTCGGCTTTATCGCAGTGTTCTGCGGTGCGACGAATACACCGATTGCTTGCATCCTGATGGGGATTGAGTTGTTTGGATCTGGCGGAGCCATCTATATGTTTATCGCCTGTGTCGTGAGCTACCTCTTCTCTGGTCATACGGGCATTTATACCTCACAGCTGATCGGAATCTCAAAGAGTCATTTGATTTCAGTACCGGAAGGGGCTACTCTTGCTACGGTTAAAGAATTGGGTAAGGTGAAGCACGAGAAGCGGGATGAAGATTAGTCTGTAACCTCTTCGCCAATAAGGAAATAAATGTTATGATTTTGAAGAGGACGGTGATGATAATCATGAGTGTTCTTTTAGTGATAGGTGTTATCATTGCATTTGGTGGTCCGTTAGCCTGGTCTTTTGCTGCTGTTGGAAAACGTATATCCGCTGAAGAGAAGAAGGAAGGGAGAGATCTTACGAATGAGATCAGCCCTTTTACCGGTGGAAAATAACTTGCAAGCCCTGTTCAAGTAGCGGGGTTTTATTTTTGTTTATGGGTATGGCTGAACTGCTAATAGGGGAATTGTGAGAGAGGGTTTTCTAGAAAGCTTCTGTCTGCTTGGATCAATGTTCGTTCCAAAATATTGTATAATACAAGGACGAGCCTTTTCTCAGAGGAGTGAATCAATGTATTCGCAGTATATTTTATTAGCGGTTATTATGTCCTTTATTATCGGACGGTTGATTGGCACGAACATCAGCTTTATGAAGCAGGTAATGGCTTCGCTGTTCAGCGTGATCGTGACGTCTTCAGTATATTGGTACGGTTATTTGCGCGGACGCAGCCTCGATCAATTTGGTACTGACGGATGGCTGTGGCTGCTCAGCATGGTTATTGTCTCGCTGCTGTTCTATCTCTTGTTCGAAATTTTCGATCCGATCCCGCTCGGGGAACGGGGTGAACGGCTTGCTGACACGAAAAATCCGTTTCGAAGGCTATCTGCCTGGTGGCGCAGACAACGCAGATACATTCAAGTGTTGATGATCGCACTTCGGTATGGTGTAGGCAAAAACCTGGCGATCAGGCACTCACCGGCTAACGATCAAAAACTTGCCGTATCCCTTCGCAAAACGCTGGAGAACTGCGGTGGATTTTTTATAAAATTCGGCCAGGTATTATCAACGCGCTCGGATCTTCTACCCTCGGCAATCATTGAGGAGCTGTCGCATCTGCAAGAAAACGTCGCTCGTCTGACGACAGCACAGGTAGAGGAGATATTAGCTAAAGAGTTAAATCAGCCGCAAGAGGAAATCTTCCAACAGTTTGAGATAGAGCCGCTCGCTGCGGCTTCGATCGGGCAGGTTCATCGTGCGACACTCCGCGAGAATGGTCAGAACGTGGTTGTCAAACTCCTTCGTCCCGACATTGTTGCCAAGCTGGATCGCGACCTTGATATTTTAGTGCGCTTTGCGGCCTGGATTTCTAAGAAATCTGCTTGGGCCCGAAATATCGGCTTTCTTGATTTGGCGAAGGGATTCGCTGTAGCGATGAAGGAAGAGACGGATTTTCGCATTGAGGCCCGCAATTTTGCCCAAGTCACAGCTTCGCTGACAAATAGCCCGTCCAAGGTGAAGATTCCATACGTCTATCGTGAGTTCAGCAACGCCAAGATCCTCGTCATGGAATATATGGAGGGTGTCAGCGTTAAGAGTGGTACCGCCATTCTGGATGAACGCGGCATCGATCGGGTGGAGGTCCAACGGCGGATTTTCGACTCTATGCTGGAACAAATTTTTGTTAAAGGGATTTTTCATGCCGACCCTCATCCTGGCAATGTCTATATTCTGAATGATGGAACCCCAGCTTTGCTGGATTTCGGTTCCGTTGGACGGCTGGGAACGCTGCAGCTGGATGCGCTGAAACGATTGATAATTGGATTCGAGCAGCAGAGCGCTTATATTATCATGGATGCACTATTGCAGCTTGTCGAGCCAAAGCAAAATATTGATCAGTCAGGCTTAGAGCAAGCGCTTAGCCAGCTGCTGGTTCAGACGGCTTATAATGTCGCTGGAAGCTCAGATGCTTTTATCCAAGGACTTTTTAGCATGATTGGGAAGTTTGGCTTTACATTCTATCCCAATGTGGCAGGGGCTTTCCGCTCATTGATTACACTAGAAGGCACCATGATGCAATTAAATCCTGCCTTTAACCTGATGGAGGAAGCACGACGCTTTGCCAGAGAACAATCCGTTGAATTTCTTCCGGTCAGTGATTCCACAGATTTGAAAGAGACGGTAACGAATGAATTGCTGGAGCTGCTGCCCGTCATACGCCGATTGCCTCGGCGGATTGATCAACTGGGGTCGATGCTGGAGAAAGGTGATATTTCCTTCAAGGTCGGATTTTTCTCGGATAAAGCCAATACGGCATTCGTGACCAAATGGATCTCGCAAGCACTGCTTGCTTTTGTGGGGACAGCGATCGGAGGGATTTCCGTTGGTCTGCTGAGCTTGGGGAGAGATGCTGAGGCGAAAGAGATTGGAATAGTAGAGATTTTCGGATATACCGGTGTTTTGATCAGCGCGGTACTGTTGATTCGCGTTGCGATTCATACGGTGCGGAATTTGAAGCAGGTGCAGGAGTAGGACAGGAATAGAAAAGAGGAAGACTAAAAGGGCATGATTAAAAAAAGGAACTCATAATGTGGCGACTAAGTCGCGATGTTAGGGGTTCTTTCTTTATTTTAGTTATATCATGAATGATATCTATGGAAATCATAGAATCAATAACATTGATGAATTATTCGTGAGCAAATACAATGAACTCGTAGCCAATCATTCATTACTACTAGGAGGAATTAAATTATGTACACAAATATTGCAGATATTAAAATCCCCGATAGCAAGCTGGCGCTCGGCGCCGCAGAACTCCTGCGTGAATATGGCGATGAGTTGCTCTGGAATCACTCGCACCGCGTATACTTGTTCGGCGCCTTGCAAGGCAAGCAAGCGAACATGAAATACGATCCTGAGTTGCTCTATATCAGCGCTTTGTTTCATGATTTGGGGTTGACCAAGCAGTATAGCAGTCCGGACAAGCGTTTTGAGGTGGACGGTGCGAATGCCGCTCGCAGCTACCTTCAGCAGAATGGGGTTTCCGATGAATCCAGTCGGCTCGTCTGGGATGCGATTGCGCTGCATACCACCATTGGAGTGGCTCAGTATAAGGAGCCGGAAGTAGCCTTGATCTATTCCGGAGTTGGTTATGATGTGATGGGCGAGAATTTTGAGGTCCTGACTGAAGAAGTGCGAAATCAGGTAACGACAGCCTATCCACGTAACAACTTCAAAAACCGGATTCTGCCGGCTTTCTTGGAGGGGTTCAAGCATAAGCCGGAGACGACCTTTGGTAATATCAAGGCCGATGTATGCGGTCTGCTGTTACCCGGCTTTAAGCCGACGAACTTCTGCGATTGTGTACTGCATTCGCCTTGGCAGGAATAAAACAACAGGGGTCTCCTCAGCCGGTAATATGGCTGGGGGAGGCACCCCTGTTAAGTCACATTCATCTGAGATATTATTTCACCATTTGAGTTTAGTAGCTAAGTAACTGCTCATAAAATAATAGTTCCATATTCAGTGAAATTAAAACCCAAACCGCAGATTCAATTCCAAGCCTCGGCGTCACCGACGAAGCCTGAGGCATTCGGTTGTATCATTACATATTCCAGGCTTCCTAACGATGAAAATAGCTCCCTATTCCCAATTAGATGCATTTTTGTATCTTATTTTCCCCGTTAGATGAGAAAAATAGAATATAGGAGCATTATTGTACCTTATTTTTGGAGAAATAAGCCACAGCGCATATTCTGGAGGATTTAACATACAAAAATGCACTTATTTAACTTTTTTCTTTAGCTGCAGCTGAATTAAGGTACAAAAATGCTGCTATTTACACTTTGGGAGCGGTTAAAAACAATATTACTCTTTAATCGACGTTATTTGTTACTACATTCTATTACATCAAGCTATTGTTACTTATGATCTTAACGTTGGCCCCCCAACAACAAAAGTGCCCGGACGCGTATAACGCGTGCCGGGCACTCTAATAGTTACTGGTTTGCAGACTGTATGGAGAAATCCCTAATGCCCTTTTCCAAAACAAATTCCTGCAGCATCGAGAGATACGTCTTGACCGGTTGACTCAGGAACTTCCCGCGGGTATGAATAATCGCTACCTGCCGATTCAGCACGGGATGAATGATAGGGATGGCGCGAATACTACCATCATTGTAGAGATGGATCAACGATTTGGATAACACACTGACGCCCGCCCCGGATTTGATGAGGCTAAAAATAGAGTCTATGGTATTCGTCTCGATGAATGGTTCCAGCGAGAAGCCGGAGGTGCTACAGGAGGCGTCTACTAACTGGCGGCACCGGTGCTCCTTAGGGAACATGATGATCGGCATCGTCTGTACCTCAGCAAACTGAATAGAAGGCGAGTCGGCTAAGGGATGTCCAGCGGGTACGGTCAAATAAAATTGTTCCTCATACAGCGGAATCTGCTCTAGCCGGTCATCCTCGACAGGAAGGATGGTCACTGCGATATCCATCTCATTTTGCAGGATGGGGTCTATGACATTTTCAGCGGCTACGATTCTGATCTTGATCTTTGGGAAGCGGCGATTGAACTCCACCAGCAGCAGTGACACAAGATGATTCAATTCGCCTGGAAGTGAGCCGATCGTAATGGTGCCGCGTTCGCCATCCTGCAATTCTTGTAATTGTTCCTTGGCGCTATGCATTACATTGAAGATGGTGCACGCATGGGTATAGAGTATAGATCCAGCCGCTGTGATGGCGATTTTCTTACCAATCCGGTCAAAAAGTGGTATGCCAAGCTCCTCCTCCAGCGCTTTGATCTGATGACTAAGTGTAGGCTGGGTAACACCCAATTTGTCTGCCGCACGTGTGAAATGTAGCTCATCGCAGATGGCTTTAAAATATTCCAGTTGTCGTAGTTCCATGTGTCCGTCTCTCCCTGTTACATGATCGCTGCCTACTATAGCAGAAGCCCTCTTGACAGGCAAATGATTTAATACTTTATAGACACGATCCGTTATAATAAGCAATGCGGAATGTCAGCAAGGGAGAGGGAGAGATGAAGATTAAGCGGATAATTTGGAAATGGTTCAGTGGAATGACGTTCAAGAGCAAGCTGCTGACTGTCTTTATACCTTTAATTGTCGTGTCGCTTAGCATTTTGGGAGTCGTATCCAGTGAGATTTTTAGCCGTTCTCTCATCAACCGTAGCGTTAATGATGTCATTGATCAATCGAGTCTGATTATCAACAAGCTGGATTCCATTACGAAAAATATGGAGATTTGCTCCAATATGCTGGTCACGGATGTGAACCGGTTATACGATAACTTTCCCATTGAACGAACAGCTGTAGAGGAGAATCAATTCCGGTTGACGATACAGAGCCGCTTGGCGATTGATCTGTCATTGTTCGCGGAAACGGATGCAGCCGTTTTCATCGACAGTAACGGTAAAATTTATACGTCCTATCCATCACGAAATGATGAAAGCGAAGCCATTCGTAGTGGCGTTCCTGAGGAACTACTGAAACAGGGCAACTATGGCTCAGCTTACTGGTTTCCTATGCAGAAAAGGAATTACATGACACCAAATCCTGATGTACCGGTCCTAACACTTGGGAAGGTAGTCATTAACATCAACACTGGGGAACGCTATGGCACGTTGTTCCTAATGATTAAAGAGCCTACTCTGTCAGCCTCTCTTGTAAGCGGGAACAAGATTAATCAGAAGAACTATTTTCTCGTGGATGAGCGCCGGATCATCGTGGCCAGCCCGGACAAGGAGCAGGTACTGACCCCGATTACGAATCCAACAGAGCTTGCACTGCTCCAATCAACATCAGATTTAACAGAGACGGCTACCCGTAATACAGATGGTAAGAGACTAATTACGGTCACAGATTATCCGGGGATGCAATGGAAGCTGCTTAATGTAGCGGATCTGGATGTTCTGACGAAGGATGTTGGCAAAAACACAAAGCTCACAATTCTGATCGGCTTCACCTGTCTTCTGTTGTCTCTGCTGGGGGCCCATTTTCTCTCCAAGGTAGTCCTGAATCCACTGCAGGATTTGACGAAAAGAATGCGCCGGGTCATGGACGGTAACCTGTATGTAGAAGCACCCGTTCACACTAATGACGAAATCGGTTTGATTTCGCGTGTATTTAACTCCATGATTAAGCAGATTCAAGAGCTGCTGCGGAATAAGGAGAAGGAACAGAAGCGGAAACGAGAGTATGAGCTGGCACTGATTACTTCGCAGGTGAAGCCGCACTTTTTATACAACACGCTGGATACGATCTATATTCTGAATGATATGGACCGGAGTGAGGAGGCGCGGGATACGACGAAGGCCTTGGCGGATTTTTATCGGGTAGTGCTCAGCAAGGGCCGTGAGCTCATTATTCTGGATCAGGAAATCAAGATGACCACTGACTATTTGTCCATCATGCAGATGAGATACCCCGATGTGTTCCAGTATGAGATTCGTATCCCGCAAGAATTGCGTAGCACGCCGATTCCGAAGTTATCACTCCAGCCGTTGGTGGAGAACGCTATCTATCATGGCCTGAAGACCAAGGGGGAGCGTGGACTCATTGTGATCTCTGCTGTGAAAGAGAAGGAGAAGATCATCATCCGCGTGGAGGACGACGGAGTGGGAATGAGTGAGGAGCAGTTGAAGGAGGCCTGCTGCTTCCAAGAGGAGGAGAAGGTGGTTAAATCCATCGGGGTTTATAGTGTTCAGGAGCGAATCAAATTGTATTTTGGAACAAAATACGGTTTAACTATCTTCAGTGAAGAGGGAAAAGGAACAAGGGTGGATATTACCGTTCCAGGCGGACAAACAGGAGGGAAAGCGGATGTACCGGATCATGATCGTGGACGATGAACCCTTGTTTCGAGATTATTTACGGATGAAAATGGATTGGGAAGACTATGGCTACTTGGTATGCTGTGAAGCCCGCAATGGCAAAGAAGCACTGGAGGAAGCAGAGATTCATCGCCCTCATCTGGCCTTGATTGATATCAATATGCCGTTCATGAACGGCTTTGAGCTTGCAGAGCAATTAAAGATACGCTTCTCGGAGATGACGATTGTTTTCGTAACGGGCCACAATGAATTTGAGTATGTCCAACAAGCCGTTCGGCTGGGTGTTCATGATTATTTGTTGAAACCGTTTAACCGGGAGGAGCTGGCCGCCATGCTGGAACGGATTCAACCCAAGCTGCCGAAGCTCCAAGAATCGTCTGAAGAAGCGCAGGCTGCTCCGCTGAGTTCTGATGCGACGAACAAGCAATATCCCGCGGCTGCGATTCAGGAGAGTATCCTAATCTCGCTGCGGCTTAGTGACCAGGACACATTAAGTGAGGTGAAGCGCGCCATTCAATCGCTACGGTCCCATGATTTGAACAGCGAATACGTCTACACCATGCTTATGGGACTGGTCTCGATCGGGCTGTCCTTTGCCGGAGAGCGGGGAGTAGCTTCAGAGCATCTGCTGGAGAATCTGACTGGGTCGTCTGCTGACAAGAACCTGCGCGGGTGTGTGACCTGGGACGAGATCGAGGAGTGGCTGCTGAGCTTCTTCGAACGGCTGATTCGCTTGACGGAAAGCACAAGACAGACCAAGTCCTATAAGCTTTACACGGACGCCAAGGCATATATTGAACAGCATTACACCGAAGAAGAGTTATCCGTCGAGGCTGTTGCCGCCATCTTATTCGTGGACCCCAGTTATTTGCGGCGCGTGTTCCGTAAGGAATCCGGTTATTCGGTGCTGGATCATATCACCCACATTCGGATGAAGAGGGCTAAGGAACTGATCCAGAAGGGCAACATAAAGCTGTCGACGATTGCATACGAAGTAGGCTATAGTGATCCGAATTATTTTAGCAAAAGCTTCAAAAAGAACTTTGGTATGACACCGACAGAGTTTGAACAACTGAGGTAAAAGAGAGCCGGGCGGACCCGGCTTTTTTGCTTAAATATAAGAATTTATATGCTCTACGCTATAAGTTATCCTTATATTTCTCGCTGAAACAGATGCTGGCCCTTTGAGGACGGCAAAGCTGTTTCTACTTGTTGTCCCGTTTTTTACTTATCCGGCCCGTTTTGCTCATTCTGCAAGAGGCACAGGTCATTCTATAATGAAAGCGCAAACAAGAAAGCGCTAACTAAATTAAGCTACAGGGGGAAATAAAGATGAAGAGCACATGGAATAAAACGTGGGCTGGAGTACTAGCACTGACACTGGTTGCATCCCTAACCGCTTGTGGCGGCGGATCTTCTTCAAACAAGCCGACGGACACAGGCGCTTCAGGAGGCAACACAGCCGGAGCGAATGACAAAGTGAAACTGAAAGTGTACGCACAACATTTTGATGATGATACCTCCAAGCCGTTTGATTACGCGGTAGAAGAACTGAAGAAGGAAATGCCGAATGTGGAGATTGAGCTTGATCCGGCGGTTCAAGACGGATACCAGAAGCTGAAGACTTATGCGGCGACAGGAAATCTGCCTGATATTTTCTATACCGATTGGAATACATTGCAAACGTTCTCCAAATCCCAAAATGTACAGGTACTCGATGATTATGATACGACCAAAGAATACAAGGCCAATCTTAATCCTGGTGTCGAATCCCGCATGGTTGCTCCGGATGGTCACGTCTATGCATTTCCGGACACAGGCGTAGAGTTCGAGCTTCTGTATTACAACAAGAAAATGTTCCAAGATGCGGGCATTACGGTTCCTATCAAAACGATTGACGAACTCGCCGAAGCAGCTCAGAAATTAAAGGCTAAGGGTTATGTACCACTCTCTATCTTTGCTAAAGAAAAATGGATTACTACGGCTTTCTACAATGCCTTCTTAACTCGTGAGGATGGTATCGGAACAGGCGTATTTGAAAAAGGTGATCCTAAGGAAACTCCGCAAAGTGCAGTTACTGCCGCTGAGCAAGTGAAGAAGCTGCAACAAGCCGGATTGCTTGATGTCAATGCAACCAATACGAACTATGACCAAGCATCCTCAATGTTCTATACCGGGAAGTCGGCTATGCTTATTAATGGTCAATGGGAAATTTACAGCGCACAAGAAAAAATGGGTGACAATGTAGACTTCATGTACTGGCCTGCCAAAGACGAGCAAACCTATGAGAACATGAAATTCCAAATGAACGGTTCCGGTGGACCACAAGGATATGCTGTATCCTCCAAGAGCAAAAATGTAGACGTTGCTGTTAAAGTAGCGGCCTTCATCGCCAAAAAATCGGCTGAGTACAAATTCACGGTACTAGGCAACCCGATTGTTGCACCGAAGATTGATAAGCCTGTTACGGCTACAGACATTCCGGCAATGATGAAGCGTCTCACTACAGAAGTGCTGCCAAACGCTAAAGGCTACGCAGTAGCTGTCAGCAAAATGAGCATCAGTACGGCGATAGATGATAATACGCAAAACCTGTTAGTAGATGGCTTTACCGTAGATGATTTTATCAAGAATATGAACCGCGCTTTGAGCAAATAGAGAAGACTATAGAGAAAAGCTTAAGAACCCTGGACTTCAAACTTCAGGCTTGGGGTTTCCGGGGTTCTAAACCAGAGCATATTTAATTTTGGAAAGGAGCTGTGGAGGGCCATGCGAACTTATTTGGGCAATAAAAAAGCGATTCTATTCTTCCTTCTGCCCGCCATGCTAATCTACACCATAATTATCATCTATCCGGTGCTTCAAACCGTATACCGGAGCTTTTACAACTGGGACGGACTCAGCGAAGCTACCTTCAATGGGCTAGGGAATTTCCGCGATTTATTCACGGACCCGCTGCTCAAGACATCGCTGAAGAACGGCGGAGTTTTTGCTTTAGTGCTTGTTGTGTTTCAGATCGGCTTGGGTACAATTCTGGCTCTGGTCTGTGCAGACGTTAAGGTTAAGGGACGCAAGCTGCTGAAGACGGCTTACTTTATTCCGGTTGTACTGTCCGTGACGGTTGTTTGCCAGCTCTGGATCGCTATCTATGATCCGACCAACGGGCTTATCAATCGCATGCTTCAGATGCTGGGTATCTCTTATCAGCAGCATTGGTTAACTTCACCGACTAAATCGATTATCGCGATTGCGTTCGTCAACGCATGGCAGTTCATGGGCTATCAATTCGCACTCCTGTATGCAGGCGTCAAGTCTATTCCTGAACAATACATGGAGGCTGCAACGATCGATGGCTGCAGCAAATGGAAGGCACACTGGAAAGTGACCCTACCGCTTATGAAAGAAACGTACAAGTTCTGCTTTACGATCGCTATCACCGGCGGGATTAGCGCCTTTACGCAAATGCTAATCATGACCAACGGTGGACCGGGAACGAGCAATTATACGATGACCTTCATGGTATACCGTTACGCTTTCTTGGAAAGCAACTATGGTTATGCTTGCGCTGTAGCGGTAGTTCTGGTAATCATTTCGCTCATTGCAACGGTGGTTATCAACAAAGTATTTGATCGTAACGAGGCGGTCTAGGCAGAAAGGGGAACGTGACATGAAAAAGGCGTTAGGCGTACTTTACCAGGTTCCGCTGTGGATCTATTTTATCGTTTCGGTATATCCGCTAGTCTGGATGATTTCATATTCATTGAAAAATAACGACGAAATTTTCTCGACCAATCCGTTTGGCTTACCGACACACTTCCGCTTTGAGAACTATGTGACTGCATGGTCACAATTCAATATTCCAAAATATTTTATCAACAGTATTGTAGTTTCCTCAATTGCTACAGTTTTCATTCTGCTCTTTGCACTGATGTTTGCCTTTGCTGTAGCGCGGTTGACCTGGAAGTTCAGAGATGCCGTGCGGATCTATATGCTGGTAGGGATGTTTATCCCGCTTCAAGTTATCATGATTCCACTGGCGATTCTGGTTCGGGACTTTCATTTGTCCAATACGTATGGAGCCCTCATTGTTCCTTATGTAGCCTTAGGGCTTCCGTTCTCAACCATGATATTCTACGGATTCATGCGTGGAATTCCAACGGAGATTGAAGAAGCGGCTTGTATGGATGGCGCGAATATCTATCGGATGTTCATGCAAGTGATCATGCCGATGGTTATGCCGGCTATTGCAACAGTTGCAATTTTCCAATTCCTTACGAACTGGAACGAGTTCACCCTTGCGTATATCCTGATCTCTAATGAAGCGATGAAAACTCTGCCGCTCGGTCTGTTGTTCTTCCAAGGACAATACAGTACGGACTGGGGTGGAATGGGGGCTGTTATGACGATGGCTTCACTGCCAATGATCATCGTGTATCTGTTCTTCAGTGAGCAGGTGGAACGAGCAATGACAGTCGGGTCCGCGGTTAAGGGATAAGCGCAATACGCTGAAAATAGCACGGATTAAAAACTTTCTGTCTTTCGAGACAGAGAGTTTTTGTTGTTTTTTTGAAATGAAGTGCCCCCATGCTATAATGTTCAGAAAAACAAACGTAGGAGACTGAAATGACTACATTGATTGATAAAATAGCTTTGGTTCATATCGTTGAAGGTCGTGTGCTGGCTGCCCGTTCCACCGGAAAAGATACTTACTATCTGCCTGGAGGGAAACGTGAGATCGGCGAGACCGATGAAGAGACGCTTGTTCGTGAGATACAGGAAGAATTATCTGTACATATTAAGTCAGAGACGATCTCCCCTTTGGGGACCTTTGAAGCAGGGGCACATGGCAAAGCGGAAGGTGTGACCGTGCGGATGACCTGCTATTCTGCAGCATTTGAAGGGGAGTTAGCCGCCGCCTCGGAAATTGAGGAACTGGCATGGTTAACTTATAGTGATCGGGATCGTGTATCCGCCGTCAGCCAATTAATTTTTGACAAGCTGCATGCGTTGAAGCAGTTATTCTAAATGAAGTCCTGAATGAAATTCCAAACGAAGTTCTGAGTAAAAGTCCGTTTACAGCCTATAATAGGCATGAAGCGGGCTTTTTTTGTTCAAATATAAGAATTTATATGTTTCACTTTATAAATCATCCTTATATTTCTCGCTGAAACGGATACCGTCCCTTAGAGGACGGCAAAGCCGTTTCTACTTGCTGAAAGCGGAATTTGCCAATTAAGGACAGATGTCCTTCCCTGAATGGCCCGTAATGTCTTTTAATGAGTAGGAGAGTTAGATGAAGGAGAGAGACATGAGATGAGAGGAATTATTTTTGCATTTTTGGGTGGGGCCTGCATTACATTGCAAGGTGTCGCTAACGCGAGAATCAGTCAGGATATTGGCACCTGGCAAGCTGCAACGGTCACTCAGTTGACGGGATTTTTGATGGCATTGCTGATCTTGTTGTTCGTACGGGATGGCAAGCGGCAGGGCTTTAAGAAAGTGAAGCCTTTATACTTGCTGGGAGGCTCCTTTGGTGCTGTTATTATTTTCACCGAGGTTACAGCGATTAAGATGATGGGTGTGACCTATACGATCTCTGCGCTACTAATTGCCCAGTTATGTCTGACATTCTTAACTGATGTTCGTGGATGGTTTGGGGTCAAAAAACTGAAGCTGCGGGTACCGCATTTTATTGGCATCGGGATGATGATCGCTGGTGTCGTAATCATGAAATTCTAAAATTCGAATACACAAATGGGGGGAAACACATATGCTAGCTGGAATACTACTGGCGCTTATCGCCGGTTCACTTGTCGGCCTGCAAAATATTTTTAACAGCAAAGTTAATCAGCAGACGGGTTCATGGTCAACCACTACATTGGTGCTCGGTATGGGCTTCATCGCTTCACTGACCATCAGCTTCATTGTTGAAGGAAAAAACACCTTTGCCCTGCAAAATATGCAGCCTTGGTACTGGATCAGCGGGATGATCGGCGTTGGTGTTGTGATCTGTCTCGTTCAGGGAGTGAAACTGCTGGGGCCTACCTACGCGATCTCCATCGTGATGACTTCACAGCTCGCTTTTGCCCTGTTATGGGATTCTATGGGGTGGCTTGGACTGGAGAAGGTTCCGTTTAACATTAATCAGTTCCTTGGAGTGCTGGTCATTGTCGGTGGCATTATTGTGTTCAAATTTGCCGGCAGAGCGGATGGGAAGGAAGCAGCACAACCACCTGTTCTTGGCAGAACGGGTACACAGGAGTAAATCTTACTGTATAGAAATGCAGAATAAGTCAAAATCCTCGTTGCTGCATGGCACTTGATGGCGTAGACAAGAGGTTAGAGTACTACCTTAGGCCCCGCACCGCGCACCGGGAGACGCACGCGGTACGGGGGAACTCTTAAAGTAATTAGTGCAAATTGTATCCATTGACTTTAACCGAACGATCATTTAAGGTGGGGTCATGAGACATAAAGACGAAAAAAAGAGTGAAGCCATCTTTGAAGCAACGATTAAACTATTGAATGAAATTGGATTTTCGGATATATCCATGTCCAAAATTGCCAAGGTAGCGAACGTCTCCTCGGCAACCATCTATGTGTATTTTGAAAATAAGGAGGATATGTTAGCCAAGCTTTACGTGAAGGTTAAGGAAAAAATGAGTCAGCAGATGAGCAAGGGACTGGATGAATCACTGTCCTCCCAAGAATTATGCGAGCAGCTTATGCGAAATTCTCTAGATTTTATCATGAACAACAAGGATTACTTCCTGTTGCTGGAACAGTATCAGCACTCTCCCTATGTTGAACGGCTATGCCTAGACGATACGTCGTCGATGTTTATTGGGCTGTATGAATTATTCGAGAAAGGGAAGCAGAAGGGAGAGCTTAAAGCGCTGAACACTATGCTGCTCTTGTCCTACTGTTATCTGCCAGTCACGCATTTCGCCAAAACGGTATTCAAGGGGCAACTGGAGGGCAGCGAAGAGAATTTCCAGCAGATTATTTGTATGAGTTGGGATGCGGTTAGGGCTTAGCAATTGGAATAACCATCCGTGTGAATGAATCCGGTAACAATACTGCTGAACAAGAAAGGAGTCCCAGCAGCCTATTCAAAGGCTATTGTGACTCCTTTTGAATGTTCAGCGTGAACCGAACCATTCTTTGGCTTCGGTCTTATTGAGCCTCCACACCACAAGGATGGGCAGGATGATGCCCACTAGAAAACCGAAGTTGTGCCAGACAAAATATTCAACGATTCTAAGCACGATTAATATAGAGGCTAGCAGGATTGCGTTCTGACGACGGGAAGGTGCTGGATATCCCAGACGACTGGCGACCCACAGGGCTACAACTCCAAAAATAATCATCACGGCTGCAAGCACAACCTTCATGGTCTGCTGGCTGCCAATGGAATAGAAACCGTTGAATAAATTCACTGCCGCAGCGAGATATAAAAGGATCTGGGTCAACATTACTGCTGATGGTTTCTTGGTTCCTGTACGTACATTGTTTGACATAAGGATCACTCCTCTTCTGAACTAGAATGTGTGTGGGTTGCTGCTGTCGTTAGTGCGGCTTCGGCTTGGTCACACCAAGCTAAGACAGTTCGGGCGAAGTCCATCCCATATTGCTTCAATAGCAAAGGACCGGTAAGTGGAGAAGGGTCGTCAGAAGGATCCCAGGCTGCTCCCGGCTGTACCTCCTGAATGGTATCCAGGAACCATTGAAAGCTATCACGCCGTTCCTTGATCAGGTTCAGTAACAGCGCAGGATCTTCCTGACTGGCAAATAAAAATTTAACCAGATTCTCGTCCCTAATGTGTAGAGGGGTAGAGGAAGTGGATAACCAGGCCCGCAGTGCTGCGCGGCCTTTTTCAGTGAGCTGCCACCGCTGGCGGGATCTGGGACCTTCGACTCCGCTGGAAGGTTGAATTAGCTCCTGCTTCTCGAGCACCTTCAACTGCGGGTATAGCTGCCCGTCACTGATGCCCCAGAAAAAACCTGCGGATCGTTTGGCGGCCTCACGAATTTCGTAACCACTGCGCGGTTGCAGAGAGAGGAAACCCAGGATCGTCCATGCAGTTGGCGTCTGTTCCATATGCGCCGGTTCTGGCGTCATTGCTGGCTGCGCAGATTCTTGTTCACTATTTGCAGGAAAGTCATTATTCATCAATTTATTCACCTCTCTCTATATCTCTGGCAGAGATATAATCGCATAAAAAAGAGATCATGTCAATTTTCTTCTTTTTAGAATTCCTGATCCGGGTTGCATTATGCATTAAAAAGGAGGAGCCCGAGGCCCCTCCTTATTCGGAATAGAACTACAATTTATTTATCATTAAAATAGTTCATGCCCATCGCCTCGCGCACCTCAAGCATCGTTTCTTTGGCAGTCAGGCGTGCTGTTTCTGTACCTGATATCATAATCTCATCCACGCGTTTGGGATGATTCTGGTACGTTACACGCCGCTCCCGCATCGGCTCCAGCAGCTCATTGATGGAACCATAAATCCTTCGTTTACACTCCGAGCAGCCGATCTGCCCTTTAGTACAGTCTTCATGGATTTCCTGTGCGCCTTGCGGGCGAAAGGCCTGATGATAAGCGTAGATTGGACAGATGTCAGGGTGACCGGGGTCGGATTTGCGGATACGGGCAGGGTCCGTAGTGGCTTTTTGAATCTGCTGGCTGACTTCCTCCGGTGTGGAGTCCAAATAGATGGCATTTCCAAGACTTTTGCTCATTTTGCTGTTTCCATCCAGACCGATGAGACGAGGGATCTCGCCTACAAGGGCTCTTGGTTCGATTAGCACGGGCTTATACAGCTGATTGAAACGGCGGGCGATTTTGCGGGACTGCTCGATATGGGGAAGCTGGTCTTCACCCACGGGCACCAATGACGCTTTGCAAAAAGTGATGTCAGCGGTCTGGCTCACCGGATACCCTAGAAAGCCGTAATACATATCCTGAAATCCGCGATCTTTGGCTTCTGCTTTGACTGTAGGATTATGACGTAAAGCATTCACCGTCACGAACATGGAGAAATAAGCCGTTAATTCGGCAATCTCCGGGATCAATGACTGCACCAGGATGGTCGCCCTTTCCGGTTCAATTCCGGCTGCCAGGTAATCCATAGCTACCTGACGCAGGTTCCGCTGAATCAGCTCCGGCTGTTCGAAGTGGGTCGTGAGGGCCTGCACATCTGCAAGCAATAAAAAGGTGTCATATTGATGCTGCAATTCTACGCGGTTCTTCAGACTTCCGACGTAATGTCCAAGATGGAGCTTTCCAGTAATCCGGTCTCCGGTTAATATACGTTCTTTCATGAATGATCCTCCTCAATAATAGGCTTGTGCGACTGAAATTACGGAACCACCAACCATCGTCCATGGACATCACCCCCTTTAAAAAATACAAAAAAACCCCGTCCGCAAAGGACGAGGTTATCGTGGTACCACCTTTTTAACCGCTATATAAGCTGAACTTAAGAATTTGGCTCCGTTAGATTCTTAAGTTCACTCTATATACAAGCGGTTCACTAAAAGTACAGGAAGACGCCATGAATGGCAGTCTTGCGATACTCCTCTCTTGGTAACGGGGAGAGACTCCCGGCAGCGCCTACTTTAGAGTTCAGCGTAGCGACTCAGAAGCCCATTCGGCATCAGGTGAGGATCGGTTCACAGCGGCCACCGACTCTCTGGACCTCAACATCTGATGCGTACTTACTCTTCTTCAACGTCGTTTATCCGTTTCACATTTCTATTACAATAAGTTATTTCATGTTAAAAATCAATGTCTCAGGCTTTAAAATCTTCAATTCGTTCGGGACTGGCCTCGGCCAGGGCTTGGCGGAGACTATCCGCTCCATGCTCCCGGTAGCTCGGTGTACCCGGCTGCTGACGCCAGGACTCATCCAGTCCGCCGGCATCTATAGCGTCAAAACCTAGTTCCTCGACAAGCTGAAGCACAATAGCCTTGGCAGCGGCATCATCCCCGGCTACCGGCAGGGCAATACGGTTGGGTGAACCAACGGGCACTCCGCGTTCTAGCAGATTAGCAGCGGTAATCCCATTGAATACTTTATTGATGGGGCGTTTCAAGTACTGCTCGACCCACCGGCTTTCCGGCAAGCCAGCCTCGATCTCCGCAATAAGGCCGTCACGTTGACGGGGATAATAATTGCCGGTGTCAATAATGACAGCGTCTGGTGCCGTGTGATCTAAGATCCCCTCGGGAAGATCAGGAATATTCTTTTGCGGAATCGTGACAATGACTAACTCCGCTCCACGGGCGACTTCCTTAACTTCTTGAGGCGTGGCGCCAGTCTCTGCGGCGAGGTCTGTCAAGGTGTGGGGACCGCGGGAATTGGCAATGGAGACTTCATGTCCAAGCTTGGTAAGACGACGGGCAAGATTTCCGCCGATATGTCCGGCTCCAATAATTGCAATTTTCATATATTCCGACTTCCTTTCCCGATTTAATATGGTATAACATCTTCACTGTAACAGAGAAATATAACACTGTAAACAACTTCTTGACTGAACGTTACAAATTATCTATACTGTGATTTATTATTGCTTGGAAAGGGGGAATATTGTCATGACCAGAGGTGGGCGACCACGAGAATTTAAAGATACGGCGGTTATCGACGCAGCTATGGAAGCCTTTTGGATAAACGGATACGAAGGGTGCTCTACTGAGGATTTGTGCAAACAGACAGGCCTTGGAAAAGGCAGCTTGTATAATGCGTTTGGCAGCAAGCATGAATTATACGAACAGGCCCTTCAGCGCTATCATGAGCAGGGGATCCGGGAGCAGAGCGAGCTTTTACAGCGTCCATTGCCATTGAAAGAAAAGCTGCGGGGACTACTGGACTGGGCCGTTCAGGAGGATTTCTCTGAAACAGGACGCCGGGGCTGTCTCTTGATTAACGCAGCGATGGAACGGGCAGGGGTCGATCCGATGGTAGAGCAGGTGGCAACACGGCATATCGGTTTTTTAGAGGAGATGCTTTCTGGGCTGATGGAGCAGGGGATTGAGACTGGTGAAATCACTTCAGGGAGAGCAGCCAAAGAACTAGCGGGTATGTTTCTCAGCAGCTATTACGGACTTCGTGTACTTAACAGCTCCGCACAGAATCGTGATTTGGCCAACACCATTGTGGAAGGCACATTGGCAGCCATTTACTAGCCGGGTATCCGGCACTTTTTTTGCGCTAGAATTGTACCGATCATTACAATACTTAGGTTTTACAATATTTTATGAAAAGAGGAGATTGAAATGCCATTTGCAATCTATGTACTTAGTTTGGCTATTTTTTGTATGACCACTTCAGAATTTATGGTAGCCGGAATGATGAATACACTTGCCGCAGAATTCGGAGTAAGCGTATCGGCGGTGGGGTATCTTATTACCGCTTTTTCTGCAGGGATGGTTGTGGGTGGACCGTTGCTCACTGCAGCTTTGTTGAATACACCAAGGAAAAAAGCATTTATTACCCTAATTGCAGTCTTCTTCGTTGGACAACTGCTTGGCGCGATAGCAGGGAACTATGAGCTGATGATGATCTCACGCATCATTACCGGTATAGCTTCATCGGCAGCCTTCGGTGTATCGATCTCGATCTCCGCTTCGCTCGTGGAAGAGAATACCCGCGGACGCGCAGTGTCGATTATCTTCGGTGGTCTTATGATCGCAACGGTTCTCGGTACACCCGCGGCGACATGGGCGGCAGAAGCTTATGGATGGCGATTCAGCTTCTGGGCAGTCGCGGTTCTTGTCTTGCTTTCAGGATTGACCGCCTTGCGGTTGATTCCGGTATTGTCTACGTCCGAACCTACAAGTTTGCGGCATGAGCTGAAATCCTTTAGTAACCGCGGTCTCTGGGCAGCTTACTTGACCAGCTTTCTCATTATTGGAGCGACATTTGCAGCATTCAGCTATTTTGCGCCTATTTTCACCGATTTGACAGGCTTTTCTCCAGCCTCGGTTCCACTGCTCTTTGTCGTATATGGAGCTGCGACTGTGGTTGGGAATTTAATTACAGGCAGACTGGCCGATCGATATATGATGCCACTATTGACCACAGGTCTGATTCTCTTGTCGGTAGCGCTTCTGGCATTTGCCATTGGTGCACATGAACCGGCTGTGGTTATCCCGGCTGTTATAGTCATTGGACTTGCCGGGGTTCCCATGAACCCGCCTATGGTGACAAGAGTTATACGAGCGGGAGGAAGTGGTCTTATGGTAAACACTATTCATACCGCGATCGTTACCTTTGGTGTAGTGGTAGGCTCGTCCGTTGGAGGGCTGGCTATTAGCGCCGGTTATGGTTTGGTCGCACCGCTCTGGATCGGGCTTATCCTCGCACTGGCGGGTGTAATCTCACTGATGCCATTTTTGTTCGGATTCTCCCGTAGTAAAGGGGTGGAAATAAAGTGATCATCCGCAGGCTATGCTAAGGTCATAGGAATGTTTTTTGAAAGGGAATGTCTTGACATGGAGTGAACTCCATGGGATAAGATGCAGAAGAAATGACAAGCTTGGGTGAGGAGTTGCCCAGTTGAAAGGAGCGAGAGATGGAGTCTGTATACAGTATTGCAGACATTGCCCGGGAGACGGGACTGACTTATGATACGATCCGTTATTATGAGAAAATCGGACTGGTGCCGCCTTCAGAGCGGACGGAGAATGGACAACGCCAATACGGAAAATTGGATCTGGAACGGTTCATATTCATCGTGCGGCTGAGACGAACCCGTATGCCGATAAAATCGATAGAACGCTACATGCAACTGGCGATGGATCAGCAGTATGAGAGCTGTTATAACGTATTGCTTGAGCATAAGCAGCAGATTGATCAGCAACTGACAGAAATACAGTCTACGCTGGAAGTTATGAATTTCAAGTTGGAGCATTATCAGTATATGATGAAGCTCTCAGAATTAGGAGGAGAAAACTTTATGAACAATTATTCTTATTATACTGCTACACCGCAAGCACCACTTCCTTCCGGATTTGGAACGACTACTACAGCCGAAGAAGCGCTTGGAGGCCGTGATCTGACAGGAAAAATCGCTATTGTCACTGGTGGTTATTCCGGTATCGGTCTGGAGACGACACGTGTACTCGCGAAAGCTGGCGCTACAGTAATCGTGCCTGCAAGAACGCTAGAGAAAGCTCGGGAAGCACTGGCGTCCATTCCGCGCATAGAGTTGGAAGAGCTGGATCTGATTGACCCGGCATCCATTGATGCCTTTGCGCAGAGTTTCTTAGATTCCGGACGTCCGTTGGATATCCTCATTAACAATGCAGGGATCATGGGACCTAAGGTGACTCACGATGCGAGAGGATATGAGGCCCAGTTTGCCACTAATCACTTAGGACACTTTCAATTGACGGCCCGATTGTGGCCAGCGCTCAAGCAGTCGGGCGACGCCCGGGTAGTCTCGTTGTCTTCTATCGGGATTCATATTTCTGGTATCGACTTCGATGATTTGAACTTTGAGGACCGGCCGTATGACAAATACGTGGCTTATGGTCAATCCAAGACGGCGAATTCTCTATTTGCTGTTGGGCTGGACCGTCGTGGGCAGCCACATGGTATTCGTGCATTTGCCGTTCATCCCGGCTCGATTGAGACAGACTTGGCACGGGATGTCTCGGAGGAAGAACTGACTGCTACTAGCAGCCAGTATACCTTCATTACTACAGAACAGGGCGCCGCGACCAGTGTCTGGTGTGCTGCCAACTTGCAGCTTGAAGACAAAGGCGGAGTATATTGTGAGAGTGTGGATATCTCAACGCTCGTCCCAGACGATGCTCCCTTTGGTCCTGGCGTGCTTCAACGGGCCATTGATCCCGGTTTGGCAGAGCGTCTATGGCTGCTGAGTCAGAAAATGACTGGCGTGACGTTCAATAGCTAATGCTATTTTTGGAATGTGAACGGAATCGTTCCTGATTGTAATATAAGGGCAAGAACAGGTCAGAGAGAAGGGCTCTGACCTGTTCTTTTTCTGTGAACTCAAGTAATATATGGGACACATTAGAAATGGTGCAGAAGCACCAGATTTAGGATATAGGGCGCGCATAGAAATACCTACTTTTGGATTATTTGTATCTATTATCATGGAAATGACTATATTTACCGTAGAATTACCACTTATTGCTGGGCGATGATGCCTCTATAATGAGTGTGTATTGTCATAGAAGGGAGGATCGCCTGCTATACCAGATTGTCCAAGAAAGACAGGGCTGGACAAGAAATAGTAAGCGCTTAAATGGATAGATGTGCTATTTTGTAACCGCTAACAACTCGTCCATTTATGAGAGTTAAAGCTTTTTACGTACTTACACATCACCTAAGGAGGAATATAATGCGCAACAAGTATGTCGTATGGTCACTCGTATTAACCATGCTGATCTCGAACTTATTCCTGACCGTTGGATCTCCTGCACCGGTATCGGCTGCCGGTGGACCAAACCTGGCACTGGGCAAAAATGTCTCCGCAAGCGGCTACACTCAAACCTATAGTCCAAACAATGTGAATGATAGCAATCAAGGGACATACTGGGAAAGTACGAACAATGCGTTCCCACAATGGATTCAGGTGGATCTTGGTGCTAACACAAATGTTGACCAAATCGTATTGAAGCTGCCGACGACCTGGGGCACACGGACACAAACACTGGCCGTGCAAGGCAGCACGAACGGTTCAACGTTCACGGACCTTGTCGGTTCTGCGGATTACGAATTCAATCCATCCGTTGCTGGTAATTCGGTTACCATCAATTTTACGGCCACCAGCACACGTTATGTTCGTTTGAACGTGACGGCCAATACCGGCTGGCCGGCAGCCCAATTGTCCGAATTTGAAGTGTACGGTGCCAGTGGCCCAACGCCGACTCCGTCGCCGACCGCAACGGCAACTCCGGTGCCAACTGCATCACCAACCGCTGTACCTACAGCTACGCCAATAGTAACACCTTCGCCAACAGCGACACCGACAGTAACCCCGTCGCCTACGGCCACACCGACGATCACGCCTACAGCAACACCGACCCCAGTGCCTACACCGACAGCAACACCTGTACCTACAGCAACGGTGACCCCGTCGCCAACGGCTAGTCCGACAGCAACACCAACGCCTCCAACAGGAAGTAACATTGCGATCGGTAAGGCGATCACCGCCTCCTCGAGTACTTTATCCTTTGTAGCTGCGAATGCTAATGATAACAATACCAATACGTATTGGGAAGGCGCCAGTAATCCAAGCTCGCTGACGTTGGATCTCGGAGCGAATCATAATATCACGTCCATTGTGTTGAAGCTGAACCCTGGTTCTGCTTGGAGCACACGGACTCAAACGATTCAAGTGCTTGGTCATAATCAAGACACGACAGTCTTCAGTAATTTGGTAGCTGCTCAATCCTATACGTTTAACCCTGCTACTGGAAACTCGGTAACAATTCCTGTAACAGCTACTGTTAAACGATTGCAATTAAATATTACTGCCAACTCTGGCGCGCCTGCCGGGCAAATTGCTGAATTCCAGGTATTCGGAACACCAGCCCCGAATCCTGATTTGACAATTACCGGTATTTCCTGGACACCGACTTCTGTGGTTGAGAATAATGCAATCACATTGAACGCAACCGTTAAGAATATCGGTTCCGCCGGTTCCCCGGCCGCTAAGGTGAACTTCTATCTGAACAATGAGTTGGCCGGCTCTGCGACTGTAGCCGCTTTGACAACAGGTTCATCGGCAACAGTATCCGTGAATGCGGGTACCAAGACTGCTGGCACTTATACGGTCAGCGCTAAGGTTGATGAGAATAACGAGATCATCGAAGAAAATAAAGCAAACAACAGCTACACACATCCATCTTCAATAGTTGTTGCCCCAATCACCAGCTCTGACTTGGTGGGCACGGTCTCTTGGACTCCAGGTAATCCAACAGTCAACAACCCAGTAGCATTTACTGTTAACCTGAAGAATCAAGGAAATCTGGCTTCTGCCGGGGGAGCTCATGGTGTTACTGTCGTTCTGAAGAACGCTGCCGGAGCAACCGTTCAGACTTACAACGGTACTTATAACGGCACACTGGCACCGGGAGCATCGGTGAATGTCAGTGTTGGTTCCTGGACAGCGGCAATTGGTAACTACACTGTGACGACTACCGTTGAGGTAGACGCTAATGAAGCTCCGGTTAAACAAACCAACAACGTTAGTACAACTAATCTGACCGTATACTCGGCCCGTGGCGCAAGCATGCCTTATACCCGGTATGATACGGAAGATGCTACCCGTGGCGGTGGAGCAACACTCCAGACCGCTCCAACCTTTGATCAAGCACTGATCGCCTCGGAAGCCTCTGGTCAGAGCTATATTGCTCTTCCTTCTAACGGCTCTTACGCTCAGTGGACCGTAAGACAAGGGGAAGGCGGCGCAGGGGTAACCATGAGATTCACTATGCCGGATTCGGCAAATGGTATGGGTCTTAACGGCGCACTGGATGTATACGTGAATGGTACTAAGGCTAAGACGGTTCCGTTGACCTCTTACTACAACTGGCAGTATTTCTCCAGTGACCAACCAGGAGATACACCGGGTGCAGGACGTCCGCTGTTCCGTTTTGATGAGGTTCACTGGAAACTCGATACAGCCCTTAAGGCAGGAGACACCATTCGTATTCAAAAGAACAATGGCGACAGCCTTGAATATGGTGTGGATTTCCTCGAAATCGAGCCTGTTCCTGCGGCCATTGCCCGTCCGGCCAACTCGGTATCTGTAACCGACTTTGGTGCGGTTGCGAATGATGGTCAGGATGATCTTGCAGCCTTTGAAGCAGCGGTTCAATCCGCGGTTGCAACCGGCAAGACACTGTACATTCCTGAAGGTACATTCCATCTGAGCAGCATGTGGAAGATTGGCACACCGGCCAATAAGATTAATGATATTAAGATTCTGGGTGCAGGAATTTGGTATACGAATATCCAGTTCACTAACCCGAATATTTCAGGCGGTGGAATTTCTTTCCGTGTTCAGGGTAAGCTTGATTTCAGCAATATCTACATGAATTCCAATCTTCGTTCACGTTATCATGAAGGTGCGATCTACAAAGCGTTCATGGACAATTTCGGCAAGAACTCCATAGTCAGCAATGTCTGGGTAGAGCATTTTGAGTGCGGCTTCTGGGTGGGAGACTATGCCCATACACCAGCTATCATCGCTGATGGTCTGGTCATTGAGAACAGCCGGATTCGTAACAATCTTGCTGATGGTGTGAACTTTGCTCAAGGTACCAGCAACTCCACGGTACGTAACAGCAGTATTCGTAACAACGGTGACGACGGTCTGGCGGTATGGACCAGCAACGTCAACGGTGCGCCTGCAGGCGTGAACAACACGTTCTCCTTCAATACGATTGAGAACAACTGGCGTGCAGCAGCGATTGCCTTCTTCGGCGGCAGTGGTCACAAAGCCACCAACAATCTGATCGTTGACACCGTTGGCGGTTCCGCATTCCGCATGAATACCGTATTCCCGGGGTACCATTTCCAAAACAATACGGGTATCTTGTTCTCCGATACTACCATTATCAACAGTGGTACGAGTAAAGACCTATATAATGGTGAACGTGGAGCAATAGATCTTGAAGCCTCCAATGATCCCATTAAGAACGTGACGTTTAGCAACATTGATATTCAAAGAACACAGCGCAGTGCCATTCAGTTTGGATATGGCGGCGGATTCCAGAATATTGTGTTCAACAACATCAACATTAATGGCACAGGTCTGGATGGCATTGAGACATCGCGTTTCACATCGCCACATAAGGGCGCAGCAATTTACACCTATACCGGGAATGGCTCAGCCACATTCAACAATCTGATAACCAGTAACATTGCGAATCCTAATATTAACTTGATTCAAAATGGATTTAACCTTACCATCAACAACTAGTGGTAAAGTCCCAAGCAGGGTGCTCTTCGGAGTATCCTGCTTTTTTTTCAGTGGGTTACTCCAGTTCTCGAGGGAAGAGGCGGTGACTACTGTCTAGATGTCGATATTGCTGAATTTGTGTCGGTATTAACATAGACGAAATTATCGAATTAGAAGCACAAGGGGAGGGAAAATAAGATTAAAATACTAATTATTACCACTATTAACGTGAAGATGCATACATAAAACGTAGAATTACCACTTATTTCTTTGGCAATGATTCATCTATAATTGGAGTATATGTCATTGAGAGGAGGAGCGTTCGACAGTAATTCCGATTAGTAGACAGAGAGGCGGGTAAAGAAGAAAAATAGCATTTTATTAAACGAATTGTAACCGCTAACAATTATTCGTTGCATGACACTACGCTTTATCGTACTCACACTTACCTTAGGAGGAATAGAATGCGTAAAAAATATATCGCGTGGTCTCTGGTATTGACCATGCTAATCACAAACTTATTTCTGACAGTTGAATCTCCTGCTCCAGTATCTGCTGCCGGCGGACCGAATCTGGCGACGGGGAAGAATGTAAGCGCTAGCAGCTATACTCAAACTTACGGACCAGGCAATGTGAATGACAGCAATCAGGGAACTTACTGGGAGAGCAACAACAATGCTTTTCCACAATGGATTCAAGTAGATCTTGGCGCGAACACGAATATTGATCAAATCGTGTTGAAGTTGCCGGCATCTTGGGGAACACGGACACAGACATTAGCTGTACAGGGAAGCACGAATGGTTCATCGTTCAACAATATTGTCGGTTCTGCCAACTATGCGTTCAATCCAAATGTTGCTGGCAATTCAGTTACCATTAATTTCGCGGCCGTAAGCACTCGCTACGTTCGCCTGAACATAACGGCTAACACGGAATGGCCTGCAGGACAATTATCTGAATTTGAAATTTATGGCGCGGGCGGTACAACTCCAACACCAACGCCCACCCCAGCACCAACGGCAACACCAGGACCTACAGCTACACCGGCTCCAACGCCTCCAGTAAACTCCAATCGTGGAGCAAGTATGCCGTATACCCGGTATAATACTGAAGATGCGACTCGTGGTGGCGGAGCAACGCTAAAATCCGCGCCGAATTTCGACCAGTCGCAGACTGCTTCGGAAGCTTCTGGCCAGCGCTATATTGCCCTTCCTTCCAACGGTTCCAGCGTACAATGGACTGTAAGACCAGGTGAAGGCGGCGCAGGTGTAACCATGCGCTTTACGATGCCAGACTCTGCTAACGGTATGGGTCTTAACGGAGCGCTGGATGTCTACGTGAACGGAACCAAAGCTAAGACCGTTCCATTGACCTCTTACTACAACTGGCAGTACTTCTCTAGCGATCATCCGGGAGATACGCCAGCGGACGGGCGTCCGTTGTTCCGCTTCGATGAAGTGCACTGGAAGCTGGATACTCCGCTCAAAGCGGGCGATACCATCCGCATTCAGAAGAACAATGGCGACAACCTGGAATACGGTGTAGACTTCCTTGAAATCGAAGCTGTTCCGGCAGCCATTACCCGTCCGGCAAATTCCGTATCTGTAACGGATTTCGGTGCCGTAGCCAATGACGGCGGGGACGATATTGCTGCCTTCGAAGCAGCCGTTCAATCAGCAGTGTCTACAGGCAGAACACTCTATATTCCAGAAGGTACCTTCCATTTGAGCAGAATGTGGAAAATCGGCACTGAGACCAACATGATTAACAATATTACCATTCTGGGTGCGGGCATCTGGCATACAAATATCCAGTTCACGAACCCGAACGTTGCAGGCGGCGGGATTTCCTTCCGCGTTCAAGGCAAACTTGATTTCAGCAATGTCTACATGAACTCCAATCTTCGTTCACGTTATGGTGAACAGGCCATCTACAAAGCGTTCATGGACAATTTCGGTAAGAACTCCAGAGTCAGCAACGTTTGGGTAGAGCACTTTGAATGTGGTATCTGGGTGGGCGATTATGCCCATACGCCGGCTATGATTGCCGACGGTCTGGTCATTGAGAACAGCCGTATTCGCAACAACCTTGCAGACGGCGTTAACTTCTCGCAAGGTACAAGCAACTCTACTGTGCGCAACAGCAGCATCCGCAACAACGGTGACGATGGTCTGGCGGTTTGGCCTAGCAGTGTCAATGGTGCGCCTCAAGGTGTGAACAACACCTTCTCCTTCAACACCATCGAGCATAACTGGCGTGCTGCGGGTATCGCTTTCTTCGGCGGCAGCGGTCACAAAGCCACTAACAACCTGATCGTTGATACAGTAGGCGGTTCCGGTATCCGTATGAATACGGTATTCCCGGGTTACCACTTCCAAAACAACACCGGAATTACTTTTTCGGATACTACCATTATCAACAGCGGTACAAGCAAGGATCTGTACAACGGTGAACGCGGAGCGATTGACCTGGAAGCATCCAGTGATCCGATTCGTAACGTAACGTTCACGAATATTGATATCATCAACACCCAGCGCAGTGCCATTCAGTTCGGATACGGCGGTGGATTCCAGAACATCGTATTCAACAACATCAACATTAACGGCACAGGTCGGGATGGTATTGAGACATCGCGCTTTACTTCCTCACATAAAGGTGCAGCGATCTATACCTACACTGGCAATGGTTCGGCAACTTTCAATAACTTGAATACCAGCAACATTGCCAACCCGAATACCAACTTTATTCAAAACGGCTTTAACCTGATCATCAACAATTAATGGCTAAAGTTCAAAGCAGGTTGCTCTCCGGAGCAACCTGCTTTTTTTGTTTGGCTAATCTTGCAGTTGTGGAAAAGGGAAGGACATGATGTCCTTCCCTTTTTTGTCCACTCAGGCTATTCATCGGCTATTGTAATACTAGGTTCTAGTTCTTTAAGGGTTAACCATTTCATCCCTATTTCATAATCTTCTTGGAATGTCGTTTCCAATAATACCTCAGGTTCTACAGGCATACTGTGCTTGACTCTGTATTCCTTCCAGTATCGCTCCCAATCTGCCGGGTTCATCAGTTGCTGATAAATGACAATTTTATGCGGAGCGAGAATAGCATTGGTAATATGAACAGTTTGGCTAACCAACTCGGCAAACGCCTGAAAGTCCAGGGAGCTTCCCCAATCTACATAGAGTGGGAGGAATTTAATTTCACCGGCCATGCCGTCTTTACCTTTGACAATTCTACCATCCAGATAGATGCCCATACCGGGAGGGGCCTTGTCTGGAAAATAGATCCCGACCACCGTTTGCTCTTCTTCAGGCTCTCTCTCTACACAATATCCAACCACAGCGGCGTTGACGTCATTTTCAAGTACGACAGGTAGGCCAAACGCTTGCTGTAAATCATCAATGATTCGAATCCCGTTGAGCCGTTCATGACTGCTTACGGTAATTTCACCACGAACAGACTGTCCTGGAATACCAAGCCCGATGACATTAATGGAAGGATACAGTTCTAGAAATTGGTTAATAATTGCATAGAAACGATCTTTTTCGAAAAATGCCATTACATAGTCTTCCCGTGCCAATACATCCCCTTGCAGATTAATTACTGTCGCAACAATGTTATCCTGACCCTGATATTCCTTCATATAGAGGACTAATGCCAAATGATAGTTGAAATTATAGCGGTAATTTAAAGCGGGTCTTCCTCCGCTCGATGAGACTAATTCATCCTCCAATAACTCTCCATACTTCACAAGATCTTTGACGAGCGAATTAATGGTCACCACACTCAACTTCGTTAACGCCGATAGCTGAGGTTTTGTTGCTGTATGCACTTGCTTCATTACTCTTCTTACGTGGTTCAGGTTAATTTCTTTGATAAGGTTCTTACTAGGCTGATTCATCGGGAGCCTCCATTATTTTAATGAAGATTTTTATTCACTATGCAGCAAAATTGATTCTAAAGTCAAGTGTAGCTATAGCTTGCAAATTAGTGAAACTTATTGTAACAGCATTGCTAGAATTAATCTTGACAATAAAATCGTACTGCATTATAAATAAATTTAATTTATAAAGTATATTTATTAAGTGGTTGATCAGTAAAGGAAAGTGACACCCGTTCAATCCAATAGATGATTTGTTCGCGCCTGCTATGGGATCATTTGCTTTTGGGCTGTTTGTAGCTGCCATGACCATAGGGCGTGCTGCAGGCGGCTTCTTGCTTGATCGTTTTGGCAGAGTGACCATTCTGCGAGCATCTGCAATTTTTGCAATTACAGGATTACTTATTGTTATATTGAGCCAAAATTACGAGGTCGCGAGGATAGGAATTATACTGTGGGGACTTGGCGCAGTTTCCTTTCGTTTGCTTCTCTGGCAGATTGTCATAGTCTGGAATAAAAAGCAGGATAAGAGAGACTAACTAGACTACTCTACTGCCGGAAGGAATGAGTGTTTTATTACGATCATTTCTCAGGAACAGATTGACTACTTGGTACACAAGTTTCAATCCGACAAGGCAATTACGGATCAAATTTCGAACCGTCCGTACGCAAGTGGCGGATATCGGCAACGGCTTGTGATGGACGATTTTATTATGGAAAAAGAAATGATATGAATCATCCCGTAGAAGTGAGGGGGGAGGGAGAGAATCCAATGCAATCCGTAAAATCGAAACTAGCGGTTTATATTCGCAGTATCTGGAATTATGGGACTTCTATGGGGTTATTCAAGTAATCAGTAAAGGTGCTTTTCTCTTGCTTTCGTGTTGAAGCAGTTTACAGCTTTTGCAATTATGCTTTTGCATGATCAGAACAAGCTGGATCTCGATCAGTCTACGCAAGTAACGGAATATATTAAACCAACGGCAGTCTAGAACTTTATGTCCAGTTCAAGACTGCCGTTGGTTTTTGTGTTGGAGTCATTTTAATTCTTTATTTTCTTCGAACATTTTAATGTTCTCGATTTTGACGGCTCGTTAATATTCGCTATTTTCATTCATCAGGCAGGGATACGCTCTTTTGTAACGTCCATTAATTAGAGGCCTCTTCTACGTTTCAGTTAATCTTAAGATTTATGCAAGAAAGTTGAAAGAATTGATAGGTACAATGAAATACAAAGGGAGAAATTCCTTAATTTAAAAGGAGTGAACTTATTGAGTATCAAGGCACGAAAAACGATATTGCAATCCCTCTGGCTACTGTGGGAAAAAGGGTTTGAGCTACTGTCCCATTTTCGCAGTTCGCATACGTCCCAATTTGGTATTTGCAAGGTGCTGCTAAAAAAACACAGGGGTAAGACTATTGTTTGCCAGGATTCCACCGTGATTCATTACGGGGATTGGGTAGGAGAGATTCATCTCGATAATGAAATGGTTGTTAAGCTCCATCAATCTAAAGGAAGTGCCCGCGCTGCCTTGCAGAGCGCACGATTGCTTCGCCGATCATTGCAGCAGATTCAAGAAGCATTCGAGACTAGGGCCGAGTTCCAGCAGGTTAAGGGGCTGCTTGGAATTACGCTGTTGCATCGTGGATTGATTCACGGTTTGGGATTCGAACAAAGACCACTCAAGCCAGGTTTTTTCCGCTGGCTTACAACGATTTACCTGCGTTTACTGCTGTCTGCTCTTCACCCCGATGGCAGGAACCGGGTCAACCGGCGGACAGAGCTACTGGTACCGATGCAGTTGATCCACTCCCGTGCTTCACTGAAGAAACGGTTCGCCCCCATACAACAAATCAGCGGTTAAAACGGATGTTCGTAAAAAAGGGAAACGAGCTATTCTCCCCTGACATTAAACGCATATATTTAATTTACCATCATTATTTTTCATATGGAGGAGAGTCATGCTCAAATACCTGGCAGGCGGAATATTGTGTGCAGCCTCTTGTTACATGTTTGTTCCCAGCTTGATCAGCCGAATGACCGGTCTTGGTGTTTTTCGCAAGGGAAGAGCTCAAAAGCAGGTGGCTTTTACTTTTGATGATGGCCCGCACCCGATATATACCCCGGAATTATTGGATTTATTGGAACTGTATCAAGTCAAAGCAACCTTTTTTGTACTTGGAGCGCAAGCAGAGCAGTATCCTGAGCTCATTCGCAGGATGGACCGCGAAGGCCATCAGATCGGCATTCATAATTATAATCATAAGACCAACTGGTTAATGCTGCCCGGTACGGTTCGGCGTGAGCACCTGGAACGTTCTGCTGATATCATAGAATCGATTGTTGGAATTAGGCCGAACCATTACCGCCCACCATGGGGCTTAATCAACCTGTTTGATTTTTTCCATTACAGACATTACCGCATTGTTCTCTGGTCGCTAAAAGGCGGCGATTGGAGCAGCAGGGTCTGTCGCACCCGCTTACAGTCCACACTGTTAGGCCGTATTACCGATGGTTCTGTTGTCCTGCTGCATGACAGCGGGGAGACCATGGGTGCAGATCCGAATGCGCCTTACTATATGATGCAAGCGCTGGAGGAGGTATTGGGAGAGCTAAAGACCCGGAACCTGCAATTTGTGCGTCTCGATGAGATGGCTTAGGGGAGAAAGGAGTTGGGGTCCGTTACGGACCTCAGCTTTTTTGCCTTTTATCAAAGCGGATTCGGGCGATCGCATCATGCTGATGAATTGATTCCTCATTACGGCATTCCACTGTGAACTTCTCCACAAAGTCATATTCATAGAGATCAGCGGCAATCAGCCGAGCGAGATCCTCGACAAAACGGGGGTTCTCGTAGGCTCGCTCAGTGACCATTTTCTCATCCGTCCGTTTCAGCACGGGGTGAAGCGCAGCACTGGCATTCGACTCCGCCGCTTCCAGCAGCAGTACATTCCAATTGCCATCCAGAAGCTGCGGGTCGACATTGACCCGAATCTTGACCGATCCCCGCTGATTGTGCGCGCTATATTCACTAATTTCTTTAGAACACGGACAAAGTGTAGTTACAGCAGTAGTAATACCCACCGTGATTTCAAATTTCTTGTATGCGGACTCATCATACGCTATTTCAATATACAGTTCGGAATGGCCTAACCCCACTAGACTAGAGGCAGGTGCTGAACGCTCATAGAACCAGGGGAACTCCATTACTAACTTCGAGCCAGTCTGATTCATTACTATGGTTAGTTCTTTTGTTAATCTACATAATTGAGCAAGATCTGCAGACAACCCCTCCTGCCGATAGGATTCCAAAGTCTCGGTCAAGCGGCTCATATTGATCCCCTTGCTCTTTTGCCCCAGGTTCGTGGTCAATTCTATGCTGGCTATGGTCGTCTGAACATGCGGTGCCAAAGTTGAATGGATGGTTAGAGGATGCGTGACTCTTGTGATGCCGACCTCTTCAATGGCAAACAAATAATCTTCACTGCGATTCTGTAAATCTGTCATCTGTTCTTTAAGAGTGGGTTTGTTTCCGGTAACGGGAGGAACAGACCCGAATAGCAGATGTCGTTCTTTTTTAGCAGGAAAAGTGGATTTGATCATCTATATAAACGCTCCTTAATGTAAAGTAAATGAATTGTTATGTTAATAGTAAACATTACTAATAACAAGTCAATAGCTTTGTTGAAGAAGTGCTTATATTATCTGCCATAATTCGACAAAAAAGTTTAAAAAACTAGTTTATAATGACTGAAGAGTTTCTTGGTGAAGGAAGCTAGTAATTGCTAAGAGAATGAAGGGGAATAGTGGATGAAAAAATGGCTGTATGTGTGTTTGTGTATTAGTTTGCTGATGAGCCTGGACGTGGGGAAGGAACCTACAGCCTCTGCTGCAAAGACTCAACAGGTATTTCGGATTGGGGTTGAACATTTGCCAGAATCGCTCGATCCAGCCTTAGCCGAGCCGGGCAGTTCTAATACGATCGTAAAAGGGTTATTTGAGGGTTTGGTTCGTCTGAACAACTGGGGACAAGCTGTTCCTGGAATGGCTGAAAAATGGACTGTTTCGGATGACGGCAAAACGTATACCTTTACCCTTCGAGCAGGTGCCAAGTGGAGCAACCAGCAGCCGGTGAAGGCGTCAGACTTCGAGTACGCATGGAAACGGATCCTTGCACCGAGTGCCAACAATCTTTATGCGCTCAGCTTATTTGTCATTGCGGGCGCAGAGGATTACAACAGTGGAAAGCTGAAGGACCCTGCGAAGATCGGCATTAAAGCATTGAATCAAAATACGCTGCAGGTGAAGTTGAAGCAACAAACTCCTGATTTCCTCCAAATTCTTACACATTCAATCTATCTGCCGGTTCATGCAGAAACGGTCAAAGCGAATAAGAATTGGGGCAACACGAACAAAACCATGGTCACTAATGGTCCATTCAAGCTTAAATCGTGGAATGACGGTGAGGTTGTATTGGTCAAAAATCCCGACTACTACATGGCGCAAGAGGTTTCTTTCTCAGAGGTTCGTGTATTGGTTCCGAGATTGATGCTGGATGGGATTAACACCGTGACATCAGCTTACCTTATGAATAATGTTGATTGGGTAGGCGGAGAAGAGAATATTGATTACGAAGGTTTGGACGGCAAAACTTCCCGTGATCTGATCCAAATGCCATACGGCAGCACTTACTTTTACCAATTCAATCTCAGCAAAGCTCCATTCAAAAATCTTAAGATACGTAAAGCGTTAGCGATGGCTATTGACCGGGAAGCCTTGCCTTATGGCATACCGGCATATGGTTTTGTTGCCACGGGTATTAGGGGGACAAAAACGGAATTTCGCTCAGAAATTTCCGATACTGCATACTTCAAAGAGGATCAGGCCCAAGCCGGGCAGCTGCTAAAGGAAGGTTTGAAGGAAGAGGGGCTGAAGACACTCCCAAGCTTCTCCATTCTTATTAACGAAGGTGACGGTCATAAGACTATAGCACAAGCAGTGATTGGAGATTGGAAGAAGAACCTTGGAATTCATGTAAGCATTGAAGTTAAGAGCTTTGGAGAACTGATAGATAGGCGGCATAAGGGGAACTATAGCATAGCCAGAGCAGGGTGGGGGGCGGACTACAATGATCCAGCAACCTTTTTGGAGTATTTTACTTCTTGGAGTGGTGTAAATGATTCAGGGTGGAGCAGCCCTCAGTATGATAATTTTATCAAACAAGCGCAGCAGATCTTCGATAATCGCAAACGCATGCAGCTATTAGCTAACGCAGAAAAAGTTCTGATCGACCAAATGGTCATTGTACCGTTGTATTATTATGTGGTGGATGTTTTACGTAAACCCGATATCAAGAATGTGTATATTGATACCGATAGGTCCGTTATATTTAGCAGAGGATATTTCCAGTGAAATTTAGGAGTAATTTTGAAGATCACTACATAAGGCCCGCGTTTGCGGGCTTTTTTAGCTGTCAGTATGTGAAATATCAGGTAGATGTGTCCGTTTCTAGCGGCTTGCATTGTTATATAAGTATTCATAAAAGAGAGGGGGAGAATACACATCGACACCACAGGGATCGAAGATTATATCCAGCAAGTGCAGGCGGGCACAACGGGAGCATTTATCCCAATTGTAGAGGCGTACCAGCGGCAGTTATTTATCTACTGTTGTAGGCTGCTGTGTGATGAGCAGGATGCTGAGGATGCGGCGCAGGATATTTTTCTGAAAGCTTATAAGTCAATCCACGGTTATGCTCCAACCGTCAGCTTCAGCGCCTGGCTGTACAAGATTGCTTACCATCACTGTCTGAATCTGATTCGTAAACGCCAATTATATGATAAGCTGAGTCGAATCTGGAGGGGGAATTTTGTTGCAGAGAGCGCCGAACAGGAGTATTTGAGAGGGGTCTTCAATGGACCGCTTTCTAAAGCACTATCCCAACTTTCTGGGGAAGAAAGAAGCTTGCTAATTCTGTATGTTTTTCATGATAAGAGCTATACAGAGATCGGAGAGATTGCAGGCAAAAGTCCGGAAGCTGTTCGTAAAAAAATAACCCGGGTTCGCAAAAAGGTTAAGAACAACATCAATGCATGTCAGGAGGAAGGTCAATGGGAGCATACATGGATTCAGACGAAGAGTTAAGAAGATATTCCGTTTCTGACGATCATTTTCGACAGATAGATGTCACATCCAGCATCAGACAGGAAATTGAGAAGATGGGGCATACCAATGCTTCAAAAGCACGGCCCGTTAAAAGAAAAACAGTTCTATCCATTGCTGTAAGCTGTGTTTTTCTGCTCTCATTTACCGCGTATGCGGCCTCTGGACATCTTCAAATCTTCACTAGTAAAGGCGAAGTTGTAGTTAAAACGACTGATCCATCGCCTTCGTTGCCTGATAAGCTGAACAATGAATTGGAGATATACCGCAAACAAGTAGTAAGCCTTTTAAAACCCGGTGAATTGGCAGCTTATTACATTAAGGATAATTATATCAACAAGCTGAATGGTTATGACACGGTAAATGAACTTAAATTCGAGCAGCTGCCTATAGATTATCATTCATATACAGATTTCTTGGCTGAGCAGGCACGGACTGCGGCACCTAGACTTAAGCAGCCCGGGTATCTTCCCAAAGGGTTAAGCTTCTCATACGGTAAAGTATTTCTTGAGATGCCACTTGGTAAGGAGAGCGAACCGTTAAAACAAAAGCTAATCGATCGGGCGAATGCTTCCAAGAATAACGATAAGCTGTTCATTGAAAAATTGCAGGGGGCCAAAGCTAACTCGTCAATCCTTCATTTAACAGATGGAAAAAACGACACGGCTGTAGGTATCACGGCCAGTTATGGCCAAGGAATCAGTTTGCCCAAATCATCGAATGCTACGTCCGAGATCATCCAGCTAAAGCAAGTGGAGGCCATATATCTCAAGCAGTCTACCCTTGGCGAAACGATCACCTGGTATGATAGTAAACAAGGCGTTGTATACTCAATAATGGTGAATGAAGCTGGGCTGATGAGTAAGAAAGAACTTATAAAGATGGCGGAGAGTATGATCGCTGATTGAAATTTGTGTTGCGTTAAGGATTCCTTCTAACTCTTAATCGGGGCTTTTCCGTTGGCCATGCTGAATTAAGCCGATGTGAACACAGCACTAAGAGGCTGATCCCAAAGATATATCTTCTTAGGGGACAGCCCCTTCTTTTTGTAACAAATCTAATTTGTTGTGATTCTAAGCGGGATATGTAGCTGTTAATTCATCTGCATGAGTGTCTTCTTGTTCTGAAGCTTGAAATTGAATGTTGTATAACTGTGCGTAAAGACCATTTCTTTCTAATAAAGAATCATGTGTGCCTTCCTCAACAATAGTACCTTGATCTAAGACAATAATTCTAGACGCTTCTCGCACGGTTGAGAGTCTGTGCGCAATCACTAGTGTTGTGCGATCCTTCATTAACAAATCAAGAGATTCCTGAACCATTCGCTCGGACTCGTTATCGAGAGCGGAGGTAGCTTCATCCAGAAGAAGAAGTGGAGCATTACGAAGGAAAGCTCTGGCTATGGCTATACGTTGTCTTTGTCCACCGGATAAAGTCGATCCATGTTCACCTAGCAAAGTGTCATAGCCATTAGGCAGCTTCGATATAAATTCCTCTGCACCTGCGAGGCGGGCGGCTTGCTCTATTTCTTCATCCGTTGCTGTACTAGAGCTATAAGCGATATTATCCCGTATAGTCCCTGAGAACAAATAAGGAGATTGTGGGACATAGGTGATCATTGCCCGGGCTTCTTCAAGCTGATCAGGAATAGATCTTCCATAAACAGAGATGTTGCCTGCACTGGGCTCATAAAGTCCACAGCATAATCGAACGAACGTCGTTTTCCCCGACCCGCTTGGTCCCACAACAGCGACGGTTTCACCATGCTGGATGTGGATATTAACACCAGTAAAAAGCGGGGATTCATTATCCTCTATAGATGAATGGTTGTAATGGACATCCTCTATATGTAGTGCAGCCACTTCATCAGAAATTACAGGTAATACGCCCGGTTCTGGTGAAGCATGATCGTTTCCTTCATCAGGCGAATCTAATATAGCGAATACGCGGTCTGATGCACCTAAGGCTTCCTGTACACTGCCCCATGTTTGGGACATATGGACAAATGGCCATTGAACCCTTCCCATCAGAATAATAAAGGCGAGTACTTCACCTGCAGTTGTCCCACCTTTTAGAGCAGATAAAGCTATTAAAGCCGCACAGGTTATCATAATGATATTGTTGATAAAAGCAGAAGATTGCCATAGGAGTCCATTAAGAAGGGATCTTCTCAGCTGCATTCTTCTTAGCTTCTCACGTTCTAACGCATATTTGTCTAAGAGAATTTCTTCTAGTGAGAAAGCTCTCACGACTGCCATGCCCTGCAGTGTTTCTTGTAGAATCCCACGTAATTCCGCCTCTTTAGCATATATTTCAGTAGATAATTTACGTAGCCTGCGATCAAAGAAGCGACCAGAAAGAAATACAAGGGGTCCCGATCCGAGAGCAAGCAGGGCGAGCCAGACATCCGTTTTGGCCAAGTATAGAAAGGAAATAAAACATAAAAGAAGGTTATATCCTAAATCATATACAATGCTGTTAATCATACCAATGGCTATACTTGCATCCTGATTATTACGTGAAGTCAAATCACCGGAATGCATAGATTGTACTTGCTGAAAAGGTATTCGGTTGCTCTTGCCAAATAGCTTACCGCGGATATTCCATGCCATCCGACTCTGTATGACAAAGCGGAAGTAATGCTGTAGCATGAGACAGAAAATGATAATCACACAGGCAATGGCACAAATAACGGTTATCCGCGTAAGCGCATCCATGTTAGAGCCGTTGATCGTATCAATAAATACTTGCTGCACAGCTGCAATTCCTACGTCCATTACTAGCCTGGCGGAGAGGAGGAGTAAAGCAACAATAAATCCAATGCGATAAGGCCAAGCATAAGACATCAATCGACGCAGCACATATCCTAGTTTAAGATCCTTGGATTCATTTATATTCATTGTGCTTCCTCCATGACTGCAGCAGAAATATCATTCTTTTTAAATGTTGTCTCAACCATGGTATAATACTTTCCTTTCAAATCCATTAGCTCCAGATGGGTGCCCTCTTCGACGATAGAGCCCGCTTCCATGTAATAAATATGATCTGCATTTCTGATGGTAGAGAGTCTGTGAGCAACAACAACCGTTGTTCGATCATGCATGAGTTCTTGCAGGGCATGCCCGACAATTTCTTCATTGTGGCTATCGAGCGCTGCAGTGGGTTCATCAAGAAGTAGAAGCTTAGGCTTTCGCACAAACGCCCTGGCAATAGATAGTCGCTGTCTTTCGCCTCCAGATAAAGTAAGCCCCCGTTCACCGATAAAAGTCTCATATTGATGAGGGGTTGTCATAATGAATTCATGAATACCTGCGTGTTGTGCGGCTGAAATGATGTCTTCAACAGTAGCATCAGGTCGTCCCCACGCAATATTCTCATAGAGTGTTCCGGAGAATAGATAGGATTCCTGAGATACATAAGCCAAATGGCTACGCCAGGATCGAGGTGGTATGCTGCTTAACAGCAGATTACCAGAGTGAATTGTACCTTCATTAGGCTCATATGATGACAGTATTAATTGTAGAAGGGTACTTTTTCCGCTACCGCTAGGGCCGGCAAGTGCGGTTACCTTACCAGGTTGAATCGTTAGATTGACGCCTGTTAATACTTGATCATTACCATAACCAAAACCGACGTTGTTAAAAGAAATGGGATATAATCCGCTAACCGCCTGATTGCTGTTGGTCGAAGTTCCCAAATGAAGATCTTTGTCATGGGAATCACTGCGTACACCTTCTTCTTGTAAATCTAGGACCTCAAATAACCGCTTACCTTGCGCCAAAGAGCCTTGTAACTCAGTCCATAGATTCGCAAGCTTCGACACTGGATTCGCAATTTGCTCGAAGCATACAAGAAAGGCTGCCACGGCGCCCACATCCAAACGCCCCTGAATAACTAGATATCCACCATAGGAGAGAACATAGAGCAATCCACCAAGAATAACGGCAAGAGGCATATTATAAGCTACAGCTTCTAAGCGTGACACCGGTAAATGAATATTCAAATATTTCATAACCCGCTCGGTGAATTGCTGCTGAAGCTTGGGCGCAAGGGAGAAGGTACGAACAACCTCTGCACCCTGTACCGTATCCTGTATAAACATTTGTTGAGTAGTTTCAATGTGCTGTCTTTGCTCATGCATAGAACGTAGACGAGAAGTAAAGGGAAGCATCACAAGAGGTACCAATGAGCAAATCAATAACATCCCCAAGGTTAAGGCATATTGGAGTGAGAGTAGATAGGTCAGAAGAAATGTAATTTGCATCAGATTACTGAAGAGATCAATCGTCTTCTGATTGATACCTTGCTGGGCAGCAGTCGCAGAATCGTTAATACGACTGATGAGATCACCAGAATGATAACGGTCTAAATCTTTCATTCGAACATTTAATAATCTGGACAGAACAGATACCTGAAGCTTGGAGGTAGATTTGAACTCAAGTACACCTGATAAGTAAGTTTTAAAAAAGTTAGCCGAAGCCTCCACAATAACGATTACTAGGGCAATAATTGCGCCGGACATTAAACTAGACATGTCTTTATTCGTAGCAGCATTGATCATACGCCGTAAAGATTCAGCTATCCCAACTGCTGCAAGAGAAACGATTGCTGCTAAGATACACAATATGAGATACCAACCTAAATAGGGTTTTCCAAGTTTTAGTAAACGCATAAATGTATTCGAAATGACTCGTGATTTCTTTTTAGACTCCGCTTGAGCAATCATAGATTCATTCAAATTAAACCCTCCCTGGTTCCTCGTCCAGCATGACCTTCGTGGTGACAGCCAGCAGTTCTCGCAATTTATCCACTTGAAGATGATAATATAATCGATGATCCTCTCTTTTGATCTGGATGAGGTCTAAGAAGAATAAGAAGTTGGCATGATAAGTTACCCCAGCGGGAGTGATGCCAAGTGCTGTTGCAATTTCTTGCCCATAGTGCGGGCGTTTCCGTAATAGCAATAAGAAGTCTAAACGTCTTTTATCTGAGAATGCCTTTAAGAATAACTCCGTTTTCTCCCGATCAGCAGCAGGGCCAAATACAAGAGCATTATGTACCCCGAAGATTACCGTTCCCACACGCTCAGCTTCTGAAGTGTTAAAAAAGAGACAGTGGTTGCCAACTTGAGAGATGAAGCTAACATGAAAATTAGTTTGGACGTCATATAAAGCAGGTTCATTTTTGTTAACCTCACGAATAAACCTTTCAGGATTATCCAGGAACATTTCTTCATACCGCCGGGAGGCTTCTTGAGATGCCTTTCTTAGTGAATCTTTCCAAAGCGAAAATACATCCCGATAGAACTGGTTGAAGAGCTGCATATAACGTTGCTTCGTGTCCTCAGGATAAGCGAGACATTCGAGTAATGGACCATGGGCATTAATAACCTCTTGATGCGGTTTGGTTCTAGTTACAAGTTCAGTCATGAAGTGAATATCTTTTTTTACGACTTCCCAATCGTTTCCTTCGAGAAATTCTTCTAATTTATCGTAATATACGCCATATACCATTTCTGCGACTACCTTTTCAGCAGGGCTTTTCTCTAGACGAGCTATCCAGACTTCAGCCGTTAGTGGTTCTGCACAAGTACAGATGGACTCATAGAAGGCAAAATCCAGTGCTTTATGAAAAAAGTTATATTGAAAGAAAAACTGGAGTTCCCGGTTTGCATGGGGTGATAGAAGGGTACGTGCTTCTTCCTGATAGGATAATGCGAGTGGATCCATTTCAAGTTTAAGATCCTCTGCTGATGTGAGTAGCTGCTCTTCATTAGCGATCATTCCCATGAAAACAATTAACTCTAAAGCCTCGTTGTAAGCAAATTTAATATTCTTTAGTAAGGTATTCTTTATCGTACCTTCCATCGTAACCTCCAACTTTGAATAAAATAGAATTTAAATGTTGTATCTGATTGATAAATATTCAATGAATACTTAATGTTAAAATAAACCATATCCTATTTTTTGTAAAGCTAAATATTTATTTCGTGATTTGACGGTGTAATTCAATTCGAACAATTTGAGGAACTGAAAACGCTTGTATGGTAAACTATGGATAATTGAATCTCTGTTGGAGCGAAAATGGAGGAGGGAATGATATGGAAGTTGGAAAAATATTGGGTATCGCCTACAATGTGATTCCTGTTAAGGATCTGGAGAAATCGGCGGCATGGTTTGTCAAGCATTTTGGATTTAATATTAGACATCAAAGAGAAGATTATTTAAGTTTATTTAGAGATAACCGACCAATTTTAGATTTAATTCAAAGTGATAATGATTCACGAGCGGTCATTGAAATAAAACAGAAGAAAAGGTGGATCATTACATTCTTCACTAATGACATTGTATCTTTACATGACTATTTGAAATCAGAAGAAGTTAAGGTAGGAGATATTAGTGATGAGGGGGAATACGGGAAATTTTTTGTGCTTGAAGATTTGGATGGTAATTTATTTGATGTATGGCAACATCATGATTGTGAGCTGGTTTACTAGATCTTTTTCATGTAAAAATACTGCAATGCCCCATTCACCTGCAACGTCATATCCGAGTGCGAACATCTTATCGTTATATACATCAACTTTTTCAATGTCCCTTACAATACATATCATGTCGATAACAGGTTTAGCTTTTAAGCCCGGAACGGATGTACTTCCAAAATGTTCAAAGCGTATTATTTCATCTCCAAATATTCTTTTTAAAAATTTGGCTTCATCTTGAAATTGTCTAACCCAATTTTCATTATAATTAGTTAATCTTACTTTCATAGAATGCCCTCCTAAAGAGTCTTGATTTTAGCGTGGTAGAACGTCGAAAGGTAAATGGATTTCCCGCTTGAAAAAAGGAGCAGTTCAGAAACTAATAAATAGTTCTGGACTGCTCTTCTTATGTGTTTGAAGTGTCGCCCCGGTTCACTTCTTCTTGGTGTTTTATTAATTTTAAAAAACCATTCCAAAAAGACTATTCCGCAGTAATAAATCTTCTGCCAAGCCACCACATTCCACTGCTAATTACTAAGAAGTATAAAGGCATCGCCAGCAATGAACCATTATGGAAGAGGCTCATTCCCCAGGTTGTCAGACTTACCAGCAAGTAGTAGCCCTCCTACAAGCTTATACTCCGTTATGACAACAAGAATATGAGCCTAGCTAGGGAAAGGGGGGCATCATGATGGCGAGACGACTATAAATCATCATATCTTGGAATGACCTTTCGTTCGTGATTGGTTTAATGATAAGTAGGAGGGTTTGTAAATCATTGTTAATGCTCGGCCTAAGTTAACATGTTCAATATAGCAAGTCAAACATCTTAATCTATATTACTACGAGCCCATGCTATCTATAATTTCTTTAGTTGTCCGTGTTCGGCCTATACGGGGGAAAATGTAATCTCGAACATGGTTATGTTCAGCTTCACTGAATCCCGTCATTGCGTCCTCCGCGAAGATGAGCTTGTAGCCATGCATAAACGCTTCGCGTGCGGTCGTATCAACACCTAGTCCGGTAGCAATTCCGCACAGAACAATGGTATCAATCCCCCTTCGGCGTAATTGAAGATCAAGATCTGTTCCATAGAAAGCGCCCCACTGCTTCTTGGTGACAATATGATCGTTTTCCGTCACACCCAGCTCTGGTAGTAGTTCATCCCAACCTTCGGATAAATTCATTGGAGGGGGGCTTTGATCCAATATCGGACGAGGAAGGTCCTTCATATCCTTGCTGGATACATGCACGAGAACGACAAAGGATTGTTGCTGACGAAATGCCTGGGCCAACGAGGCAGCGTTAGTCACGACTTGCTGGGAAGTATAAGGAGCATACTGGTTACCCAGCCACTGTTGAAGATCAATGACAACCAATGCTGCTGTTGCGGGGTTAAATAAAGAATTCATATCTTATCCACTCCTCGATCAATTATTGACTTGGTGTTCGTAATTATGTACTATGGGTCAAGAGAAGTCAAGAAGGGGTGTTATATATGGCGGTAACCAAGCAGGAGGTCTTGCGTTCGGCTTGCAGGTTATTTAAGGAAAGAGGCTTTCTGGCTACATCCATACAGGATATTGCCGACGATTGCCAAATCGCTAAAGGTTCAGTATACAAGTATTTCTCTTCCAAAGAGGACCTATTCAGTGAAGTGTTTGACTTATGCCAGAATGATTATTTTGATAGGGTAGAGAATTTACAATCAAGACGAGAGCTCCCGGCTAGAGAAAAGCTTCTTCAGCAAATCGTTTTGCGATTTAGATATTTTATCGAATATAAACGCATCCTTGTAGATTTCACTGAGTTGCCCATCCAGCAAGACCCTACATTTGCTCCGCTTCGGGAACGGGTTCGGGGCCGGCTGATGATGTTACATCGAGATTGTCTGCTGCCTGTTTACGGTGAGCCAATAACACCTTTTCTAACGGATCTGGTATTTATTTATAAAGCGATTCTTAAAGAATATTTGTACTGGTTGATTGATGGATTTGAAGTTGCATCTATTGAAGAGACCGCCCAGTTTATTGTGCAAAAAGTAGACGTGCTTGCGGATTCCATGCTGAGTACCCAAGCAGCACCATTAATGCCGTCTTCTATGCTTCAATCTCATCTTCATTGGGGATTCCCGGGGCAAGAAGACAATAGGCAAGAGGCCATCCAAGACCTGATTGCACAGATCGGGGTCCTCATTAAGAAGATACCCGCTGGAAATACGACTCGAAAGGAACTGCAGGAGTTGCTGCATTTATTTGGCGAAGAAATGAGCAAGGCCGAGCCTTCCGTAGCTTTAGGAGTGGCCATCTTAACCTATTTAGAGAAAGAGAATGAAATTAAGAGTCGGGCGGTGCAGCTGAAGAATATGATTCAAGGAACCTTTTATTCGTAATAACCCTCAGTTGATTTACGGAGCTGCTTGAATTGATTGCCATCATGTCCAAACCACACTTGTGAATTCGTTCGAGCAGCCAGTGTGCGGATCTTTTCTACTGTATCCCGATAACCAAGCAGATCATAAATAATGCCTGGCGGGCGGACGGGTGGACCGTAGCTTTCCGCTGAATAGATTGCATCCGAAGCGAGAATAATTCCTCCTGTCTCTGGTAGTTCTATATGCAAGCCAATCATGCCCCAAGCATGTCCGCTGCCAAAGTTAAGAATCTTAATGCCTTCAGCCAACTCCAGATTATCTTCTTGGCGTTTGATGGTTTTCCACTGCAGGTGATTTTTGATCCAGGCATCAATGTCGTCCCAGACATAAGCACCGTCTTTGATATTACGGGCATAGCTCTGCAGTGCACCATTCAGCTCATCCTCGTGCACGATAATCGTCGCGTTGGTGAACATCTCCAGACATCCCGCATGATCCAAATGCAAATGAGAAGCAATAACGTACCGAATGTCTTCGGGTCGTACATTCAGCTGTTCCAGCCGGTTATGCAGATAACATTCTTCACTGGCGGCCCATGGAGAGGACAATTGGGTGGATTCAGCCCAGCGCCCTTCAGGGCCCATCGAATTGGGATTACAGGCAGTATCGAACAAAATCTTTCCCTCAGGATGGTCGATCAACACGGTATAGATCGGAAATTCAACGAATTGCGTTGCCGCATTAGGAGTGTTAATCGTAGCCGGATTATGCATGGCAATGATCCAGTTCTTGTCCATACTCATTACTCCGTTATCCATTACATACAGTTTGGGCCGTGGTTTAATTATATTTGACATACTCATTTCCTCCTGATAAAGAGTTATTTTCATTCCATTGCACACTCCACTCGTAACAGTTACGGTAGTGTGGCGGCAGCTATAGACATACCTTAATCTAAAATCTAAACTTACATAAGGAGGCACTTTAAAGTGCCCAGGTTACTTACAAGTTCATAAGGGGGAAAAGGTATGGCATCTTCCAATAGAAAAAAACAACCCGACTTTACGCTGGCAGGCTGTGGCTATAGCAGAGTCCTCGATATTATTTCTAACAAATGGACGGCGCTCGTCATTTATGCATTGGAGAACGGCCAGATCAGATATGGGGAAATTTCCAGAAAAGTTGATGGAGTCTCCAAAAAAATGCTGACACAAACACTGCGAAAGCTGGAGCGCGATGGAATAGTCAAGCGCCATATCACACCCGTAGTGCCTCCAATCGTGGACTATTCGCTAACGGCATTAGGTGAAACCTTACTTGAACCAATGAAAGAACTAAGGCAGTGGGGCAGAACGAATTATTCAGATGTCGAAGAGGCAAGGGCCCACTATGATCGGACATTACCAGAGCGAGGCTAAGCAAGTTAAGAGCCTCTTTTTGGCGATGCGAGGGTTCTGTATGATTTAATAATTCCTTAAGAATTGTTTCATAACCAGTTTATACTTGGGCATTACATTGGTTTAGACGAATTCTTGAATTGAAACGGAGTGAATATTCGTGCACCAATTATTATCCTGGATATCTGAAACAGCCCTGCATCTGGTAAACTCAATGGGAGTATGGGGGATATGGATAGGCATGATCCTGGAGAGCGCCTGCATTCCGATTCCAAGCGAGGTAATTATGCTTAGCGGTGGCTGGTTGCTCAAGGCTCACTTTCATTTGTGGACGTAGCTGTAGCCGGAATCATCGGGAATCTCTTGGGTTCAATCCTTGCATATTATGTGGGCCGAGCCGGGGGGCGGCGCCTGCTCCAGAAGTATGGCAAATATATTTTGCTGAATGAGCATCATCTGGAGCAAGCGGAACGCTGGTTCCAGCGTTTTGGAGAGAGCACTGTATTCTTCACCCGCATGCTGCCCTTTGTCCGTACCTTTATCTCTTTACCGGCAGGGATTGCAGGCATGAAGACCTGGAAGTTTGCAGTGTTTACCCTGCTCGGCTGTATTCCCTGGAATTTGGCTCTGCTGTATTTGGGATATCGTTTGGGAGGAAACTGGAGTATTGTGGAGCAGTATTTACGTCCGGTTAGTTATGCTATTTGCGGCGTGGTGGTGCTGCTTCTCGTGTGGTGGTTGCTGCGCAGAAGAAAGGATCGAACAGTCTGACTTTAGAGCAACGGAGGTTGTACTTTTAGATCTCATGTGAAATGACGTATGATAAGTGCATCCTGAAACAAATAGAGGTAGGGTGATTGGCCGAGATGTCCATTCGAATGAAATTTCTGCTGTCGTACGCGGCAATGCTGGTGGTACCGCTGCTTCTGATTCTGATAACAGCTATACTGCTAACTATCGTCTATCATGGGGATGTGCAAAGCCTTGAAAGTGCCTATGGGAGTAAATTTGAAAGTATGGAAGAGAGCGATACCCGCGATCTGATCAAACACACCTTCATGCAGAATAAAGAATTACTGACAGACCCTGTTTTTTTGAATGATTTATCCGCAGATATGCTCAAGAAGAACACTTCTATTTATATTCGTACAGACCATAAAGCATTGTATGCCTCAGACGATCTCCTCCTAAAGAAAGGGTTGATTGACAGCCTTCCGGATTTCAAACAAGCCGGAACTCATAATGAGTCCTTTAGGGAGAAATATAACAATGACTGGTATCAGATTGCGCAGTTTGATTTATTATCCAAGGATGCAGAGCCGGTAAGTATTTTTTTGGTAAGTAAAATCGACCCTTTGGTTCAATTCGTGCGAACATTTTTCCCGATTCTGTTTCTGTCCACTGTGGTTGTTCTCTTGCTGACACATACCTTGCTGACAACCTACATGTCGAGACGAATTATCCGTCCCTTGCTTGAACTGCGTAAAGCAGCGCGAATGGTGACCGATGGTGAACTTGATTTCAAGGTGGAGATTAGCGGTAAGGATGAACTAGGACAGCTGGGCATGGCTTTTGAAGAGATGAGGTCTAGGCTTCAGGAGTCTATTCAAGTCCAGCAGCAATATGAGAACAACCGCAAAGAATTGATTACGAATATTTCCCATGATTTAAAAACACCGATTACTGCTATAAAAGGCTATGTGGACGGGATTTTGGAAGGCATAGCGGACTCACCCGAAAAGACTGAAAAGTACATGCGCACCATCGCGGCTAAAGCCGGTGAAATGGATCATCTGATTGATGAATTATTTTTGTACTCCAAGCTGGATATGCAGAAGCTGCCGTTTTCCTTTGAATCCGTACCGATTCTTCCTTTTCTAAATGACTGGGCGGACGAGCTGAAGGTGGAGCTGGAAAAACAGAAGGTAGATTTGCAAATTGATATGGACGGCGGGGAAGCAGCTAAGGTTGCTGTAGACCGTGATTCGTTTAGACGTGTGCTCGGCAACATCATTCAGAACAGTCTGAAGTATATGGATAAGCCGAACAAGAAAATCACCGTCAGCACCCGGATAGAAAATCACGCCCTTACACTGGCTATTGGAGACAATGGTCCTGGTGTTCCTTCGGAGGCTGCTGAGCATATATTCGAACGGTTTTACCGTGCGGAGCAGTCCAGAAATACGAAAACAGGCGGAAGTGGTCTTGGTCTTGCCATTGCTAAGCAGATCATAGTTGAGCATGGGGGGACCATTTATGCGGACAGCCAGGAAGGTGAAGGAATGGTGATTCGAATTGTGTTACCGATAGAAGAGGAGGCGCTGGTCCATGCAGAGAACGATACTGATCGTAGAAGATGAGCCTTCCATTGCTGAGCTTCAGCGGGATTATTTGGAGATGAACGGATATCGAACGGAGATCGCTGTTGATGGAGAACAGGGGCTGGAGCTAAGTCTTAGCGGCAAATTTGAATTAATCGTCCTGGATGTGATGCTGCCTAAGCTGAATGGCTTTGAGGTGTGCAAAAAAATCCGTGACGTCCTGGATATTCCTATCCTAATGGTCACTGCACGACGGGAGGATATAGATATTGTGCGCGGGCTTGGGCTTGGCGCGGATGACTATATGACCAAGCCCTTCAAGCCTGCCGAACTGGTCGCCAGAGTAAAAGCCCATTTGTCACGTTATGACCGTCTGAAGGGGAGTGGACCATCCACGACAGAGCTTGAAATCAGGGGGCTACGATTGAATCCCGACTCCCGCCGAGCTTTTGTCAGAGATGAGGAGGTCACGCTGACGACCAAGGAATTTGACCTGCTTTATTTTCTGGCGCAACATCCCAATCATGTATTTAGCAAGGATCAGCTCTTCGATCGGTTATGGGGCATCGACTCGCTTGGTGATACGCAGACGGTGACCGTGCATATCCGCAAGCTGCGGGAGAAAATCGAAGAGGATTCCGCCAATCCAGTGTATATTGAGACGTTATGGGGAGCGGGCTATCGGTTCCGTCCCTAATATAAATTTGGCAAGCCAAAGCTAATCTGCGGATGATGCTTTGGCTTTTTTTGTTATCAGGGGAGTTAATAATTATTTAAGAGTCTGTTCACAGCCATTTTAGATTTACCCTGTAGTCTAAGGTTGCGGGAAAGCTTACGGGAACTAGACATTATAGCTAAGGGGGGAGTAGACATGGAGGATATAGCGAAGCTAACAGAAGTAAGCAAGGAATTCCGAAACGGCAGAGGCATTAGCGGTGTGAATCTGTCGCTGCAAAAAGGAGATATCTACGGATTGCTCGGACCTAATGGTGCCGGCAAAACGACTCTTCTAAAAATGCTGACCGGACTCATTTCTCCAAGCTTCGGAAGTATTTCGTTGTTCGGACAAGATTTGGAGCATTCCTTCGCATCAGGTATGCGGAAGGTGGGCTGCATGATTGAATCCGCTGATTTCTACGATTACATCACTGCGGTTCAATATTTGAAGCTGAATGCCAGCTTTTATCCGAATATCCGGGCGCAACGGATTGATGAGGTCCTTGAGGCGGTGGGTCTAGCGGCATTTGGCAAAGAAAAAATAAGACACTTCTCCACCGGTATGAAACAAAAGCTTGCCATGGCCTCGTCGATTGTGCACTCCCCCGAACTAGTCATTTGGGATGAGCCGACGAATGGTCTGGATATTGAAGGGGTTGTTCACTTCCGCGCGCTGGTACAACAACTATCTGCTGAACAGGGAATTACCTTCCTGATTTCCAGTCACATGATTCATGAATTGGAGCAGCTCTGCAACAGAGTAGGGATCTTGAATCAAGGCGTTCTGATTCGTGAAGGCAGCGTACAGGAATTGCTAAGGGAGAACATCTCTCTGGAGCAATATTACATCGCCGAACTTCAGAATGGAAAGGAGCTGATGAACGATGGACGGCTTGACAGCAGGACTTAAAAACGAGCTACAGCTCATGATCTATCGCAAAAAGACAATCTTCTTCTTCGCAATATCCGTATTCATTCCGTTGCTGCTGATTGCACTATTTCATTCGCTGCAGCCTGTTCTGGGACTGTTTACAGTCAGTCCAACCTATCCAGTCCAGATGCTGGAGATCTATACAATCTTCTTGATTCCGCTGTTTCTGTTTCTGGAGATTGCTGATTTATTTCCGCAGGAAGTCTCCTCCAGGACTTTGAAACTAGCCCTGCTGCGGCCCATTACAAGATTAGGTGCTTATACAGCCAAGTTTCTTGCGTTGGGGGTAGCCATCGGGGTATTGCTGCTTCTTCTCGGAACTGTGAGCACCCTGTGTAATCTAATATTTGGAACCCCGGGCACAGGAAGCATAGACGCTTTCGGATTACTAAAAGCTTACGTAGCAGCGTTTCTGTCCATGTGGTCCCTTGCAGCATTGTTTGTATGCGTGGCCCAATTTTTCCGGAGTGCTGGCGGATTTCTTGTGTTCTCAATTTTAATATACGTGGGAACCAAAGCCGTTCCTTACTTTCTACAAGGTTTCTCCTCATTCTCCATAACTTCATATACAGGCTGGTATTCCTTATGGCTCGGTCATTCCATCTCAGTTGCCAAATTGGCAACGGGTTCGGTGTTTGTGTTATCCAGCCTGGTTATGTTTTTGGCCCTAGGCTACATCTTCTTCGAGAGGAAGGAGGTCTAGCCTGGAATTTTGGTGGTAAGCAAATCATTCATGCTGTTATATGGAAGGGGAATGGGTCAATGAATAGCACAAGCACTTTAGCAGAGAGAGAGCAGCAATTATGGAACAAGGTTCCGCAGGTCACGATCTTTTTCTGGTTGATTAAGATCATGGCTACGACTGTGGGAGAAACCGCCGCAGATTATCTCAATTTCAATTTGAATTGGGGATTAACGATCACCACTCTGGCAATAACGGGTCTGTTGATTGTCGCGCTGTTTTTTCAAATGTCGGCTAATAGATATATTCCTTCGTTGTATTGGCTGGCAGTCGTACTGATCAGCGTTGTAGGAACACTAATTACAGACAACCTCGTTGACAATCTCGGGGTTCCGCTGGAATCAACAACGCTGTACTTTTCACTGGCCCTGCTGGTGACCTTCATGGCTTGGTACGCAAGCGAGAAGACATTGTCGATCCATTCCATTACCACAAGAAAGCGGGAAGCGTTCTATTGGCTAGCAATTCTCTTCACTTTTGCACTAGGAACGGCAGCCGGAGATCTTGTCGCTGAAAGTCTGAACCTCGGGTACCTGGTCTCTGCAGTGATTTTTGCCGCTATCATTGGATTGATCACCTTGGCCCACTTCCGCCTGAAGCTAAATGCTGTTGTGGCGTTTTGGATGGCGTATATCCTGACCCGCCCTATGGGCGCGTCACTGGGAGATTACTTGTCCCAGCCCCGTAGTGAAGGCGGCCTTGAGCTAGGGACGACTGGCACCAGCATTATTTTTATCGTCATTATCCTAGGCTTGGTTCTATATTTGACCAAAAGCAAGAAAGATCAGATCTCCTTGTAATCTCTTTTATTTCATGAATTAAGATTTATTTAATAGTCTCTTCACGATGAGTTTAGGATTATCACTTAGGCTTAGCATTGTGCAAGATAAACTAGCAATGAAGGGAAGGAAGAACATGAAGAAGAAATGGCTTTTAACCGGAAGTGCAGTAGGAATTAGTGGTGCGCTGATGTTGGCCACTGGCTTTACGGCGTTTGCGGGAACCTCGGGGTATGAAGATTACAAGGCTGCGCTGAAGAATACAGGGCAGAATCTACACAGCGTGACTGTTCAAGCAGATGCTGTTCTTAAGGATAACGGGTCCCTGCTTAGTGGGGCACAAAGCACATTGAAGGCTGACCTGAAGAATGAAGCGGTGAGTGGAACCGTTAAGATTAGCGGAAAAGCAGGTTCTCAGAACCTCAATCTTTATAGTCAGCCTGAAGGACAAGTCTGGAAAAGTGATGCCTCCGACACCTACTATGTGAAGCAAGACAAAGCAGAGAAGGATGATCAGGAACAGGGCAAAGAGACCAAGGATGGGGCTTGGTTCAACAGTCAGGAAGAGACGGTCATTGATGCATTGATTGGTAACTTGAAGAATGAAATCACATCTACCACGGCAAGCGACGGGTCCAAGAATATCTCCCTGCAGTTGGATAGTGCGCAAATTCCGGCGGTTGTTCAAGCGCTCGCACCAGTTGCTTTCAAGCATTTGTCGGATCAATCACAGCGGAGTGACCTGAAAGACAGTGGAGCGAAAGCGCAGCAGAACGATCCGGAAAATCTGTTCAAGCATAGCCTGTTTAACGCTAAAGATATTGCGTTGACTGAGGGTGTGCAAATTCAAAACATCCATCTGAACGCAGTGGTCAATCCGGCTAATGAAATTCAGCGCCAGCAATTTGACATTACATTTACCGGTAAGGATGCCCAAGGTGTGTCGCATACTTTGACTGCAAGTGTGGACGTTCAATTGTCTGCTTTGAACACAACAACTCTTGATAGCATTGACTTGAGTGGGAAAAAGGTGCAGCAAGTGCAGGATCATCATGAAGGCAGACATAACGACTAAACGTAGCTAAGAATAGTATCTGCACGAAACTAAAGACGGATAAGAGCCTTGAGTTCTTATCCGTTCTTTTTAAAAGTCACGATAACGATGGGGAGCGCACGATATTATGCATGATTACATTACGGCAATTATTCAAGGCATTGTGGAGGGAGTTACCGAATTCCTGCCGGTATCCTCCACAGGTCATCTTATTCTAAGCGGAGAGCTACTGCAATTCACTGGAGAGAAAGCCGATACGTTCGAGATCGTTATTCAGTTGGGGGCCATACTCGCTGTAGCCATCCTTTACTGGCGGCGGATTCTCGGCTTGCTGGGTCTGGTAAAGGTTAAATCCGAGTCGGGGAATTCATATGGAGGGCAGAAATTGAATCTGCTCCATGTGATCCTCGCCTGCTTGCCGGCAATGGTACTTGGTCTCGTTCTTCATGCTGTGATCAAAACGTATTTGTTCTCTCCCTATACGGTACTTGCAGGGCTGGTGCTGGGAGGAATTTTTATGCTGTACGGACAGAAGAAACAGACTTCGATCACGGCAGGAAATATAGATCAGCTATCCTATAAGCAAGCTTTCACGATTGGTTTATTTCAATGTTTGGCGTTATGGCCTGGCTTTTCTCGTTCCGGGGCGACGATTGCAGGGGGCCTGCTGACAGGTGCTAGCTACAAAGCGGCTACGAACTTTTCTTTCCTCATCGCGATCCCGATGATGGTTGCCGCAAGCGGCTATGAGTTACTGAAGAGCTATCAATCGCTCACGGCTGCTGACGCCAGCTTTTTCATCACTGGATTTCTTGTCTCATTTGTTGTGGCCCTGTTAGCGGTCATTACCTTCTTGAAGCTGCTCGAGCGGCTGAAGCTTGCACCCTTTGCCTATTACCGGTTTGGTCTCGCAGCAGTGTTCGCAATCTATCTGCTGGTTCGTTAATCTCACAGAGGACAACTTTAGCTTGATTTAAATGCGTTTAAATCCGTATCATATATAGAGAGAGGTTATAAAATGAGCGAAGAGTAATTCAGTCCTTCGTTTTGGAGGAATCGACTTGGGTGCAATTTTTCAAATTCGTAACTTGGCCAAATTGAATTGGTCGACAGATGCTAATGTTCGGAGTAAGTATTTATTCTCACAGATCTTTGCGGAGATTTCCGAGCCGACAAGGATTGCAATGATTGGTGCTTCGGGTCAGGGGAAAAGCACGCTGCTGCGAATTTTGGCGTTACTGGACACACCGGATGAAGGGGATCTGCTGGTCAACGGTAAGTCTTTTCAACATATTCATGCCCGGCAATGGCGGATGGCTGTAACCTATGTGGCCCAGCAAGCGGTCATGCTTCCGGGGAGTATAGAGGATAATTTGCGTACGGTAAGCAGGCTGCATGGGCGGCCTTACGATGAGTCCCTTGCCACAGAACTGCTGAAACAGCTTGGACTTGATTATCTGGATCTTGCTAAAGTGGCGAAGGATTGTTCAGGCGGAGAGAAGCAGCGGATTTCCCTGATTCGTTCGTTATTACTCCGGCCTGAGATTCTTTTGTTGGATGAGATCACAGCTTCATTGGATATCAATAGCACACAGAAGGTGGAGGCGCTGCTGCTGGATTGGCACAAGCAAGAAGGCACGACTTTCATCTGGGTTACTCATGATCTGGAGCAAGCTCGCAGAATTAGTAACCGAACATGGATGATGGATAAGGGCGGACTGCAGGAATACAGCAGTGACACCTTTTTTAATGAACCTGTCGCGGATTTGGCCAGAAGATTTGTTGGACCTACGGAAGGAAGCCTGCAACTATGACATTAAAAGCACTAAGCTTTACACTTCTTTTTGTGATGGGCACCATGATGGTCTCGATCTGGCAAAAGCTAGGCCTGGAAAAGGACATTGCTGTTGGAACTGTACGGTCGGCGGTTCAGCTTCTAATCGTTGGTTATGTCCTACAGTTTATTTTTAATGCCGATCACATCATATACATAATTCTGATTATTCTCTTTATGATTGTTGTTGCTTCTTGGAATGCTGCCAAGCGGGGAAAGGGCTTGCCGGGACTCTTCTGGAGGATTGCGTTGGCGATTTCGGCCTCAGAGGTGCTGATGATGGGGATACTTCTCGGTCTGCATATTATTAAGGCTACCCCGCAATATATTATTCCGATCAGCGGAATGACGATTGGGAGCGCTATGGTTGTCTCCGGACTGTTCATTAATCATATCAAGCAGGAGGTTCAGTCGAATAAGGGAGAGATCGAGACACTGTTATCTCTTGGCGCAACCGCCCAGCAGGCGATGCAGAAGGTCCGGGCAAGCTCTGTGAAATTCAGTATGATTCCAACGATTGACGGAATGAAGACGGTAGGTCTTGTACAACTGCCCGGGATGATGACCGGAATGATTATTGCTGGAGCCGATCCCATCATTGCTGTTCGCTATCAGATTTTAATTGTATTTTCCTTTACTGCCTCCGCTGCGATTACCAGTATGCTGCTCAGTGTGCTGATCTATCGGCTTTTCTTCACGGCTGGTCTGCAACTGAAGCGTTAGGGGGCTATATCCTGATGCGCCGCCACTGGAAACGAAGTTCTGAACAAGAATGTCATTGCATTATTGAGTCGAATCGTTTATCATGGACAACGAAGGTCTATAATAATGATAATCATGAGAAGGGAGGAGGAAAACTTGCAGTTTTCCAAAAGTACAGATTATGCCCTACACGCCTTGGTTCATCTGGGACACAGGGAGCGTTGCAACAACGTAGGGATCAAGGAATTATCCGGGGCACTTGGAGTTTCCGAAAGCTATTTATCCAAAATCATGTCCAAGCTGAGACAGGATGGAATCGTGCGTGCTGTGCCAGGAGTGAACGGCGGTTACGAGCTTGCCCGGCCAGCGGTACAGATTACGTTTCTTGATGTGATTCAAGTGATTGAAGGAAGACAGCAGCTATTCGAATGTTCGAATTCGAGTTCGCAGCAGCACCAGTTGTTAGCGGAAGAAGGGGCTGTGCAGAGAGAGCAGAAGCATCCGGGTAAAGAATGTTTGGTTGAAAAAGTTATGAACGGCGCGGAACAACAGCTGCACCAATATTTGCGGGAACATACGATTCAGTCCGTATTGGATGAGGCGTTCAAGCGTTGCAGTCACGAGGTAAACAAGAAGTGATGAACTTCTTGTGTTTTAATTATGGATAATATAGATCTACATAATAGAGGTTAAGAGGGATTTTTATATTCCAATTACGGATATTATAGATCCATATAAAATAGATTGTTGTATGGCTGATCTTTAGGCGTATATGCTGCGCGTCCATCATTAATAAACTAAATACAGAAACTTGGAGGAGAAACTAATGCTAGACATACAAAATATTAAGCGTGGTCCAATCATGCTAGCACTGATCGTCGGTATGTTCGTTGCCGCTTTGAACGAAACACTAATGGGCAATGCCCTCCCTGAACTAATGAAATCTTTCGGTGTATCCGCGACGACGGTCCAGTGGCTTTCTGCTGCTTATTTGCTCATCGTTGGCGTGCTTGTTCCAGTGACAGCGGTATTGCAACAATGGTTCACCACCCGGCAAATGTTTCTGTCGGCGATGAGTCTGTTCTTCGTCGGTACACTCGTCTCGGCGGTGTCACCGGGATTCAGTGTGCTGCTGATCGGGCGGATTATTCAGGCGATAGGAACCGGCTTGCTGCTGCCGCTTACAATGAACGTAATTATGACTATTTATCCGCCGGAAAAACGGGGGGCCGCAATGGGGATGTTAGGGCTCGTCGTCATGTTCGCACCGGCCATCGGTCCGACCATTTCAGGTTTGATTGTTGATGGGCTTTCATGGCGCTGGCTGTTCTACCTTGTACTGCCGTTTGCGCTACTCTCGATTATTGTGGGCATTGCTGTCCTGAAAAACGTATCAGAAGTCACAAAACCACGAGTTGACCTCTTATCCATCGTGCTGTCAACGATTGGCTTCGGCGGAATTGTCTATGGGTTCAGCAAGGCTGGTGAACTCGGCTGGTCGGTGCCGGAGGTGATTTGGACAATTGCGGCGGGAGGTGTCGCCTTGGCGTTGTTCGTTTGGCGGCAATTGCTGCTTAAGGAGCCTATTATGGATTTACGGGCGTTCCGATATCCTATGTTTGCGCTTGTCGCGGTGCTGCTGTTCGTGCTTTTGATGACATTCTTCTCTTCGGCGATCATGCTTCCAATGTTTATGCAGGGCGTGCTGATGATGACGGCATTCAAATCTGGCTTGATCCTGCTTCCCGGGGGAGTTGTGAACGGGATCATGGCTCCAGTCTCAGGCAAGCTGTTTGACAAGTTCGGACCTCGTGTTCTGGTCATCCCCGGACTGGTCATTGCCGCCGCCTCGCTATGGCTGTTCACCCGATTTGATGAAACGACGACCACCGGTTTTCTCGTCGCTGTGCACATCGCGCTGATGGTTGGCGTCGCACTAGTCATGATGCCCGCACAGACAGCTGGACTCAACCAGTTGCCACGCCATCTGCACCCGCACGGGACGGCGATCTTGAATACGCTGCAGCAGATATCCGGCGCAATCGGTACTGCCCTATATTTCAGTATTATGTCAGGTGGACAGAAACAGTACTTAAGCGGAGCGAGCGATCCGAGTTCTCCAGCAGAAATGACCAAAGGGCTGTTAGCTGGTATCAATAACGCGTTCTGGATCGGCGTCTTCATCGCGCTTCTTGCTTTAGTACTCGGTCTTTTCCTTCGTAAAGAGAAGTCGCCGGAGAATGAACAGGCAGCAGCTTGAGAGTGGCCGTCACTTCAGGAAAATCCAAAAACCATAATGAAAGAGTGAGGAACGAGCATGAATAATTTCTTTGATGCAGCTAACTGGGAAAAAGCGTGGAAAGACGATTCTGTCCTAAAGAAGATGAGAGGGGCGGGAGTCGATCCTACCCGATCTTTTGACCATAAGGCCAAGACTTTCAACGAACAATCATTTAGTGAAGAAGGGAGAAAACGAACCAAACGGATCATGAACTGGATCGAGGGGCAAGGAGTTCAATTCGAAAATGCCTCTGTTCTGGATATTGGCGCCGCATCAGGAGTATTCTCAGTGCCGTTTGCCGAGCGAGGAGCTCGTGTAACTGCTGTAGAAACCTCTCCCCCACAGGTCGAATTGTTGAAAGAAAATATCTCGAAGTTCGCCGAAAACCAGGTGCAGATTGTATCCGAACCTTTTGAAGATATTGATGTGCAGAGCAAAGGCTGGGAGGAGGCCTTCGATCTCGTTTTTGTCTCGATGTGCCCGGTGATTCACAATTGGGATAGCGTGAAAAAGATACTTCATTGCGCGCGGAAATTCTGTTATATCAGTATGCCGGTAAGTCCTCCAGAGCATAGCCTGGTGAATGAAATCTGGCCGCTTGTCACGGGTCAGCCTTTCCATACGAAACATATGGAGATGGGATACTTACTGCATCTGCTGTATCTAAAAGGTTATGCATACGAATCACTCATCACTCGGGAAACGAAAACGACAGAGGTCACCAGGGAAGCGGCGTTGGAGGAAACGCTGACTTGGCTTCGTAATCATCGTCTGCCTGTAGATGAACGGAATCGGAACATCATCGCTGATTATTTGGAGCAAGCCTATCCGTCCGGTAAAGTAGTTATTCATGAGGGAGGACGTTTCGGGAAAGTACTGATTCGATTACAGGATCAGAACATGTATACGAAACTATAAAATTAGACAGGTTCCGAAGATGCTAGACAGAGAACTAAACATTAATTATAATTGATACTGATTATCATTATCTTATTTGATGCTATTACACAAACACTGCCCAGTCGGGCGGTGTTTTTTTCTAGCGAGAAGGGAGCAGGCTATGCTAACACCGCTCAAGGCAAATCAATTTCTTAAAGGTGTGCTCTATGAAATCGTGGAGGCACGCCAAGATTCTTCAGTACCGGCCTGGGCGAAGGGCGACCCTTTGGCTCATCATATCCTTTTATACATCGCACGCGGTAAAGGGCACCTATACGTCGATGGTCAGCAGCACCAGTTGGAACGAAACTCTCTGCACTTGTACCGGCCGGAAACCCGGTTGCAGCTTACGGCCAGCAATGCAGGGGAAGAGCTGCAATTCTACTGGATTGCTTTTGATATCTATCGATTAATGGAAAAGGTATTAAGCCGTAGAGAATATATTCGGGAGCTTGAATTCCCGCTTCAAGGCCAGATCTCAGTTGGCAGCAGTCAGTTTAAGAGACTCTTCTATCTTATGGTTGCGGAAGGTAAGCTTGTGAATGACCGAAATCCGTTTATAAGTCAACAATATCTGCACGATATGCTGGACGGAATATTACGGTATGCTGAACCTCAAGCTCCTAATGATATAGACATCCGGCTGAAGCTGACGCTCGATTATTTGCAGAATCATTACCGTGAGGATATTCGGATTGACAAGCTGGCAGAGATGGCGGAGCTGCATCCGTCTTATTACTCTCAAGTATTCAAACAGGCCATGGATAAATCCCCGGTGGTGTTCCTTACGCATCTTCGGATGAATAAAGCCAAAGAAATGCTGCTTCAATCGGACAAGACCATTCGGGATATCGCTGCGGATGTCGGTTATAAGGATGAGTTCTATTTCAGTAGACGATTCAAAGAATCCAGCGGCTATTCTCCAAGGATTTTCACGAAGAACAAGGATAAAAAAATCATTTCGCTCTCATCGCCTTATACAGATCATTTATTTACACTCGGCCTAATCCCTAGTGCAGCTCAATTACATCGTCACATCCCCTTAATTACCAAAGGTCTCACACTTCCGGAGCATGCCAGAGATCCATGGGGAATTAGCCGGGAAGTTTTTCTGTCGGAGCAGCCGGATCTGATCTTGTGTAAGGATAATGTACTGTCCAAAGCCCGGGAACACATTAATGATGTCGCCCCGATTATCTCCATTCCATGGGTAAGCCAGGATGTGTACGCTCATCTAATGACCATCGCGGAGTTGGTGAATAGGAAGGATGAGGCTGTGCGGTGGCTGCATAATCATGAACAGAAGGCTGATAAAATCCGCAAATTGCTTCGATCTACCGTTGGTAAGGGCACCGTAGCGATATGTGTCTGTCGTGAGTCTGAGCTGCGTATGTATGGGGCAAGGAATATTGGACATGTCTTCTACCGCTCGTTGCAGCTCGCTCCTCCTGAGAAAATGCAGAAAGAGATGGAGAGACATCCGATCGGTACAGTACATAACTGGACTGCGATAACTCCTGATGAGCTGGGGGAGTATGAGTCTGACTTTCTATTTTTTGCGGTGGAGACAGAAGGGGATAGACGCCGGGTTCTGGAATTGCAGAAAAACAATCCTGTCTGGAGGCGGCATGCCGCGGTCAGAAGTAGACGGGTCTATTTTATCGACTGGGAGAAGTGGATGATCTACGCTCCTTTCGTCATTAACCAGCAGTTGGAGGAAGCCGCTTCATTGCTAACCCGATCTGCAAGCCTTGCAGAAATCTAAAAAAAGTCCATGTTCCAATCTTGGATATTGGCATGTACCTATCCTGTAAGTTAGATATAATTAGAAAATGATAATGATTCTCATGATCATTAGATGAGGGGGAGCTTTCGAAGCGCAGTCCTATGAGATTAAATCGAAGAATCTGTACGTATTTATGGTTTATCACCGCGATAGCAGGGTTATTGCTGACGATCTTTCTAGCGATTTCCTTTGGCGCCAAAGGAATGACACTGGGCACCGTATGGTTGGCTGTCTTTCAATATGATCCTTCGATAACCAACCATCAAATTGTGCATGAATTGCGGCTTCCCCGGGTCCTTGGAGCGGCTGTAACGGGAATGGCTTTTGCCGTGGCAGGTGCAATAATGCAGGGTGTGACACGTAATCCGCTGGCAGATAGCGGCATTCTCGGTGTCAACGCAGGCTCCGCCTTTGCGGTATGTCTTTGTTTTGCTTTTATGCCGGGACTCTCCTATTGGGGACTCATTATCTTTTCATTCGTGGGTGCAGCTTTGACGACTTCATTTATCGTGCTGCTGGGTTCCTCAACCCGGGGCGGACTGACTTCCTTAAGGCTAACCATTGCTGGGGCCGTCGTTGCTGCGATCCTTCATTCACTAAGCACAGGCGTCGCGATTTATTTCGAATTGAGTCAGGATCTAGCCTTTTGGTATGCGGGAGGCGTGGCGGGAGTGAATTGGGAGCATTTGCGGATTCTGACACCGATTGTCTTGATTACGATCCTATGGGCGATTATTATGGGGCGGCCAATTACCTTTATGTCGCTCGGAGACGAAACCGCCGCTAATCTCGGAATACATACGAACAGAATCCGTATCCTGGGGCTGATTGCAGCCGTAATTCTAGCCGGTTCATCCGTGGCTGTAGCTGGTTCTATAAGCTTCGTGGGCTTGGTTGTGCCGCATATTGCCCGTCGTGCACTGGGAGTGGATTATCGTCTGCTGATTCCATTCTCTGCTCTACTCGGAGGGATATTACTGGTCTGGGCTGACTTTGCTTCACGAATGGTCAATCCGCCGCAAGAGTTCGCCATTGGTGCAATGGTAGCGATGGTTGGGGTCCCGTTCTTCCTTTACCTGGCTCGTAGAGAAAGGAGAGACCTCTAACATGAAACCCAGTATGGCATCAGTAGAGGTACAAAGGAACAGACGCGCGCTTATAGTCAGCAGTATCCTGCTTCTGCTTGCTGTAACCGTAATTATGATTAGTCTCAATACCGGAACGATTTCCTTACCCCCGCTGACGGTGTGGAAGACACTATTAGGCTATGGAAGCAGCGAAGAACAGATTATTTTATTTGACTACCGTATGCCGCGGATTATCATCACGATGTTGGCTGGAATCGGCCTCGGGATCGCTGGTGCGGCATTTCAGGGAACGACACGGAATACACTTGCCGATCCAGGCATTCTCGGAATTAATACCGGGGCTGCGCTGGGGCTTATCATCTTTGTTTCTTTTTTTCGGACCATGGAAGGTCCTGTGACCCTTCTGATTCCGCTATTTACCTTTGTTGGGGGAACGGTGAGTGCACTAATTATCTTCCTATTCGCGTATGACCGCCACAGGGGCTTGATGCCGATTCGCTTAATCTTGGTTGGGATTGCCGTAGCCGCCGGGATTAGTGCCGTTACCCTTTTACTATCTTTGAAGCTGGATGAGAAGACCTATGCCTTCACGGCACGCTGGTTAGCGGGAAGTGTATGGGGAAGAGATTGGATACATGTAGGTGCGCTTTTGCCATGGATTGTTGTACTTGTACCGTTAATCTATAGTCGTTCTAAAGCGCTGGATCTCTTCGTGCTGGGCGACGAGACCGCTTATAGTGTAGGTAGTCATGTTAATCGAGAACGGCTATCTCTGTTGGGCATGGCTGTTGCACTCTCTTGCGCTAGTGTATCGGTTGCCGGCGGGATCGGATTTATCGGTCTGGTCGCTCCCCATATTGCGAGGCGCCTGGCTGGACCGCAGCACCGTTATTTTCTACCGGTAGCTGCGCTAATCGGTCTGGTTATTCTGGTCACAGCAGATACGATCGGCCGATCCATCTTTCGCCCCAATGCCATTCCGGCAGGTGTGGTGGTTGCTGCAATCGGAGGCCCTTATTTTCTGTATTTATTGTTCAAGACAAAATAATAGATTGAATGTTCTGGAGGAAATGAATCAACATGAAAAAACTCACCTTAGCTATAATCTCAATGATGCTGCTCGCAATATTGGCTGCCTGCGGGAAGTCTAACGAATCGGTAAATTCAACACCAACAAATTCTGAAGCCACTTCGGATTCAACGCAATCGGAATCTACTTCACCGACCCATAGTGCGGACGCTAAAATCGCCTCCATGTCCATTCATATCACCAACAACCTGTTGGCACTGGGTATTACTCCTGCTGGCTCTGTAATCGGCGGTGATTTGAAGGATTTCCTGCCGCATGTGGCTGATCGACTGGAAGGTGTGACCAAACTCGGGGTAGTGACAGATCCGGACATGGAAGCAGTGCTCGGGTTAAAGCCGGATGTAATCTATATTGATAAAGTCTATTCCGGCGAGGATTTGCCCAAGTTCGAGAAAATCGCTCCAACGCTAACCATTGATATGGATAGCGGAACCTGGCGCGATCATCTCACGCGGATTGCTGAGCATGTCGGACGCGAGAAGGAAGCCCAGGATTTCATTCAGGATTACGATACCAAGGCCGAGCGGGTCAGAGGATTAATTAAGGAGCAGCTGGGTGAGAACGCGAAGGTTATGGCTATCCGAATGACGGCGAAAGAGCTTCGTGTAATGGGGACAAAACGCCCGCTGGGACCAATCATGTTCGAGGATTTGAAGCTGAATATGGCTAATGGAGTAGAGAAAATTCCCGCGAGCGATCCATACCAGGTGATCTCCAAGGAAGTACTGCCGGACTTTGATGCGGATGCGATCTTTGTGATCATTAGTAAAGGCAATGAGGCGAAGAGCAATTTTGAAGAGCTGGAGAAGAATCCAGTCTGGAAAAATCTAAAAGCAGTCAAAAACAATCATGTTTACATGCTGGACGGTCAAAAGTGGCTGGATTATTCCTCCATTGGCCAAAGCATGGCATTAGACGATGCCGAGCAGCTGTTTCAAAAATAATTTTTGAAAACGAAAAGAAGAGACTGTCCTTTCATTTCATTGAAGGGGCAGTCTCTTTTGCATTGAGGAAGGTATAATTGAGAAAAAATAAATCGTTTTAGAGCATAACTGCGTCTTACTTTTAGATTGAGGGGGAGTGATGGTGGAAAATACAATAAATACGATCAGAGAAACAGATTTTGCACTGTCAGAAGAAGAGGCCTTTTTTGAACGCTTATATGTTGAACGTCGTAAACTTTATGCGATTGCTTACAGCTACCTTGGAAATGAAGTGGATGCGCTCGAAGTCGTACAGGAAGCCTCTTGCCGGGCTTGGATAAAACGTAAGAAGCTGAAGGACGAGCAGGCCTTTACACCTTGGGTGATTCGGATCACGATCAATTGCTGTATGGACGAGCTTCGGCGCAAGAAACGCGTATTCCCAGCAGAGAGGCTGCTAGAAAATGCAGCGCAAGAGATGCAGAGCAACGAACGAATTGATCTGGAACGGGCGATGAATCGCATGAAGCCCAAATATCGGCATGCCGTGATCCTGAAATATTACCAGGACATGACTACTGTAGAAATTGCCAAGGTGCTTAAAAAACCTGAAGGTACCATTAAGACCTGGGTACGCGAAGGCCTCAAGCAGCTTCGGAGATATCTTTAGAGATGCAGGAGGTGAATGATAATGATCGACAAAGAGAAAGACATTCTGCTCCGGAATGTTCATGAGGTGAACCAGCATGCCGAAGCGTTCCAGGAAAAGCAACTATACAATGCCATGCGAGGTGGAATCATGACAGGGAGAAAACGAGAGCGAAGACGTAAGTATTCATTGGCAATCACGATGGTTGTCGCAGCCGCCGCAGTTATCATGATCTTTTCAATCGTGAAAGCCCCGGTAAAGGAGGTTGCCCAGGCTACGCTACGAAGTGAAGTGAACAAGGATTGGAGCGATTCTGAATTGTTCAAATCTGTACGCGTAGATGATCAGTCATACATAAGCATCCTGGACCGGAATCTTATAGCGCCTGTTTATCATAGTGCAGAAAAGAACGGGCTGAAGGTAGAGGTCAGGGGCGCAGCCACAGACGGACGAAAATTATTTATCTTGTATAGTGTTGAGAATAAGACAGATAAATTGCGCATTCATACGGTTGCTACACTTAACTATGGAACCTTTGAAGCACCGTCTATAGGTACAAGTCTGACGAGCAGTACGAACGAAGTCTGGGCGGGACAAACCGCATATTATGTATACTCAGCAAAAATTCTACCTTCGGTATCCTATCCTAAAAATGTGAAGTTCAATGTAACACTTAACGATATTGTCACCAACAGCAAGAAATATCGGACCGAGCTTGATATTCCTTTCGAGCTTGACCCTGACATGTTCAAGAACCAGCAGCATACAGTGTCTGCTAATCGCACCTTGATAGTGGATGGACAAAAAATTAATGTGCAGCAAGTTCTCTACACCCCACTAGGGACCTATGTTGATATCGAATATGATAAGGACAATGACAAACAAATATTTCAATTGTTAAATCCTATATTAATGGTTAAAAAAGCAGGGCAAACCGAAAAAACATACTACCCTTCGTTCATTACATCTTCCAATTCTGAAGTTTACACAGATAGTTCCAAGGCTACGCTGGTGTTTAAAAGCAGTGAGTATAATGATCCGGACTCCATCTCGTTAAAGGCATTTGGGATTTCTGCAGTAGAGAAAGATCAGATGAAAATTGTCATTAATCTTAACAAGAAAGAGATTATTGAAGCGCCGGGAAGCGATCTTGAACTTGTCGAGCCTAAGCCAGAAGATTACGCAGAACCGGGAGAGATCCTGTTGCGGCATAAGTTTGATAATGCCCAATATCTAAGCAGCACATATAACAGCTTGGCAGATACCTTCACCGACGCGGAAGGTCAAGTGCATAAACAAGTCAGTGTAAATAAAACCACTCCAGGAGGGAACTTCGGTGGTTCTCTAGGGTTTAGAGATGGTACGGCAGAAGATCAGCTTCGTTATCGTTTTGGAGAGAAAGCTAAGGATTATCCGCAGCCGCTGACAATAACCATTGAAAGATATAATAATCCGATTATGGATACACAGGCTGTAGAGTTGTACTCGAAAAAGTAAACGATGCCTGTCCCTGGCCAGCCTCTAAAATCTAAAAAGCTGCTACCGATAACTTATCGGAGCAGCTTTTGCTTCTATAATAGAAGAAACACAATCTAACAGACCTGCTATCAGGCAAAAACCAGTCGTTGCAGCAGCCAAACTCCGCCTAGTAGAAAAGCAACCGACGAACCTGCGAGCACCGCACGCCTAGAGAATCTCCATTTATGTAGCAATCCCAGCACAGGAAGCAGAATTGCAATCAGGATCACCTGAACAGCTTCGATACCCAGGTTAAAACTGACTAAATCGACGGCCAGCTGACTTTTTGGTAATTGCATCTCTGTTAAAATATCGGCGAAGCCCATCCCATGGATGAGGCCGAACAGAAATGTCAGTACCCAGCGATAGCTGACTTCTTTGCGAATTATATTATCTACAGCAACGAAACAAATACTTAGTGCAATCGCCGGCTCAACAATTCTTGGTGAGAGACTGATGATCCCGAGTACCGTCAACGTCAGGGTGATGCTGTGCGCGATGGTAAAGGCGGTAATCATAGCCGCATACTGTTTGAATGTCTGCCTGGCGAGAAGGAGGGAGAAGAGGAAGAGTAAATGATCATACCCGCTCAGAATATGGTTCATGCCGAGTTTGAAGAAAGAGAACCAGCCAGAGAGAACTTCCGTTGAATCGGAAGCTTCGGGAGTAAGCTGTACATTTTGCGGCAAAGCAGCATAATCTTTGTCACTGAGTTGCATGACCCAATCACGATACTTCCCGGATAAAGCTTGCGTAGTATTGGAGCTGCCATAATGAATGGTTAACAAATTAACGTAGTTGGCAGAGGAATCTTGTGAATACAGATGGTCTGTTAACGATACGGATTGGGTGGCTTGTACGGGAGGAAAAGAGACCTTTAGAACCGCTTTTTCTGTACCCGATTCCTGCTCCAGTGTCAAACTGTGAACTTGTGTCCACTCCTGAGGTTCACTGTTGATTAGGAGAAGCAGATTTTCTTTAAGTAAAGACTCCAGGCGGTCTTTTACAGCAGAAAATTCACCACCCTCAAGCTTACCATTCTTGTTGGTATCCCCGCCGATGAGCTCGATTACCGATAAATCATCAAGCGCATAGGTCATTTCCAAAGCAGACTGGGTCAAAGTAATGGTCGTGTAACCGGCGCTGTAAGCGTGAGCATCGACTTTCTGTTCGAACGGTATTAGAAGAATGATAAGCGCTAACACCAGACAACAGGAATACTTTAAAGCGGCATGGATACGGATCATGATTCGTCCCCCCTGTAAAGAATAACAGGAATACCGTTCATGATGAACGATATTCCCGTAAACCCTGCTGTCTTTCCTTATTTATTGAGCAAGTTATAGATGACTTGTGCCGCTTCCCCGCGGGTAGTGATTCCCTTAGGCTCAAACATACCTTGGGCACGACCGTTGATCAGTTGAAGTGCAGCGGCTTGTTTAACAAATTCTGCAGCCCAAGCTGAAATTTTTGCTTCATCGTTGAAGGTGGCGCTGGAGCTTCCAGAAGACTTGCCATGCAGCTTCTCGTATCCGCGCATCAGCATGGTTACCATTTCTTCGCGGGTAATATTTGTTTTTGAGCCGAACAGGGAAGGGCTAGTACCTTGCACAATCCCTGCCTTGACTGCTGCAGCGATGGCATCAGCATACCAATCCCCATTTTTAACATCCGAGAAGGATACAGTCGCTTTGTCTGTGAGGCCGAGAGCTCTGACCAGCATTGCCGTGAATTCTGCACGGGTTACACTGCGACCTGGCTCAAAGGAATTCGCACTTGTTCCATTTAGAATACCTTTAGAGACCAGATCATTGATTGCGGCAGCAGCCCAGTAGGATGCAGGAACATCCGAGAAGGTTTTGGTGTTTCCTTTTGCCGGGGCTGGTGTAACAACTGGTGCCGCCGTAGCGCTTGCTGCTGGTGCAGGCGTTGCAGTTGGCGAAGGTGTTTTTGTCGGTGAGGCGGTCGGTGAAGCAGTTGGTGGAGTATTCGACCCCGATCCCGACCCCGACGAAGGTGCTTGGGTTGGAGCAGGTGTAGGTGAAGCAGTTGGTGCTGTCGTAGGCGCAGTTGTAGGTGCGGTAGTTGGAGCAGTTGTAGGTGCAGTGGTTGGTGTACCACCACCGCCTGAAGGTGTGGATACCGTAACTTTACTGATGTTGCTTACAAGACTAGTGCCATCCAGTGCTTTTGCAGTAATCTCAGCCGTCCCCGCGAGTTTAGCAGTTACCTTACCATTTGCATCAACGGTTGCGATGGACTCATTGCTGGAGACCCAAGTGATTGCCGGGTTCGTTGCATCTGTTGGTGCGACAACTGCGCTCAGATTAGCTGTTTCGCCTACGTTTAAGTTAAGCGTATCTTTACTTAGCGTAATTCCGCTAACTGGTATACCTACCGTTACCGCGGCTGTTTCTACATCCAGGTTGGATGGGACAGCGATGTGCTTATTCTGCGTAGTAAGAGCTGATGCGCTCAGCTTCACATTAGCTACTGCAGGGTTTTTCGGATTGACAAGTTTGAAGCTCAGCTTGATCAAATCCTCGTACTTGCCATAAGCCTCAGAACGGAAAGGCGTTTCGGGGTTGGCTTTAATATTAACCTCACCTGGGTTTTCGGTGATGGTCAGTGTACCCAGGGTTGCTGAGAGTGCTGAAGCACTATCGAACTTGATTTTGGTACTGTCATACGTAAACGTAGTATCAAGATTCTTCACGGCGTTAGCGTTGCTGATTGCATAATTGAAGTCAATCGCTGCCGATGTATCTTTCTGCTGTGTCGTATTGGAGTAGACTTTTACACTTTCCGGTTCTTTCACGAAGCCGTAAGTATCGAGCTTCTCTAGCGTATCTGAACGGAATGTGTCTACAGTAATGCTGGATGGTGTTACTTTGATCGTGGAGAACGTTGGGGTATGGAGCTGGCTCCGGCTAGCCGAATATCTTTCCGGGGTTGTGTTCAATTCGTAGTATTTACTTCCGCTTGCCGAGTTGGCAGTAACGTAAGTGGAGCCGTTAGGGTTGACGTCTCTGCCTTGGCTATCTACCAGCTGTCTGCCCTGAACATTATCTCCGTTCATGACATAAGTTCTGACATAAGAGTGGTCATGACCCATGAAGATCATATCCACATCCAAAGCGTCAAGCGTAGGGAAGAGTGCTGCCCGCAGATTGAGGATTACTTGCTCTGTAGAGTGAGCTTGTCCACCGCCATAAATGTCGTGATGGAACGTAACGATTCTCCATTTGGTATTGGGAACAGCTTGCACAGTATCCTGCATGAATTTGGCATGCTCAGCACCATTGGAATTGTTGGTGTCCAGTACCATAAACAAGGTGTCACCGTAGGTGTAGTAATAGTCACCGCCATAGGTGTTATCGGCAAGAACATCCTTATTGCGGTTATCCTTCATCATACCAAGGGTCGATTCATTGGGCACGTTGAAATGATATTTGTAATTGACGTTGACATCATGGTTGCCGACGACAGTTGCCATAGGCAGGTTTCTGAGCACATCTGGACTCTCAAAGGCATCATACTCTGTTTCAAGAGATGTGCTGGACTTATTCTCAATTTGATCGCCTGCGGACATGATAAAGCTGAAATTGGGGAAATTTTTTACGGCTTGGTTGAGTGTTTTCGTCCATCCGTAAGTATCATTGGTTACGCTGCCTGAGGAGCCGATCTGCGGATCGCCGACAAACATGAGGGTGTAGTTGGTAGGATCTTGGGTGGTGTAATTGTAGATGGGGCTCCAGTGGTCTTCATTGCCATCTCCGACACGGTACACATACTCCGTTTGGTTGGCCAGACCAGAGGCCGTTGCTTTGTTAGAATAATAGACCGAATCCGTAACTGTAGTGGCGGGTATTGCTGTACCTGTAAAGGTCATTACCTTTGTTGCTTCCGGAAAAGCTGTACCGTTCAAATCCGATTTTTTGGCCATCTGCACAATACTTGCTACCGGTTGGCCTGGGGTTAGCCAAGCAAAGTTCAATTTGCTCTCATCTGCCCCGGGGTTAAGCGCAATATCCCTGATCGTGTAAGGGAAGGAGGCGGCTCTGGCCACATCAAGCGGGCTGATCTTGGAATTAAAGCCTAAGATCCCCGGTGGCAACAACGCGATGATCAGGAGCATGGATAAAGCCAAGATACTGACGGTGTATACACGGCGTTTCTTTTGACTGAACCTCTTCAACATCTAACAACCACCCCTTGGACAATTTTGGACGCTCTAACGGTGTTTTCCGGAAGAGTACCTGTACCAATATAACTTGCAGTTGTTAAAAGTGATGCTAGACTCTATTAATTCCATGTGAAAGTGCGAGTACTCGTATCGGAATTTATTTTGCGGATTCCCGGCTAAGCATTTAGAAGAAAACCTTAATCGTAAAAGAGATTAGTCCGACGAACGCGGCTGCGCTCAAAATCAAGGGAGTGGCATATTTAACCTTCCGAAAACAATTGATGATAATTAATAAACTTAACGAAATGAGGACCACAGAAGCTTCAAGACCGGCATAAAAAGCAGTCACAGAAACGGCGAAATGCCCACCGTCTTCTCTAAGACCTAGTAGCTGTCTGGCATACCAGAAGCCATGAATTATACCAAGCCCGCCGGCAATCCAGGAGAGCTGTTGTACAGCTGCCTTATAATAAATACTTAACGCTAGAAAGACAACACTTAACGGAATCAGGGCATTCAACAAACGATCAGGCAGGGCTATGATATGCAGTCCGCTAAGAAGCAAGGTTAAGGACTGAGTAGCGGCAAACATAGCAAGTGTTCGGAGCGCTGGTTTGGTGCTTTGTAATCCAAGGATCAGGATGGCCAGCACAAGAATCGATTCGTAGCTGCGGAAAAACTGCTCTATCCCTAGTAGGGAAAAATATTGGATTATCCTGGGCAGTTTCAGCTCGCCGACTTGCAGCTCTGTAATCTGTGCAATCAGTACAGCCTCTTTCTTCAGCTCCCCAAGGGCGAGATTAACATAATTCACATGCCATTGATCCCGGTCAAAGACAAGATTGTAGTCGAGCGTGAACTGCTGGGGATTCCTTTTGACAGGATACTCAATCACGGCTTCGGCAAAAGGCTGCACCTCGTTCTCTTTTTCTATATAGCGAAACTGCGTCACTCTTCCTTCCAGCGGCAAACTGTCACTATACAGATTTATCTTCGTAAGCAGCAAGTGCTCCACCTCTGCCTGATGAGTGCTGTAAAATTTATTCAAGACTTTCTCAGTGGTCAAGGCAAGGTCGGGATCATCCGGATTCACCTCGGCCATCATGTCATACATATCTAGCTGGAGAACATATTTGATCGTGTTATGCTCCAGTGTAATGTCCGAGTAGGCTACACTCACATTGCCGTGGGCTAGCGACACAGGGATGCCCGTGCTTAACCAAACTCCACAAATGAGAAACGATAGTACCACAAGCCTGAGCCATTTTTTCATACGGATTGAAGTCCTCCCACACCGATTTTGATAGATTCGCTGACGCACACATATTATCATCAAAATCTCATGAAATGAAAGACAGAAAAAATATTTCTTGTTAATCCTGAAATGATAGGATAGATTATTGGTGTAATCTGAGCGCTGCTTACGGACAACAAATGGGGGTAGAGTATGCTTGCATCAAAGAATTTAAGAGTCACGCTGTTCATTGGGCTTATACTGTGTATCTCTTTAGGCATGTATCTGTTCAACCAGTCCTCCGAAATTAAGCACAACGAGCATGGGAGCAGTACCGCCTCCAAAACATTCGAGAAAGCAAAGGTCTTACGAGTCATCAGCGAGAATTTGTCAAGAGATTCTGAACGAGGCGATTTATACAACGGTTCACAAGAGCTTGAGATCAAAATTTTGACCGGGGAACATCAGGGTGAAGTCCACCAGATTACCAATAACGTCAGTGTGTATCTAAATGTGATTGCCAAAGAAGGGCAGACCGTTATCGTTAATATTGATTCTGCCGACGCGACCTATTACATAATCTCTGTGTACAGTTATTATAGAGTTCCGTATATAGCAGCAATGATCTTGCTGTTCTTTGGGGTGCTGTGGTGGGTTGGCGGCAAAAAAGGCTTAAAATCGGTATTGGGCATTATATTTACCTTTGCCTGCATTATCTATTTGTTCATTCCAATGCTGTACAGAGGCTACTCCCCCATACTCGCTTCTGTGCTGATTGTCATCTTGACGACTTGTGTAACCTTATTGCTGCTGAACGGATGGACCGCCAGGTCCTGGGCTGCAATTTTGGGGACGATTTGCGGGGTGATAATTTCAGGGGCACTTGCTTACGTTTTCGGTTCTCTAGTCCATATCTCCGGTTATAATACGGCAGAGGTAGACGTGCTAATCACGATCTCTGATGAGACAGGCTTGCAGCTCGGGGGGATGCTCTTCGCAGGGATTTTGATCTCCTCGCTTGGCGCTATTATTGACGTAGCTATCTCTATTGCGGCATCGGTGCATGAGGTCTATAGTACGAACCCTAATCTTTCGCAAAAAGAGCTGTTCAAATCCGGTATCAACGTTGGCCGGGATATGATGGGGACGATGGCTAACACGCTGATCCTGGCGATCACCGGAACTACGCTTGCCTCACTTATGATCCTGTATGCGATCAAAACCTCGTTTAACCAGCTCGCTAATATGAATATGGTGACGATCGAAGTGATCCAGGGGATTGCCGGTTGTTTCGGAGTCGTTCTGACCGTACCGATTGTTGCTTTTATTTCTTCGAAAATTATTCCCAGCTTCGAAAAGAAGATCGCTATGAGTAAGATTGGAGAGGAAACGGATCTAAAAGTTGAAATTTAACGACACGCATGTTAAAATTACCCTAATTATTGATGACAGGGGTTGAAAGGGATAATGTAGAATTCTTGCGTAGCGATAAAACAAAAAAGCGATGATTTTTCGCATGTTTTATTTCTGATGCAAGAAAGTTACTTATTCTTTTCACTCAAACAATATCTCTTATCTATGCCCTCAAGGCGTTAGATTAGTTGTGTTTATTTGAGCTACGAGAAAGTAACTTTCTTGTAGCTCTTATTTTTTTGCACAAGGAGATGGTGGTTGTATGTCATTGATTAGTGTTACGAACCTCACGTTTGCCCATGAGGGCAGCTACGATAATATATTTGAGAATGTGAGCTTTCAGCTCGATACCGATTGGAAGTTAGGATTTACGGGCAGGAACGGCAGAGGGAAAACAACCTTTATGAACCTCTTGCTCGGTAAATACGAATACAGCGGTCATATTTCTGCTAAAGTCAGCTTTGAATATTTTCCGTTCCATGTTGAGCACAAGGAGTACCATACGATAGATATCGTAGAGGAGATCTACCCGGATTATCAGCATTGGGAGCTGATGCGTGAGCTTACATTGCTGGAGGTATCTGAGGATGTGTTGTACCGGTCCTTCGATTCCTTATCGAACGGGGAACAGACCAAGGTGCTGCTGGCTGCCTTATTCCTCAAAGAGAATAGCTTCCTGCTCATTGATGAGCCGACCAACCACCTGGACATGAAGGCAAGACGACTGGTTAGCAGCTATCTGAGTGGTAAAAGTGGCTACATTCTGGTGTCGCACGACCGATCCTTTCTGGATCACTGCGTGGACCATATCCTCTCGGTCAACAAGACCAACATCGAGATTCAAAAAGGGAATTTCTCGGATTGGTGGGAGAACAAACAGCGTCAGGATCAATCGGAGCTGGCTGAGAACGAGCATTTGCGGAAAGATATCCGGCGCCTGTCGGAAGCAGCTAAACGAACTAGTGATTGGTCGGATAAAGTGGAAAAATCGAAAAATGGTACCCGGAATTCCGGCTCCAAGTTAGATAAAGGGTATGTGGGCCATAAGGCGGCCAAAATGATGAAACGTTCTAAGGGCATTGAGCAAAGACAGCAGACGTTCATTGACGACCGTTCCAAGCTGCTCAAAAATATTGAAAGCACCGAAAATCTGAAGATCGCACAGCTGGCCTATCACAAAAACCAGCTTGCCGAGCTGATTGGAGTCTCGATCCAATATGGGGAGAAGACGGTATGTGAGGATGTCAGTTTCACCATTGAACAGGGTGAGCGGATTGCCCTTTCAGGGAAGAACGGCTCCGGTAAATCGAGCATTATTAAATTGATTTGCGGAGAGGAGCTTAGTTATACCGGTACTTTTAGAAAAGGAAGCCAGCTTAAGATATCCTATGTATCCCAGGATACCTCACATCTAGAGGGGAATTTGACAGATTACGCGAGGCGGAATGACATAGATGAGAGCCTGTTTAAAGCGATTCTTAGAAAATTGGATTTCTCCAGAATGCAATTCGAAAAGAACATTGAGGATTACAGCGGTGGTCAAAAGAAAAAAGTGCTGATTGCCAAAAGTCTATGTGAGAAGGTCCATCTGCATATTTGGGACGAGCCGCTTAATTTTATTGATGTGATTTCCCGGATGCAGATTGAAGAGCTGTTGCATGAATATGCACCGACGATTCTTTTTGTAGAGCATGATAGCGAGTTCTGCAACAATATTGCCACTAAGGTGATTGAGCTATAATGAAGTGCACAAGGGAATGAGCTTAAAGCCGCGTATATCGCGGCTTTTTTCGTGCGGAGATGTACATTGTTATGGAAATCAAGTGAGCGGACCCTTTGAATTATACAATTTGAATTGTTAATCACCAAAATATACATTCTTTTTCAAGTTAATAATACTCCTTATACTTTGTATGTAAAGCAACACATCATCCAAAGTAGATTTAAGCACGATAAAACGTGGACCGATCATTACGGGTGGGGCGTCAGGCGTAGGGAATGGAATTGCCAAAGCTTTTGTAAAGGAAGGGGCAAAGGTTGTAATCGTGGGACTACAACGAAGAGGTAGGCAATCAAGCCATTGAGGAATTGAAGCTAATTGGGCCGGAGTCTATTTTCATTCATGCCGATCTGGCGGATTTCAGTACGCATTCGAAAATTGTTAGTCGAACGATCGATATCTTTGGACAGTTGGATATCCTGGTTAACAATGCCCAAGCTTCTCGTGTGAAGCCTTTCCTAGAGACCTCAGGGGCACATCATTAACTTTGCTTCTGGAGCGGGAATTAATGGGGATCTGAACCAGGCTGCCTATGCAGCATCCAAAGAAGCTGCAATCAAGATAGTCAAACAAGTGCTCAAAGCCTGGCGGTTTAGCCGGGTTTTGAGCACTTGTTTTGTTTTGCTGTGCGAATCTGCACCCTATGATTATTCACCCTAGAATGTAGTTCAATACAGAGATCACACTCGGAGCTCAGTTTGCTTAGAGCTTAAGCTCGTCTTATCTAGATTTGGCATGATGAAATTTAATGAAGCTCGCCATCCGCCAAATGGCAATATAGGTTAGGGTGAATACATTATTCAGGAAACCAAGCGTCTTGGGATCGATACCAGTAATGAACAAGAAGTCGAGTAACCGGAGCGAGAAGATGGCAATAATTAATACATAAAGAGATACGTTTCTTTTATAATACATCTTGCGATCCGATCTCCGCTCAAATTGCGTTACCAGAATTAATGGGATCGACAGAATCGCACCTATAGCAATCGAGCTGATAATTCCGCCAGATGTAAGCACCAGCGTAGGGTCGAACAATTCAAACAAAGATGAAGAGATATAAAGAACCGGAATCAACAGTCTCCGACCAGATTCGTGCAATGGCTTCTTACTGCCCTGGATAACACCCCTCAAAATAAGTACGATAATTAGTAATGAGATTGTTAAAGATAATGGATTCATATGAAACACCTCGTCTGTTTTTTGTGTAACCTAAGTATCGCGGATATTTAAAATTTTTATAAGTGTACAAAGTAATTCGTTAAGGTGACTTTTGTCATTTTCCCGCAAAAAAACAGCGTCAGACCAGGATGTGAGATTACATCCAGTTCTGACGCTGTTTAAGATTAATCACTTCTACCACACAAAAATGAACAACAGGTTAGCCAGTGAAAAGGTGAAGACGGCATAATCACTAAGCCGGAAGCGATAGATGCGGATCGGTGTACGGCCTTCGTCACCCTGGTAACAGCGGGATTCCATCGCCACGGCCAGGTCCTTGGCACGGAGGATGGACATCACGAACAAAGGCATCAGCATCGGCAACACGCCGCTGAAGCGAGAGGTGATCCCCTTTCGGTGGAAACCGCCCCCGCGGGCCAGCTGCGCCTTGCGGATTTTATCGAATTCCTCCATGAGGATGGGCAGGAACCGCAGGGCGATGGAGAACATCATCACGGCTTCGTGTACGGGAAGCCGCCATTTTTTCAAAGGCTTCAGTAAAATTTCTAGTCCCTCTGCGAGCAGAATGGGAGAAGTCGTCCGCACCAGCAGAGAGAGTAGCAGCACGATTCCGGCAATCTGCTCACACATCATGATTCCCTTGATGGCCCCTGGCCTAGAGAAGTGAAGCGGTCCCCAGGTGATCATTGCGTCCCCTGCGCTCGTCACCAGTAAAGCTTGATAAATCATTGTCGAAGCGAAGAAAAGCGACAGCGACAAGAGGGTAAAGACCAATACCCGCCAGGATAACTTGGCAACTCCCCATAGGACAATAAGAATCAGAAGCTGCGCCGTCTTCAGCTCCGGGCTATGGGTCAGCAGAAGCGCGGCCCCGAACAGCAGTACAGCTAATATTTTCATCCGCGGGTCCCAGCGCTCCAGCCAGGAGTTGCGTTTCTGATAGAGCAAGAAGCTTTTTCCGGACATACTATTCCCTCATTTTCATTAGACTGATATTTGTCGGCTGCTTAGCAGCTTGGTTATGGTATCTGCTGCTTCTTGCGGGGATAGGATTTTATTGCTGGAAACGGCTCCTAGCTCCCGCAGCAACCGCGTTACAGCCAAAGCGGGCGGTTCGTCCCATCCAAAGGTTTCCAGTAGCAACGGATCTGACAAAAGATCGGTGGGGTGCCCGTCCGCCAGAAATTGTCCTTCCTTCAGGGCGATGAGGCGCGAAGCATGCTCCAGAATTTCCTCCAGCTGATGGCTGACCCACATCACAGTCATTCCTCGTTGCTGGTTCATCGAATGCAATAGATCGAAGAGGGCGGTCCGAGACTGAAGATCCAGTCCAGCTGTTGGTTCATCAAGAATCAACACTTCTGGCTCCAGCACAACTACACCAGCGATAGCGACCCGACGTTTTTCACCGCCACTTAGCTCGAACGGACTGCGGTCCTTGAATTGCTCGTAATCCAGCTGCACGGCCTCCATGGCTGCGCGCACTTTGACTTCTTTCTCTTCCGCTGTGAGCTTGGCACTTTGGAGTCCAAAGGCAATGTCCTCAAACACGGTGGTGGAGAAGAGCTGATGCTCCGGATACTGAAAAATAAATCCGACCCGGTCAAACACCTCGGGTCGGCGAGCAAGATGCGGGTCTGTGGCGTCCAGTTCTACCGTACCCTCTGAAGGAGCCAGGAATCCTTTAAGAAGCTGGAGAAACGTGGACTTGCCAGAGCCGGATTTTCCAGCAATGGCGAGCATCTCGCCGCTTTCCACGCTCAGACCTAGATGCTGCAGCACAAATGGACCTGCAAGCGGCTTATTTCTGCGGCGTTTGCTGTACGTATAGGTAACGTCATTCAGCTTTATCTGCATAATAAATCCCTCAATTTCTGCTCATTCAGATCTGTTGGAACAGAGACGTCCTGCTGGCGCAGCAGTCCGGCGAGCCTATGGTAATAAGGCAGCTCCAGTCCGCAATTCTCCAGTAGCACGGTGTCTTGCTCCAGTTCGGCGGGAGTACCTTCAGCTACGATCTCTCCGCTGCGGAACAGCACCCAACGGTCCGCACCGGTAACCTCTTCCAGATGGTGTGTAATGTAGATAAGAGTGAAGGGCACCTGCTTTCTAACTTCATGTAGGGTCGCAACGAATTGCCGGCGGGCTACAGGATCGAGCATAGAAGTGGCTTCATCCAGGATGAGACAACGCGGTGCCAGAGCGAGAACGGAGGCTAGGGCCAGTTTCTGCTTTTCGCCGCCGGACAGGTTGCTGACAGGACGTTCTTCATCTGCTTCCAGCCCAACCAGTTGAATGGCCCAGGTGATACGGCTTGCGATTTCCTCCTGTGGCCAGCCGATATTAGAGAGCCCAAAGGCGATGTCTTCACCGACAGTGATGCCCACCTGCTGGTTTTCGGGATTCTGGAACACGATCTGGACCGCCCGGCGGATCGCTGGAAGGGAGGGGCGCTCAGACGTAGTATGGCCCTCTACCAATACCGTTCCTTCGGTCGGCAGCTCTATGCCATTGAGTAACCGGGACAAAGAGGATTTGCCGGAGCCATTACGTCCCAGAAAAGCGACAAATTCACCAAAGGGAATTTCAAGGGATACATGAGATAATGCCGGCTTGTGGCCGGCATCCTCCTCCTCTTCATCAGGTTCATTGTAATAGAAGGTGGCGTTCCGGATATCAATCATTGAGGGTCGCCGCCTTCCCTTCGGGTTTGTTTTGATTTACAGGTCCGAACACGCTTTTGGCATCATCAGGATTGAAGGTGCCGTCAGCCGTGTTCGGAATTTGCCAGAAGAAATCAATCTCTACACCGCCCTCGGCGGCGAGCTCCAGAAAGTCCCGCATGAACACACCTTTACCGGGATCACAGGAAGGACTGCCTGAAATACCAAGGCCGCCTACAATTGTATATCCGTGATCCTGATAGGTCTTGAGCTGCTCAACCGCAGGCTGTAGAATTTTGCGATTATGCGCGCGAAACTCCGGAGTATCGTATTCTTCTACAGTCATTGGAGGCCGTTCGGGTCCCAAAAATGTGAATTCGGGACAAGGCAATTGGAACATTCCGTATCCTTGCTCGTAAGTCCAGTCGACTGCCGCTTTCATGACGCCTGGACTCCGGGCTTCGCCTTCCACTACGGCGTTTTGGTTAATGACGCAGTGAGAGGCGACAACGATTTGTTTACTACGCTGCACGGGAAGCCTTCTTTTTCTGGGATGGACGTTTGATGAGGGATTGCGGCAGATTTTTAACTACATAGTAGACAAGCAGTGCAGACAGAATTTTATCGATCAGATTCTCGCCAAGCCGAGGCAGGAAGGCCGCCGCGAAGAGACTAGAACCCGCTTGTTTCAACCAAAGTACAGCAACATCCTGCACGCCTCCGGTCAAGCCGCCGAACAAGCCAATGGCGATTACGGAGCCGACTGCGGGGCAGAGAATACCAAGTAAGATACCGGAGATTAATGCGGAAGAGAATCGGAAGCCGTTCTTGCGGGCAGCGTATCCTACCACGAGTCCCACAATAATATTAACTAGTGCAAAAGGGATGGCGGTATAGCCGGAAGTCACGCCGAGAACAAGGTTAGTTAACAGGCCGACCAGCCCGCCCCATAACGGACCAAATATAGCAGCAATAAAGATGGTACCTACAGTATCAAGGAAAAGAAAAGGAATTTTCAGATTACTGACGACAGTGCCTGCGATGACGTTGATCGCAATCGCGAGCGCGCCCAGCGTGATTACTAGAGTCTTTTGATTCATACGGTTGTTCCTCCTAGGGATTCATAATTTGTTTTATGACTTTACAGATAGATGAGCAATGAAAATATGAACCCTACTCCCCCTTTGTACATAGCGAGCTGTTGAAGGAAAGACCCTAAGTAGAAACAACAGCTACAGACGAATCATTAAATCCAAGTGTGTAGATGGGATTAATAAATTATATTCTAAGTCGAAATCCCTAGATGTCAATGGTATTATTATTCATTTTTAAGAGAGAAATCGTTTTATTCGCATATAATCCGATAATAATACTAGTTGTTAATATTAGGGAGGCATGATATTATCGTGAAAAAATAAAGTCTTCTCTAATAGTGATAACAAAGGAGATGAATCTTTTTAAACAGATCGAACTGTAATTTTTCCGCAAAATAGGCTAAAATCACAATATTACAAGTCTTCTATTGGATAAAAGAGGAGTCGTTGGCTAGTGCAAAAAATGAACGGAACGCAGACGTTAAGCCGTGCGCTGGATATCTTATTCGCTTTGTCGGAAGAGAGCGGGACTCTGACGGTGAGTGAAATCGCCCAGAAAGTGTCCATTCCAGAGAGTACGACCTATCGTTTTCTGCAGACCTTAGAACAGAATGGAATTATCGAAAGGAGGGGGAAGAACCAGATCGGCCTTGGCCTGCGCATTCTTGATTTGGCGCGTAGTCTGAACATGCAGTTCCAACGTGATTTACTGCCGCTGGCCCTCCCCATTATGGAAGAATTGACGGAGAAGGTGCAGGAAACTTCAATTCTGTTTGTCCGAACGGGCAACAATGCGGTATGTATTCAGAATGTGAAGAGCCGTGGCCTGATTCAATTCTCCATCGACAATGGACGGATTCTGCCACTACATATGGGGGCTTCGGGCAAATGCATTCTGGCTTTCGAAAGCGCCAAGGTAACGGAGAGAATCTTGCAGCTGCTTAGCAGTGACAAGGAGAGAGAAGGGCTCATAGCTGAACTTGCGACCATTCGTGAGCAGAACTACAGCATTACCAAGGGTGAGGTTGACCCTGATGTGTATGCCATAGCGGCACCAATCACGGACGGTCAAGGTCCTGTAATTGCAAGCCTCGCCGTGGCTGGACCCAGCTTCCGGTGCAACAACGAGCAGGACAAGACAAACATCGAAGCAGTAACCAAAGCGGCAGCGGAGCTGTCACGGCGGATGGGCGGCGGGAATTAGTTTTTAATTCCGATTTGAATAGTTTAATTTATGATTGACAAAAGAGTATTGCACCAATATTATTGTCTTACGGTATTAACTTATCATATAACAATAATATGACTGACCATACTTATGGAGGTCTTGTTTTTCGCTCAGACGAAGAATAAGGCCTCTTTGCTATTTGGAGGTAAGCTTTCGCATTAAAACCAAGTTTACAAATGAGAATAATACATTTTGAAAGGGGAGGAAGCAGTATGGCTGAAGCAGTAGCGGTTGAGTTCAGGAATGTAAGTAAGGATTACGGTTCGGGAAAAGTGCTGCGTGATTTTAACCTCACGGTACCAAAAGGGCAGATAGTAACGATTATCGGACCTTCCGGCTGCGGTAAGACTACACTGCTTAAAATGATCAACCGGCTGGAGGAGCCTAGTGAGGGACAGGTTCTTGTTGAAGGAAGGGATATCGGCTCTGTGGACGCTGTGAGTCTGAGGCGGGATATTGGATATGTCATTCAGCAGATAGGTCTCTTTCCTCATATGACTATCGAAGAGAATATCGGGATTGTTCCGAGACTCAAAGGCGCAGGCAAGGAGGAGCGCAAAGAGCAGGTAACCAAGCTTCTTCAATTGATTGGTCTTCCGCCTGAGCAGTACCGTAAACGTTATCCCCATGAGCTAAGTGGCGGACAACAGCAGCGGATCGGGGTGGCCCGGGCTTTGGCATCCGATCCCTCGATCATCTTGATGGATGAACCATTTAGTGCACTCGATCCTATCAGTCGGGTCCAACTCCAGAAAGAATTGATTAACCTCAACCAACGCCTGCACAAGACGATTGTCTTCGTCACACATGATATTGATGAAGCGCTGAAGATCGCTGACCGGGTTATTCTGCTGAGCGAAGGTGAAGTGGTGCAGAGCAGTACGCCCGCTGAACTACTGGCTCACCCAGCTAATGAATTTGTGGTTGAATTTCTGGGCCCGGAGCGTTTCCAGAACGACTTGTCGCCAGGAACAGCTCACCATATCATGATTGACGGTCTGTCTATTGATCATCAGGCTTCAATCGAAGAAGCCCTTGAACTTCTGAGAGCAAACAGCGCTGAAGCTTTGGCTGTAACCGGGACGTGGGGTGAACTGCTGGGGATTGTCGGAATTGAAGAAATCAGTCAGCATCTTCTGCATGACAGCACGCTAAAAGTTGGTGCGATCGTCCAAAGTGATACCAGCTCTCTTTTGGCAAACACACCAATGTCCGAAGTTTTCGAGCAGATTCGCAATCACCGGATCCTGCCTGTCGTGGATGACAGCAACCGGCTGATTGGCACCGTAACCCGTTCCAGCGTCATAGAAGCACTGGGACGACATCTTCACAGGGAGGAGCATAGCGCATGAATCATGTATGGGATACGTTAGCCGCTGACTGGCCGATGATACTGAGCAAAACGGGAGAGCACATGTATCTATCTCTAATTTCCGTTCTCATTGCTGGATTTATCGCGGTTCCCCTCGGGATTTTTCTGACCAGCCACAAACGGATGGCGAACACGATCATTACCGTTGTTTCGGCCATCCAGACCATTCCGAGCCTGGCGCTGTTCGGGTTCATGATTCCACTGGTAGGTATCGGCACTACCCCTGCCATTATCGCGTTGACTTTATATGCTGTGCTTCCGATGCTTCAGAACACCTACGTTGGCATTAATGGGGTTCAGCCTTCTCTCCTTGAGGCAGGGACCGGAATGGGCATGACCAAATGGCAGATGATGAGAATGGTTCAGCTCCCAATTGCACGCAGTGTCATCATGGCTGGTGTTAGGCTGGTCGCTGTACAGACCATCAGTCTGGCGACGATTGCGACTTACATTGCCGCCGGAGGGCTTGGAGACATCATCACCAGAGGAATTGCCATGATCAATACAGTTACCATTATGGAAGGGGCCATTCCGGTCTCGCTGCTGGTCATTTCCGTCAACTTCATATTGCTGCTGCTGAACCGGGCGCTAACCCCGAAAGGCCTGCGGCACTTGAATAAATTTTAAGAATTTACCAAGGGAGAGTGGCATGGATCATGATAACTGTAAACCCAAAAAGATGGACGGTAACAAAAGGAAGTAAGCTGCTTATTACCCTAGGATTAGTACTCACCACAGTGTTTACTGCAGCGGGCTGCTCCAATTCCAAGGCTTCCGAGGGCAAGGATACGATTGTCCTAGCAACAAAAGGATTTGCTGAGTCGGATATATTGGCGAATGCCTTGAAACTCCTAGTTGAGAATGACACGAAGCTAAAGACCGAGATTAAGAAGTTGGATAACACCTTGCTCTGGAATGCCATTGGCTCAGGAGATGTGGATGCATATGTGGAGTACAGCGGGACAGCACTGATCAATATTTTAAAGCTACAGCCGGAATTTGATCCAGACAAAGCTTTTAAGACCGTTGTAACCCAGCTAAAGGAAAAAAACAAGCTGATTGCGCTTGATCCACTGGGCTTCAACAATACCTATGTCTTTGCTGTACGCAGGGAGACCGCCGAGAAATACGGGTTAAAGACAGCTTCACAACTTGCCGAGAAATCTGGCGAACTGGTCTTTGGAGCGAGTGAGGAGTTCCTGAACCGTGCGGATGCCTGGCCATACGTTGAAAGTATTTATAAGCCAAAGTTCAAGGAAACGAAGTCCATTCAAGACAGCTCCTTGCGGTACCAAGCGATCAAGCAGAAGCTGATTGATGTGATGCTTCCGTATTCGACAGACAGCCAAATTTTGGCGAACGATCTCGTGGCCTTGGAGGACGACAAGCATGTATTTATTCCGTATGACGCTTTCCCGGTTGTACGCGAGCAGACATTGGATGAGCATCCTGAATTGAAAGAAACCCTCAACAAGCTGGCAGGAAAATTGGACGAAACCGCTATGCAGAAGTTAAATGCCGAAGTGGAACAGGAACAGAAGCCAGCTATTGATGTCGCTCGTGAATGGTTGAAGTCACAAGGGCTAATCAAGTAAGCTTCCTCATAACCAATTGACGGCCTGACAATGACATGAGTCAACTAATAGCGAATGAGAGGGGATAACACGTTATGAGCAACAGTACACGGCAGCTTGCGCTGGGGGCAATGATGTTTTTTCCGGCGGGTGAGCATATTTCAAGCTGGAGACATCCTAGGTCTGAGGCTGAGGGACTTCTGAATTTCGATTATTACAAAAGAATTGTGCAAACGGCGGAGCGTGGGCGATTCGACATGTTCTTTTACGCCGATGAGCTCTACGTCTGGGACCGTTTTGAGTCGGGGATCAGCCATTCCAACAGTGTTCGGCCGGAGCCGTTCACCCTGCTGTCCGCGCTTGCGGCGGTAACCAGCCATATTGGTCTGGCTGCAACGATCTCTACGACCTATAACGATCCGTATCATATTGCGCGTAAGCTCGCAACGCTGGATCATTTCAGCAGCGGGCGGGCTGCGTGGAATATTGTGACCTCTCAGACGGACGAGGAGGCCCGGAATTTCGGAAAGGAAAGTCATTTGCAGCATGAACTGCGATATGAACGGGCCAAGGAGTTTGTAGATGTTACTCAGGGACTCTGGGATAGTTGGGATGAGGATGCGCTTCTATTTGACAAGGAAAGCGGCTTTTTCGCAGATAAAGATAAGCTTCATAATCTGGATCATGAGGGCAAGCACTTTAAAGTCAAAGGCCCACTGAATGTTACTCGTCCACCGCAAGGCTATCCGGTACTGATTCAGGCCGGAGCTTCTGAGGCGGGAAAAGAAGTGGCTGCCGCAACAGCTGAAGTTGTGTTCGCTCCTGGCGGCACGCTGGCTGAGGGTCAGGCGTTGTACGCAGATATCAAGGGCAGATTGGGTAAATATGACCGTTCTCCGGATGATCTCAAAATCATGCCGGCTCTGATGCCCATTCTTGGAGACACCGAAGAGGAAGCGGCGGAACGCCTGGCTGAAGTGGAGAATCAGACTCCTGATACGCTAGCACTGGACCTATTGTCCCATTACATCGGAGTGGACGTGTCGGGTTATCCGCTGGATGAACCGCTGCCGTTTCTGCCGGAGGAAGAAGGTTTCAATCAGAGCAAATCTAAATTGAAAAGCATACGTGAGCTTCTAATTAATGAGAATTTAACACTCATTCAAGTTGCAAAGCGGGTCACCACAAAACGGGTCTTTGCTGGAACACCTGAGCAGGTTGCTGATTATATTGAAGCCTGGTTCACCGGTGGTGCTGCCGACGGCTTCAATATCGCTTTCCCGTATTTGCCGGGAGCGCTCGACGATTTCGTGGAGAAGGTCGTGCCGATCCTTCAGCAGAGAGGTCTGTTGCGCCGGGAATATGAAGGTACTACACTACGGGAACATCTGGGCTTCAGTAAGCCGGAAAGCCGGTATGCTAAAACGCCGGAAACCGTCACACCACAGTGACAGAACAGCTAACAGAAAGCGGGGGATGGGAGTGACAAGAATTACTGCGAAGAGAGGCGGAACACTGCGCTGCAAGGGTTGGAGACAGGAAGCGCTCTTACGTATGCTGGAGAATGTGCTGGAGAACGGGGAGAACCAGAAGGAGCTGATTGTGTATGCTTCCCTGGGAAAAGCGGCGCGGAACTGGCCCTCGTATCAGGCAATTGTTGAGACACTGAAGCAGCTAGAAGAGGATGAGACACTAGTCATCCAGTCCGGCAAGCCAATCGGTATCTTCAAAACGCACCGCCAGGCGCCGCTGGTGGTCATGGCGAACTGCAATCTCGTGGGGCGCTGGGCGACCAGCGAGAACTTCTACGAGCTGCAGGACAAGGGGCTGATCATCTGGGGCGGACTCACCGCAGCCGCCTGGCAGTACATAGGTTCACAGGGTGTTATCCAAGGAACCTATGAGATCTTTCAAAGCATTGCCCGGCTGCATTTTGGCGGCGATCTGCGAGGACGATTCATTCTGACCGCTGGACTTGGCGGCATGGGCGGCGCGCAGCCGTTAGCCGGCCATATGGCGAATGCCGCCATTCTTTGTGTAGAGGTGGCGGAGGAGCGAATCGACAAGCGGATCGCGGCTGGTTACCTGCAGAGGAAGACTGACAGCCTCGATGAGGCGCTGTTCTGGATTAAGGAGGCGGTAACCAATGGCACGAGTATATCGGTCGGCTTGCTGGGCAATGCCGCCGATGTCTACCCGGAGTTGCTGCGACGGGGCGTACAGCCTGATGTTGTGACGGACCAGACGTCCGCACATGACCTGCTGTACGGATATATTCCGAGCGGCTACACACCGTCTTCGGCTGCTGCGGCCCGTAAGGATCAGCCGGCTGAGCTGCAAGCCGCTGCCGGAGCGTCCATCGCCAAAGAGGTTCAGGCGATGCTGGCGTTCAAGGAACGGGGAGCGGTTGTCTTCGACAACGGCAACAACATCCGTTCCCAGGCGGTGCAATACGGCGTAGACAATGCGTTTGATATTGATATTTTTACAGAGGCTTTCCTGCGTCCGCTGTTTGCAAGGGCAATTGGACCTTTCCGCTGGGTAGCACTCAGCGGTGAAGTTGAGGATATTCGAATCATTGATGACTATATCCTGAAGGAATTCAGCGATAATGAGATCGTCTCCAACTGGATCAAGCTTGCCAATACGTACGTACCGTTCGAAGGTCTGCCAGCCCGCATCGGCTGGTTCGGCCATCAAGATCGCAGCAAGCTGGCACTCGCGGTTAACAAGTTGGTTCGCGAAGGCAAGCTTGCTGGTCCAGTAGCCTTCTCACGTGACCATCTGGATGCCGGAGCCATGACTCATCCCAACATCATGACGGAGCGGATGAAGGATGGTAGCGATGCTATCTCTGATTGGCCGCTGCTGAATGCGATGCTGAACTGTTCGTCGATGGCCGATCTCGTGGCCATCCATTCCGGTGGGGGAGGATACTCCGGCTATATGACCAGTGCCGGGGTTACGATTGTGGCCGACGGTACGGAGGCAAGTGATCTGCGTCTTCGTACCGCGCTTGACAACGATACAGGGATTGGCGTACTTCGCTATGCAGATGCCGGTTACGACGAATCTCTAAAAGAAGTGCAGGAGAAAGGCATCGCCCGGATTGATACGACGCGCTATGAGGCAATTCCTGCGGAATAACGTAGTGCGAGATTAATGTCCCAGCGCAGAAATTGCATAATTGACATAAGGGGGAAATACACATGCGTGAACTGACAAGAGATGATGTGGAAGCAGCGGTTAAAGGAGGCTCCGTGTTCGCCAGCGGCGGCGGCGGGTGGGTCGATCATGGACTGGAGATCGGCCATGCTGCTCTTGGTCTTGGCCGGCCCAAGCTGTTGTCCATAGATGAACTGCCGGATGATGCGATCATTCTGACCTGTACGGCCATAGGTGCTCCGGCAGGTCGGGACTGGCAGATGCTCGGCAAAGATTACATCAAAGCGGTACAGCTTGTGATTGATCAATATGACGGTAAGATTGCCGGAGTCATGACACCGCAAAATGGTATGTCCAGTACGATTAACGGCTGGTTGCCTGCGGCTGCGCTTGGTTTGGCAGTCATTGATGCCACTGGAGACATCCGCGCGCATCCTACTGGCAAAATGGGCTCGCTCGGCCTTGCGTCTTCCATTGACTACGAAACGATACAGGCTGTGGCCGGGGGCAATCCGGAGAACGGCAGCTATATCGAACTGGTGGTCAAAGGAACACCGGCTCGAACTTCTAATATTCTGCGGACGGCCTCGGACATGGCGGGTGGATTCATTGCCGCTGCAAGGCATCCACTTCCAGCCAAGTATATCAAGGAACATGCCGCAATCGGGGGCATTTCCATTGCTCTGGAGCTGGGCAGAACAATCTTGAAGGCTGAGCCGGATGGACCGGAGGCTGTCCTGAAGGCGATTGTTCGCAAAACGAAGGGTAAAATTCTCGGCAGAGGCACGGTGAGTGCGAAGAACGTGCGTTATTCGGGCGCTTTTGACATCGGCACGATTGAAGTCGAAATTCCCAAGAAAACGCTGGTCCTTCATGTCATGAATGAATATATGGCTGTGGACGATCAAAAGGGCAAGCGTCTGACAACCTTCCCGGATGTTATTACTACGTTCGATTTGCAGACGGGATTGCCGGTCAGTGTAGGTGATATAAGAGAGGGGATGGAGGTTGCTGTATTCTCCATCGATAAATCGAAGGTTCCGCTTAGTTCCAGTGTAAAAGACCCTAGCGTGTACCCTGAGGTCGAAGAAGTGCTGGGTATTGATCTGCAGACTTATGCCTTCGATAAAGAGAAAAAGGAAATTAAAGTGAAAAGGGAGAGTAAGGAGATAGAGGTCTATGCCTAAGGACATAGCAGTCTTTGGAACAGTGGCTACAGGTGATAATGAAGTGTATAACCATTCAGTTAATGGGGTTAATCACTTGATATTGGATGGCTGCAACTTGAGTATTGAGGATGTGAACCGTGTAGCACGGCATCGCAGACCTGTAGTTATTGCAGCAGAAGCCCGGGAGCGGCTGGAAGCGGCTCGTAAGGTGATTTTCGAACTCGCGGCCGAAGGCGTGCCGGTTTATGGATTGAATCGGGGAGTGGGCTGGAATAAGGATAAGGTAATTGACTCTGATTATTTTGAAGCCTATAACCGCAAGTTGCTGCTGTCGCACAGTGCGGGCGTACAGCCGGACGCGCCGGAGGAAGTGGTTCGGGCAGTCATGTTGGCCCGGCTCAACGGCCTGCTGGCGGGCGCGACAGGCGCCCAGCCGGAAATTGCTGAGCGTTATGCTGAATTTCTGAATCTGGGTATTCATCCGGTTCTGCCGCTGCGCGGGTCTGTGGGCGCAGCGGATATCACCACCATCTCGCATATTGGTCTGGCCATGATCGGCGAAGGAGAAGTGGATGTCGCCGGACGCCGGTTGCCTGCTCTTGAAGCACTCGCGGCAGCGGGGCTGGCACCGCTAAGTCTCGGTCCAAAGGACGGGCTGGCCATTGTCAGCTCCAACGCACTCTCTGCAGGCAATGGAGCCTTGGCATTGGTCGAAATCCGTAATCTGCTGGAGTCCGCAGATTACGTCTACGCGTTGTCCCTGGAAGCCATCCGCGGGAATATCAGCCCGCTGGATGAATCGGTGCACCGCAAACGACCGTTTCCGGGCCAACTGGGAAGTCTGTCCCAGGTCCGGGAAGCGCTGAAGAACAGTGATCTGTGGAGCGGATTCAATCCGGAATCGCTGCAAGACCCGCTGAGCTTCCGGGATGCCTGCCAGATTCACGGAGCCGCCCGGGACGCTCTGGATTACACGCGGCAGCAATTGGAGATTCATCTGAACAGCTCCGACGATAATCCATGTGTCCTGACGGAAGAACGGCGCATCTTGTCCTGTGCCAACTATGATCCAGTGACATGGACGTTGGGGTTTGAGATGCTCGGCAGTGCCCTGCATCATGTCTCCAAAAGTTCCTGCTACCGGATGATCAAGCTTGGCGATCCTGGCTTTACAGGCCTGAGCCGGTTTCTGACTGCTGATCCGAACCGCTCGATCGGCTTTTGCACAGTACAGAAAACAGCCGCCTCACTGGATGCGGAGATCCGTCATCTCAGCAACCCGGTCTCTGCCGATTATCTGTCGCTCGCAGGAGACATTGAAGATCATGCATCTAACTCGCCTTATGTCGTCTCCAAGCTCCGGGAGATCGCTGACCGCTTAGCTTACATCCTCGCGATCGAAGCTCTTCATGCTGCCCAAGCTATTGACCTTCGAGGCGATTTGCGCTTGGGTGAGGGTACCGGAGCGGGCTATGAACTGCTGCGCTCTGAAATACCTTTCTTGTCGGAAGATCGTAGTCTGACTGTGGATATCGAACGGGCTTACCGCCTGTTCAAGGATGGCAGATGGATCAATGCAGTGAGAAATAAATCAGGTAATCATATTAATAATTAATCATATTAAAGGAATAACATAGAATTTAGTCTCTTTTATCCCTTAATTGTCCAGTAATGAGGTTATTAACGGGATTTTTTCCAGTTACTCTTAGAAAAAAGAGAATTCAATTAAAATAACAGGAACAGTTCCATTTATTCCAATGCCCTAAGCACATGGCAGATAAGCTTCTATTAAGAGGCTGTTGCTGTTCTATAACTATTCAGAAGAAAAAATGTAAGACAAACAGCCGGGGTTTTCCTTTGCAGGGAAGCTCCGGTTTTTTCGTTTATTTTCGTAAACTGCTTAGGGTTTTCAGTGATGCTATTTGTATCGAAAATTTATAGTTTTGGTAGCATTTCAAAGTTGAAATTACTAAAAAAGTAAATTCACCACATGTACACAAATGCCGTGATTTTCGACAGGATTCATCATTTTCTATCAATGAATCCTGTGGAAAAGAGGATGTATACTAATGGCATTCCTGAAAGGGGTTGATTACATTAAAAGGTAAAATTATACTTTTTGATTATTGTGCAGGATGAGGAAATGCAGAAGATTTTTATACATGGATAGGCCTATTTTTGAAAAGTCGGGCGGATTTTCGGAAGTGAAATACATCATAGTGTAACGGATCGCACTCTGAGATACCGCGCTTTAACCCAAAGGAGAATGATCGTGAGCAGCATTATTCAAGAATTAAGCACCGTTGTGGAGCTTCTGAACGAAAGAAGCCTTCTGACCCCAAGCCGGATTGCCTTCACTTACAGGGAAGGTGACCAAGAGAGCATGCTGACCTATCACGATTTAGCAGTCCGCTCCAAGCGGGTGGCTGCGTCTATTGCTCTGGTGTCCAAGCCAGGGGACCGGGTAGGCCTATTGCACACCTCGGGTTTTGAATTTGTCGTGTCTTTCTTCGCTTGTCTGTATAGCCGGACTGTGGTAGTCCCTCTTGAAATCCCCAAGCCGTCGGAGAATCTGTACAACATGCAGGGCGCCGTGGCAATGGCTGGCATTAGTGTGATTGTGACATCCAGTCCTGTTCTTGAGCATGTCGCGGATCTGATGGATGAGGAAGAAGAACTCTCCTCACTACACTGGCTGTCTATTGATGAAATGGACGACATTCCGTTTGTTGCTATGGAAGCCAATCCGCATGAAGCGGCCTTTGTCCAATTTACATCAGGAACGACCTCCACGTCCAAGGGGGTGGTGCTAAGTCATGACAATCTCCTGCATAATGTTCGGAATGTTAGCCGCAAGCATGGACTGACGGAGAATGACAGTGCGGTGATCTGGCTTCCACTGTATCACAATCTGGGGTTGATCGGTGGTGTGTTGGCCCCGCTGTATGCAGGATTGCCGGTTCACCTGATCAGTCCCCAGGAAGTGCTGCGCCGTCCAGCTCTGTGGTTAGAAATCATTTCAGAGAAGCGAGCTACCGTAAGTGGCGGGCCTAATTTCGCTTTTGATCTGTGCTTGGCGCATGTTACATCAGAGGAACTTCAGAGGCTCGATCTGAGCAGTTGGGAAATTGCTTTTTCCGGCGCCGAACCGGTGCGCAGCCGCACTATAGAGGGCTTTGCCCAGAAATTCGCTGCTGCTGGATTCCGGCGCAATGCCTTTTATCCCTGCTATGGACTGGCGGAGTCCACGCTGATTGTTTCCGGTGGAACCCGAGAGGAAGATCCAAAACTCCTCCACTGTGATTCAGCCGCGCTAGAGCAAAACCGGGTAGTGGAGGTTACAATTTCCTTGGAAGAAGCCCGAACCCTTGTGGGCTGCGGGCAGCCAGTTGACGAGCAGGACCTGATCATTGTCGATGCAGAGACACACATAGTGCTACCGGAAAATGCTATTGGTGAGATTTGGCTGCGCAGCCGCTCTGTCGCGCTTGGCTACCTGAATGATGAACAACGCACGTCAGAGACTTTTGATCAGATCCTCACAAGTGGTGAAGGTGATTATATGCGCACCGGGGATACCGGTTTCTTGCGAGACGGTGAGCTGTATATTGTCGGAAGACTTAAAAATCTACTGATTGTTCGCGGCAAAAATTTCTACGCTAATGATCTTGAGGCGTATGTTCAAAGTCTTCATCCCGCATTTCAGGCTGGTGCTGCTTTTTCTGTGGAGGCTGAGGAAGAAGAAAGGATCGTTATTCTGCAGGAAATGGAAGGCGAACTGGAGGATCAGGTACAGGAAACGGCCCTGCGGAGTATAAGACAGGGTCTGGTAAGCCGATTTGGGATAGCACCGCATGACATTGTGCTTGTAGCATCGGGTACACTGCCTCGGACGGTCAGCGGGAAGATCAAACATTATGATTGCAAATCCCGGTATTTAGGCGGAGAGCTGGAAGTTCTTGGTGGTCAGCAAGCCATAGGGGGAACGACGAGATGAATTTGGCTGAGATCAGACTATGGCTGGTAGAACAAATTGCGGAGGCCACCTCTGTGTCACTAGAAGATGTGCCGATGGATGAGCCCTTTCTTCATTTGGGGCTGGATTCCCTCAAGGCAGTGCAGATCACCGGGAAAATCGAGGAGAAGCTGCAGCGGGTTTGTTCTCCAACTTTGTTCTATGATTACCCTACTATCGAACAATTGGCACACTATCTGCATGAAGGAACCCATTCAGCCGGTCCGGCTCTCCAGGCCAAGGGGGCAGCTTTGGGTAATGCTGGAGAGACAGAGGATATCGCCATTGTTGGCATCTCGTGCCGGTTTCCGGGTGCGGAGTCTCCGGCACAATTCTGGGAGAACCTGCTAAACGGCAGACAATCCATTTCGGAAATTCCGGATAGCCGCTGGAACCTCGCCGAGTATTATAGCGACAATCCGGATGAAAAAGGAAAGATGTATGCGCGGTGGGGAGGATTTTTGGAACGCGTCCGGGAATTTGATGCCGGATTCTTTGGTATCTCTCCGCTGGAGGCAGAGGTCATGGACCCGCAGCAGCGGCTGTTGATGGAACAGAGCTGGCTGGCCTTCGAGGATGCCGGCATTCGGCCGTCAGAGCTTGAGAACAGCGATGTCGGCGTGTTCGTAGGCATCAGCACGAATGATTATTCGAAGCTGAAACAGTTGCCGGAACAAATCACTGCCTACCACGGAACGGGCAATGCATTCAGCATTGCCGCTAACAGGCTATCTTATTTCTACAATTTTACCGGACCCAGTCTTTCGTTAGATACCGCCTGCTCTTCATCCTTGGTGGCGCTCCATCAGGCCTGCCGCAGTCTGAAGGAGGGGGAGAGCAGCTTGGCCTTGGTTGGGGGAGTGAATCTCATTTTGGACCCTGACCTGTATATTAATTTTTCTAAAGCTCGGATGATGTCTGAGAGCGGGCGCTGCCATACCTTTGATGAGCGGGCAGACGGTTATGTGCGCGGTGAAGGTTGCGGTATGGTTGTTCTGAGGAGGCTGAGTGAGGCGCTGGCAAACGGCGACCGAATCTATGCCGTAGTCAAAGGTTCGGCTGTGAATCAGGACGGTCGCAGCAACGGATTGACCGCGCCGCGTGGTACTTCGCAGAAGAGCGTGGTGGAACGCGCGTTATCAAAGGCTGGACTTGGCGTGAACGATATTGGTTATGTTGAGGCGCATGGAACGGGGACAAAGCTTGGCGACCCCATCGAAATTAATGCGCTTAAGGAAGTATTCGCTAATAAGCAAGAGGGCATCACCCGGGTTGGAGCGGTGAAAGCCAATATCGGCCACCTGGAAGCGGGAGCCGGAATCGCCAGTGTGATCAAAGTCTGTCTGATGTTCAGGCATGGGATCATTCCGCGTCATCCGGATCTGCAGAAGATGAATGAACATATTACGTTGGAGGGAACAACGCTGGCTATTCCAGTAGAGGCTGAGGAATGGAAGGATAAGATGAAGAATGCGGGAATCAGTTCGTTTGGCTTCGGCGGGACGAACGCCCATGTGATTCTACAATCCTATCGTGCACCGAAAAGACTGGGTGCGCGCCGCCAACTGTATCCGGGTCATATCCTTACTCTTTCTGCCAAAAGCGAGCCCTCTCTCCGCCGTATGCAGGATGCCTATGTTCATCTTCTGGAGAACGCTCCCGTCCCACTCGATCTGCACAATCTTTGTTATACGGCGCATTGCCGTCGAGATGTATTTCCGTACCGGATTCATGTTGACGGGCGGTCACGGGAAGAGCTTGCCAGCAAGCTGAGATCAGCCGCAGGGCAAGCGGTCAGCCGGGTACCCGGCAAAATCGCCTTCGTCTATGGCGGGCAGGGCTCACAGTATCCGGGAATGGCCAGAGAGTTGTTCCACACCTCACCGGTATTTCAACAGGCGCTTTCCAGCGCATTATCCTGTCTGGACGAGGCAACCTCGGATAAAGTAATGCAAATCCTGTACGGAAGTGACGGGGCTTTAAGTGAGGCCATCCATGAGACGGAATATACACAACTTACGCTTTTTCTCATTCAATATGCCCTTAGCCAACTGTGGAGCAGCTTCGGCATCAAGCCCGATTATGTGGCTGGACATAGCATCGGAGAATATGCGGCGGCTTGCCAGGCTGGAATGTTGGAACTGTCCGAAGCAGTGGAACTGGTACGCATCCGCGGGCAGCTGATGGGTTCCACTCCGCTTCAAGGTGAGATGGCGACCGTACAGAGCAATGAGTCCGCAGTTCGCCACTGGATGGAGAAGAGTGGACTCGGGTTGTCCGTGGCGGCAGTCAACTCTCCAGGGCAGACGGTAGTGTCAGGAACGGCCGAGGATTTGGCAGAATTCACTGCGATCTTGCTGGAACAGAATATTCCTTATAAAAAGCTGGCGGTCTCCAACGCTTTTCACTCCAGCTTAATGGAGCCTGTTCTGAACGAATTCCATCAAGCCGCGAGTACAGTTCATTACTATGAAGGTCATATTCCGCTGATTTCCAATCTGGATGGCCAGCCTCGCCGGGCGATATCGGCCGATTATTTGCGGGATCATTTGCGCGGAACGGTTCGTTTTCACGACTGCATGACATATTTTCGGGAAATGAAGGTTACAGTGATTGAGATAGGTCCCGGCGGACTGATCAAGATGGCTCGGAGGTATGTGAACGGGGATCTTGCCTGGGGGGCAAGTCTTAACAAGGATGGTGCGGACTGGGAGGTCATCCATCATAGCCTCACCTTGCTGGCTGAGCGCGGATCGGACGTCGACTGGAAGGGCTATTATGCTCCGCTAAAGCCGGAACTTGCTGAACTACCTTCGTATGAGTTCAACCGACGACAGTATTGGCTTAAGGAAGCGCCGCCAGTTGAAGAATATGCCAGCACTGTGGATGATTTCAATCTTCCTGTTGTTCTGGAGATTATTGAGCATCAATTGGAGACCATTAATAATCAGAGCACATATATGCTGAAAAGGGGATAAATGCTGATGGAAGATACTTTAGTGAATCAGCTTCTGGAAATTGTTAAGAAACAGTCGAATGCGTTGGAGCTCCAGAGTCAGGTCATGCTGTCGAACGGAACGGGACGAACCGAACTGCGAGAGCAATCGGCGACTGCTCCACATCGTGACTTGGCAGAGCCTGCCGCAGCACGTGAAATCATTCACGTCACGTCGACTGCTACACCCGGAGGTGAGGTGCAACCGGTTAGCATTGAACAGGAAGTGCTGCTCTTAGTAAGTCGCATTGCAGCCTATCCGGCTACGGAATTAAAACCATCGGATGCACTGAAAAACGAGCTTGGCTTCGACTCCTTGATGATGATGGAGCTGCAAAGTGAGCTTAAGAAGCGGTATCCCGATCGAGAAGTGATTATTCCGCTGGAAGTGGTCGATCTTACCATCCGTGAACTTGTCGGAATCGTAAGCGGCACAGGAGATCCATCGGTAGCCCCGGCAGCAGACATGGTTATGTCGGTGGAAGAAGATCACAATCTTCCGCGAGTTCAGCCTCAGCTCGGGGTAGAGCAGTTCCCAGAATATGCGGCTTTGAAGCTGCGGATTGAAAATGCGGGAACAGTGAATCCCTATTACAGACTGCGGGGCGGGATTAATAAGGATACTGTCGTCATCGAGGGCGAGCCGTACATCAACTACTCCTCTTACAATTATCTCGGATATGCAGGCAATCCCGACATCATTACGTTTGTTCAGGAAGCTGTGGCCGAGTATGGGACATCGGTATCCGCCAGCCGTATGTTATCCGGTGAAATTCCGCTGCACGGAGAGCTGGAAGATGCGGTATCCAGGTTTGTGGGGACAGAGGCTTCTCTGATCTACACAGCCGGACATGCAACCAATGTCTCAACCATTGCCAAGCTTGTAGGTAAAGAAGATATTGTGCTGCATGATGAGCTTTCTCACAACAGTCTGATTCAGGGCTGCCTGTTATCGGGTGCGCAGCGGGTGTCTTTTCCCCATAATGACTGGGAGGCGCTCGACCGGATTCTGGGCCGGATACGTCATCACCGCCGCCGGGCCTTAATTGTCATTGAAGGTGTGTATAGTATGGACGGGGACATCCCGGATCTGCCCAAATTTATTGAGATCAAGAAGAAGCATCAGGCCATGCTTTATATTGACGAAGCTCATTCCATTGGTACGATTGGAGCTACGGGCAGAGGGATCTGTGAGTATCACAGCGTATCTCCGGCTGAAGTTGATCTGTTAATGGGTACCCTCAGCAAAGCGTTCGCGAGCTGCGGCGGTTATGCTGCCGGTTCCGCTCCCATGATCGAATATTTAAAGTATCTATCGGACGGGTTTATCTTCAGCGCAGGTATTACTCCGGCGAATGCAGCGGCGTCGCTGGCCGTACTTCGCGCTCTGGAGCAAGATCCGGCGCCAGTCCACCGACTGCAGCAGAACGCCAGACTGTTCCTGGAGCAATCCAAGTCACTAGGATTACAGACGGGGCTTAGCAACGACACCCCAATTATTCCGATTATTGTGGGCGACTCTGATGCTACTTTGCAGCTCACAGAAATATTGTATCAGAAAGGGATTAATGTCTATCCCATTCTGTATCCTGCCGTTCCCGAGGAAGGGGCATGTATCCGCTTTTTCATCACAGCCAATCATACAGAAGAGCAAATCGAGTGGACGGTCAATCAGGTAGCTGAAGGTATTCAATCACTGAAAAAGGAGTCTGTAACCATATGAACCTCGTTATTGGCGGCAACGGTGGACTTGGACTGGCGATTACAGAGGAACTGCTCTCACAGGGAAAGACTGTGACAGCTACTTACCATCGCCTGAGTGATGCCTTGCAAAGTCTGAGCGGCCCTCTGTTAACGACGAAGCCATTGGATATTCGAGAACAAGGTTCTTTGGAAGAGTTGTTAAAAGAGGTGAACACAGTTTACTTTTGCCTAAACGTTCCCTACCAGGACTGGTACACGGTGATGCCGCAAGCTCTAGAAAGCCTTACAGATCAGCTGAATTCCAGTCAAAAGCTGGTTTTCCCGGGCAATGTGTACGGATACGGAAAATTTCAATATTTGCCTGCGGATGAGAAGCATCCTAAAGCAGCTGAGACACGTAAGGGTCAGCTTCGCAACCATTTAGAAGAGTCCTTGAAAGGGCAAGCGGAAAAACAGGGCTTCCGGTATGTGATTCCCCGGTATCCTGATTATTTTGGCCCCAATGTGACCAACCGGGTCTTCGGGCCGATTTTTACAGGGGCTCTAAAGTCCAAGGTGCTCAGTTGGCCGGGCAAGCTCGATGCGCCCCATGACCTGGTGTATATCCGCGATGCCGCCAAGGCAGCCGTAATACTCGCCGAGAGCGGAGAGAAGGGAGAATGGCATGTGTCGGGCGCCGGGGCGATTGCCGGAGAACAATTCCTGAACCTAGTTCAGGATGAGGCAGGAAGTCCGCGGAAATGCCGCAGTCTGCCGGGCTGGGCTGTTGGGCTAGCCGGTCTGTTCGATAAGGAAGCCAAGGAATTCCACGAATTGCTGTATGAGTTCGAGTATCCGCTGGTTCTGGATGAGAACAAATTTAAAAAGCGGTTCCCGACCTATGCCGCCACACCTCATACGAAAGCCGTCAAGGAGACGCTAAGATGGTTCCGGGAAGGCCAGCCACAGAAATAGCCGTAAGAATGAGAAAATGCCTGAAGCAGACAGCTTGTTCCACGGATTTTCTGTTCCAGGGGAATTGTACGATTTATCCTGTCACATGATATGCTGTAGATATGATGAAACAGGAGGAAAATGATGACAAGAGATATTGTTCACGTCCCTTACGGCTATGAGCCGCCAGTCGAACAGCGTAAAGGCACTCTGATTTTCTATGATTCATTTGAACATATCAATGACCCGAAGCTTGCGGCTGCGGCCAAGACCGCTGCGGATCGCAAGTTTACCAAGCTGGTACTCTATCCGCTTCATGAAGAGACCGTGCGCCGTTTGTCCAAAGAGCCAGTTCAAGCTTTTTACAAGCGGGAGGATCGTCTACATGAATGGAAAAGAGAACAGGGAGTTTCCTTCATAACGGTGGAAGGCTGGGAAGGGAAGAGGAAGAAATATACGCCGTTAGATTCCGCGCTTCGTCATCTGACTGAGAGATATCAGTCTCCGCATTTTTTATACCTGACACCGGAGATGGCGAACCAGTTCGCTTCGTTCTCCTCTTTTGAAGAGTGGATTGTGAAGATTCGCCTGCTCTTGTCGGAGACGCCGGCATTCCTCCACCCGCGTCTCGAGAAGTATCGACATCGCTGGGATGTAGCCGAGTAATAATAGTGTAGTTACATCAAATAAACCCCGGTCAGAATTATGGATTTGTGTCCATAACTCAAGGCCGGGGTTCTTGTTGTGTCTTAATGCGTGCTGCTTTGCTTGCGCCGGTAGGTATACATTCTCCATTGATAATGGATGAAGCAGCCGATGCAGAAGCCGAGGATGGCTACAGTTGCAGCAACGGCAACCAGCGCAGTGAATATGTAGGCAGCTAGGGTCCAGCCTACAAGGAAGCTGAGCAATCCGGCAGCAAGGCAGCTCACAGCGATACTTTGGTTGAACTGCTGCTGCTCCCAATCCTCAAGGATATAGGCGGACCGTTCTTTTCTAAGGAAACGGGCAGCCAGCTTGATGACGGGATTATATCCGAAGATCAGGCCCGATAATCCGGCTGCGAGCGGAAACGCAAGAATCCAGTATTGCCCGGTTAACCAGGTTAGCAGGACAGAAAGGACGATAAAGCTCTGGTTGGTTTTCACGAGTGGCCGCGGAATACCTTTGATACCATTGCTCACATTAATCACACCTATCATATTGGAATAATCATAGTATAACGGTGGCTTAGACGTTTGGGAAGACATCTTCTGTTTTTAATTCATGTATTGCGCTTCAACCTGCTCATAAGATAGGATAGGAATCAGAAATAAGAATATAACGTTATAATGTTTAAAAGACACAGCCTTCTATAAGATTTCAAGATTTTATGCTTTATCAACTAGAAGCCGCTGGCGATTCTTGTATTTCAGCATAGCGGAGGAAGGCACAAGCAAGCTTACTAATGGGAATATTGAGGAGGATGACAACATGAAGTTAAGGTTTGAGGGTGACATATTGACTCTGCTGCCTGGAATCGAGATTCTGGCTGGTGAGCTTGGGGTTCTACTAGAGGAGGACGGAATGCCCATCCGGGTAGAGATTTCTGGTGAAGGCATTGAGGTCGGCTGTGAGGGTGGCCGGGGATATATAAGGTATGGGAAACCCCACCAGTTCTTCCGTGGACTTGGTCTGCTGGTTCAGCACGCACGAAAGAATGCGATCTTCCATATTACCGAACAGCAGCAATTTGATCTCGTTGGCCCCATGTTCGACCTGTCCCGCAACGCGGTGCTGACCACGGACAGCTTCAAAGTCATGCTGAACAAGATGGCCTTGATGGGACTGAATACGGTCATGCTCTATATGGAGGATACATATGAAATTAAGGGGGAGCCTTATTTCGGGTATATGCGGGGCCGTTATTCGCAGCAGGAGCTTCGTGAGATCGACGATTATGCAGCGCAGTTCGGTATCGAGGCGTTCCCAAGCATTCAGACGTTGGCGCATCTGGAGGAATTCTTGAAGTGGGAGCCAGTTTCCCATTACAAGGATACGAAAGGTGCGCTGCTGGTAGGCGAGGATCGTACGCTAAGTTTAGTGGAGCGGATGATTGAGTCGGCCAGTGCACCATTCCGTAGCCGTAAAATCCATATTGGAATGGATGAGGCTGAGGAGCTTGGCCGAGGCAAATACCTCGATCGGAACGGGTACAGCGGCCGGTTCGATATCATGACCTCGCATCTGGAAAAGGTGCTGGAGATTGTGCGTAGACGCGGACTTGAGCCGATGATGTGGAGCGATATGTTCTTGAAGCTCGCTTCCGAGAATGGCAGTGAATACTATGACGCGGAAACGTCGATACCAGAAGAGATGCAGCGCCGTATCCCTAAAGACGTAGACATGGTGTATTGGGATTACGTGCATACGGAAGCGGAGGAGTATGAACAGCTGGTTGCGAAGCACCGTCCTCTTGGCTCGAAGCTGGCTTTTGCCGGAGCTGTGTGGATCTTCAATACGTTCGGGGTTAATTACGGTCTGTCCCTAAAGGCATCAGATACGGCGCTTCAGGTGTGTAAAAAAGAGGGTATCAATGAAGTGTATGCGACGATGTGGGGGGATGATGGCAACGAGGGCAATCCGTTCGCCACGCTGCTTGGCCTCCAGTTGTATGCAGAGCATGCTTATTCACCGGAACGCCCAGAATGGGGACATCTTGCGGAGCGGGTGAAATTCTGCACCGGTATTGAAGCTGACAGCTACCTTATGATGAAGGAGTTGGACGAAACACCTGGGGCCGAGCCTGACAACCGTGTGCAGAGTAATCCTTCAAAATTCTTGCTGTACCAGGATGTGCTGCTTGGACTGTTCGACCATCAGATTGAGGGGCTGGAGTTAACCGCTCATTACAAAGCGCTTGAGCGAAGCTTTGCGGAGCGCCGCACCAGCGATCACGCCGCTGCCCAGATGCTGGAGGTTCCCGAGAAGTTGTGCGCAGTGCTGAAGCGCAAGAGTCAGATCGGTATCGAATTGAAAAGGGTATATGATGCCGGCGATAAGGCTACTCTGATCCTGATTGCGGAGCAGGAACTGCCGGAGATTGCACAGGCGGTTAGGGAACTTCGGGCTGCACACCGCACTGCCTGGCACCGCATGTTCAAGCCTTTTGGCTGGGAGGTGCTGGACATCCGGTACGGAGGTCTCGTGAACCGGCTTGACTCTGCGGCGCTGCGGCTACTGGATTACGCGGAGGGACGAATCGCCAGAATCGAAGAGCTGGAGCAGGAGCGGCTGCCGTACAGTACGGCCAACCGATTTAACCACAAGGGTACCGGATGGTGCAGCTATTATTACCGCATGGCTTCGCCGAATGTGTTTTTTCACGTGTTGAATCCCTTTTAACCTTTTAATTTGAGGCGGCATCTCAAGCTGTTCCGACCGGCTAGACCGGGTAACCGGAGCAGCTTCTTTACTACACTTGGAAGAAGTTGAAATAGGGCGGACCTTTTTTACGAAACTGGAGGCCCATAAGGCGCATGGTGTTGTACAATGATGAGCAATCGAAACAAGGAAAGGGGAGAGGAAGATGTGGTTCAAGCGTTCTTTGAAAAGGAAGCTATCGCTGCTGCTCCTCATAGCGATCGTATTCCCGCTGCTTGGTGCCGGAGTTGTCACTTACCGGATCGCCTCTAATCTGACAGAAAAAATCGAAAAGCAGTCCGGCATGAATACGCTGCGGCAGCTTTCGGACAAATTGGACTTTATCATCAATGACATTGAGACCATGTCGGTGTTCATTATTGGACAGCGTAACATACAATCCTATCTCGGCAGCGATAAGGAGGACTTCTCCCTATATTCGCAAAGTGTGGCCTTTCTGCTTAATCTGGCTTCATCCAAACCTTACATTTCCAATATCACTATTACTTCCGACAACGGATATCCGACGCTATCCAATACGACGCTGCTGTACTCCGGGCTGCAGAATCTATTAGAGAACTCAGCCGATTATAACCCCGCTCAAAAGTGGTGGACTCCGCTCTATGAGAACCAAACGACGGACGACGGTATCAAGCGCGTGTTCTCACTGGTTCGGCCGATTCGCAGTACCGATAAGTTCCAGCCGCTCGGAGAGATGGCGATCAGTGTCGATGTAGATGAGATACAAGAGATGCTGGGGGACGCGGCCTGGAATGCAACCGGCCGGCTGTGGCTCATTAATCAGGATAACCGGATCATGTCTTCCCAGACCGGTGAAGGGCTGAATCTGCCGCTTGTAAAGTTGCTTCCGGGGCTGGGGGAGCTGAGGGGAAGCGATGGTGTCCTGAAAATGGATCAGGGCGGAGAGAGTAATACGCTGCTCTATTACACGCTGCCGAGCCTAAACTGGAAGCTGGTCGGCGTCATCCCAACCCGGATGTATACTGCACAGAACGAATACGTGCTTACCCTTACAGCGGTCGCCATGGGCGTCGCGGCGATGCTTGCGGGTGGACTGGTACTGTATTTTACCGCATGGGTTACGCGACCATTGACCAAGCTGTCTAGAAAGTTGAAATCTCTAAGTCCTGGTGATCCAGTCAAGCAATTTGAGGTCCGATCCACAGATGAAATCGGGATGGTCCTACATAGCTATAATAAGCTCGGTCAGCGGATTGAGCGCCTGAAAAGTCAATTGCAAGTGAATGAGGCGAAGAAGAAAGAAGCGGATATTCAGGCCCTTCAGGCCCAGATCCATCCGCATTTTCTTTATAACACGTTGTCTTCGATCCACTGGATCGCGCTTATGAACAAGGACAAGCAGGTCGCGGAAATGGTCGGAGCGCTCGGTGATTTTCTGCGGTTCAGTCTCAATGATGGTAGGGAATTCTGCTCTGTAGGACAGGAGGTAGCGCATGCACAGAACTATGTCCACATTATGTCAATGCGCTTCCAGGACAAATTCGACGCCACCTTCCTGATCGATCCGGAAATACAGGGAAGAACGATGCTGAAGCTATTACTGCAGCCGCTGATCGAGAACAGCATCATGCACGGTCTGAAGAAAAAACAGGGCAAGGGCGCGATTTTCGTCCATGCTGAGCTGCGGGGTGAGGGCATGTCCTTTGTTGTGGAGGACACCGGAGTTGGCATGGATGAGGAGAAACTAATTCAGCTGCGCAACCTGCTGCTAGTAGGGGACACCAACGAACAGTCGCGGTCCGGCGCTTTGAGCTCAGGATACGGCCTGAGCAGTGTACATCGCCGTCTTAAACTGCATTACGGCAACGGAGCAGGTCTTCATATCCAGAGTACGCCGGGAGGCGGCACTCGAATCTCGTTTACCATACCTGTATTGGAGGGCTAGCTATGAATATACTGATCGTTGACGATGAGGCTATCATTCGCATGGGGTTATGCACAGTTATTAATTGGGAGGCGCTCGGCATGACGCTGCTACCTCCGGCGGAGTCAGCTGAGGAGGTGTTGGAGCGTCTTCCTGATGAACGACCTGATGTTGTGTTAACTGACATAAGAATGTCAGGGATGGACGGGATTGAGCTTGCTAAGGAGATCAAGCGACGGCTGCCGGAGGTCGAGATTATTATCCTGACCGGCTACGATGATTTTCGTTACGCCCAGCAGGCACTGCGCGAGGGAGTGACTGACTATCTGCTGAAGACCAGCGGTCCAGAGGAAGTCATCAAGGCGGTAATGAAAGCCCAGCAGAATCTGAGCGTTAAGCGCGAAGCGGCTGAGCATGGGGCGGCTTCCGCTGCGGCGCTGCGTAGCCGTCTGCTTGAAGAATGGCTGACAGGCGGAAGCAGACGTTCTTTGGATACGGCAAGCTTTAAGCCGGTAATAGATTGGTTGCAGCAGAACGGTGTCCTTTCAAGAGGGGAGATCTGCGGTGATCAGCCGATGCGGGTGCTGCTGGTCGGGGCCTCCGGCTGGGGAGACGAAAGGTTCAGCGAGCTGATTTTGGGAAGCGCGGAGAACCGTCTGCAGGAGCTTTTGCCATGCATTACGTTGGTCCGCAACCATACAATCATTGTTGCACTCCGTGCTGAAGAAGGCTGGCCCTGTATGCGCACGCTGGAGAAAGCATTGAATCAGGTGCGGGAAATGCTTAAATGTGATCTCTTTGCCGCGGCCGGAGAAATTGTTCACTCGCTTGGCGAGCTGCCCCAATCCTACGAGGAAGCCGCTAAGGTCTATGCCTACCGGGTATTGTTCGGAGATCAAGGGTTGTATGAGATGAAGGATATTGAGCGGCGCAAAGGCGGCCGAACGGTTTGCCCGGAGAAGGAAGAGAGGGAGCTTCTGGGGCTGCTGATCCAGAATTATGCGACCCAGCTACATGCCTGGACCCACCGGATTGTTGAGGAGCAGCTTAAGGACCCTGATGCAACTCCGACAGCGCTACAGGCTTATCTACAGTCGATCGTTATCGTCGCTCACCGCTGGCTAGACCGAAACCGGGAGATTGGCGCCAGCGAGTCTACGGCGGTTCCGATCTTCGCCTTTGAAGCTGGCGTACGGCTGGAGGACGAGCTTTTTCGTCAACTACTGACCGTCATGAACGAGTTCCATCAGGGAGCGAGCGACAGTCGATACTCTTACATCCAGCGTGCCATCGCATATATACGAAATCACCTCAACCAACAACTGAGCCTGCAGCAAGTTGCCGGAGTCGTCCATCTGACCCCCAACCACTTCAGTGAGGTCTTCAAGCGGGAGACCGGTCAAGGCTATATAGAATTCGTGACCAGGGAACGGATGCTCCGGGCGGGCCGCTTGCTCCTTACGACACAGAAGAAAATCGGCGAGATCGCGGGCGAGGTCGGTTATGAGGATGTGAAATATTTCAGCCAACAGTTCAAAAAAATAATGAGTTGTACACCATCTGAATATCGTTTATCTAATGTCAACTAATGTAACTCTAATGTGTTATGTATAGGGTTATTTCAGAACATTTCCTGAAAATGATGTCCGTTTTCATGCCATTAACCGAATTTTGTCTACCCTGTTCCTGTAGAATGTCTCCTGTTGGCTCCGACCTTGCGTACCTATACTAAATGTATAAATAGAACTTAAGGAGGGCATGGCAATGAAAAAGAAAACGCTGGCCATCACGGCCTGTACAACAGCAATGTCGTTACTGCTTGCAGCATGCGGAGGAGACAATACAGGAAACTCAAGTGCAGCGGAGGGTACCAAAGCCGGAACAGCCTCCCCAAAAATCAAGCTATCCATCTGGCATAACTTCTCCGGCGACGACCTCCGGGCGAAGGCGGTGCGTGCACAGATTGACAAGTTCAAAGCCGAACATCCCGAAGTCCAGTTGGACGCCCAAGCCATTCCTCCTGACGGTTACCGTCAGCGTCTGAAGACTGTGGCAGCGGCCGATGAGATGCCTGACGTTTTCTTCACCCAATCGGGTACATCCATCAAAGAGTTCTACGATGGTGGGCTGATCCAACCGATTACATCCTTACTCGATGAGCATCCTGAATGGAAGGACAACTTTATTCCAGGTTCGCTCGATACGCTGTCTTTTGGCGGAGAAGTGTACGCGACACCGCTTAGCGGTTCTGCAACCTCGTTCTTGTTCTATAACAAATCGCTTTTTGAAAAATACAAGGTTAAGATTCCGACCACGTGGGATGAAATGATGACGGCGGTTAAGACGTTCAATGACAATAAAATCACCCCGATTTCACTTGGCAACAAGGCTTCGTGGCTGGCCCAGTCCAGTATCATCTCATCCTTGGCAGATCGCGTGACTGGAACGGACTGGTTTAAGAAGGCGGTTAACCAGGACGGCGCTAAATTCACCGATCCGGAGTTTGTGCAGGCCCTGACTTATTTTAAACAATTATCCGATGCTAAAGCATTCCAGTCCGGCTTCAACAGCCTGGACAACACGCAGATGGAACAGTACTTCATCGAAGGCAAAGCAGCAATGATGATCGATGGCGCATGGGCGCTGACGAATATGGCGGCATCCGGTACGGAAGAGCAGCTGAAGCAAGTGGATGTGACGGTCCTACCTTCCGTTCCTGGGGGCAAAGGTGATCCGAAATCCATGTCCGGCGGCTCGGGCGGCGGTCTTGCGCTCAGCAAGCGCGCAACAGGCGATCAACTGAAGGCGGCGCTGGAGCTGATTTATACCGTCAGCGGACCGGATGCCATGAAAGCAATTGCAGGCAGCAACTCGATCGTGACGTACAATGTGGATCTCGATGAGTCCCAGGTTATGCCGCTGTTCTACAAGGCGTATAACTTGTACAAATCAGTGAAGCTGACACCCGTCTATGATGCTTATCTAACCTCCTCGGCTACGGAAGCAGTGAATAACGGATTGCAGGAGCTCTCTATGGGCGGCAAACCAGAAGACATTGCGAAGAAGATTCAAGATGCTCAGGCTCGCGATCTCGGCAAATAAGTTAATTTTAAGCCCTGCCTAAGCTACCTGGAAATTCTTATATGAACAGCGTCCGTCTTCTCAGCGGAGACGGACGCCCGTTCACTTCTTTTATCACAGTAACCAAAGGAGGCCGCCTATGGCATTCACGAACCGACTCAGAGGCTTTATTATCATTGGGCTGCTGCCTGCCTTGACGATCTATTTGCTCTTCGTTATCGTTCCTATTCTCTGGTCCGCATACTACGGTTTTTTTGACTGGAAAGGCATTGGTGCCGCCCGCTTTATCGGGCTGGACAACTACGTCGAGGCGCTCAAGGACCCTATTTTCTGGCGGGCACTCAAGAATAACATGATCATCGTCGTCGCCTCTATTCTAGGGCAACTGCCGATCGCTCTTTTACTGTCCCTTATTCTTAGAAAAAGCACGCTGTTTCACCGGTTTGTCCGCTCGGCTGTTTTTATGCCAATGGTCGTATCGAGCATCGTGATCGGATTAATCTGGGGGTACATCTATCACCCGCAGATCGGGATACTGAATGTACTGCTGGAGCAGATTGGGCTTAGCTCCTGGATTCGCGATTGGCTCGGCGATCCGAGCATCAATATGTATTCGGTCAGTGCGCCGGTGATCTGGGCGAACATCGGACCATACCTGATTATTTTTCTGTCCGCGATCCAGAACATCTCTTCGGATGTGGAGGAGGCGGCCAAGATCGACGGGGCTATCAAGGGGAAATGGCTGTATCTCATAGTCATTCCGATGATTTGGGATACGATTAAGGTCGCTATCGTGTTATGCATATCAGGAAGTCTTAAAGCGTTTGACCTGATTTTTGTCATGACAGGTGGGGGACCTGCGCAGTCCACTGAACTTCTGGCCACGTACATGTACAATAATACCTTTGAAATTTTCCGCTATGGCTACGGGTCGGCGGTTTCTACCTTAATTATTATTATCAGCATGATTCTGGTGCTCGGCAGCCAGGTACTGATGCGGAAGAGGGGGATGTAATGAAGACGATGGCTTCCGGCAATCTGCCGCAAACTACTGCGAACCCTTCGTCCAGAGTCCTGAAATTCAGAGCTACCTGGATCCTTCATCTCTTTCTTCTAGTTTATGCGCTGGTTACGCTGTATCCGCTGTTTTGGCTGTTTATCAGTTCGTTTAAATCGAATCAGGAATTCTTCGGCAGTCCGTTCGCGCTTCCGTCCGTCTGGCAGTTCGATAACTATACCAGGGCTTGGGAAATTGGCGGCATTGGCAAAGCATTCATGAACTCGGTTATCGTCTCGGTCTTATCGCTGGTGTTGACTCTATTTCTGGGCACACTCACGGCCTTTATTGTATCCCGCCTGGAGTTCCGCTTCAAAGGCTTCATCATGATGCTGTTCGTGCTTGGTATGTTAATTCCCATTCATAGCACGCTCGTCCCGCTGTTTATTCTGATGAAGAGTCTCGGCATCCTGGATACGTATGCTTCGCTGATCCTGCCGTATACAGCCTTTGAGCTGCCCATCGCGGTATTCGTCATTGCCGCCTATCTGACTTCCGTGCCCAAAGAGCTAGAAGAAGCGGCAATGATCGACGGTAACGGATACTGGGGAATTTTCTTCCGGATTATCGTTCCGCTGTCAGTTCCCGCCATGGCTACCGTGTCCATTCTCGGCTTTCTCAGATTCTGGAATGATTTTGCGTTCGCGCTCGTCTTTATTAATAAACAGGCCCTCAAGACACTGCCGCTCAGCCTGTCGATGTTCTCGGATGGATACGGTACGGACTACAGCCTGACGATGGCCGCCATGTCGATCGCTGTCATTCCGACCATCATCATTTATCTGTTATTCCAGAATCAAATTATGAAAGGGATGGTAGCAGGAGCTGTGAAAGGCTGATCCTCGTCCATTTCAATATCATAATAAAGCAAAGGCAAGGCCTTTCAGTTCACTGAAGTGCCTTGCTTTTTTATGCTAATCGCTTGTTGTGTAAAATATCTTAATCTTAAGAAAATAAAAATTGACACATTTCCTGGGCTGTGGTTTTATTATATAGACCAATTGTTATAATGCAAAGGAAGTGTCGGGTTGTCTAATAAGCCGAATGCACGTGAAGCCATACTGGATACTGCTTCGCGGCTATTTTTCACGCAAGGCTATCATGCAACGGGTCTGAGCCAGATTATCAAGGACAGCGAATCGCCGAAGGGATCACTCTATTATTATTTTCCCCACGGGAAGGAGGAGCTGGCACTAACTTGCATCAACCGCACCAGTGAGATTGTAGCCTGTAAGCTTAGACATTGTATGGAGACAGGCGAATCTGCTGCAAAGGGGATACAGGATTTTATTCTGGATATGGCCAAAGAGGCTGTGGATTCTTCATTCGAAGGCGTAGTTCCGTTCAGCTTCTGGCTGGCGGTAGAAACGTCCTGTATCAGCGAAGAGCTGCGAGCCGCATGTCAATCTGTATTTAAAGACTGGCAGGAGGTGATCAAAGAACGTCTGCTGACAGAAGGTATTGAAGAAGAAATAGCGACGACTCAGGCGTCCGCAGCGGTATCCTTGCTAGAGGGATCACTGCTTCAGGCGCTGACTTACCGGGATGAGCAACCGCTGCTGGCAGCGGTCAAGATTGTTCCGGCTTTGCTTAGCATAACAGAGAGAGAATAATAGATTTTCAGGAGGATAAGAGAGTGGATACAACTTTACACAAACAGCAACAGACAGAAGAAAGAAAAATCAGGACAATGCCGATCCTAATTTCCCTGTTGCTTAGCGGTTTTATCGGGATGTTCAGTGAGACGGCACTCAATGTCGCGTTAAGCGATCTGATGAATGTACTGCAAATCACACCGTCAACTGCACAATGGCTGACAACAGCCTACTTGCTTACACTAGGTATTCTCGTACCGATTTCCGGTTTGCTGCTACAGTGGTTTACAACTAGACAGTTGTTTGTTGCCGCATTAATCTTTTCGATCTTAGGTACCTTCCTGGCAGCTATCGCGCCGAACTTTGAGTTTCTGTTGACGGCGAGAGTAGTACAGGCGATGGGTACGTCATTGCTGCTGCCACTGATGTTTAATACGATCCTTGTAATCATTCCGGCTGAAAAAAGAGGCGCTGCAATGGGGATGATCGGTCTGGTCATCATGGTTGCCCCAGCGATTGGTCCTACGATTGCCGGACTGTTGATTGAAAGCCTCAGCTGGCACTGGATTTTCTGGTTGTCGCTGCCGTTCCTGGTGATCGCTTTGCTGTTCGGAATCGTGTACATGCAGAACGTAACCGAAGTTACTAAACCGAAAATCGACGTGCTGTCCATCATCCTGTCTTCACTTGGATTTGGCGGAATCGTCTTCGGGTTCAGCAGTGCTGGTGAAGCCGAGGGCTGGGGCAGTCCGAAAGTAATCTTTTCAATCGTTGTAGGTGTGGTTGCCTTGGTGCTCTTCGTTATTCGTCAAAACACAATGAAGAAGCCAATGATCAACCTGCGTGCCTTCAAATATCCGATGTTCGTAGTCGGTGTGGCCATGGTCTTCATCTGTATGATGGTTATCCTGTCGTCCATGTTGATTCTGCCAATGTATTTGCAACAAGGTCAAGGTTATACGGCCTTTAAAGCAGGTTTGCTGCTGTTGCCGGGTGGTCTGATCAATGGTTTGATGTCACCCATTATGGGGCGTCTGTTCGATAAATATGGTCCAAAATGGCTGGTCATTCCGGGTCTTGCGATTGTCGCAGTTACACTGTGGTTCTTCTCTAGCATCAATGCCGCTTCGACGGTTGCTTTCATTATCGTCCTGCACAGCGCGCTGATGATTGGGGTATCCATGATCTTCATGCCAGCACAAACCAATGGTATCAACCAGTTGCCAATGGAGCTGTATCCTGACGGAACGGCAATCATGAACACATTGCAGCAGGTAGCAGGTGCGATTGGTACAGCGCTTGCGGTCAGCATCATGACAGCAGGCTCGAAGAATTACCTGAAGGGTGTCGACAATCCTGCCGATCCCGCCAATCTGCTTCCTGCATTCACGCAGGGTGTGCAGAACGCATTTGTATTCGGTCTGATCATGTCCGTGGTTGGATTGGTACTGGCATTCTTCATCAGACGTGTTATTGTTCAGCATAAAGCGCAAGCTCCAATGCACTAATATTTATTAAAATCAAAGCACACTCGCTCCGGCGGGTGTGTTTTTTCATGTCTTTACGACTTACATATATTGGTGTATTATATACATAGTAAATCTATGTATAGTGAACCTAGGTATTATTTTCAGACCATTTAGATGTAGAAAGGAGTGTTAGCATTTGAAAGTCAGTAAAGAAATGCTGAAGGGCAGCACAGCAACCTTGATTCTGACCCTGCTGCTGGAGAAGCCGCTGTACGGATATGAATTAATCAAAGAGCTGGAGAATCGGTCCCAGGGCGTTTTTTCACTTAAGGAAGGAACGCTGTATCCCATTCTACACACAATGGAGAGTGAGCGTTGGGTGGAGGCTTACTGGCTGGAGGTAGAAGGGCGCAAGCGCAAGTATTATCGGATACTGGATGAGGGAAAAGCGAAGCTGAAGGAAAAAAGAGCGGAGTGGTTGCTGTTTCGCGGAGCCGTAGACTCTGTGCTTGGGGAGGGCGGGGTATGATGAGTGAACAGAGTCACCGTAAGCTTTTTCTCGATCAGGTGTGTCTGGAGGTGAGGGCCAAAGACATGCATGACGATATCCGGGAGGAGCTTTCCGGCCATCTGGAAGAATTGATTCAGGACAGACAAGCACATGGCTTCCCTCAGGCGGGGTCAGAGGCTTGGGCCGTTGCCCAGATGGGAGATCCGCAGTCGCTGGGCAAGACGCTGAACCGTGTACATAAACCGCGGATGAATTGGGGGCTGCTGGGGACCGTGCTGTTTTTTGCGGCATTAAGCCTTGTAGTGATGCTTTCTGTAGATTCGAATCCTACAAGTGCGATGAAGGGCTGGAGCTTTTTTAAAAGTCAGGTTTACTATATGACCATCGGTCTTGTATTGATGCTCGGACTGTACTTTGTTGATTTTCGGAAGTTGCAAAAGCTTGCCTGGCCGTTGTACATCGTCACCTTGATAGGCATCATAGCATTGTACTCGGGTGGGACAACGATCAACGGTGTAGCCTTCCTGATTCTAAGAGTGGTGCATTTCCCGATTACGCTGAGTTTCTTGACTCCTTTTCTGTGTATCGCGTTAGCTGGCATTTTGACGAGTTCAAGGGACTCCTTTATCAGCTCGGTGCGATATCGTCGATGGATTGAATTGCTGATCGTTGCTGTACCACTTCTACTACTTGCAATGTTCCATTCCTTACCGGAGTTGATCAGTTATTCATTAGTTGCTTTGATTGTCTATGTTTGGTGTACTCGTCAATGGCAATGGGCGCTGGGGCTAGCTTTGGTTTTATCAGTTATAACTGCCGTTAAAGCGTGGAATACAGCCTCCTTTGTGGAAAGGTTTCAAGGTGCATTCGATCCGAATGCACATGCGACAACTAGTGGATATATGTACACTCAGATTCGAGATGTGGTCAGATCCGCCGGATGGTGGGGTCATGGATTTGCCAATTCTCCGGAACATTTGCCTTATCCTCATTCAGACATGCTCCCCGTTTATCTCGTCAATTGTTTTGGCTGGGCAGGCGGCCTGCTGCTATTGGGGATGGTGTTGTGGTTTACAGCCAGACTGGTCAAGACCCTGCACCTAATTCGAGAGCCTTTTGGCAAAGCGCTGGTTCTGACACTCGGCAGTATACTCGTCATACGGCTGCTCTATGGATTGTCTATTGTGAGTGGAAAGGTGGTACTGAGCGGTATTGTTTTTCCGTTTCTTAGTTATGGCGGTCATGTGATAATCGAATTCGCTGCGGTCGGGCTGTTGCTGGGCATCTACCGGAGAAAAGATATGATTCCAATGGCTCCAATTCGTCCAATAAAATAAATGTAACCTTCTTTATTTGGAAACCGTCTACATTATTATGAGTTGGAACTTATCATAAGAGGGGGTATTTATGAATCTGCATCGTCATGTAGGGCATCGATGGAGTAGGAGCATACTGTTAGGACTGTCTGTGTTGCTGGGGACAGGAACTGGGGCGATTGTATTTCTGCCTCAAGCGGCCGATGCCGCGGCTACGCAGCAGACTACCGCTGTGTATAAGCAATTCGAAAAATATGTGAAGAACCCCGACAGTTTGGCCCAAGCACGCAACTATCTAATTAATCACATTAAAGATGTTAATGTCTGGTATGCTACAGTAATGACACTTCATTTGGAAAATGCCCAAGTGGTGGAGCTCCCGATCTTTTCAGAGAAGATGTATGGTGAGAAGGTACAAACGGCGATTAGAGCTGCTGCCCGCCCTAAGGAGCTGACTTACTCCGGCCTTCTAAGTAAAATTATTGATCCCAGCGTCCGTGCTGTGCTGATTGAAGGTCGTGACAACGGCTACAAATTGGACAGCAGTGAAGGCATGTACTATCCGGTCATGCATTATGAAGGATTCAAGATCTTTAAGCCTTTTATTCAAAAGGATATCGCCGAGTATATTGATCTCATGGCGGTCGAATCCAATCAGCCGATGACCCGTGATGGTGGAATCGTTATTGGTTGGGATCAGGTCATCTCGCGGGCGCTTTCCAAAGAAGCTTTTGTTAAGACATACCCGGCTTCGAACCGGAAGGAGGCAGTAAAGCTGAACCTGTCGCTGTCTCGTGTATTCTTTGGTGCCAGCAATACTCCCGCCTATGATGGTGAGGTAGGAGAACCTCCTAAGCTAAATCCGAAGCTTCGTGCTGCATATGAGACCGCGTTGAACAACGGTCCGGACAGCAGCGAACTTTTGCAGACGATTGCGAAGTTGTTGGAACTTCTGGGCAGTTCTAATGACGAATTGACGCCGGAGGTTCAGCAGTTCCTCGATAAACACGTGAAATAACGAATTCCACCCGCCCCTTAACGGAAGTTAGGGGGTTATTTTATTGTATTTTCTAGTAAAATGATCGACCGAGTAGGTACGCCTGATGATAGGAAAGAGGAGATTGTAACCATGAAGCAGAAGACACAGGTGCTGAAGAGATTTTCATGCATAGGCGTTGCACTTATGCTATTAATGACTCCTTTGGATTTGGGAGATTATGCTTCAGCTGCGAACACTGAGGTAAGTTCCGGGAGTTTTCACAAATCCGAAAGTTCCGATCAGTCCAAGCCGTTGCCCACGCCTAAGAAGCAACATAAACTACCCCAGGGTTTTGTTTATCTGGATGAAATTATTCCTGCACAATATGAGATCCGCTATTACGGCAGCAACAACTTTGTGGGAAAACGTATTGACGGCTATAAGGCCCCGTTTGCGATTATGTCACAGCCAGCAGCTAATGCGCTTAAGGCAGTCAGCGATAACCTGGCACGCCAAGGATATATTCTTAGAATCTATGACACCTACCGTCCGCAAAAGGCTGTTAATCATTTTATCCGATGGTCCAAGGACGCCAGCGATATCCAGATGAAACAGCAGTATTATCCCGCATTGGATAAAAAGAATTTGTTCAAACTCGGCTTTATCTCCAGTAAATCCGGTCATTCACGGGGCAGTACGGTGGACCTGACAGTGGCTTACCTCAAAAACGGTGTTGCAGTGGACATGGGTAGCCCTTATGATTTTTTCGGTCCCATTTCATATTACGACACGAAGCTGATCAGCAAGACACAGATGGCCAACCGCAAAATACTTAAGGATGCCATGATGAAAGAGGGATTTCAGCCATACAGCAAAGAATGGTGGCATTTTACTTTAAAAAAGGAACTTTATCCCGGGAAATATTTTGATTTTGACGTGGAATAGAAATCATTATTGAAAATGAAGGGGGAGAATAATTATGAGCTTACCTATAGTAAACAAGGAACTGGCCAAACGGCTGCAACAGGCGGAAATTAGCTTCTTCACCTCCAGAATAGCTTCCATTGGTGAACGGTCTGGCAACCCCATGGGTGTAGAGATTCGGCGTTTCGGGACAGCCACAGGATATTACATACAGGAGATGCCATGGGCGCTTTTTAATTCTGTCAAAGGGATTACGGACGCTGAGAAAGATCTGCTTGAAGAGATCGCGGATTTCTACCGGGCCAGGGACCGGAGTTTTCAAATCGAAATTGACCCCTCTGAGAGCAGTCCGGTGTTGCTAGGAAGATTAGCGTCAATGGAGTTGTACCCGCACAGTTTTCAATCCGTGTTATATGGACTGCCGCTTGCCGAGCCAGCTCAGCTACCCGTGAATATCACCGTTACTGAGGTGGTGGATGAGGATCTCTTTGACACGTATGCGGAGGTGCATTGTCTGGCTTCAGGCATGTCATTGGATGCTAAAGGACACTTTATCAGCAACAATATCGGGCTTCTCCGTCATACAGGCTGGAAGCTATTCCTCGGCTTCTGGGAAGGGCAGGCAGCAGCCGTCGCGGCCATGTATATTGATGAAGGCATTGCCTCCTGTGCACTCGCTGCGACGCTGCCAGCCTTCCGGGGACGCGGCCTACAGAGCACTTTGCTGCAAAGTCGTTTGCACGAAGCATACAAGGCGGGCTGTGAACTGGTAGCCGGACAAGCAGCATATGGTAGTGTCAGCCAGAATAATATGGAGCGTGCCGGATTGCGGATTGCCTGGACCCGAGTGTTATGGGGGCCGCTACCCTAAGAAAGGGTTTGCTATAAGAACCAACTGAAAGTATGAAAGCGGTGTTTTCCAATTAGGAGAACGCTGCTTTTTTTATAGATGGAAATGCCTAATCTTGACTATTGACAAGGGCAGGTGTTCAGGTGTAAATTAATGTTCGGTTAAACAATGTTTAAAACAGTGATTTACATGAAGAATGGAGATTGTATTGATGAATTATTTAGTACGTCTCCAGGGAAAGTATAACGTGTGATGACCAAACTGCCGGATAGAAGGAACAGAGTACACCCGTTACCTGATGTTGACTATTGACAAGGATAGGTGTTCAGGAGTACATTAGTGTTCGATTAAACAGTGTTTAAAACAATGATTACATGGAGAAAGGAGGTTGTAACGGTAGCGATGAACACACTGGACCAGAGCGCAGACCATTCAGAGAAAGATACTAAACAGACGATTTTGGATGCTACGGTGATGTTGATCAAGGAGGAAGGATTCCAATGTGCGACACTGCGTAAAATCGCCGCCAGAGCCGAAACTAATCTTGCGCTGGTGAATTATTATTACGGCTCCAAGGAAAGTCTAATGACAGATGCCGTTCGTGTATTGCTCTCAACGTTCGATGATGCCTTCCAGGCACTTGAAGATGTCTCCTTGCTGCCGCAGGAGCGGCTCAAGCAATTCTTAAGTCGGTATGTTGTGAATCTACTCCGATATCCCGGGTTGGCTAGACAGGTACTGGAGCAGGGACCCCAGATCATGTGCTCACCTACAGAATATGATCGTTATGCCAAAATCCTGAGGGTCAAAAAAATGCACAATACATTGAAAGAGATCACACATGTAGAGGAAGATAACAGTCTGCAACTGATGATGCTTCAGCTGTATGGAGCCGTTGTGATTCCAGCGCTGATTACAAACATGCCTGGCAAGAGGGAACAGATCACGCCAGTGTTTAACCTTCCGGCTCTCGATGAGCAGATTGATACGCTGTTTGAGCATTATTTCAGCAAATATAATTTATAGAGAAAAGAGTGGAGAAAAGAATGTCAAATAGTGTTAATGGAAATACGGCAGAGGGGCAGGCTTTCTCATTGAAAGCTATCATTCCTCCGTTGCTCGCGATTATCGTGGGTATGATAATGGTTATTCTGGATGGTACGGTCGTTAATGTCGCCGTTCCTAAACTTGTCGAGTACTTCGCGACAGACCTCAAAACAGTGCAATGGGCTATTACAGGCTACACGTTAGCCCTGGCTGCTGTCATTCCGCTAGCCGGATGGATGACTGACCGTTTTGGTTCAAAGCAGGTCTTTCTGGCGACAGTAATCATGTTCGTTCTGGGTTCCGTACTGTGCTCCATAGCCCAAACTTCGGGTCAACTTGTTCTTTTCCGCGTAATTCAAGGCCTGGGCGGCGGTATGGTTGCCCCAATCGGGATGGCAATGGTCTTCAAACTGGCACCGCCAGAGCGTAGAGGTTCCATTATGGGAATGCTCGGGATTCCGATGCTGCTTGCCCCAGCCCTTGGACCGATTCTCTCCGGTTGGTTGGTGGAGTACGTAAGCTGGCACTGGATCTTCCTGATCAACCTGCCAATTGGCATCATAGCTGTTATTCTGGGCATTAAATACCTACCAGCTTCCGAGAAAAAAGGCAGAACACATCTTGATCTGCTGGGCATGATCCTGGCGCCAATCGCTTTCTCCATGCTGGCTTATGGCGTTAACGAAGGCGGTGGTGGCAGTTGGTCGTCCACATCGGCAATCGTAGGATTGTCTGTTGGTGGCGTAGCTCTGGTCTTGTTCGTTATCGTTGAGCTGCTGCATAAGCATCCGCTATTGGAACTGCGCGTTTTCCGTTCTTCCGACTTTACCCGTGGTATTATCCTGACTTGGGTAACACAAGCGGCACTATTTGGTACCATGTTGTTCGTTCCGCTCTACCTTCAACAGATCCGCAATTTTTCACCGCTTGAGACTGGCTTGATTTTGTTGCCGCAGGCGTTGGCTGCCGGATTCGGAATGCCGATTGGAGGTCGCCTATTCGACAAGATCGGTGCACGTCCGCTGGCCTTTGTCGGCCTGACGATTATCTCTGTAGCTCTGTTCCTGTTGTCAGGGATCACAATGGACACCGCGCTTCCGCAAATTATGGTGTACCTGTTCATGATGGGTCTGGGTATGGGCTTGACCATGATGCCACTGAACACACATGTGCTCAATTCCGCACCGCGTGAATGGGTTGGCCGTGTAACGCCTCTTACTGCAGCTGCACAACAAGTTATTGTTTCCTTTGCTGTAGCAGGTATGACCGGATACCTAACCAGTCAAATCACAACCCATATGGGTGAGATGGCTAAAGGCGGCAACCCGCTGGCAGCCTCTGTATTAGCTTTCAATGATGTCTTCTTCCTGGCTGGCTGTATCGCCGTGGCCGGTGTAGTCATCAGTATTATCCTGCGCAAGCCAAAGGTAGCAACCGCTAACCCTGAAGAGGGCAATAAGACGGATGCAGCGATGATGATGGGGCACTAAGCCACTATCCCAAGATTGCGTAACGCATAGTTATAGCATAAAAACCCGCAAGTCTCCGTTAGATGGAGACTTGCGGGTTTTGCTGTGCAGGAAGTTTAAGGGGGCAGGCACGTTTGCCATGCCCCCTTAAGGCGGCGCCATCAACTGGCACCGCGTTTCCCCTGCATCCAAGCTGGGGCGAAGGATGCCTTACCCAGCAGCTCGGATGCAACAATACCGAGCAGAACTAGTGCCGCCCCGGCATAGCCTTGGTTCGTCAGCTTCTCTCCGACGAACCAGTAGCCGAACAAGGCGGCGAAGACTGGCTCTAACGAGAAAATGAGTCCGGTGCGTGCAGGCGAGGTGTATTTCTGTGCCACCGGCTGCAGGATGAAGCCGCAAGCACTGCACAGAATGCCCAGTGCCAGAATGGCGGTCCAGCCAGGCAAGGTAGAGGGCAGATGAGGCGTCTCGAACAGTAGGGACAGCACCAGTGCGTATCCGCCGGCAAAGCCGAGCTGCAGGATGCCGATGCTCAGCGTGTCGTTTTCTTTGACAGCTTTGCCAGTAACGATGATCTGTACTGCATAGAATACTGCGGATAGCGTACAGAGCAGGTCGCCGGGTTGCACGGTCAGCGAAGAATTCAGCGTAAGCAGACCGATTCCGCCGATGGCGAGCAGGGAGCCGAAGACTTGCGGGAATCCGACTTTATTTTTAAAGAACAACCTCTGAAGCAATGGAACGAAAATGACAGTCAACGCGACCAGGAACCCGGCATTTGAAGTCGTGGTTGTCTTTAGCCCAAACGTAATGCATGTGAACACGCCTAGCAGCAGGAATCCAAGCAAGGCCCCATACTTCAAGGTCTTGGCATTGATCCTGCGCAGGCGCCTGTGGAAAATCGCGGCAGATAATATAAAAGCAAGCCCGAATCGGAGCGCAATCAGATTAAATTCGCCGAGGGTATCCAGTCCCATTTTCATAAACAGATAGGAAGAGCCCCAAAATACAGTTACAACCATCAGCAAGAGATCAGCCTTAAACGGCTTCATCAGTTCATCATCCTTTTAATCATTGAAGTTAGTATAGTATAATATGCCTGATTATATAAGTTAACTGAATGTTTATCATGTTATACATGAATAGAACTAATGTATAAGAATGAGGGGGACACTGGCTTGAGTCTCAGTAAATACGAAGTGTTTTTAAAAGTAGTGGAGTTAGGCAGCCTCACCAAAGCAGCAGATGTTCTGGGCTTCACGCAATCGGGCATCAGTCACACCATTAACAGTTTGGAGACGGAATTTGGTTTCTCACTCCTGATCCGCAATCGTTCGGGGGTTAGACTCACGGTTAACGGGGAACAGGTGCTAAAGCCGATCCGTGAGATTCTAAATTGGAATGAGCAATTGAAGCAGAAGGTAACGCACATTCATGGGCTGGAGACAGGAACGATCACGATCGGCACATTCACCAGTGTATCTGTTCATTGGCTGCCCAGTATGATCAAGCAGTTCCGCAGTCTGTATCCCTATATCGAGTTCAAGCTCATGGAGGGGGACTACCTGGAGATTGAGCAATGGATCGAGGCTGGGGTGATTGACTGCGGCTTTATATCGCTGCCCACGCGTGACAAGTTCGAAGTTTTTCCTTTGAAAAAAGACCGTATGCTCGCCATTGTTTCACAGGAGCATCCCATCAGTGGGGCGCCTTATTTTCCCCTGCCGCAAATAGCGCATGAGGATTTCATCATACCTAAAGCCGGCTCGGACTATGATGTAAGGCGGGTGCTGGAGAAGGCTGGCATTGAGCCTAACGTCAAATTCTCGGCAGGGGATGATTACGCGATCATCGCCATGGTAGACAAAGGACTTGGTATGAGCATCCTGCCTGAGCTGGTGCTCAAGCGCCAGAATCATAACGTGGTGATGCTGGAACTTGAGGAGCCGAGCTTCAGATCGCTGGGAATCGCCGTCCATTCGATGAAACACGCTTCCCCTGCAACTAAAAAGTTCGTCCGGCATGTGCAGGAATGGGTGGGGCTTCATGCAGAAAAGAATTGACGAAGAGAGCTTTGCATGAGAGAATGTACGCGTGTACATTTTGTAGAAGGAGTTGATTCCTATCGCCAGCCGAAAAGAGGTGGCCGAACTGGCCGGCGTATCTGAAGCTACCGTATCCCGGGTGCTGAATGATGTCGGTCCGCTCAAGGAAGAGACGAAGCAGCGGGTACTGGAGGCAGCCCACAAGCTGGGCTATACGCCAAGCTCGCTGGCCAGAAGTTTTGCCCGTAAACGCAGCGGCAATTTGGGTGTGGTTATGCCGTATTTGCCCAAAGCGCGTCTGTTCTCTGCTTATTATTTCTCTGAGATTCTAAGCGGTATCGGGAACAAAGCTAGGGATGAAGGATATGATCTGCTGATGCTCTTTCGCAATTCGGACGGAACCATGGATTATAGTGAACTGTTTCGGATGCGTAAGGTAGACGCCTGCATTGTGCTGGGTGCGAAGGAAGAGCAGGAAGAACTTGAGGCGTTACGCCGACTGAAGGAGGAAGGATACCCCTTTTGTCTCATTAACCAACATTTTGAAGGGGAGAACTTCCCCGAGGTGGATGCGGATCATGTTCAAGGCAGCACGATGGCTGTGCAGCATCTGCTTCAGCAGGGCTTTACGCGGATTGCCTTTCTGAATGGACCTCACGTCTATTCGAATAGTCGTGATCGGATGGAAGGGTACTCCAGCGCACTTCGTGAAGCCGGGTTATCCTTGGACCCTTCTTTGCTATTTGAAGGGAACTTCAGCCGCAGAAGCGGTGTCCAGGCGGCTACGGAAATTGCAGCCGTACTTGGAGAGATTGATGCCGTGTTTGCCGCCAATGATCGAATGGCGATCGGTCTGCAGCAAGGCTTATACGAACTGGGTATTACACGGGAACGCATGCCTGCTATTCTCGGCTATGACGATTCCGATGCGGCCGAATTGACTACACCTGCCTTGAGCAGTGTGCGTGTACCCTTTTATCAGCTGGGCGAGCTGGCCGCAGCTCGTGTGCTGGATACGCAGGAAGACGGAGCGACAGAAGATAGTCCGCTGCGGATCAAGCTTCCGACAGAGCTTGTTGTACGTGCTTCAACCCTCAACTGAAACCCCTAGGAGGCATTACATGAAACAACTGCGCATTGGAATGATCGGGTACAAATTTATGGGCAAGGCCCACAGTAATGCCTACAAGACGCTGCCGATGTTTTTTCCACAGGCGCTGAAACCGGAAATGTCCGTGCTATGCGGACGTAATGCCGAAGATTTGCAAGAAGCGGCAACCCGGCTCGGATGGCAGGATACCGTGACAGATTGGAAGGAGCTAGTGACGCGCGAGGATATTGACCTGGTGGATATCAATGCGCCAAGCAATGTGCATAAGGAGATTGCGCTGGCTGCGGCCAAAGCAGGCAAGCATCTGTTCTGCGAGAAGCCGCTGGCGTTGTCGCTTGCGGATTCCAAAGAGATGCTTCAGGCGGCCGAGGAGGCCGGCGTTCTGCATATGGTGGGCTTTAATTACCGCTTTTCTCCAGCCGTGCGACTGGCGAAGAAGCTGGTGGAGAGTGGACGCCTCGGCAAAATCCATCACTTCCGGGCCTGGTTCCTGCAGGACTGGATTCTCGATCCGGAATTCCCCCTAGTCTGGAGACTCCAGAAGGACATTGCCGGTTCCGGTTCTCTCGGGGATTTGGGGGCGCATCTTATTGATTTGGCGCATTTCCTTGTAGGCGATGTGCAGGAAGTGATCGGTATGAGCGAGACCTTCATCAAGGAGCGTCCGTTAGCTGCTGAGATGACAGGCCTTACTGCCAAAGGAGGCGGAGAGGGACCAAGGGGTAAAGTCACAGTGGATGATGCTACGCTCTTCATGGCTCGTTTTGCAAACGGTGCCATTGGTAGCTTCGAGGCTACACGCTTTGCCGCGGGACACCGTTCCACCAATTCTTTTGAGATCAACGGAAGTCTTGGCAGTGTAAGGTTCGACTTTGAGCGAATGAATGAACTGGAAGTGTTCTTGACTTCGGATGATGAGGATATACAGGGCTTCCGCCGCGTGCTGGCCACGGATCCTGTTCATGAATATGCAGCGGCCTGGTGGCCGACCGGGCATACCATTGGCTTTGAGCATACGTTCATTCATGAAGTGTTGGAATTGTCTAATGCCATCGAAGAAGGCCGTCAGCCGGAACCCAATTTCCGTGACGGTGTGAAATGCCAGGCTGTGCTTGAGGCCGTGGAACGTTCGATTGAAGAGCGACGTTGGGTCAGCCTGTCCGAAATGTAGCTTACAGACCTGAGAGGAGATTTCTAATGAGCGCAAAAAAGGCATTGATCGTATGGGGTGGCTGGGATGGCCATGAACCGCAGCAAGTGAGTGAAGTATTTGCCGGTGTTCTACGGCTTGAAGGATTCGAAGTGGAAGTGTCGGATACTTTGGAGGCGTTTGCAGACCGCGAAAAGCTGCTCGGACTGGATCTGATTGTTCCGGTGTGGACGATGGGCGAGATCTCGCAGGAGCTTGTAGATAATGTGTCTGCGGCGGTACAGAATGGCACTGGACTGGCGGGCTGTCACGGCGGCATGTGCGATTCCTTCCGTAACAATGTGGATTGGCAGTTTATGACCGGTGGTCAATGGGTAGCCCACCCTGGCAATGACGGGGTGGAATATACGGTGAACATTCGTCAAAGCTCCAGCCCGCTAGTGCAGGACATTCCAGATTTCAATGTTACTTCGGAGCAATATTATTTGCATGTTGATCCGGCTATCGAAGTTCTGGCGACCACCCGCTTCCCTGTGGCAGAAGGGCCTCACGCTGCCAACGGAGCAGTGGATATGCCAGTGGTATGGACGAAGCGCTGGGGAGCAGGACGTGTGTACTACAATTCGCTCGGTCATCATGCTGACATTGTGGAACTGCCGCCAGTCAAGGAACTGATGAGGAGAGGGCTGCTTTGGGCAGCTGAAGGAAAGCAGAATGGCGGACGAACCACGGCAGGTGCAGGGATCAGCTATAGCGGCATGGCAGACAGTCAACTATAATTCGGGAGAGAAGACCAATGGATAAAGTAAAAGTTGGCATTATCGGTTGCGGAAAAATCAGCGGCATCTATATGGAGAACTGCAACAAGTTCGAGATTCTGGAGTTAGTCGCCTGTGCAGATGTGGATCCCGAGAGAGCACGGGAACAGGCACAGAAATACAACATCCCACATGTGTATACGACAGCGGAGCTACTTGCAGATCCTGAAATTGAGATTGTTATTAACCTCACGATCCCGGCAGTCCATGCCGATATTTGCCTGCTGGCACTGGAAGCCGGAAAGCATGTCTATGTGGAGAAACCTCTCGCGGTCACTAGGGAAGAGGGGCGCAAGGTTTTGGAAACGGCCAAGGCCAAAGGGCTGCTAGTGGGCAGTGCGCCGGAAACATTCTTCGGCTCGGGTATCCAGACCTCGCTTAAGCTAATAGAAGATGGAGTCATAGGCCGACCTATGGCAGCCACTTCGTTCATGATGTCCAGAGGTCATGAGAACTGGCATCCCGATCCGGAATTCTACTATGCCGCAGGTGGTGGACCGATGTTCGACATGGGGCCATATTACCTGACAGCGCTGATTCAGTTGCTGGGTCCAATCTCTGCCGTAGCCGGAATGACCGGGAAAGCGCTAGCGGAAAGAACCATCACCAGTGAGAAAAAAACCGGGCAGAAGATTCCGGTGGATATCCCGACCCATGTGGCTGGAACCTTGCAATTCGCAGAGGGCGCCATTGCTACCCTCATCACCAGCTTCGATGTCTTCGGGGGCAGTGATCTGCCGCATATTGAAATATACGGGACGGAGGGGACGATTCAGGTTCCCGATCCTAATAACTTTGGCGGACCGGTTAAATTCCGGCGTACCGGTGAAAGTGAATGGACTGAGCAGCCGCTGTTGCCGGGCTATGACCAGAATACGCGTGGCATCGGTCCAGCGGATATGGCGTATGCCATCCGCACCGGGCGAATTCACCGGGCAAGCGGAGAACTGGCCTATCACGTGCTGGAAGCGATGTGGGCGTTTCATGACTCCTCTGATTCCCGCAGCTTCTATACCATGGAGAGCACCTGCAACCGTCCTGCAGCCCTTCCAGTTGGTTTGGCGCCATATACACTGGACTAAATGTTGATTCAGTCATATTAAAAGAAGCCCGCCCTTTAGGAATGGTTGTTCATCACATCCATTCTTGTGAGGGCGGGCTTTGTCATTGCTTTACATAGTGTTAACTTAACAATCTAACGTCCTAGATACGCGAAGTCCTTGGTATACAAGGGTGTAAATTTTGTAACTGATTCGTAATTGATCATTCTTAAGTTCAGCACATAAAGGCGACTTAACATAGAAGTTATGAGGACAACAGTGACCGCAAGTCCACACTTCACCTGAATAACTACCCGAGCCACGTTTGAAACTTAAGAGAGGCTTGAATAACGGGAAAATATCCCGTTAAATGTTTCCTTTCACCTCCGTTGTGATAAATAAAGGGAATTTCTCCAGTTATGAACCTCTTTTATCCCGTAATTACCTAGAAAAGAGGTGATTAACAGGATAATTTCCAGTTATTTTTATAAAAGAAAGGATTTAAATGAAAATAAAGGGAATATTTCCTGTTAGTCGATTCCCTATAGAGTGAAATGTAAATCATCAAACTTTACGAACGCCTGACGGAGTCATACCCTTGTACTGTTTGAACAACTTCGTAAAATAATTGGGATTATCACAGCCCACCCGCCCGGCGATCTCGGTAATGCTAAGATTACTCTCCAGCAACAGCCGCTCGGCTTCATTAACCCGGCACAGGTTCACATAATCAATGAAGGTACGTCCCGTCAGCTTCTTGAAGGTTTTGCAGAAATGATAAGGATTAAGATTGACGGTTTTGGCTGCTTGCTCAATGGTAATTTTATCAGCGAAATGTTCCTCCACATGGGTTAGTAGCGGCTTAAATCGTTCCCGGTTGAACGAGTGATGTTCCTTGGAACTGCCAACTAGCTGTTGGGGCAAAAAATTACGTGACAACAGGGTAAATAGCAGGTGGAGGTAATTCTTAATCGCCAACTGATAAGCCGGACCCTTGACCTGATCCTCTTCAATAATAGATTGAAGCAGTGCCGATTGTGCGGCAAAAGACGGCATATGCTCAGCAGGCCTCACCGGGAACTGATATCGGTTGCTCACATACGGTTCAACGAATTGCTCATGCTGCGGGTCCTGCTTCCAGTCTTCGAAGAGCGACCCGTGAAACACGATAGAGGTATAGCAAATAGGCCCATCCTTGAGGCAGTAGCCGACATGCAGCCCGCCCGATGGAACGAACAGGATCTCGCCCGCTTCAACTTCATAAGGATGGCTGTCCACATGGAAAATAGCGCTGCCGCGCTGCATCACAATAATCTCGAAATGCTCATGCCAGTGTATAAAGAGAATATTCTGACCCGCCTTTTCCTCATGGCGGTCGTTGATGAACAAGCGGAACGGATACGTCTTTTGTTCCAGTTGCGGGTATTCTTTAAGCTCCTTCGGATATGTCAATGCACTCCAGCCTCCACCACAAGATTGAACTAAAACAACACAATATAATCAGAGATTTAGGTATTAATCACGAATATACTTGAAGTGTTGAATTTAATATAAACCAATATTGGAGTGGTACACAAGATGCAAGATACACTTAGAATCGGTACTTTGGTGGGCGGCGGCGATGCCGTTCGTGTGATTCCGCAAATCGTAGGTCATGGCTTCGAATCCTTTAGCTTGACCTTTTGGCAAACAACCGGGGAGACAGATCTGGTAGAGACGGCTAAGCGCGTGCGTGAACTTGCGGACCAACATAACTTTGTTATTTCTTCAGTCGGCATTTTCGGCAACCCACTCACAAATGCTAACGGCAACGAAGATACATTGGCAAGCTGGGAACGCCTGATCGACACAGCCCACTTGTTCGGAACGGATATGGTATCCGGTTTCACTGGACGTCTACCGGGTCAATCTATTGATGACTCCCTGCCGAAGTTCGCTGAAGTATTCGGTGAACTATCGAAGAAAGCGGCTGATCGTGGTCTGCGCATTGCCTTCGAGAACTGTTCCATGGGTGGCAATTGGCAATCCGGCGATTGGAACATCGCTCACAACCCGCAAGCTTGGGAGAAAATGTTCAACGCCGTGCCTGCTGACAACCTGGGGCTGGAATGGGAACCTTGTCACCAAATGGTGGCTCTGATTGATCCAATCCCGCAACTGCGTAAATGGACCGACAAGATTTTCCATGTGCACGGCAAGGATGCAACTATTGCATGGGATATCGTCAAGGAATACGGCATTCACAGCCCTAAGGAATATGTATGGCACCGGACCCCAGGCTTTGGGGATACGAACTGGGCGGATATTATCACCATTCTGCGCCAAGCGGGTTATAAAGGCACGATAGATATTGAAGGCTGGCATGATCCGGTTTACAAGGATGAGCTGGAGATGACTGGGCAAGTTCATGCCTTGAACTACCTTAAACATTGTCGCGGCGGAAGCTTCGTGCCGAATCCGACCTAATCAAAGGAGGACCACCATGACAGTATCATATCGCATTGCTTTAGTTGGCTGCGGGGGAATGGCGAATGCCTGGGTGGAATATGCACTCGGGCGGGAGGACGCGGAAATTGTTGCACTGGTTGATCTGTACCCCTCGGCTGCGCAAGCAATGGCTGCCCGGTATAATCTAACCTGCCCAACATTCACCGATCTGAAGCAAGCTATTGCCGAGACCGGTGCAACCCTTGTATTTGACGTGACGATTCCGGAAAGCCATTTCACAATTGCCCGCACGGCACTGGAAATGGGTTGTCAGGTCTTCGGAGAGAAACCATTGGCTGGCACAATGGCCGAGTGTAATGAGATTGTGGCCTTAACCGAGCGGACCGGTAAGACGCATGCTGTGATGCAGAACCGTCGTTTTGATGATCGGATTCGTTCACTACGGAGCTTGATGGAACAGGGAACGATCGGCAGAACCGGTTATATCGGCGCAAGCTTCTTCCTGGCTCCCCATTTCGGTGGCTTTCGTGATGCGATGGAGAGCCCGCTGTTGCTGGATATGGCGGTACATACCTTTGACCAGGCCCGGTACATCAGTGGAGCTAATCCAGTGACGGTTTACTGCCAGGAATTTAACCCTCCGGGATCATGGTATGCCGGTAATGCTGCGGCCATCTGCATTTTTGAAATGTCCGACGGTTCTGTGTTTAGTTACCAAGGTTCCTGGTCTGCGGAAGGTGCTCCTACGTCATGGGAAGCCTCCTGGCGGATTATCGGAGATAAGGGCACTGCGCTTTGGGATGGCAATGGTATGCCTTATGCCGAGGTGGTGTCATCTGGCGACCAGAACGGTAAGTTCTTCTACGATTATGAAACTGTTCAAGGCCCGGTGGTGGAGATGAAAAATACCTTCCATCCTGGTTGCCTGGATGAAATGTTCTTATCACTGGAAGAGCAGCGTCCAGCAGAGACAGACTGCAGGGATAATCGTTATAGCATGGCCATGGTATTCGGAGCACTGGAGAGTGCTCGGACCGGGCAGAAGATCGTTATTGCAGATCTAATCAACGACGTTTAAAGAAATTTAAAAGGGCCAGCAAAGCGGTTACAACCGTATTTGCTGGCTTTTTTGCATATATTGATAAAAAAGTTCTCCCAGGTAGCAATTTTATATTGACCTACAAACCGTCCAGACGGTACACTAAATATAAAGGGGTGATGTTATTGACAGCTCATAATGTCAATTCCAAACGGGAAGCGATTCTGAATGCAGCCTCAACAATTGTACAGCGGGATGGAATGGGTCAGCTGACACTGGATGCGGTTGCGAAGGAAGCGGGAGTCAGCAAGGGAGGACTATTGTATCATTTTGCAAGTAAAGATGCCCTGATTACCGGCATGGTGGATAAGAGCAATGAAGAATACGGACAGAATGTTCAGCTGAAGGCAGAGGCTGATCCTACTATACAAGGGTCGTGGAGTCGTGCATATGTGGGAACCGCCTTTGAGGAGGTGGAGCAGGGCCTCGACAGGAGTTCAGCTCTGTTCGCTGCTGCTTTTGCGAATCCCAAGCTGCTGGACGGAATGCGGGAGCAGTTCAAGAGCTGGCAGAATAACATTATCCATGATGGTATCGATCCTGTACAAGCGACCATCATCAGGCTGGCCGCCGATGGCCTATGGTTTACGGAGCTGTTCGGAATGGCCCAACTGGACGAGAAGCTGCGGGATCAAGTGTTTGAACAATTAATTTCATGGTCTGGAGGAAATAAAGAATAATGGGTTACTTGTATCTAGCTTTATCTATCTTATTTGAGCTGTTCGGGACGTCGATGCTTAAGGCATCACAAGGATTCAGCAAGCCACTGCCAGTTATCGGGGTTGTTGTTGGTTTTGTGGTGGCCTTTTTCTTCTTATCGCTTACATTGAAAACCATTCCGCTGAATGCCGCCTATGCGATATGGTCAGGGGTCGGGTCGGTGGCTACCGTCATCATCTCGGTACTGATCTGGAAAGAAAAAATATCGACCGGCAGCCTCGTAGGCATCGCTTTGATCGTACTCGGTGTAGTCGTCCTGAATCTGTTTGGTCCGGGTCACGGGGATACATCAAGTTCTGCACAAACCGAAGTGGTTTCCGCTAAATAAAAAATGCCCTGCTCCTCTAAAGGAACAGGGCATTTTTTATTTAGAAGCCTTTATATTGCGGCTCTTCTTTTTCGAGGTCCTGAACCCGGCTCTCTACTTGCTGTACGATTTGCTGTGTTTGTGCTGCAGCATCGGTAAACAGCGTTTTGGCATCCTGATTTTGTGTTGCAAGAGCGAACTGTTCCAAGCTAGCCTGAGCGCCTTTTAGAGAAGAGAGACATGTTTTTACCTGCGAAGCTACCGTCATTTGTGAGTTCCTCCTTCGGGTGATTGAAAACTGATTAACGCTTGAATATGATTCACTCCGGTTTGCGTCATTATTCAGGGGAAAAAATCCCTGTTTTCTTCCGGTGCAATTAACAAATAATGAATGTGTTAAGCAGCATGGACACTTAAATCAAAGGAGGAGTTACAGTTGCCGTTATGGTTGGAGGTTATTGTGCGGACGTTATGCGCCGTCGTGGTTCTTTTCTTTTTAACCAAATTGCTCGGGAAGAGACAGGTGTCTCAGCTCTCGTTATTTGAATACATTACAGGCATAACCATCGGGAGCTTGGCGGCCTATATATCCATGGATACAGAGACGAATTGGTATCTGGGCCTCATTGCCCTTGCGGTCTGGGTTTCCGTCTCGCTGGGCACTGAATTACTGCAGATCAAGAGCAAGAAAGCAAGAGATTTCATGGATTTCAAATCCGCGGTCCTTGTTAAGGATGGTAAAATTCTGGAAGAGAATCTGAAGAAGGAGCGCTTGTCTTCGGATGAATTGATGGCTGAACTGCGTAAGAAGGATGTCTTCCGGCTCGCTGATGTTGAGTTTGCGATTATGGAATCCTCCGGTTCAATTAACGTCCTGCTGAAAAAGGAGAACCAGCCGTTAACGGCCAAGGATCTTGGGATTATCGTTCCTCAACAGAAAGAGCCATTAGCTGTGATCATGGACGGGGAGGTGCTGGATGAGCCGCTGGACAATCTGGGTCAGACTCGGGGCTGGCTGCAAGGCAAGCTCGAACTGATGGGATTGAATACCGAAGATGTGTTTCTGGGGCAGGTGGATTCCTACGGTGATCTGACAGTGGATCTCTATGCGGACAAAATCAAGGTGCCGGAGTTACAGGAGAAGCCGCAGCTCTATGCCACACTCAAAAAAGCCGAAGCAGACATGGAGATGTTCAGCCTCTCTACACAGAACAAGGAAGCTAAACAAATGTACGAGGACGCTTCTAAGCAACTGTTGGAGATGGTACAGACCTTAAAGCCTTATCTTCAGGGTTAGCGAAGCGTCGCTCGGCAGTATTCGATATTTATTTGTGTTGTTGGAATAATTCACGAGTCCAGCAGCGGATCTCATCAATGGTAAAGGACTGGTCACTCTTAGTGGTGTCAGCCAGCCTTAGTGAAAGGTGATCGCTGGCAAGTTCTAAAGTAAACAGCTCCTCAATATGAAAAATACCTGGCGGCAACGTGGCACTATAGATCGCTCCCGCCACAGCGGCGGCAGTCCGGGCTGTGATCCTGGCCTCATTTCTCCCCTGAATTCCATATTCCGCAACATAGGGAAGGCCGTTCTTGGTGCCGCAGGCATCCACCTTGATGGCGTATTGATCACTGCCGTAACGGAGTTTACTAAAAGACCATACTGCCGCTTTTCGCATGCGTTGGCTGTGGAGCATTTTTTTAAGCCCGAATTTCTGCATTAAAGCTACAGAACCGGTAGCGATTCGGGAATCAAAACAGAGACGGGTGGAGACGGAAGCGATACCGAGTGTCCGGGGCAGGGTCTGCTGATCGGAAAAAGGGAACCGGTAGGCTGTGCGTCTTCCCAGACCCTCACCAAGATCGCTTATCTTACCGCTTGTGAAGCTGGTCGCAGCAACCAGGCTTCCTTTCTCCATAATATCGAAGTCAGCCCTCAGATTGTCGATGGTCCATTCAATGGCCGCTTTCCCATGACGATCACCAAGGCCCAGCATAATAGTGATGTCTGCGCAATCTGTATGGTCCATGGCCTCACTAGCATGGCGAGCCAACATATTGGTCAAGCCAGGGGCTAGTCCGACACTCAATACAGCCGTTCCAGCGAATGGTCTGGAGGATGATGCCAGTGCTTCAAGGCGGGCAAGAAAAGCGCCGTTAGCCGATACATCCACATAATACACTCCGTTTTGCAAGCAAGCTTCTGCAAAGGCAGTATCTTGCTGGTCCATGCACATCACTACAAGCTTCGCCCGTTTAAGCAGTCTTGGGTCGGCTTTTTCGGTGAGGTCTAGGCGCAGCGGTTTAACTTTGCTGCCAGTAGCCTTGCAGAATTGCTCAGCACGTTCCAGACTGCGGCCTGCCGCATAGACATGCCCAGGGTAGTGTTCACTGAGCAGGGTGCAGATTTGTGAGCCGACATGGCCGTAACCACCGATGACGATAATATCCTTGTTCATCAGGCGCTCCCCCTATCGTTCTTGAAGGCAAACCATGCGTCAACCAGATAGGAGCCGAAATAACGCGAAATGGTACTGAAGCCGGCTTCCTGCAGAAGCAGCTCCACTTCCTGTGAGGGAATAAGGTGAGAAGTGACTCCGATGGATTCTGCAAATTTCTGCCAATCCGTGTTGCTGATGCCTTGGTCCAGCATATGACATTGCCAAGCCTTCATCATATGGGACCATGCTTCTGAACCAACTGCTCCGTTAATGGATGCCAGGAAGAAGGGGGCTCCGGGCTTAAGGTGATCGGCAATCTGCGCTAGCAGTTGCTTTTTCTGTTCCCGTTCCTTGACAAAGTGAAGCACCAACATACAGGTGGCGGCATCATATGGCTTATGTGGTGGAAAGCCCTCCAGTCCGGTGTGCAGCAGGGTAGCCTGCTGTTCAAGACTAGCCTCTTTGATCCGCTGAGAAGCTACTTCCAGCATGCATTCGGAAGGATCGATTCCAGTGAAATTCCAGTTCTTGTGTCTGGCACCTAACGTAATGATTTCCTGGCCGCCGCCTGCGCCGATGATCAGTACATTCGCTGAACTCTGGTTCCCGCACCTTGCCGCCAGCAGCCGTTCTAACATATCGTACATTGTATGGTATCCAGGGATTTTCAAGGCAATGGTCTCTTCGTATGTATAGATATCGGGATGCTCCCAGTTTCTACTCCTAAGTTTATCTTTCGAGTTGTGTTCTTTCATGAGTAGCCTCTCCTGACTTGATGATATAATGTGCTGCTATATAATTAGTAATTATCATCGTGAAGTCAGAATGAGACCATCCCACATTTGTGGGATTCAGAAGGAGAAGGGCATGTCACAGAGTCTGGAAACATTCAAGAAAGAGCTGGAGCGACTGGAGCGAAGAACGTCATCCTCGCATGAATACAGGGAGGCGATGATTAGCAGGCTGAAGGATTGGATTCCGTTCGAGGCTGCTTGCTGCACAACGGTTGACCCATACACTCTCTTGTCCACGGGGGCCATTGCGGGGGAAGGTATTGAAGCCATCCATGCCCGGCTGTTTGAATATGAATATTTGCATGAAGATTTCAACAAATACGACGATTTGGTCCACCAGCTTGTCCCTGTGGCAACACTTAGTGGTGCCACGGAAGGAGAACTGGAGCGAAGCGGACGTTATCTTGCCGTCCTGCAGCCCGCGGGACTCGGGGATGAAATCCGTGTAGCCTTGCTGGGCGGAGGGGCATGCTGGGGATATCTTACATTGTTCAGGGCAGCGAAAGGGTCTTTCTTTCAGGCAGATGAGGAAGCCTTTCTGGCGGCTGTCGCACCTTGGATCGCCCGCACCTTGCGAGGATATACATTAAGCACGCCACCGGAGGATATTCAAGGACTGCAGGAGGAAATTGGTATCCTGGTGTTGTCCCATGAGCTGAACCCGCTTGCTTCCAATGGACAAGCCAGGAAATGGCTGGACATGCTTGGGGAGTGGGAACAGCTTGAACCGGAGATCCTACCAAGTCCAGTGCGGGCAGTATGTTCGCGCGCGCTTGCGGAACTGAGCGCTGCTGAGGACCATCAGCCCTCTAAGGCTAAGATTTGTCTGCGATTGCCATCAGGCCATTATTTGGCCATTGCTGCCAGCAAGCTGGACGAGTCTTCTGGCCGGATTCAGCTGGCTGTTACCTTTGAGCCGGCCCGAACCGCCGACATCTTGCCGCTAATTGCCGAGTCATATGGATTGTCATCCCGGGAGAAAGAAATCGTGGAACAAATCTCCAAGGGGCTGTCTACCAAGGAGCTAGCTCACAATCTACATATCTCTGCGTATACCGTTCAGGATCATCTCAAGTCGATTTTCATTAAAACGGGTGTCACAAGTCGCAGAGAATTAATCTGGCGTTTGTTCTCTCGCTACAGTAGTAATAAGAAAGCTTAAGATGCCAATCCGGAAAAATCGGCTTTCCCCGAATTGGTGTTTATTAGTAGGTTGATACTATTTGACCGCTAATGTTGCAAAGGACGAAGAACTTCCCGCTGTACGGAATCTTATTGCATTTTTATTTCCCCACTGGGGGAGCTATACTAGTAACGTAAGCATTCGTCATAACTTCTGGTTGAGAGGATGATGTTCAATGGATTATGCAAAGCTAGGTTCCACAGGACTTGAAGTTTCACGTATTTGCCTGGGCTGCATGAGCTACGGGATACCCGAGCGGGGGAACCATGCCTGGACACTGGGAGAAGAAGAGAGCCGGCCGTTCATCCGCCGCGCACTTGAACTGGGCATCAACTTCTTTGATACGGCCAATGTGTACTCCGACGGGACAAGCGAAGAGATTGTCGGGCGGGCACTGAAGGATTTTGCGGCCCGTGATGATGTGGTCATCGCTACGAAGGTCCATGGCCGGATGCGACCGGGTCCCAATGGCGGCGGGCTTTCGCGCAAAGTCATTATGAGTGAAATCGACCACAGCCTGAAGCGGCTGGGTACGGATTATGTTGACCTATACCAGATTCACCGCTGGGACAGCGAGACACCTATTGAAGAGACCATGGAGGCGCTCCATGATGTCGTCAAAGCGGGTAAAGCACGCTATATCGGAGCCTCCTCCATGTATGCCTGGCAGTTTCTTAAAGCGCTGCATGTAGCGGAAAGCCATGGCTGGACCCGCTTTGTCTCCATGCAGAACTATCTCAACTTGTTGTACCGTGAAGAAGAACGGGAGATGCTGCCGCTCTGCGAAGCTGAGGGTATCGGTGTCATCCCGTGGAGTCCGCTGGCCCGCGGCCGGCTGACACGGGACTCCGAAGAGTCGAGTGCGCGTTCCCTGACCGATGAGTTCGGGAAGCAATTATACGCCAAGACCGAAGAAGCCGATCACCGTGTGACCACACAGGTGAAGGAGATTGCCGAAGAGCGCGGCATTCCGCGCGCGCAGGTGGCACTGGCCTGGGTGCTGCAGAAGAAGCCGGTCACTGCGCCGATCATCGGCGCGACCAAGATGCAGCACCTGGAGGATGCAGTGGCAGCCGTTGACATCCGGTTGACCCCGGATGAGGTGCAGCGCCTGGAATCCGCCTATGTGCCGCACGAAGTCAGCGGTGGGCTTGGCCGTACTTTTTAGCAAAGCTTATAGCCACAGCTACAAATTAAACATACTCATAAAGTCAGCTCCCGAAGACAAACGGGGCTGGCTTTTTTGCATATCAACTTAATCCGTCACCTTGTCTCCTATCGCATAACTTATTGTTAAATTGGCAAACTAAAGCAGATTTCCATCAACGTATGACCGGAGGCGAAGATCGTGGATGCACAGATGCTCGAGACTATCAAGAAGCAGTTAGCTGGAGGCAGCGACATCGTCTATCAGGTCTTTCAGGTGCATGGTCATGCGTGTACGCTAATCTACATTCCTTCTATTGTAGACCTTCGGAGTCTTCAGGAAGGTATTAGCGAAGTACTGAAAAAGGAGAGCAATTCAGGCCTGGATTGGTCCCAATTTCTCGAGCGGCTGGAACGAGGATCGGCGTTCTCCATCGCTAGCCTGAAATGCTTTGATATTACCGCAGCAGCAGATCTGGTTGTTATGGGGAATGTAGTGCTTGGAATGGAGGGATTTCCGTTCCTTTACTATTTTGATATCACCAAATATCAGAAGCGCGCAGTCAGCGAATCACAGAATGAGCTGGTGGTTATCGGTCCCCAGGAAGCCTTCATTGAGGATATAGAGACGAATTTATCGCTGTTGCGCCATAAAATCAAGCATCCTGACTTGAAAATGAAGCATTATAGCATCGGTAAATATACAAAGACCGACGTTTACGTACTGTACATAGAGGGACTCTATAAACCGGAGGTGCTTGAGGAGATTGACCGTAAGCTCCAGGACTTGTCCATTGATGGGATCCTGGGCATCAGCTATCTAGCGGAGCATATCACATATGATGTGCTGACGCCATTTCCGTTGTTTCAGTATACGGAACGCCCGGATTCCGTGGCGGCTTCCCTCATGGAGGGGCGCATCGGCCTTCTGCAGGATGGTACGCCATCTGCGCTGCTAACCCCGGTAACCCTTTTTTCGCTGCTGCAATCCTCCGAGGATTATTACCAGAGCTATTTCGCGGGCAGCTGGATTCGGATTGTGCGATTCGTGTTCTCTATTATGGCCTTGCTTCTTCCTTCACTGTATGTGGCGATCACTACCTTCCATGCCCAGATCATTCCCTCCAATCTACTGCTTACCATTGCAGCGGCCCGGGAGAATATTCCTTTCTCAGCGTTGACGGAGGCCCTGATTATGGAACTGACCTTTGAAGCATTACGGGAAGCGGGAACGCGCATTCCTAAGCCTGTCGGGCAGACCGTATCCATTATCGGGGCGATTGTCATCGGGCAGGCGGCGGTGATGGCAGGGATTGTATCGGCTCCGATGGTTATTGTCGTATCGATCACAGGTATTGCTTCCTACATCATTCCGCATCTGGAGCTTGGATTAACGTTCAGGCTCCTGCGTTTTCCGCTGCTAATTCTCGGGGGAACTATGGGTTTGATTGGTGTGTTCACGGCAGCCTTCGTATTGTATGGACATCTGGCCAATCTTCATTCCTTCGGAACGCCATATATGCAGCCGATTGCACCTTTTGTCTATCAGGACTGGAAGGATACGTTGCTGCGGGTTCCCTCTACTTATATGAACAAGCGCAGCGATGCATTTAGCAAGTGGAACCAAAGGAGGCAGCGGAAAAAATGAGTCTGGTGAAGCTAGGAATCGCATTAATTTTGATGCTGAATCTGACGGGCTGCTGGTCCAAAGTGGAACTGGATGAATTAAGCTTCGTCTATGGGATATACCTCGATGTGGGTAAGAATCCAGGTACGGTCGAGTTGTCGATCAGTTCACCCTTAACCAACCGGCTTATGAATGGGCAGCAGTCTGGTGGCGGCAGTGGGAGCGGTAGCAGCAAGACGTACGCGAAAGTTACCAAAACGGCGGAGACAATCCCTGACGCACTGATGCTGATCCAGAAAGATTTGACTAGAACGATCAGCCTGGCGAAGATCAAAGCGGTAGTGATTGGCAAGGAATATGCCCGTAGTCGGATGGCCGAACTTCTGGAATGGATGAGAAGAGAGCCAAGCGTGCCGCTAGGTACCTACGTTTTCGCCGCACCCGGAAGGGCGCAGACGATTACAGAACTCACACCAACCTTCGAGACACTTCCGAGCGAGGTACTGATGAAGTTAGGGCAGAACAACTATTTGCTCGGCACCACCATCAAGCAGTGTTTGATTGCGGAGGCCAGCGGAATGGGCTATGCCATCAACTACCTGTCCTTTGGAGATGATCCGGATGATACCATTCCAGCTATGCCTGAATATTGGGTCGGAATGCAGGGGGCTATGATTTTTCAAAAAGATAAAATGAGAGGCACGGTAGGCCTGCAGGACGCCAGGTCACTGGCTTGGGCGCTAGGGCATCCCAATGATCCGGAGATTACGGTTACTTGGGATGAGGGAAAGAGCCGGGCAAGTGTCACTTTCTTCACCTCCAAAGGGTCCAGAACCGTAAAAATGACAGAGAAAGGACCTGTCTTCTATGTCACGCTCAAGGGGCGGGCTAGTTTAGTCTACAAGAAGGACATTGAGAACCGGAATAAGATCGAATTCAGTCGCACAGTAATTGAGGCACTGGAGAAGAAAGCTGTCCACGACTTGGAGAAAGCACTGAAAAAGACGAAGGAATCTGGAGCTGATGTTCTGTCGCTCGGTCTGCTCATGGAATGGAACTATCCAAAGGAATGGCGGGAGATGCGCGAGCATTGGGAAGATTACTATAAGAATCATGCTGAAATCCACGTGAAGGCCAAGTTCCAGATTGCTGATTATGGCACCGAAGTATGATTTCAAGGTGAAAGGAGTAGCACATGCGCACAACAAAATGGCAGCTTACCCGATTCGCGTTTATTTATCTCAATTCACAAGCCTCCATTTTCCTCGTGCCCACTCTGATTTCAAGTCCCACTTATCAATCCTGGATGGCGGTGATGGGCGGTACGTTGCTTAGCATCGGGATGATGTTCTGTACAGTTTATGTCGGACGGTTGAAACAGGGACAAGCCTGGGTGGACTTCGGCGGCAGTATTGTCGGCAAATGGGTCCATAAGGCTGTCATTGTGCTGCTGTTGTGTTGGTGTATATACTATGTGTCTTTGGATCTGGAGAATTTCGTGTTGTTCTTCGGCTCCAATTACTTGCGGGGAACCCCCCCATGGTTTATTCAGCTGATCGTAGGACTGGTCATCCTGTACACGGCGAAGCTCCGTCTCTCAAGCTTGATCTATATGACGGATGGGTTGTTTCTGCTGATTGTTTCGGCATCGCTCTTCACAGTGTTTTTGTTCGTGCAGGAAGTGGATCTTAACATGCTGCCCGCGCTAGTGCATTATCATGACCCGATTGTAGCCGCTAAGGATTCATGGATTGTGACTTCCTGGGTTTCGGAGTGGATCGTCTTTCTATTCATTGTGCCAGAACTCAAACTCGATAAACATGTCTATAAAAAGCTGACGATGGCCTCGCTGTTGGTTATGGTATCGATCCTTATAGGGTGGCTATTGACTCTGCTGAACCTGGGAGCCTATCTTGGCCCGCAAATCCAGTATCCATTTCTGGAGATGATCCGCAGTTCTACACACGACAATATTATAGGAAATGTAGATCCGCTTCTAATCGGGATATGGTCTTCCTCGCTGTTTGTCCACAGTGCTTTTCTCATTTATGTCGCTGTCCGGTGCTTATCCAATCTGACCAACAACAAAGGGAAGAAGTACATGGTGCAAGCCCTGACGCTGAGTGCCCTTGTCATTGCCTTTCTCTATTCGCAAAATGTGGCGAGATACGACCGGGATTACAACTCAATGGTGGCTGTTAGTATCTGGTTCGGGGTGGACTGCCTTCCAGTGTTTTATTTTATCATTGCCCTTATCCGTTTCCGGAAAAGACCATTGAAATAGACATTATCCGGACATTTATAATGTATACGCTTTCTGGTATGATTATCCTATAGTAGATACCTTTAATCAGATAGGAAGTGTTATCCATGATAGATATCCTTGAAGGTAAGAGACTTATCGAAGATATTCGCCAGAACCTGGCCAAAGTTATCGTTGGGAAAATAGACGGAGTGGATCTACTGCTGACCGCATTGCTAGCTAATGGCCATGTGCTGCTGGAGGATGTGCCCGGAACGGGCAAAACCTTGCTTGCCAAGGCTCTAGCCAAGTCACTGGACTGTCACTTCAAACGAATTCAGTTCACACCGGACCTTCTACCCTCCGATTTGAGCGGTATTAATTATTATAATCAGAAGACTGGGGAATTTCAGTTCCGTCCAGGGCCTGTATTCGCCAGTATTTTGCTGGCGGACGAAATCAACCGCGCTACGCCGCGGACACAATCCAGTCTACTGGAATGCATGGAGGAACGCCAAATTACCATTGATGGAGTAACGCATGGGCTGGAGTCACCGTTTCTTGTAATTGCGACTCAGAATCCGGTGGACAATCAGGGCACGTTTCCGCTGCCGGAAGCCCAGCTTGACCGCTTCCTAATGCGGATTAAGACCGGCTATCCATCTCTAGAAGAAGGGGTACATATTCTGCAAAGGTTCCGGCTCGGCAATCCGCTTGAGAATCTGACAGCGGTAGCATCGGGGGAGGATATCCGTGCTGTACAGCAGCTGGCAGCTGAGATTAGCGTCAGCGATGATCTTCTCGCTTATATCGTTCGCATCACTGAAGCTACCCGAAGGTCTACCGCGGTGAGGCTGGGGGCGAGCCCACGGGCCAGCGGCGCGCTGTTAAGATCTGCTCAAGGGTATGCGCTCATTCAGGGGCGTTCCTTCGTAACACCGGATGATATCAAGACTGTGGCTGTGCCTGTACTGGCACACCGTCTGCTTCTGCATCAGGGCATGAAAGCACGGGAGGGGCAGGCCGCTGAAGTTGTAGAACAGGTACTGCGCGAAGTGGAAGTGCCAGCTGAACCGCTCCTGACTGCCAAAGGCGGAAGGGCGGACTAAGCCATGGCTTTAGTGTGGTTCATCCTCTTTGCGGCGGCGTTGCTGCTAATCATATCCTTCATTTATCAGAAGAATGCCCTGAAGGCGTTAAGCTACGACCGATATTTCTCCAGAAAAGCTGTTTATGCAGGTGAAAAGCTGGAGATGGTTGAAGAGATTGTGAATGCGAAGCTGCTGCCGCTTCCCTGGTTGCGTATGGAATCCAGTATCGCTACAGGGCTGGAATTCGGCAAACAGGAGAATCTGGGCATCAGCTCCGGTGACATCTATCAGAATCATCTCAGCCTGTTCTATTTGCGCTCCTACCGTCATATCAAACGTCGCCATACCTTGGTAGGTGAACGGAGAGGCTTCTATACACTGGAATCGGTGACCATGACTACTGGTGACCTGTTCGGCTTTAGTAGGGTCGTTAAGACGTTTCCCCTTCAGTTGGAACTGCTAGTCTACCCGGAACTTATCAACTTTGATGAGGTTCCTCTGCCGGTACACAGCTGGCTGGGTGAATTGGCCATCAAGCGCTGGATTGTAGAAGATCCCTTCCTGACTGCGGGTATCCGTGAGTACAGCACGGGAGATTCCATGGGCATGGTCAATTGGAAGGCTACGGCGCGTACCGGAGTGATGCAGGTTCACAAGAATGATTATTCAGCGGATTCCCGGCTGATGATCTGTCTTAATGTAGAGGTTAGCGAATCCATGTGGAGGAACATAACGGATGTGGAACGAATAGAGCTTGGCATCCGTTATGCAGCGGCTGTTGCCGGATATGCACTGGACCATGGCATTGAGACCGGTTTCATCTGTAATGGGAGACTAGTAAATGGCGATGCCCGTGAGCCTGTCCTTTCTGGGCCCATAACCCAGCAGGAAGAGATGCTCGAACTTCTTGCGCGATTGACGCTTGACCGGACACTGCCAATGAATCGTCTGCTAGAGCTGCAAGCCGAGAGCGGGGTCAGAGACACAGACTATCTGATCATAACCTGTCATCAAGGCGCGGAGCTGCTGGAGGCGGCCGGACTGCTTATGCAAGAAGGCAATGGTGTGGAATGGCTTACCATTCCGGAGCAAGGGAGGGAGAGCGCATGAAGCATCCGTCCCGGCGATTTTTGCAAGATTCGTTGATATTCGGGGCTCATGTGCTGATGGAGCTGCTGTTATTTTTGCCCCTTCTGATGCTGTATGCTACATATCTTCTTCCTGAGCATACGACTCCGTTATGGATGATCTTATTTGCACTGTTGTCATTGGCTGGCGTGCTACTTCGGTCTCTTTGTAATATCAAGTGGAGACAGTTAGTGGTGTCTATACTGCTAGGAGCGGTGGTCGGACTTCTATTTTCCGGAGTATCATTAGCAAGCATTTCTGTGGCTATCGCCTGCCTAATCTGTACCTATCTCGGTCTGACTACCGAATCTAGAATCGGCCGGAATACAACGTATTACAGCGGAATCGGTCTCTATTTTATAGCCGCTATAGTGTTTCCGAAAGTCTCACAGCTTGAGCCATGGTCGACACTCCTTACCTGGTGTGGTAGTCTGAGCGTTATTATTGTTCTCCTAGCATCCAATAGCGATCATTTGCGTTATACATCTCTTTCCGGCCGGACCTCATCCTTGCCGCCAGGCTTGCGGCTCCATAACCGCATTTCTGTACTCCTTGTTGTGGTTGCAGCGGTAGCTCTGGCAGCAGGCGCAGGGCGGATAATTGGTGGTCTGCTCTTCGGTGGACTTCGCCAGCTGTTATCCTGGATCGCCCGGCTATTATCCGGCTCGGAAGAAACTCCGCTGCAGCCGAATGAACCAGCACGTGCTACAACGGAAATGCCACCAGCGGAAGCGAGAGACCCCGGTCTTATCGCGCATATCTTCAATGTGCTGTCCTATGTTATCGTAGCAGCCGTAATCGCAATAGTTGTCTTTTATATCTTGCGCTGGCTCTACAGAAACACTGGTGGTCTGGTGCACAAGGCCATTGCCGCTGTACTAGCCATGTTGATGCGCAAGCAGCCAAGCCGTGGCAATGAGACTTATCAGGATGAAGAGAGCAGTGTCTTTGCCTGGGAGAAAACGTTGCAGAATTTCAGACAATTCTGGACCACGGCTGTTAGCGGTGGCCGGCGGGATCGCTGGGAGCATATGCAGGGCAATCGGGAGCGGGTGAGGTGGCTATACCGCCAGTGGCTGCGCTCTAAGCAGGAGAATGGTTATGAGATCAAGAAGCATCTGACCCCGCAAGAGACGGGGGCCGACACAGCGGTGTGGGGTGCCGGCCGAAATCGGAAACGCAAGGAAGGCAGGGACACTGCCACTATGCCTGAAGAGAGGTTGCTTGATCTGTACGATCAGGCCAGGTATGGTCAGGAAGAGCTTACCGATGCCGATGTGGCACAGATCACGGTGTTTCAGAAATCGAAAACCTGAATTTCTATAATGAGTCCCCCAAAAAAGCAGCAGCCCTCTTCTGACAATCGGTCAGTGTTCGGGCTGCTGCTTTTTTTCACGGAAATTAATTTCCAGTTGAAACCCAATTAGAAGAAGAAGCGTAAAACCATAAGTGAGAGGATTCCAGCAATGACGGTGCCGAGCAAACTGCGTGTTTTGATAGCAATCCAGAAGGTTGGCAGAGCCGCAATCCACTCTGCGCTGTGCGAGAAACCGGCAAGCTTATCGTCTTGAATGAATAATTCCTGGGCGATCAGCGCTGCCATCACGGCGATAGGGATATTGTTCAACCAGCGCATGCCCCACTCGGGAATAGTGATTCGGCTTAGGAGCATTAATGGCAGGACCCTTGGGATAAATGTCACCAGCGCAGCACCGACTATGATCAGGAAGATATCCAGCCTTATTTCCATTTTTCTATCACCATCCCTAATGTTGAGGCAATTATTGTTGCAGCAATCACGCCAAGACTTGGTGACCACAGCAAGGATACAAGCACGGCGATCAGACCTGCTGCTAGTCCGACCAGAATATCCTGTACATATTTTTTTCTGCTCAAGAGGGTAAGTACCAACAGTCCGATAAACATAGCAGGCAGGGCAAAGTCGAGACCCCAGCGCTCGGGGTTCGCAATCCATTGTCCAAAGAACGCACCCAGGATGTTGGCCAGAAACCAATTCAGATAAGCAGCGACATTTAGTCCATGCATCCATTTCTCACTGAGGCGCCCTTTGGCAGTACCTGTGTTAATGGCCACACCAAAGGTCTCATCGGTTAGTAAAGAACCTACAAGCATATTGCGGAGTGGCTTCAAATGTCGGAAATAGGGGGACAGGGCTGCGCTTAACAGCACATGCCGCAGATTCACGAATAGAATCGTGAACACAATGCTGGACGCGGTGCTACCGGCTGCGATCATTCCAGCCGCAATGAACTGGCCGGAGCCTGCATAGAGAATAAGAGACATTAAGGCAATCTCGGGAATGGACAAGCCTGCAGTCTTCTCCACAACCCCGGCCGCAAAGCCTATACTGAGATATCCTAGCAAGGTGGGCAGACAATCCCTGACTCCTTGCATAAAACTATCTTCAGGTTTCTGACCCGATCTGGATTCTGGCGAAACCGTCTCCGGCATCATAGAAATGACCTCCTCGTCTATTCTTTTGTACAACTCTAACATAAGGGTTACAACTTGGACACAATTCCCATAGAGTTAGCCTCTATAATAATCTTTGTAAATACGTTTGGAGGGAAATCAATGAGAAAACATAGACGTACATATGTAGCCATGCTGCTCAGCACTTTTATCATCAGTCAACTATCGGCTTACTCAGCGTCTGCAGCTCCGGTCAACACTACTAATAATATCAATTCACCGACCAAAGTAGCGGCCCTGGAACCAAGTACAACAACCAATTTAGGCAGTGTACAGCTGGGAGCAGGGGTCAATGCTACCCTTGAGGATATCCGGCTGTGGCCACAAACGGGGGGGAATATCCTCACGTATACCCTGAATTATGCCAACGGGGGCGGTAGCAAAGCCGGTCTGATCAACTATTTTTCACGGGTGGTCACTTCTGGTGGTACGGTTATCCCTGGAACTCCTATAACGACAGATGCACTGAAGAAAAGTATTGATTCCAAGCAAAATCTGCGTGTAACCTATTATGTTAACGTTGGCAAGACCAACTCCTTGAACGGTATCAAGATTGCGATGCATGTCTGGGACGCCAAAGCCAAGGGCTATCTGCGACAAGCCGGATCCATAAGTGTTCCTGCAAGCTATTCCCAGTCGACACTTCATGGGAAAATCCTGAACACTACCATGAGCGACATTCCCGTTGCTGCGTCTTCAGAATCCTTCCAAATCTATAAATATAGCAGTAAAGTCTACGCCAAGATTGGCCTGAGTGTAACTAATAAAGGGAACAAAGTTCTCAGTGATCCCGGTTATAAGGCTTACTTAGTAACGGCAAGCGGAACCGCCTTTGAGCTGGCATTAGACAGTTCGCAGGCCGGATACAAGATACAACCGCAAGAGAAGAAGACCATCTATTATTTGACCGAAATTCCATCCTACCTCAAGACCGATAATATGAGACTGCAATTCGTGCAAAGAGACGAGACATTGAAGGTGGACCTTCCACAGTCCGCTTACAAGCTTCCGGCTGCTACAACACCTGATTTGACGGTCGCTAAGGGTGTTACCAAAAAAATCATCATCAACAATAATTCTGTAGAGACCCAATTGAGTAATGCAGCGGTCTATGCAGAGAACGAAACCGGTATGTGGACCTTCCAGCTCCGTTTCAAGAATACCGGGAACAAGGCCGTAACCTTGCCTAATTATGAGCTGACAGTGAAGTCTGCCAAAGGAACCTCTTTCCCAGTAAACGCAAATGGAATTAACGGACTTCTCTTGAAGCCACTTGAGGAGAAAGTGATCTCGCTTAAGGCCCAGATTCCGCTATCAGTTGAACAGAACACGTTGCAGCTGCAAATGATTGAATCCGTTGGTTCTACGCCAGATAAGTCCATCTCACCGGACAATACTGGGAGTGGTGGCAGTGATGCCGGAACAGGTTCGGGAACTGGCAGTAATACGGCCAAGCTGACCATCCCAGTGGCGTATTTCTCCATCCCGTATACGTTAAGACCAGATACCCAGAAGGGGCAGGATTATAGAACAACGAATGATTACGGGACTTTCAATTACCGTTTGCTTTCTGTGCAGCGTTTTCCGTGGAAAGACGACGATATCCTCGTTGCCAAGCTGAATATTAATAACACTCAGTCTGTAAGCTTGTCTCTGCCTGATCTAAAAGGGTCCATTAAGCTGGACAACAACGATATTGCCGGTTCGACAGAACTGTTTATGGACAAGGAGTTCCAATCGCTCGCACCTGGTAAATCGGCGGACATCTATGTGATGGCCAAGGTTCCTTACACGCAGAAGTTCGATAAGCTGAATATCAACTTGTACACAACCGTCAAAGAAGAGAATGTCTCTTTCCTGTCGTTAGCTACAGACAGTATGATCAATGCTGTGGCGCAGATTGAGCGTGGCGGAAGCTACGATGTCATTGCCAAAGGCAAGAATGCCAAGGTTCAGGAGAACAAGACCACGATCTATGAAGGAATTAACTCCAACATTGTGTACTCCGAACTGCTGCTGAGCAGCGAAGAGAAGAGACAGAGTAAGATGGCTCGTATACAAGGCTACTTTGCAACGCCGAACGGTGATCTTTTTGAAGCGGTATCCAACCAGCCCGACACTTCTGCAACACCAGGCGGCAAGCAGTTGGTCACGTTCTGGGCAAAGGTTCCTAAGTCGGTGAATTTGTCCGATGTTGCGTTGTACCTAGGACCTGGCATCACGGGCAATAAGCTAAGTGAACCGGGACAGGAACCAACCGGATTTATTAACATTGCCTCACTGGATCTCAATCCAGTGGCGACTCCGCCAGAGAACAATTTGTCGAAAGTCACGCTATACCCGTACACCTTGTCTATGCTTAGATCCGATGGCCGGAACCTGCTGGGCACAGATACGATCAATATCATAATGAACTATGATCTGCTACGTGATGTTAACTATGATATGGGGACCTTTAACCACAAGCTGGTTCTTAAAATGACAGATCCTTATGGCCAATCCCAGGAAAAAAATCTGACTATCGGCACAGATCTTACCGAGGGCAGTAACAATACGTTCAGTCTCTCCTTCAGCAACACGACTTACAAGAAGCTGGTGAATGGAGGAGCTTACCGAATCACCCTTTACGACGAATTCCAAGGGGAACGGATTGAGTTGGCCAGCCAGGCATACACCCTGTACATTGACAGGACGCTGACGTCAGACAAATAAGACTCTCTATTAAAGTACAGAAGGAGCAGCTTGTATGTTGCGAGTGGAAAAAGTAACCCATTCTTTCAAGAACGGCAATGAAACAACCGCCGTGTTGCATGACATCAACTTCTCGGTTCAGAAGGGCGAGATGGTCGCGCTGCTGGGCAGCTCAGGCTCCGGGAAGTCGACCATGCTCAACCTGATGGCGGGGCTAATGAAGCCTACGGAAGGACATATTTACATTGCCGACCATGATATTGTGAAAATGAGCGAGAACAAATTGTCAGAGTTCCGGCGAAAGAACATCGGATTCATTTTTCAGGCGTATGAGCTTATTACTAGCCTGACCGTACGCGAGAACGTGGAGCTGCCGCTGGTCTTCCAGTCTATATCTCCATCTGTGCGCAAGAAAAAGGCGTTGGAGTTGTTGGAAGCGGTGGGCATTCCAGATAAAGCTAATCTATTTCCTGCACAGCTGTCCGGTGGTCAGCAGCAGCGTGTTAGTATCGCGCGGTCCCTGATCACAGAACCATCCGTTATTTTCGCAGATGAACCAACCGGGAACCTGGATTCCAAAACAGAGGAAGAGATCATCACGATTCTGCTGGATTTGAACAAGAAAATGAAAACAACCTTTATAGTGGTTACGCATGAGATCGAGGTCGCAGAACAGATGCAGCGCATCTTCACACTGCGGGACGGATTTATGATCACCGAAGAACAGCCTCCTGTCGAAGTGGAGTCCAAAGGAGGAGAGCAGAATGAGAGTTAGAGATATTTCGCGTCTGGCCTGGGATCAGATCAAACGACGTAAGGTGGTTACGGGGCTGTGTATGGCAGGGATTTCTATCGGATGTGCTGCCATTATCGTGGCGCTCAGTCTCGGAGATTCGGCGCAGGCGTACACAGAGAAAGAGATCAACAGCCGATTCAAGATGGATGAGATCACCGTAACCCCCAACAGTGGTGTACCCACGCAGGGGAAGAATGGAAGCCAGGGCGCAGGGGATAACGAGAAGCTCGATCCCGGCAAGCTGACCCGGCAGAAGCTGGAGATCATCTCTGGACTTAAGCATGTGAATGCGGCTGCTCCTTTTCAGGATATTGGCTGGCTTCAGATGCTCACGAATGACAACAAAATATCTGATATTCAGGTCATAGGTACCAATCTTAGCCTGCTGACAAAGTACGATAATACCTTCAAGCAGGGAGGACCTTCTGAGCTAGCAGGAATGGCCGTGCTGAATTACGGGGCGACACTGGGTCTGATTGATAATGAGACAAGGCAAAGTCTGTATGAAGCGATGGGGAATGATCCATACAACAATGACCTCAGGCAACAATACGATAACCTTAGCCGCCTGCCAGCGGATCTGTATCAGCAGCAGATTCAGTTCCAGTCGACCGACTTTAGCACCGGCAAGACTATTGTCAGTTCCTCCATTCGAGTCATGGGGATTCTCGCCAAGCCCAAAGGAATGGATGACAATATGGCGATGTATGACAAGAAGATCTACGTGTCTCTGGAAACGGCTGAGCGTCTGCGGGAGGAACTCAATCTAAACAATGATTCCAATGGACAAGCAGGTGTCTATAACAATGCGATTATCAAGGTGGATAGCATTGATAACATTGTAGCGTTGGAGAAGCTCATTCAGAAGCTTACCCTGAACACCAGCACGAATTTGTATCAGAAGGAAATGCTTGCAGAGCAGTTCAGCATGATCAAAAAAGTAGCACTCGGCGTCGGAATATTCATTCTGATTATTGCCTCCATTTCCATTATTGTTGCGATGACCATGTCTTCGCATCAACGCCGTCGACAGATCGGGATTATGAAGGTACTGGGCGCCAATATGCGGCAAATACGTAATATGTTCATCACGGAAGCGGCATTACTTGGTTTTCTGGGCGGCCTGCTGGGCGTAGTATTCTCGTATTTGATCGTTACCGGCATGAACAAAATAATCGGCTCTGCCGGCGGTATGGGTGGAAGTGAGGGTGGTCTTGTCATCGCCATTCCGCTAATGACGATTCCGATCGGTATCGCATTCGCCATTATGACAGGTGTTTTATCAGGGATTTATCCGGCCATCAGTGCATCGAGAACCAATGCGCTCACGGCTATCAAACGGGATTAGTATTTTGTGGCAGAAAGGAAGCCGAGGGAATGAAAAGGATTATAAAGTGGGTCATCATCCTAGCGATTGTAGCCGTAGCCGGTTATTTCGCTTATGACAAAATGTTCAAGCCGCAGGAAGCGCCGCCGATGGAGGAGCCGGTGCAAAGCATTACCTTCCCTGTTACTCAGGAGACGATTAATAAGACGATTCAGGTTAAAGGGAAGTCTCAATATGAACATGAAACGCTCGTCTATGCGCCGTTTGCTTCCAAGGTGACTGCCTGGAAGGTAGAGAATGGTGGACAAGTTAAGAAAGGCGATATCCTGTATACTCTGGATCAGGAGACACTAAAGAACGATATTGCGACACAGGAAGCGACGATCCGTAAAGGTAAGCTGGAAGCGGAGCTGAATGCTTTCATGAGCCAGCAGGATGAGGAGAGTGCCGCGCTGGGTGCCACCGAGGCGGATCGATTGAAGGTACTGGCTTCCCAGGAAGCTAAGCGGATCGGCGATGAACTGAACGAGGTGACTTCGGAGATTCAGGCCCGGGAGCTTGCCAGCAAGAAGGAGAGGCTGAATACAGCGATCTATCGTGCTCCGGCAAGTGGGATTTTCCTTTTCGACAGCACCAGCGAACGTCCACAGACGGTGACGGACAACCAGTACATCGGCAAGATTGTCGATCTTAGCAAGGTTGAATTTGTCGCACTGGTGGGAGAGCAGGATGTATTCCGGATCAAAACCGGCATGAAGGTAGACGTGAAAATGACTGCACTCAAAGAAGAGAAGCTGTCTGGCGAAGTGACCAAGGTAGCCAAATTTGCCACTACCACCTCGGGACAGACGAATAACACCAGTCAAGTGCCTCAATTTGAAGTCATTATTAAGCTTGATTCCAACGAGCATCTCATCGGCGGTCTAAGTCTGAATGGCGAGATTGAAGCTATCCGAAAAGAAAATGCAACAGTAGTCTCCAGTATGGCCGTAATTCATGATGGCGATGCTGCTTATGTCATGCTGGATAAGGGCAATGGTGAGGTTGAGCGGAGAGATATCAAGATTGGACTGGAGACAACCGACAAGACAGAGATTTTGACCGGACTTAAGCCCGGGGATACGGTTGTTCTCCAGTAGCACCATAGTTATTTAGCAATTGTTGAACGCCAGGCTTTAATATCTTTATTGAGGACGGTAAGATCAGGAACGGGGACAGAGTTGTCAGTCAGTCCGTATTTATGCTTTAACGCTAAAATACGGTAGACACTCTCGTCAATTCGCGATTCCTTGAGCTTACCGTTCTTTACGTTCTGCAGAATCGCCTCGCGGACACGTTTCTCATTGTCATATCCGTGAGCGACCAGCAGAATATCGCTGCCGGCATTGACACTGTCAAGCGCAGCTTGGCCCAGATCGAAGTGCTTCATAATCGCGCCCATCGTCAGGTCATCGGTAATAACGACACCCTTGTAGCCCATCTCTTCCCGAAGCAAATCGCCAATGATCGTACGGGACAAGGAGGCTGGTTTGTCGAGGTCTAGCTTGGGAAACAAAATGTGGGCTACCATGACCGCATCGGCATTTTCCTTAATGGCAGCCTGGAAGGGGAGCCATTCTAGTAGGGCCAGTTGCTCCCTTGTTTTATTCACAACAGGCAACTCCAGATGAGAGTCTACAGAGGTATCCCCATGTCCAGGGAAATGCTTCACTACCGGAACAACGCTTTCGCTCTCGATGCCTTTCATCTCAGCAATGCCCAATCTCACAACGGTGTCTGCCGAATTGCCGAAAGAACGGTCGCCGATGACAGGATTCTTGGGATTACTGTTAATGTCCAGTACCGGAGCGAAGTTCATATTGAACCCTGCGGACCGCACCTCCCGAGCCAGCAGCGTGCCCATGGTCCGTGCAGCGTTCACGTCATTGCGGAGGCCAACCTTGGCGTTAGAGGGGATAGTGACGTACTCCGCAGGCATACGGCTGACCTTGCCGCCTTCCTGATCGACACTCATGAACAGGGGAGCAGGATTGGCTGTATTACTTTTCTTCATGGCATTAACCAATTTGACCATCCCTTGCACATTCTCGATGTTGTTGCCATAGAGGATAATACCGCCTACTTTATCCTCTGTGATCATCCGTTTGGCCCCCGCATCCAGGGTAGTCCCGTTAATGCCGACCAGCAGCATTTGTCCGATCTTCTCCTCAAGGGTTAGGGACTCAAGCTGAAGGGCTACAGGATCAGGCTCTGCCGTAGGCGTTGCGGGCGTAGGTGCTGAGAGGTTAGCTTCTGTTGTGGACAGCCCAGATGCTGACACGGTTGGTGCTGCGGCAGGCGCCCGTGTGGACGCTATGGATGAGGACGTACTGCTTCCACAGCCGCTGATTAGCGGAATCAGGAGCAGAACTGAAGCAATGGGAGCAAAGCGTTTTTTATATAAGGGAAATATCGTTAGGCGATCTCTTACTTTCATTAGTTAGAATCTTCCTTTCCTCTACGCAAAGTAATATCGGGTGGTATCATTCAGACCTGCTTTAGTGTATCCACCTTTAAATTCCATAATACCATTATCCGTCTATCTCTCCCAAGGAGAAGCGGTTGCGGGAAGTACTCTGAGAAGTGATATTGAGAAGTAGCCCTGGGAGCAGACTTGCCCCATTATCCGTCTGAGTGATAAGATAGTCAGGAAACGATACATATTTTAAATTTAAAAATTGAGGTGACGTGTCCATGAAAGACGAATTATTTAATGCACTTAATGAACAGATGAACTTTGAGTTCTATTCCGCTCACGTTTACCTGGCTATGGCTGCTTATTGTTCCGGTGAGAGTCTCGACGGATTTGCTAATTTCTTCTTGGTTCAGGCTGAAGAAGAAAGATTTCACGCAATGAAAATATACAGATTCCTCAATGACCGTGATAAACGGGCAACACTGGCTGCGCTCAAAGAGCCGAAGAATGAATACAGTTCGATGCTCGACGCGTTTGAACATGCGTATGCTCATGAGCAACAGAACACCAAGAAGTTCTACCATCTTGCAGACATTGCTTTGGATGAGCGCGAGCATGCGACCATCTACTTCCTGAAATGGTTCATTGACGAGCAAGTGGAAGAAGAAGCGTTGTTCAGCAACATTATCTCCAAGCTGAAACGTATCGAAAAAGACAGCAACGCGTTCTATATGCTGGATGCTGAGTTTGCTACCCGTAGCTTTACTGCTCCAGCTGAATAACATCAGACTAGCACAAACTAATCCCTGCAGCCCTATGGCTGTGGGGATTTTTCATGTTTGTTATAGCCCGTTCAAGCTAAAAAGTTGAACGAAGCCAAATAATGTTGCATACGACAACAAAATTCATGTGTCCCAACTCTATTTGGCAGGGGTAACTCTTGCGCCACTCGGCAACACTGTTTCTCTAGACCCACCCGATTAGCTGCGTGTAATATAGAACAATACTACTGCTTGGGGGTTACTGGTTTTGGATAATTACAAAGACATTAAACAGGGTGAAAGAGGTGCCTGGCTAAGCATAGCAACGTATATTTTGTTATCCGCCGTCAAGCTGTTCATAGGAACCATCTCGGGTTCCCAGGCGCTGCTTGCCGACGGATTGAACAATACTACGGATATTATAGCTTCTATTGCTGTACTGACGGGGTTGAAAATATCGCGCAGACCTCCGGACTCTAATCACCGTTACGGACATTTCCGTGCGGAGACGATTGCGGCAATGATTGCCTCTTTTATTATGATCGCGGTCGGACTTCAGGTCTTGTACCAGGGTGTGAACAAATTTATGGAGCCGTCACTTGCGACACCGGATCTGATCGCCGCCTGGACAGCAGCGGGAAGTGCAGTCATCATGATGGCAGTCTACATGTACAACATTAAGCTGGCGCGGCGTATTAACAGCAATGCCATCGAAGCTGTGGCGCAGGATAACCGCTCGGATGCATTGGTCAGCATAGGCGCTCTTATCGGGATTATCGGCTCTCAGTTTGGGATTCCCTGGCTGGACCCGCTAACGGCGATCATCGTCGGCCTGATGATCTGCAAAACCGCATTCGATATCTTCCGTAAGGCTACTCATGACCTCACAGACGGATTTGACGCGGCAGAACTTGAACGGATGAAGAATACGGTGGCCGAAATTGATGGTGTGCAGTCGATCAAAGATATTAAGGCCCGTGTGCACGGCAATAACGTCTTGGTGGATACAACCGTGCTGGTGGATGCCAAGCTGAATGTGGTTCAGAGTCACGACATTACCGAAGAAATTGAAGATCAACTGAAAGATCGTCACCAGGTTTCTTACGTGCTTGTCCATATTGAGCCTGTTTAATAGAACCAGGGATATTCCTCTTATGAGGATGTTCCTGGTTTTTCTGCGTTATTGACTGGGCACAGGGAGATGTGTGTATAATTACAATATGATATTAACAACTGGATAATATTAATGTTTTTATAGAAAAGGAGCACTGTAACCTATGTCTGATCACCCTCTTACTAATGCCAATGGTTTAACTGAAGCACAATTTCTGGCGACTTATGATGCTGATGCGTATGAACATCCTTCGGTGACAGTGGATATGCTGATTTTTACCGTGATGGACCTGGAACAAAACAATTACCGCAAGCTTCCCCAGAAATCTCTCCAGCTATTGTTGATCAAACGGGGCGAGCATCCGTACCTGGGCCAGTGGGCACTGCCGGGCGGCTTCGTAGCTGTAGATGAAAGCATTGAGGATGCGGCAAGACGAGAGCTATACAGTGAAACCAATATAGAGGATCTGTATATGGAGCAGCTGTTTACCTGGGGAGCTGTGCACCGTGATCCGCGTACACGAGTTATTAGTTGTTCGTACATGGCACTCGTTGACCGAACTACGCTGGATGTGCAGGCCGGGGACGACGCGGCGGAGGCAGCTTGGTTCGATGTGTCATATGTGATAGAGGCAGAGCACAGAACAATCACCGAGCAGGGGACAGAGACAGAGAAGCGGGTTCGCATCAAACTTCAGAATGAGCAAGAGACCCTCTCTGCAGTTGTGCGGATTGTGGAGTCCGTAAAGGGACGTATCAAAAAGCTGTCACGTGAGATTGTAGAGAGCGAGGGAATAGCGTTTGACCATTCCATCATGATTGAGTATGCGATCGAGCGTCTGAGAGGCAAAGCTGAGTATACCGATATCGTGTTTAACTTGATGCCACCATTATTCACATTGTCTGAATTACAGCGGGTCTATGAGATTATCCTCGGAAAAGAGCTGCTGGCCGCGGCTTTCCGCCGTAAAATGGCCGATGCCGTTACCGAAACCGAAGAGTTCACCAAAGATGCTGGACATCGCCCATCGAAGCTGTACCGATATAATCAGAGTGGAGCCATAGATAGACCGCAACGATAATATTTTATGTAGAAAATTGTCGTGTGATGTTGTTAACTGAACTTTCATGCAAAATGGTGCAGAATATACCTTATTTCCCATTCGAATGGTTTGGGATAACGAAGGGATGAGGCCAATGATTGCCTGGAAAGATTCTTATGATATTGGGGTAGAAAAGATTGACTGTCAGCACCGACAGCTGTTGGCGAAGCTCAACGAGTTTTTCGAAGCATGCTCGAATCAGCAGGGCCGGGATAAGATTATGGAAACACTGCAATTCCTGAAGGAATACACTATCGAGCATTTCGGCAGTGAAGAAGAGCTGATGGGAGAGATTGATTTCCCGGAGCTGGCGGAGCATCGTAAGACCCACGCGGGTTTTGTGAAAACGGTACTTGAGCTGGAAGAAATGATCAACGCCAAGGGCGTGTCCGTGCTATCTACCATCAAGCTGAACCGCACCTTGACGGATTGGCTTGTTAATCACATTAACAAGTGTGACAAGCTCATCGGTGAATATATGGCCAGCCGTGGCAAGGCTGTATAACATGATTTAAAGCCAGCAAGCTTCCTAGCCGGAGTTTGCTGGCTTTTTGCATACAGAAATTATATTTCAATAGTTGATATGAATGGATCAATATTTGATCTACTGCTGCCTTTGATTTATTATGGCTACACCACAGACAAGAGGTGAGTAACTTGAAGCAATATGAATCGGCGACTTTAAAAAAAGGGCTTCTGATCCTGGATACGCTGCAGCAGACAGAGTCTATGAAACTAAGTGAGATCATCCAGATCGTTAATCTGAATAAATCTACCGTATATCGCTTGCTGTATACCCTGGAGCTTGCAGGCTATGTGAAAAAGACGGATTTTGCTTATAGTGTGACGGAGAAAATAGGCGGAGCCGTGAGTCACCCTTCCCCTAGACTGGAGTGGGTGGCTGTCCCACCGTTGTATCATTTGAGCCGTGAGGTCGGTGAGACCCTGTACATTGGGATTCTTAACGGTAACCATGTCGTGACAACCCAAGTGGTAGAAGGAACACATACGATGCGGATTCATTCCAAGGTGGGCGACCAGGCTTACGCACATCTGAGCGCCTTCGGCAAAGCCATTCTTGCTCATCTGGATGAACGCAAGCTGGAAGCTATACTGAAGAGCGTTATCCAGCACAAAAAAACCCAAAATACCTTTGACGATTTCCACTTGCTGAGAGAGCATCTTAAAGTGATTCGCCAGCAAGGGTATGCCATTGATGACGAAGAGACGGAAATTGGCCTCCGCTGTATTGCGGCTCCTGTTTTTTATAAAGAGACTGCTATAGCTGCTGTTGCCATCTCAGGCCCTTCTGCACGGATGACCAAAAAGAAAGACCGGGCGCTGAGCAGACAATTGCTGGAATGCAGCATGCAGATCTCGAAACTGCTGGAGAATGAATAAGGATGCCAACCGGGATGGCCCCGTTTTTTATCACTGAAGATTAATCTTTAAAGCGGGGCGCACGCCGTAACAAGCTAAGTTGACACGACCATAACTGCGAACACTGCTTCGAGGACCAACAAAAAACGCGCGGGAAGAAATATTAAGTTGAGTTCTCAGCCACCACCATGAACAGCCGAGTTCCTCGCCATTTTCGATGATATAGTCAGCTTTGACTGTTTTATCATACACATACAAGCGACATCCGTCGTTCTTTTTTATTTTGGATAATTCCGTTCCTATGGCCCGGCGTTTTGCGCTTAAAGAGACTTCGTCAAGTTTAGAGGTCAGTTCTTTTACCTCGGTAACACTGAGCAGAAATACCTTGTCCTCCGTGTCTGAACTTCCGTCCCCGTTGTCAGCGCAAAGTGTTGGCTCGATGAACTTCATCTCAGCATCATTGAACGCGGCATGATAAAACTCTTCGTTCAGCCACCTTCGCAGATCAGAGTCATGCCATGTGATATTCACATTCTCATCATGATATCGCTTACAGTCCAAAATGTACTCGCTCAAAACGAACAAATCTCTACCTGAATTTTGCAGCACCCGCCACTTGATCGGCGTTTTGTCCGTGTCATGAAGCATTTGCGGATAAGTGCCGAAAGTAATGATTTCCCCGGGCTTTGCGCTTCGGAGCGGTGTGAAGGCAAGACTGTTATTTTTCAATCAGATTCACTCCTTATCGTGTCTAGTTCAATTGTACAACATTCATGCAAGTGCTACTAAAGATGAAGCCGCCAAATCCTTGATTTAGCGCAATAGTAATCATAAAAGCTTCTCATTTATCTTGGATTTTATTGTATGAGATGCACTAATACCTTAAAGTTGAAAAAAAGGGAAACGTCTTAGAAATTGGCTTGGCATTGTTCAGCCGCATTTTCCCGACGTTTCCCCTGAATTAATTACTATCTATAAATCGCTTAAGGCCCTCTACCGCATAATCATGGTCAAGTTGACCTGTTAGTCCGGCTACTGTAACGGAGCCTATTACACCTACGTTTTTGATGCGAAGCGGAAAGGTACCGCCGACCGCCTGATATTCAATCGGTGATAGAAGAGAGCTCTCTGTATGCGTAGTTCCATTCTGGGCGAAACGTTCAGCAATGTAAGCGGAGCTACGGTTGTAGTGGTCGGTTACCCGCTTTTTACGGAAGAGCCAGTGGTAATTCTCATCAGAGGTGCCTTCCATCAGATGGGTGAACAATGGGACGCGGTTCCGCTCAATATGAACGGCAATTGAGGTGCCTTGTTCTTTGGCATAGTTGATAATGGTAAATCCGAGCTCCAGGGCATCCTCGTTAGTAAAATGATCTAATTGGAGTTGGTTCTCCAGTTGTTCCAGCGATTGAAGATTCATCATAATTTCACTCCTCAAAAAGTTGTTGTTGTCTGTCTAGACGATAGTTCAGCATGGCCAAAAGCATAGCTCCGCACACCATGATCGCTCCAAGCCAAGCAGTGTCCAAGTAACCCAGATGGTCCACGGCATAGCCTCCTATGGTAGAGCCAGCCGCAATGCCGATATTAAAGGCGGAAATATTCAGTGCTGATGCCAGATTTTTAGCTGACGGGGCGAACTTTTCAGCGAGTGTCAGGATGTAGGCCTGTACTCCCGGAGACATCATGAAGGCGAAGAAGCCCATTAAGATAAGCCCCAGAATGGTCAGTTGCTTGCTCGGCAGCAGTACGATTTGCAACAGTAATACAATGCTTTGGCACAAAAACACAAGCCGCAGCGATTTTACAGGGTGCGCATTGGCGAGTTTTCCGCCGACTAGGTTGCCTATCGCAACAGCAACCCCATAGACTAGCAGCAGAAGCGTAATGGAGCCGGGCGAATAGCCGCTGATATTTTCCAGAATAGGAGTAAGGTAAGTGAATAAGGTAAACGTTCCCCCGAAGCCGAGTACGGTCATCAGTAAGGCCAGCAGGATGCGGTTGTTAAAGACCAGCTTTCTGATATCGCTTAAGCGAAGCTTGCTCGAATCCTGATTAACCTTACCGATCGCCAGACCATTGGAGACCAAAGCTATGAAACCAAGTGCGGCTACAACGCCAAAGGTAGCCCGCCAGCCGAAATGCTGGCCGATATACGTTCCCATGGGAACGCCGGCAATGGTGGCTACGGTTAGTCCGGTGAACATGATCGAGACAGCGGTACCTTTATGACTGGCGGGAACCATGTCCACAGCAACGGTAGCTGCTACTGCAAAATACACACCGTGGGCGATGGCTGTAATGACCCGTGACAACATTAGCAGACCATACGAATGCGAGAATGCTGCCAGCAAGTTGCCTAAGGTAAATATGGCCATCAAAAGGAGCAGAAGCTGCTTTTTGGGAAAACGTCCTGAAAAGGTCGCGATGAACGGAGTTCCTACGGCAATTGCGACGGCATAGCCGGAAATAAGTGTTCCTGCTCGTGTGATACTGATGGAAAGATCATCTGCTACCGTTTGCAGCAGCCCTACCAGGACAAACTCCGTTGTGCCGATAGCAAACGCGCTGATGGCAAGGGAGAGTAGAGCGATATAAATCTTGGCTGACATTAGGGATCAAGTCACTTCCTCTCTTGAAGCTCTGTTGCTCAAGTTCCTTCTCCGGAGAAGTCTTGCAGTTAAAGCTGTCTTTATAATAACGGAAGTTAAAAATAAACCTTAAAAAATGCGTAAAAGTTTCAAAAATAGAAACGAGCGAGGGCCATTACAGCAGGAATAAATCTGCGGTCTTTGACGATTCCCTGCGTGGATTTTATACTGTGCTAACGGTTTGTGTTATGATTTGAGATAGATACAGAAGAACGCAGTGAAGGGGAGAAACATAATGAAGACTTTGCAAAGAATAGCCTCGGGAGTATTGATGCTGCTTGGGTTGGTTCTAGTGAATTATTACATCGGCTATCACCTGTGGTTGTTGGTTCAGGAATGGTTGCCAGGATCGTATCCGGCCTTGTTCTGGAGTCTCTTTACAGTTGTTGCTCTGGCATACGTCATCGGAATGATTCCATGGCCGCAGGCGCTTAAACCAACTGGAAGACTGTTTAAGGTCGTAGGCTCATACTACTTGGCTTGTATGGAATTTGCTATTCTCCTGCTGCCTTTGACAGATTTGGTCTACATGCTGCTCTACTGGAGCGGTAAGGTGCCTGATTCCTTTGTCGCGGATGCTGGCGGAGTGCTATTGGTGTTGTTGGCTCTATTCCTGATTTGGGGCTCCAGAAATGCTTGGAGTACAGTTGTGCGAAATCATTCGCTGCCCATCGCCAAATCGCGTGGAACTCGGAAGCCGCTGACCGTTGCCGTAGCATCTGACCTGCATCTGGGGAACATCGTCGGCAATCGGCATCTGAAAAAAATGGTGGCTGAGATCAACCGTATGCAGCCGGATATTGTCCTGCTGGCCGGGGATGTGCTGGATGACAGCATCGAGCCGTTCGTTCGTAATAAGATGAGTGAGCAGTTAAAACTGCTTAAAGCCCGTTATGGCGTATATGCTGTGCTGGGGAACCATGAATACTATGGCGGCTCCATCGAGGAATATACTCAAGTGATGAAAAGCATCGGGATCAGAGTGCTACAGGACGAAGTTGTGGAGACAGCCGGCGTTTATATCGTAGGTCGTAAGGACAAAACTGCGGAAACGATGGAGGCCGGTGGCAGATTAAGCGTACCTGCGCTGCTTGAGGGAATTGACCATTCCAAACCTGTCATCATGATGGACCATCAACCGACCGGTTTTGGAGCTGCAGCCCAGGCAGGTGTGGACGTTCTGCTCTCGGGTCATACGCACCGTGGTCAGATCGCACCCAACCACTGGATAACCAAACGATTGTTTGAGCTTGACTGGGGTTATCTGCAAAAAGAAAACCTGCATGTAGTAGTCTCTTCTGGCTTCGGTACGTGGGGGCCGCCAATCCGCTTGGCCAGCCGTTCCGAGCTAATTAAGCTGGAGGTTTTGCCGGAAGGTAGAACGAGATACAGTGAAGAGCCGGTAAGTACGAAGACTGTGCTGGTCTAATCGGCGTAAAGCTATCACCGAAATCAAGGGTCTGGGTCATCATTGAAGCGATAATTGTGTGCCCTGAAGCTATGGCTTCGGGGCTTCTTTGTGTAATAGTTGAAGGGGCAGAAAAATTCAGTTTTGACAAGTCTGAGGGAGTAGTGTATTTTGAATATAGTTAAGTTATTAACTAATTGGAGCTGACAACGAAGTTATGGATGATTTGCAGAAATATGTACTGAACCAGCCGCTGCATACGGAGGCGTTCTTCACTTTGGTGGAGACAACGGCTAAGCTGGTAGCTGTTTCCGAGAAATACTGGCAATCCAAGGGCCTTAATGGTGCGAGAATCCGTATCCTGGTTGAGATCGCCAAACAGGGCGGCAGCATCCTGCCCTCCGAGCTGGCGTTGATCATCGGGGTTACCAAGGCAAATATTAGCCTGCTACTGACCCCGATCGAAAAGGACGGCTATATCAGCCGGGCCAGTGATGCAGCCGATGGCAGGAAGACAGTGATTTCTTTGACTGGTAAAGGTGAAGCGTTGCTGGAGGAGTATTTACCAGAGAACCGGCAAGCGGTGGGCGAGCAGATGCAGCGGCTGGAGCCGCAGGAAATCCATCAGCTGATGGGATTGTTGCGGAAGTTGACCAGAGAGTAGCTGATTGGATCAGCGTACTCTTTTTAATCATATAGTTAATAACTTAACTAAATTCATGGAATTGAAAGGACGTTATTCATGTCGATACTAATTACCGGAGCAACTGGACAGCTTGGCACTAAAATTATCGAAAGACTCGCAGAGATAATTCCCCCAGAGCAGTTGATTGCAGGTGTGCGGGACCCGCAGAAGACAGAGTACTTGCAGTCTCTCGGAGTAAAGATTCGGACTGTGGATTATGATCAGCCGGATACCCTTGAGGAAGCCTTCGCCGGGGTTACCAAGCTGCTGCTCATCTCCAGTTCGAATACCGATGACAATGTGCGCTTTGTTCAGCATAGTCATGTTATCGAAGCAGCCAAGAAAGCGAAGGTCAAACATTTCCTGTACACAAGTTTTGCTTTTCCAAAGCCGGGTGCAGATCCACAACATAATATGCATCTGCGCACCGAGCAGGCGATTCTCGATTCTGACTTAAACTATACCTTTCTACGCAATGCCTTATATACGGATTTTGTCGGTGTACTTGGATTGAATGAAGCACTTGCCAGTGGAGAACTGACTACTGCTCCGGGAGACTGGGTGTTCAACACCGTCACGCGCCGTGATCTCGCCCTTGGAACGGCCCGCATACTGGCTTCTTCCGGCCATGAGAATAGCATTTATGAATTGACTGCCTCAGAGACATGGGATTTTGGTCAGCTGGCAGTGGTACTGTCGGAGATGGCTGGTCAGCCAGTGGTTCATATGCAGGACGCAGGGGTGCAGAACTGGATCTACCCATTCTTATCCAGACTTGATACCGCATCCACCTCGCATGATCTGGAGCGTTTTGTTGGTGGGCCTTTGCTTTCCCTAAAAGAGAGCATTATTCCCTTCATCCGTTCCACAGCCGATTAAGCCTACCTATTGTCGAATAGATAAAGTTGTTGAATCGCTCTAATGTTGATACTATGGGAGCATTATATGATGTCCAGGTATGGCAGAGAGTGAGTGAGAAGCAATGAAGAAGATTCTAGTAACCGATGATGATATGAACATCCGCACCTTATTGAAGCATGTGCTGACAAGAGAAGGGTATCAAGTGCTGGAAGCCAAGGATGGCCGGGAAGGGATTACAGTGTTAAAAGAGTACACGGTCGACATGGCGATTGTCGATGTAATGATGCCCCATGTCGATGGACTGGAGTTGTGCCAATATATCCGTGAGACGTACGATATCCCGATCATCCTTCTGACGGCACGGCAGCAGCTCAGTGACAAAGAGCAAGGGTATCTGCGGGGAACTGACGATTATTTGACCAAGCCCTTTGAGCCGGAGGAGCTGCTGTTTCGGATGAAGGCATTGTTCCGGCGTTATTCTGTGGCTTCCAACGATAAGATCCGCCTGAATTCCCTTGTCATTGACCGCAAAAATTATGAGATTAACGATGGAGAGGATGTCCTCCTGCTTCCTGTGAAGGAATTCGAGCTGCTGGCACAACTGGCTCAATATCCGGGCCGGTTGTTCTCACGCTCCGAGCTGATTGAACTGGTCTGGGGAGCGGGCTACGAGGGGGATGAGCGGACGGTTGACGTACATATTAAGCGGCTGCGGCAGCGGTTTGCCGGGTATCAAGATGATTTTGTGATTCGGACGGTGCGTGGCATCGGCTACAAGGTGGAGATGGTGAACGCATGAAGTCCTTGTATGTCCGGATGTGTATTGTCTTTTGCTCTATCATTATCGTGAGCAGTCTGCTCGGCTTCCTGATCTCTAATCTCTACTATCAGTCCCAGGTCAAGCCGGAGAACGATGCGAAGCTAACCGGGATGGCTGTACAAATCCAGCAGTTTATTGCCACGCACCCGGAGTCGCAAGAGGATTATCTGCAAAGCACGGCCGCCCTCGGCTACCGGCTCTACTTGACGAACGGAGAGGGTGACGAGCGAACCTATGGCGAACCCTTCCGGGTCAAGGATCTGGAGAAAGAGCAGATCAACACAGTGCTTGGAGGTCAGATATACCACGGAATTGCTGAGTTTCCTAGCAAGCCGTTTATCACCGGTTTTTTTGACAATCAGCTGCGGAATTCAATTGGCGTGCCGATCAGCACGGCGGCAGGCACTTATGCATTGTTCCTGCGGCCGGATGCTCAGGTTCAGTTCGGGGAGCTGCGGATCTTTTTTGCAATGATTATCGGCTTCACGCTTCTGATCAGTCTGGGCTTTGTGATGATCGGTGTACTTCATATTGTTCGGCCAATCACACGGCTGACTACAGCCACGAAGCGGATCTCCAAGGGCCGGTACGATATCAGGCTGAATACGTGGGGGAAGGACGAGATCGGCCAGCTGGCTTCTCATTTTATGGTGATGAGCCGGGAGCTGGAACGGACGAACCGGGCACGGCAGGAGTTTGTCGCCAATGTCTCGCATGAGATTGAATCGCCGCTTACCTCGATTCAGGGCTTTGCACATGCGCTGAGGGAAACCTCGCTGCCGGAAGAGCAGCGGCTGGAGTATCTCACCATCATTGACGGAGAGAGCCGCCGTCTGTCGCTGCTTAGCAAGCAATTGCTTACGTTGTCTTCGCTGGATTATGATGCCGAAGCGCTGACCAAGAAAGACTTCGATCTCAAGGCCCAATTGCGTCAGGTTGTGCAGATTATGGAGTGGAGACTGACGGAGAAGCAGCTCGCTGTGCGTTTAAATCTCGCGGATATCAGTATCCATGCTGATTCTAATCTGCTCTATCAAGTGTGGATGAACCTGGTGTCCAATGCGATAAAATACACGCCTGTCGGCGGCTCCATCGCCATAACCTCCAAAACAGCCGGAGGAAATTGTATTGTATCGGTCACAGATACTGGTGAAGGCATCGCCGAAGAAGAATTACCAATGATCTTCGACCGTTTCTATAAAGTCGACCGGGCGCGCACCCATGAGACGCATAGCAGCGGCCTGGGACTTGCCATTGTGCAAAAGATTGTTGAAGCACATGCCGGAACCGTGGAGGTCTCCAGCAGTGTAGGTGAAGGGACCGTCTTCACCGTGACCCTCCCACTATTGTAAATAGTGGGTTTTTGTAATTCTTTATTCATACTCCGTTCATTTTCACTTTCTACACTGTAGCTATACAGAGTAGAAGGAGTGGTACTATGTTTTTAGCCCTAAGAGAGATGAGGCATTCCAAAGCCAGATATTCGTTGATCATGGTGATTATGCTCCTGGTCTCCTTTCTGGTCCTGTTTGTTACGGGATTAGCAAGAGGACTGGCCTATGCCAATATTTCCGCCGTGGAGAATATGCCCGCGAATTATTTCGCGGTTCAAAGGGACGCGGAGCATACCTTCAGACGTTCCGTCCTGGGCGGTACAGAGCTTGAAGCGGTTCGGGCAGTCACCGGAGAGGCCAATGCAACTCCGCTTGCGGTGCAGATGAGCACGGTTACGGCAGGGACTGGCAACGCCGATGACGTGAAGGCTGACATTACTTATTTTGCAGTGGATATGAACGGAATGTTGGCTCCCAAGGTGGTAGTGGGTGATAAGCTCACCAATGACACCACAGGCAGCGTGCTCGTAGACAAGAAGCTGGAAAAGTCCGGCATTACAATCGGGAGTACACTCCGGGATCAGGCCACCGGCAAAAGTTTTACTGTAGCAGGATTCGTAAAGGACAGCTCCTACAGCCATACCCCAGTGGTCTATATCAATCAACAAGAGTGGCAGGAGATGAAGCAAGGTACCGGCCAAGGAGGAGGCTCTTCGCAAGAGGCATCCTATAATGTTATTGCACTTAATATCACCGCTGATCAGGCCGCCGAGCTTAACGGCAAGCTGGATCATGTGGAGATCATTACCCAGAAGCAAGCCATCGAGAGCATTCCAGGATACTCCGCAGAGCAAGGCTCTCTGCTCATGATGATCGTTTTCCTGTTTGTCATTGCTGCCTTCGTGCTGGCTGTATTCTTCTATGTCATCACCATTCAGAAAACAAGCCAGTTCGGTATTCTCAAAGCCATGGGCACCAAGATGTCTTATCTCGCCTGGAGTGTCGTAGGCCAAGTCATGATTCTGTCCATAGCGAGCTTGGTTGTCAGTCTGGCACTGACCTTTGGGATGAACATGGCGCTGCCGGATTCGATGCCGTTCCAGCTTGAACCGATGACGATTCTGTGGACCAGCTTATTATTCGTCGGCATGTCTTTGTGCGGATCGCTTATATCGGTGGTACGGGTAGCGAAGGTCGATGCATTGGAAGCAATAGGGAGGGCTTACGCATGAGTGCGAAACTAACAATGAAGCAAGTGACCAAAACTTACGGTGACGGAGATACGACCATTTCGGTGCTGCACAACCTGAACCTGGAAGTTCAGGCGGGCGAATTCGTAGCGGTGCTGGGACCCTCGGGTTCGGGGAAAAGTACCTTTTTGTCTACAGCAGGTGCGCTGCTCTCGCCAACCAGCGGAGAAGTTCTGATTGACGGGGAATCGTTAAAAGACAAGGATAAAAGCGCGCTGACCCAGCTACGGCTGGAGAAAATCGGCTTTATGTTCCAAAGCGCTCAGCTGCTGCCGTATCTGAAAGTAGAGGAGCAGCTCCTGTATGTTGCCAAGCTGGCGAAGCTTGGAACAAAGGAGTCTAAACAGCGGGCGGATTACTTGTTGAAACGCCTGGGGATCTGGGAACGGCGGAACCAATACCCTGAGGCACTCTCCGGCGGGGAGAAGCAGCGGGTCGCCATCGCTAGAGCGTGGATGAATAAGCCGGCGATTCTGTTCGCCGATGAGCCGACGGCAAGCCTCGACTTCAAGCGAGGCAAAGAGGTCGTCAGTATGATTGCCGATGAGGTGAAACGGGAAGGCAAAGCGGCGGTGATGGTCACGCATGACGAGCGAATGCTGGAATGGTGTGACCGTGTGCTGCATTTGGAAGAGGGGGTACTGGTTGAAGGCGTTTAGCCTTCAGCCTTCTTTTTTGCCAAAAAGCAGCTTTTGCAGGAACACATCCACCGCCATGGAGCGGGCATGCTCCTTATGACGGATGATCGAGAAGCTTCGCTCTAATTGCAGCTGCCGGATGCGCAGCTCGGTGATCTCACCCGCAGCCAGCTCTTTCCGTACCACCCATCTTGATAAAAGAGCGATCCCAAGCCCGGCGGCGACGGCTTCCTTCACACCCTGGCTGCTGGTGAAGACATGGGACCGCTTCGCTTCAATCCCCGTCTCCTGTATGAAATGATCACTGAAGGCACGGGTCCCGGAGCCTAGTTCACGGAGCACCCAGACCTGATTCTGTAGCATGGCTTGCTCCACAACGACGGATTGGGATAACGGATGGTCGGAGGGGGCCACAACAATCATCTCATCCTTCATATAAGGGATAATCTCAAGGTCAGCAGAGGCCTGCACCTCACCCTCAACAAATCCGATATCCAGCTGATTTCCCCGAATAGCTCCGATAATCTCCTGTGTATTGCCAATCGTGACCTGAATATTGACCTGCGGATATTGTCCAGCGAACGCCGCAAGCTTCCCCGGTAAAATATACTCACCAATCGTAAAGCTGGCGCCTATAAGAATACTGCCAGTTACCTCATCCTGAAGCAGTTGAATCTCCTGACGCGCCTCTTCATAGTGGAACAAGATGCGCTTGGCATGTCTATAGAGAATAGACCCGGCTTCAGTCAGGGACACTTGCTTCGGCGAACGATGCAGCAGCTTGGCTCCCAGCTCATTCTCCAGATTTTTAATATGCAGACTAACGCCCGGCTGAGACAGGTTCAGCAGCTCGGCGGCTTTGGAGAAGTGACGTTGTTCTGCAACGGTTGCAAACACGCGGAGTGCATCAGTGATCATTATAATCCCTCATTTTTAAAATAGTTTCTGCGGCTATATGGGCTTGTTAGAGCCATTTTAGCATAGGATAGACTTTCAATCATAAGTTTTTGTAATGATAAGCATCGCAAAGTCGTATTTCACTTTCGGCTACGCTCCTTCTATAGTGAGAATATAATTTATCACATTAAGGAAGTGCAACGAAGATGATGGGACTTATACATCGAATGCCTTTTAGGGGTATGAAGAACGGCGGATTTTTGCAGGGGATAGGTTTGACGATACTATTATCCATCATAGCTAAGCTGCTGGCGTACCTGCCATTTTTGAGTATTATGGGCCAATTGGTTATTGCGATTCTGCTAGGCATTTTGTACAGGGCGGTTAGGGGTGTGCCTGTGCAGGCTCAGTCTGGAATAGCCTTTTCCAGTAAAAGACTCTTAAGATTCGGTATCATACTGCTTGGATTGAAGCTGAATGTACTGGATATCGCTCATGCGGGCTATAAAGTAGTGGCGATTGCCGCCATCAATATTGTGTTCACGATTGTGGTTGTCTATGGATTAGCGAAATGGCTCAAGGTCGACAAGCGATTAGGACTGCTGACCGCATGCGGAACGGCCATCTGTGGCGCTGCGGCAGTAGTTGCCATTGCACCGCAAATCAAGGCGAAGGACGAAGAGACGGCGGTGGGCGCGGCGACGGTAGCCATTCTTGGCACTATTTTCACACTTGCATATACACTGCTGTACCCGCTGCTCGGCCTAACCGTGACTGGCTACGGGATATTCACAGGGGCAACGCTGCATGAGGTGGCGCATGTTATTGCAGCTGCTGCACCGGGAGGCCAGGGTGCGCTGGATATGGCGGTGATTGTGAAGCTGACACGCGTCGCGATGCTGGTACCGATTGCCTTGGTGATTGGCTTTTGGGATGGGCGGCAAGCGCGCAAGGAACAACAACAGGAGCTACAAGGGCAGAAACAGCAAGGGCAGATCCATAGATTCAAGTGGCGTGAGCTGCCGGTGCCATGGTTTATTTTTGGCTTCCTGCTCATGAGCGGGGTGAACACGCTGGGAATCATCCCAGACGAGGTGATATCGGCACTTCTCGTGTTGTCCTATATGCTACTGGCGATGGCTATGGCGGGTCTCGGCCTGGGCGTGGATGTCGCCACCTTCCGCCGTCTGGGTAAGAAACCGTTCTATGCCGGGCTGATCGGGTCCGTCTTGTTGTCCAGCCTAGGTTTCCTACTTGTTCACGCTTTTGGGCTGAATTGAGCAAGAGCCTTTTGAAATAACACTTCATGTACACCTGTTGTACACATGCGGGTACTATACTTGGTTTATCAAATCACCGATGGAGGTAATAAATAATGAAAAAAATCGCATTCCTACTAGGACTTACAGTAGCTGCAACCGCATTGACAGGACCGGTATGGGCCGATCAAAAGGCCGGTTCCACCAAAGATTTTTCCACCACAGTAGCAGCAGCTCCTGCCACTCAGCAAAGCGTCAACAATCCGTATTACAATGCAGGGTTTGAAGATCCTAAGGAATTCACAACATTCCTGGCCAAACTACAGAAAGCAGTCTCTGAAAGCAAAAGCAAAGAGGTAGCCGAACTGATGTCCTACCCGCTTAATGTAAACAAGAGTGGCAAAACCTTCCCCATCTACACCAAAGAAGAATTCGTGCAAAAATATGATCGGATTATGACCGCCAATGTGCGCGCCAAGCTGCTGGCTCAGAAGCCGGATCAAGCCTTTTCCAATTCAAATGGCATTATGATCGGAGATGGGGAACTATGGATAAGTAAGATCAATAATCGTGTAGTTGTGTATGCGGTCAATGTGATAGAGAATCCATATGAAGTTGCGGGGATAGATAATCCTGTAGCGTTCGCACACTTTTTTAACAAGCTGCAAAAGGATGTAGCCGCCAATAACAAAGCAGCAGTAGCCGACAGCATATCCTATCCGCTGCGCGTGAACACTAAAGGGAAAAGTATGCAAATTAAAACGAAGAAAGAGTTTATCGCCAAATATAATGACATCCTGACGGCTAAAGTGAAGAAGAAATTCCTTGCTCAGAAGGAAGACAAGCTATTCGTGAACTGGCAGGGTGTTATGGTGGGCGACGGTGAGCTGTGGATCGGACAGGTTGATAAGAAGATCAGCGTGATCGCAGTGAATCGGTAAAGCAAGTCTTTTTGACAGACATTCACGTCTCCTGTTAAATGGACTAATGAATTTCTGGTAGATGTGGAGTGTTCAAGAAATGAAGAGAAGTATTTTGCTGGTGGAAGATGATGCGCTGATGCGGGAGTTTATCACGGACTATTTCAAGAAGGAACAATGGGAAGTCTATGAAGCGGAGAACGGACGGCAGGCGCTGGAGATTTTTGCACGGTCGATGGTTGATCTGGTGGTACTCGATATTATGATGCCGGAAATGGATGGCTGGTCGGTGTGCAGACGTATTCGCCAGAAATCGGATGTCCCGATCATTATCATCACGGCGAGAACAGAGGATGATGATCAACTGATGGGCTTTGAGCTTGGGGCGGATGAATATGTGACAAAGCCGTTCAGCCCGAAGGTACTGGTGGCTCGCGCCACGGCTTTGATGAAGCGAACAGAGGGGACGATTGGCCGGGAAGGCGACACGTTGATTTACGGAGAATTGTCGGTGAATCAGAAAGCCCATACGGTAACGGTAAGCGGTGAACTGCTGAGCCTGTCGCCCAAAGAATACGATCTGCTGCTGGTGATGATCAAAAATTATGGTATCGTCCTGTCCCGGGATCATATTCTGAATGCGGTGTGGGGCTTGGATTACTTTGGCGATCATCGGGCCGTGGATACCCATATCAAAAAGCTGCGGGCCAAGCTGGGGAGTGAAGGCTCCTTAATACGAACGGTCATCCGTTCAGGCTATAAATTCGAGCTGGAGCCATGAAGAAGAACGGGGTAGTTCTGAAGCTGTTTGTTGTGACCTCCGTGATGATTGTGATTGTTTTTTCTATTGCCATGCTGGTGGAAGGGCTGTTCTTTGAGCGCTTTTACCGCACGACCAAGATCAGCAAGCTGGAACAGAATGTGCAGGAGTTTGGCCGGCAGTATGCGGCAGTGCATTCGGGTGGGGATCAAGCCGCGCATCTCCTTGGTGACTTTATGAACCAGCATGATGTCAGTATCGCGATATTTAATCATCAGTTTGAGCGTATAAGTGTAGAGCCGTATTATATTCGGATAAAATCTCCTGCTAAAAGCATTACGATCCGTATCTCGTCAGATGGAACCATGCTGAATGACATTCCTGTCGGGCTCCACATCGGTGACCATCTGGTTGTCGACGGGTTGTATATGGATGAAAAAGATACGATTATGCAGCCTACTAAGCTGCAGCCGTCCGGTGCACAGCCGGAGGAAGGATTGTCCCGTGTCACGGGTACAATCACAGATTTGTTGCTGCCAGAGGACCGGTCATTTAACCCTTATTATCAAGACACGCTGATTCAGAACGCACTTGGCAATTGGATGAACAAGATGGAGACTGACAGAGATCGACTGACTAAAGGGCTTCCTGTTCAGATGGAATGGACCGACCAATGGAGCGGCATTGTGTACGCGGTGGTGGTTCTTTCCCTTCCTGAAACTGGGGAGGGAGGTCGTTATGTCTTTGCGATGACTTCGCTTCAGCCAGTCGGGGAAGCGGTTAGCATCCTGACACAATATTTTCTTTATTTGGCCCCGGTGATCCTGATTCTGGTGACGCTGCTATCATTGATCTATTCCAGGATCGTCTCGAATCCATTAGTGAAGCTCAGTAAGGCGGCTACGCGCATGGCAGAGCTGGATTTCAGCCAGCAGCCGTCCATTACTTCCAAAGACGAGTTCGGTGATCTGTCGCGAAGCATGAATACATTATCCCAGAACCTCGACGCAACCTTGAAACAACTCACTGAAGCCAACCAAGACCTACAGGAGGAAGTGGCCAAGAAGGAGCGCTCCGAGCAGCTGCGCAAGGAATTGATCGCCAATATCTCACATGAGCTGAAGACGCCGCTGGGGATTGTCAAAGGCTTCGCAGAGGGACTGCAAGACGATGTGGCGACTGATAAAAGAGAGCGTTATCTGCATCTGATTGTGAATGAAACGGACCGGATGAACGCATTGATTATGGACATGCTGGAGCTGTCCAAATTTGAGGCCAAGGCTGTCCGCCTGCATCCCAAGGAGATTTATCTGGGGCGTCTTGTGCGAAATGTGGCCTCATCGTTTGCTCATCAGCTAGCAAGTAAGAATCTTCATATCGACGTCCTGGAGACAGAAGAATGGGCCGTGCAGGCGGACCCTAGACGTATGGAGCAGGTTGTTCTGAATCTGCTTAGCAATGCCGTCCGGTATGCCGAGGAGCATAGCACGATCCGAATTCAGATACAGCAGGCTTCACCGGGCATTATTATGACCCGCATCGACAATGTAGGTCCGTCTATCCCCGAGGGCGACTTAGAGCGGATTTGGGATCAGTTCTACCGGGCTGAACGTTCCCGGGACCGAAAGTTCGGAGGAACTGGACTGGGTCTTGCCATTGTGAAGAATATTCTGGACCTGCATGGAAGCCGGTACGGTGCTGAGAACACGAAGCAGGGCGTGACCTTTTACTTTACGCTGGAACAAGCAGAGCCAATGATTATACCGGAAGAAAGCTGAGGAGTATCACATGAATAAAATGACATCCATGAATATGCTAGCGGTACTTGCAGCTACTCTGCTGCTTAGTGCTTGCGGAGCAAAACCGGAGCCCGCAGCCAATGGTGGTACGCCTTCCGCGTCACCAAGTGCTACGGCGCAGACTCAGGTCGACCCTACAGCAGTACCGACAGAACAAGCGTCAACCCCTGGCGGCAGCGGCGCAAAGGCAGAAGATGCAGAGCCTAACGGCGGCGCACAGACAGATCAACAAATACTGATTGTAATTGATCAGACACCCAAGCCGATCGAGGGAAACAGCTTTGATTTTGCCGTCAAACAGCGGCCTGAAGAGTATGCGCTGTCGCAGATCGAGTGGAAGTCAGATAAGAACGATATCGTAAATACACTGCAAGAAGCTGTGGAGCATGGTCAGAATGGAGGCGACGGCTTCTACATCAGTGGTGACGGCCAGTTTATGGGCTTCATTTATCCGGATGGCATGAAGAAGGAACAAGGCGAGGTGAAGTTCACCTTCAAGAACGATCAGGGCCAGGAACTGACGTGGACAAAGGCGATTACGCTAAAATAATCTGGAACGCTTGTCTAGCTATATAGAGATATAGGCTTAGAATGAAAGCCGCGCAAGCGATTCAGGCTGCCGAGAAAGTCTCGGCAGCCTTCTTTAAATTTCATGGATTTAAGACGATATCGAGTTAATATTATAAAAATTAGGTGTCGATTTACATAGTGTAGTCTGAAATTTAGCGTTTGCCTTAGATTTGTTTAGGTGCGAACAGAGTGGAGGGTAGGAGGATTCTGGAGAAACGATGTGTTCGCCTTTAAAGGCAGAGTTCAACCTGTAATTTTTTTTACAATCAGGAAATCTGACTTTAACAGCGATCGCAAGAACCTCCGAGCCCGCAGCGGCTTTACCCGCAAGCGCGCAAGTGTCTCAACCTCATTTTTTCAAAAAAGTTTTATAAATCCGCCTGATTAAGCAAACCCTATCCTGAAAGAAGCCTGCGCTCAAATTCTAACAGGAGCTGATAACCGTTATGGCGAAGAAGCAATGCTTATTCTGTGATGAGATCGTTCCACTGGAAACCAGTGGGGATTATGATAAATTTATCGACTGCCATTGTGCGCCGGGTGATTCCTACCGTTTGCTTCGCGGCAGCTATGAAACCGTTAATGCGTTGAGCCATCAGGACAAACGGCAGCTTTTTCCCATTCTGTCAGCCTATATCCGGGAACAGCTAGATAGGGGAAATCAGGTGGTGCTCACCGCGGGCGAACTGGAGTCCATCGCTAACTCACCGGATATTCCGGCCACCATAGAGGAAAAGGGCGCGCGTTTCCTGCAATATCTGTACAGACACTCAGAGGCGGCAGATGAAGCGGTAGTTATTCAGCCGCTGGCTAACAGCTATAATATAACTTATTCGCCGAATCTACAGGAATTGGTCTATATCATAGATAAACTCGCTGGCGATGAACTGCTTGTGCGCGAAGGGATGAGCTTCAGGCTGACGGATAAAGGCTGGGCAGAAGCTGCTGCAAGGGCCGGAGGCAGAAAGCTCAAGGCGTGCTGCGTGCTGTTATCGGCTGATCAGCATCTACTCGGAGAGTGGTCAGCCTATGTACTACCCCGAATTGAACAATGCGGGTATAGTCCCCAAGTATTCAATGCTGCGGACCCAGACCGCCAAGCAAGTTATACCCTAGACACCCTCGCTGCAAGTAAGCTGCTAATTGCGGATGTGACAACTCAAGCACCAGAGGTCTATTTTGGAGCAGGATATGCTCTTGGACAGGACATACCTGTTCTCTGGACGATGAAGAGTGTTCATCAGGAGCATGAACCTATTTTGCCAAGTGAGATACGTCCATTGCTCTGGGATACAGCAGAGGAACTGGCAGCCATCCTGCTGCAGCGATTGAGCCACTAAGTGTTCCCGCATCTTCCCCTAATTGCTAGTTCTAAGGTTTCTACAAAACCAACGACTCACGGACACTCCAGCAGATCCCAACAGGTTCGGGACTGCGTCTGTCCCTAGTCGAGCTACATGGCGGACTGCTGGAGTATGCACATATGATCTGGCACCTTGTATTGAAGTAGCCTCTTCTTAATCAATCAGCCTCCTCTTATCTGGTTAAACACCCGAATAAGCCATAAACCCGCCGTCGACAGGAACCGTAATTCCTGTAATGAAGCCCGAGGTCTCTTCATCGGCGAGCCAGAGGAGTGTGCCGAGCAGGTCCTCCGGTTGGCCGAAGCGGCGCATTGGGGTGTGGGCAATAATTTTCTGAGAGCGCTCTGTTAGTTCCCCGTCTTCTCGGATGAGCAGTTTCTCATTTTGTTTGGTCAGAAAAAAGCCCGGGGCGATGGCGTTCACGCGGATACCCGCGTCTGCCAGGTGAACAGCTAGCCAACTCGTGAAATTGTTGATGCCCGCCTTGGCGGCGCTATATGCCGGTACTTTGGTCAAGGAGGATTCGGCGCTCATCGAAGAGATGTTGATGACAGCAGCACCCTGACGTCCAAGCATCTGAGCGGCAAAAATCTGGGTAGGAATCAAGGTGCCAATCAGATTGAGATCGAGTACTTGCCGAAAGCCCGGAACGCTGAGATCGAAGAACGAATGAACGTCAGGATTGTCTAGATCCCCCGGCTCATAACTTTCTTTCGTAGTATTGGCTGAAGCATCATTGCCACCGGCACCATTGATCAGCAGATCGCAAGGACCCCAGTGTTGCTGCACCTCACTAGCGGCACTTGCTACGCTGTTCTTGTCCGTTACATCACAGGCAATTGCACAAGCCTGCCCGCCTGCATCCTCAATCTCGGCCTGCAAAGCCTTGCCTTTCTCCAAAGTACGGTTAAGAATAGCCACTTTCGTGCCTTGGCGTGCCAGTTCAAGCGCCATCGTACGACACAAGACGCCCGCCCCGCCTGTAATGACCACTACTTTTCCTGCCAGTGTAGGATGTATTGCCAGATTGCCCATAAGAATCGCTCCTTGTCATGTCATAAGATTTATAAATTATTTCGTACTGATCCGGTATGCGGAGGGAGAGACTCCCGTATTTTTCTTGAAGCTTTTGGAGAAGTGTGCCAACTCCATCCCGACCTGCTCGGCGACGCTGGAAATGCTGGAATCTGAATAGGAAAGGAGCCGCTTAGCATACTCCATCCGTTTGAGCTGAACATACTGCATGGGAGGGACTCCCACGAATTTTTTGAAATAGGGAATGAAGTAATTCGGATGCAAATGTACAATCTCGGCGAGATCTTCAACCTCCAGCGGCCAGTTCAGGCGTTCATCAATGAAATTGAGGACACTCGCCAGCTTACCCTGATCGCCGGTCATAATAAATTCTTTCATGAAGTCCTGATATCCGCCAGATTCGAGACAAAGGGCCAAGAGATTCATCAGCGAAGCCTGGGTACGCATTTTGGAGAAGAAATCATTCCGGTGGAAATTGGCAATCATCTCGGTAAAAATCTTCCGTACAGCATCCCGGTCCGGCGCATCGCTGATGTAAAGCTTACCTGCGGCATGGAACAGCGGCCATTCCCCGATGCGGGCATCAAAATGACAGTAATAGCGGGTGTATGGATTTTCACGGGAAGTATCCGTGGTCTGTGTTGTACCTGCCGGCATAATCATCAGTTGTCCAGGCTTCGGATAGTAGGTCATCCCGTTAAGCACGACCTTGCCCTCGCCCTTATCTATGTAATAGAACCGGCCAAAGGAGGGGGTCTCGTTGGTCCGGTTCCAGCCGGGATATTTGGTACTGACTTGGGCATAGGATACGTTCACGCTCAAATTCTCCAGCATACCGCTAGTAAGATTGGGAGGGGTATTCATCGTCATGACTCCTTGTGAAAGCGTTCTAAATCCATTATAGCGATTATTGTGGATTTATCTAATGTATCTTATTTATTTACAAAAGAATCTTAATTCCTGGCATGTTCACTTTCCGTCAGTCGTTATATCCTCAAGTCATACTTATGAACAGGGAAGTGATCCATTATGTCAACCGTACGTTATGGGATTATTGGAGTAGGGAATATGGGCCGGGCTCATGCAATCAATCTATTGAGTGAAATCAAAGGCGCGGAGCTAGCGGCAGTCTGTGATATCAGCCCGGAACGTCTGGAGTGGGCAGGAGAGCATTTGCCGGAAACGGTGAAGCATTATAGCACCCCAGCAGAACTGTTTGCTGCGAAGACTGTAGATGCTGTGCTCATTGCGACACCGCATTACGATCACCCGACATTGGCGATTGAGGCGCTGAACGCAGGATACCATACCTTGATTGAGAAGCCGGCAGGCGTGTACACCAAGGCTGTACAAGAAATGAATGCTACGGCTGCGGCTCATCCCGAGCTGAAATTCGGTATTATGTACAACCAGCGTACGAACCCGCTCTACCAGAAGCTGAGAGACCTGATCCAATCTGGTGAGCTTGGTGAGATCCGTCGTACCAACTGGATTATCACGGACTGGTATCGAACGCAGAGTTACTATAACTCCGGCGGCTGGCGGGCGACTTGGGGCGGGGAAGGCGGCGGCGTGCTGCTGAATCAGGACCCGCATCAGCTTGATTTGTGGCAATGGACGACCGGTATGATGCCGAAGCGTGTGCGTGCCTTCTGTCATTTCGGCAAGTACCGGAACATTGAGGTCGAAGATGATGTAACCGCTTATGTAGAGTATGAGAACGGGGCGACGGGCCTGTTCATTACGACAACAGGAGAAGCGCCGGGAACGAACCGTTTCGAGATCACAGGCGACAATGGGAAAATAGTGGTCGAGAACGGCAGCCTGACCTTTTGGCGGCTACGTACCCCTGAACACCAATTTAATGCTGAATTTGAAGAAGGCTTCGGCGCGCCGGAAAGCTGGAAATGTGAGATTCCGGTGGAGCCGGGCGGCGGTGATCAGCACAATGGCATTCTGCGGAATTTCACCCGTGCGATCCTGCACGATGAACCGCTGCTGGCTCCTGGAGAGGAAGGCATCCGCGGCCTGACGCTATCCAATGCAATGTATTTATCTTCTTGGACCGACAATTGGGTGGAGCTGCCGATTGATGCTGAGCTGTTCCATGCGAAGCTGACCGAGAAGATCGAGAGCTCTACTTTTCAAAAAGCAGCAGCCGGGAACAAGACACTTGATGTCAAAGGAACCCACTAATCTACTAACATTCAGGAGATGATTTATCTATGCAACATTCCAATATCGCATTGCAGATGTACACCTTAAGAGATTTCACTCAAACACCGGAAGAGCTCAGAGCAACTTTTCAGAAGGTGGCTGCTATCGGTTATACTGCTGTTCAAGTGTCTGGTATCGGCCCCATTGACCCGGTAAAAGTCAAGGAATACGCCGACGAGAGCGGCCTCAAGATCTGTGCGACCCATGTCTCTTGGGACCGGCTGGAGAATGATCTGGACGCTTTGGCCCGTGAGCATCAGCTGTGGGACTGTAAGTATATCGGTCTTGGCGGGTTGCCAGATCATTATCGTACCAGCCAGGAGGGTTACCGGACGTTTGCGCGGAAGGCTTCGGAGATTGCCCGTCGTCTGAAGGAGGAATACGGCCTGCAATTCATCTATCATAATCATGATTTTGAATTTGAACGGGTAGATGGTGTAACGGGAATGGAGATCCTCCTGAACGATTCCGCGCCGGACTTCGGCCTCGAGCTGGACTTGTACTGGGTGCAGGCGGGTGGCGGCGATCCTATCGAATGGACCCATAAGGTAAAGGGACGGATGGGCGTCGTTCACCTTAAGGATATGGCTATCGTGGAGAGAAGGCAGACCTTCGCCGAACTGGGTGAAGGAAACATGAACTATAAGGGAATTATTGAAGCCTGCCGTGAGACGGGTGTGGAATGGTATGTAGTCGAGCAGGATGCATGTCGTCGTGATCCGTTCGAGAGTGTAAGCATCAGTCTTAAGTATTTGCAGAGCTACCTTCAGGGAGGCTCCGAATGAATCGCAAAGACGGGATGAATTATGCCCCTCGCCACGAAGTTAAGCCAGTGGTGGGGGCAGGAGAATTCGTTATTGCAGCAATAGCACTGGACCACGGTCATATCTATGGGATGTGTAACGGTCTGATCGAAGCAGGGGCACAGCTGAAATGGGTGTATGATCCCGATCCGGCTAAAGTGAAGGTCTTCTTGGATACCTATCCAGGTGTAAAGGCTGCCCGATCAGCGGAAGAAATTCTGGAAGATACTGCGGTTCATCTCGTTGCCGCCGCTGCGATTCCTTCGGAGCGTGCAGCGCTCGGGATGAAGGTCATGGCGCATGGCAAGGACTACTTCACAGATAAGACACCGTTCACAACACTGGAACAACTGGCAGCTGCCCGGGTTCAGGCAGAACGGACCCAGCAGAAGTACATGGTCTACTTCAGCGAGCGACTGCACGTGGAAAGCGCAGTCTATGCCGGGCAACTGATACGCGAAGGACGCATTGGTCGGGTGCTACAAGTCATGGGAATGGGGCCGCATCGACTCAATGCGCCAAGCCGTCCGGAGTGGTTCTTCAAACGGCAGCAGTATGGGGGGATTCTCTGCGACATCGGCAGCCACCAAATTGAGCAGTTCCTGTATTATGCGGGCTGCCGCTCAGCCAAAGTGCTGCACAGCAAAGTAGCGAATTACAGTCATGCTGACTACCCTGAGCTAGAAGACTTCGGTGATGCAACGCTTGTCGGAGATAACGGTGCTACCCAGTATTTCCGTGTAGACTGGTTCACCCCGGAGGGGCTCGGCACTTGGGGCGATGGGCGAACGATGATCCTCGGGACGGAAGGATATATTGAATTGCGCAAATACACTGATCTGGGCCGCGTGAGCAGCGGGGATCACGTCTTCTGGGCTGATGCAGAGGGCGAGCATTACGAGCATGTCGCAGGCAAAGTCGGTTTTCCATTCTTCGGTGAGCTGATCCTGGATGTTCTGAACCGGACCGAGCTGGCCATGACTCAGGAGCATGCCTTCAAGGCAGCAGAGCTGTGTCTCACAGCCCAGGCTCAGGCAGTCAATCTGACGCCGGACCAATTACGTTAGCGCAGGGAGCGCGGAAGGACGAGCGAACCATGCAAAATAAGAAAAAGCTTGGCGCAGCAATTATTGGCTGCGGTGCAATTTTCCCGCTGCACGCCCAGGCACTGGCTGGGCTTCAGGGTGTGGATCTGCTTGCTGTTGTGGACAGTGATCCCTCCAAGGCTGAACAGGCAGGTCGGGAATACGGCTGTATGTCTACCACTGATTATCGAACCATCATCGACAGAGACGATATTGATGTAGTTCATTTATGTACTCCGCACCACTTGCATGCGGACATGGCTGTAGAACTGCTGGAGGCTGGCAAGCATGTCCTGACCGAAAAGCCGCTGGCTGATAGTCTGGACGCTGCTCATCGCATGCTGGAGGCAGCCGCCATCAGTAAAGGGCAGCTGGGCGTAGTGTTCCAGAACCGCTACAATGACCCATCGGTTCGCATCAAGCAAATCATCGAATCCGGCGAACTGGGACGGCTGCTCTGCCTGAAAGGCATCGTCACCTGGCACCGGGATGAAGCCTATTACCAATCCAGCAGCTGGAGAGGCCGCTGGGCCACAGAGGGCGGAGGGGTCCTTATGAATCAGACCATTCATACCCTGGATCTTCTGCAATGGTTCGGGGGAGAAGTTCGCTCGGTACGCGGAAGCGTGACAACAGATGTTCTGGACGGCGTAATTGAGGTTGAAGACACCGCACATGCGTGCATTGATTTCAGTAATGAAGCCAGAGGACTTTTCTATGGTACGAATGCTTATCTGGTTAATTCACCAGTAGAGCTGGAAGTGGTGTTCGAGCAAGGGACACTCCTACAGCGCAGAGATTGCCTGTATCTCTGGAAGGACGATCAGGAGATACTCTTATGCGAACCTGCCACCAAATCCGCGGGAGTCAAATCCTACTGGGGAACTGGACATTTTCGATTGATTGAGGATTTTTATAGCCATATCCGTGAGAATCGAAAATTCTGGATTGACGGTGCAGAGGGCTTCAAGGCGATGAAGCTGGCAAAGGATATTTATAGCTCATCTAACGCCAGAGCATAAAATGATGCTTAATTTCATACCAGATGAACACGCACGAAGCAGGCCGCGATATTTGCGGCCTGCTTCATTGTATAAGCCCAGTAACCGAAACCTCTTTCCCGGAATAGAATAACAAATGGAGAATCAGTAGTTCACATTCATTAAAGAGGCGGGAGGATTACTATGGCTTCCCCTGGGAGGAACAAAAAAACAACGGTTTCATCTAGCAGATCGAAGAATGGAGTCAGCGCGGAGCGTTCCATTCAGGCACTCCTTAATGGTGGAAAGAACTTGGAGATCATTGTTGCAGCCTTACTCTTAACCGGGAAGCTGAATGTCGATTCGGTAACTATATTCAAGCAAGCTACGCTGCTTGTCGGGCTGACTGGTAAATATAAAACGCTGATTAAGAACACCAATGTGGATAATATGGTAAAGTTTCTTAACGACAATGGAGATATGACGATCGACGAGGTACTTCAGGCTTTTACACAGAAGAGCCAAAAGGGCTGAAGAGATCAAGACGATGACGAGCTAATTACAAGCAAAGGAGCAGGTGAATAATGGGCGAAACTGTGGGTCCGGATTTTGGGATGTGGGTTATTTTTTTCATATTGTTTGGACTATTTTTCTTTGGCTCCACCGACATCGAGAATCTTTCTAGTCAACCGACAGAGGCCTAGTCTATGTAAGGCGTCCAGCATGTAGCTTGATCCATATTGACCTCAGCAGGCAAATGTGTCTTAAATATAGACATGAGATGGAAGAACCCTTATAAATGCTGGATTGATAAGGGTTCTTCCATCTTTCATACATGAAAAGATCACCAAAAGATCACATTTCTTGCTCAGACTTCAGTTAATATCTTCCCGAAGTGTGTTCTGGTGTTCTGCTTGACATTTGCTTTCATATGCTTCGTGACGTGCGTATAGATCTCCATAGTAGTCTTTGCATCTTTGTGACCCACCCTCTGCATGATAACCGGTAGCGGAACTCCAGCCTCTGTAAGCATGCTTATATGAGTGTGTCGCCAGATATGAGGAGTGGCTTCTTTTTTATGCTTGTTTCTTTGATAATTCTTATGCATACGTTGTTCTAACTTTCTCAATGTAAAAGGTGGGTCATCAGGATCAGCAAGGATGAATTGGCCTTCATAATAATCATCGTAATGTAACTTGTAGCTATCATGTATGTTCTTCTAACATTCTAATGATAATTTCATCGAAATCAAAGATTATAACCGATGTATCGCTTTAGGGTGGAGTTAGTTCCCATACATATCGATTGTTAGTTAGGTGGTAGATTGTTTTATGTATATCGCAAATATATTTTAAAGAATTAGTAATAGACCGGAAACCCGTCTTTTGTTATATTATGGTGAAAAAGGAATAAGAATAATGGAGAGAATTAAAGGGGGAAATCTATAAGTATTTTATAAAAAAGACATTGAAAACGATACTGAAGAAATAAGGCTTCCCAGGTTGTTGTTTGGAATCACCATTATCTGGATTGTTAGTAGTATTATCTTTCTCTTTACTTATCATACACATGGTGAATTTGGTGATATGTTTGGTTCAATTAACACCCTTTTCTCAGGATTAGCATTTGGAGGGATTATTTATACAATCTATCAACAGCGTGCTGAGTTTAAGTTACAAAGAGAGGAATTAAAACTCCAAAGAGAAGAAGTAGCAAAAACTAATCAAGAAATGCAAGCGTAAGTATATTCAATAAATATTCAAAGGTTTGAGAATACGTTTTTTAGCATGTTGTCATTGTATGACCAGCTCATACAAACTTTAAGCTATTCTAACTCGTATAGTAGAGATGCTTTAAAAAGCATATATTCTAATTATATTACGTCTCGGGAAAATGACTTGGCCACTAATGCACAATCCATCTTTGTTAGAATATAGAAGTTTTTCTTTAGATCACGTTCTTAATCAACTCTGTGAAATTGTGAAACTAGTAGAAACCAACGAACTCCTAACAAATATTGAAAGAGAGAAATACTTAGATATAATTAGAGCTCAATTAACTGGCTATTTATATTAATTCAATCAAAAGCCGAAGATCAAATTCATCATAATTTAAAATCAGCATGGTTTAACTGGGAAAATGAGTTTTCTGAAGGGGATAATGATCGGATCTAGGCCGATTATTGACTGTACATTGGAAGTTCAATAGGATTTAAATATGTTATATTTGTATTTGTAATGTGGAAATAAGAGGAGAGTGACACTCACGGCTATGCCGTTAAGTTTATAGCGGATGTGAGGTTACCTTCGTTAAATATGCAAAGTTATAGTTGAATGAATAATTAAGGATTTGCTAATATAATAGCAGAATAAAAAATGTGAGGCGTGTTTATGGAAAAGTTAAAGGACGTTCATGTACGTGAAGTTTTATTGAACGAGTTACATAAAACTTTCGTTGAAAGCACAGACACCAGGATTATTAATGAACTAGGAATTGACTTTGGCCAATCTAGAATCGATGTAGCTGTCGTTAATGGGATTTTGCACGGATACGAGATTAAGAGCGAAAGCGACAATTTGAATCGATTACCAAATCAAATGCTTTATTATAATAAATTGTTTGAACGTATGACTATAGTGGTGGATCAAAAGCACTTTGAACATGTAGTCGGAATTGTTCCAAGGTGGTGGGGAATCACAGTTGTTAAATCTGTAAAAGGGAAGATATCTTTTAGCACAAAGCGAAAGGGACGTCGTAAAACGTCCCAAGATAAAGAAACCCTACTAAAATTACTTTGGAAAGACGAGTTGGAAAATCTTATTGATTTTTTGGGTTATCCGAAACAAATGAAAAAAATAAAGAAATCAGAATTACTTGAAATTTTTAATGCTGAAACCAAGTTAGAGGTTATTAGACCATTTGTGTATAATGCCCTCAAAAATCGTCAATTTTGGCGTAGCTGAGTACTAGTCAATTGAATGTGATGATTGACGCCATATTCAATTGGCTTGGAATGATCACTCATATGAAGTTTTCTTTCTGAACATCTATAAATTGCATTGTCACCTGCAGAGAATGTTTCACCAGCATAAACATCGCTGTCAACAATTTCTTTACAAATACTATGAAAATTATCGATTCCATTATCTTTAATAAGAGAAGATTTACCGATCATATAAGAATCCTCAGAAGTATAAAAAATTTTAATATACGTATTGTAATAGTCGATTCTTGCTTCGCGGTCGGGTTCGGCATTTACTCTAACCGTATAGTCTGAGAAGTGTAGATTTTGGAAAGTGTTACTTAAAGAATTAAATACTCTCAAATCATCTCTTGCAGCTGCAAATCCGAAAGTCATAGGTCCAACAACACTAGCATCTTCTGGACAATTGGTTAAAGACAAAACGAGTTCGCAACCATCAACTCTTGAAAAGGTATTTATAGCATTCAAAATTCTCTCTTCAGATGTTGGCACATTATAAAAGTCGAGAATAATATAGGTTCTTGGAGAAAATTCATTGAACCGTTCTAAAATGTTTTGATTAACCGTTTGAAGCATAATTTCATCTAATGTGCTGGAAAAATCATGGCACCTTACTCTGATAGCTAAACTATCTTTCCTTAAAGCTACTACTGAATTAATGTACCAATTCGGAGAATCAAAATGTACACAAGGAATGAAATTGAGGCCTGCATCATTCATTTTTTGAGAACAGTGAGTAACCAAATTATTACCGTTCTCATCTGTGAGATTCTCGTTAATTTCCCCTAATCGATCAAAAGCAGATTTGTAGTCATAAATGAATGAATGTGTTGAAAATTTCCCGTACAAATAACTCCCTAATGTATTGAAGGTTGCCCACCAGGTACTTGCTCTGGGAGGAGTGATTTTTTTTGACTCTAAGATAGGCACGATTAAAGACTTTGTTTCATCAGACAAAGAACCATATGCATTCATTTCAGCTGTGGAGACTCTTAAAACTGGGAAATATGCACCCATTAAACCCCTTCTTTCTACATTTGATTACAATAATACTAGTCCTTTTGTCATATTTTAAGCAAGGAATATCGTTCGTCAACTTTCGACAAAGTTAGAGTGATGATTAATTTAGTGAGTAAAGTAGACAATTAGAGGGAAATTGAGGCGTGTCATACTCATTATCGCTTGGTGATTTTGACTCTGATTTCAGCAACCCTTTAAAATGTTCTTGTTCTCCTCTGTAACTTGGGAGGAAAAGATTTTAAGCAAAGCGCGCAGCGAAATTGCTGCGGACGCCATCCTTTATACCTGATGCTTTTGCAAGATTGAATCGAATACATATTCCGAGGTCGCTCATTATTGGGTGGCTTTTTTATTATGCAGAAAGGGTTATTCCTGTGGAAATAGCAGCTGAGCTTAATGAACTTAAAATGACCTGTGAAGAGGTTGCCGCATCTTTGGCAAAACCCTATAGGCTCAGCAAGAAGGGACACCGATTGCTCGCTTATCTGCTGGATGACAGCAAGAGCGAGAATATCGGCCATATCTGCAAGGCTCTTAATACCATGCCCCGAACACTGATCGGTAAGACGAAGCCTGGACTTGTGAGAAAGATCGACACTGTTGGTGCTGAAGCTTGGGAACGGGATATGGAAGCTGCGCTTCAATCCAGCTCAGATGTCTAAGTGTGAAGTGAGTCAGTGGATACAGATGTTTTCAAGAGAGGAGGATGTTCGTGGTGAATAAGAAAAACAGAGCCCGGACTCCACTTAGGAACCCGCCTCAACAGCCGCAGAAGTGTAAAGGCTGTATTTGGGGCCGATGGAAGCAGTCAGAACAGTTTTGTTCCAGGGTGAGATCTCAGAAGGGGAAACATTCCTAATTGTCTAAGGGAGGTTGCGAGAAGAGTGAGAAAAAGCAAAGGTGAGAATTATAACTTTATAGTCAAAGGATGTTTTCCCTATGACTGTAGAACAGGAATTGGGGAATAAAGTTAATTAATGGTAAAGCAACAACAAAAAATGTTAAAAACATTCAACTATCTCCTTCTGAAGATAAGACAAATGCGCTAATATGGCACGAGGAGTAAGAACAGCACCTTCGGGTGCTTTTTCATGTCTATAAATGACCTTCTGTGAGTCGATTTCAGCGTCTATGATTTAGGATGTCCGTTTGATAAGGGCAAGACGATGCAAGCCATACAGCGTGTGAACGAGTTTGAGCCTTGCCCTACAGCAAAACCGACATAACATTAGAAGGTCTAGAATTTCAAATGTATGTTAGGGCTCAAATTAGCATTTTTCTATGAGACGACTTCATCAATTAGAGCGATCATGATCGTAAAAGTAACGCACTTTTTGTATATTATTTTATTGTTGCTAATCATAGGAATCATTGAAAGAGAGATTATTACGGCAACAATTGAGAAAAAAATAGTAAGTACATCCTTGTTTATGGAACTTACACTGAACATTCCTACTATTAACGATATAGCCATAGCTGTTATTGCAATTGAATTAGCTATTGCAGGAGGACTAGCTAGTTGGCTCTGATATCGAATTTTTGTATATTTTAGATCTTCCTCGGTTATCCGTTCTAGGCTTTTGAGGCGAAGTAATTCGTTTTTTGCATCTTCAATATCATCTGGGGAAATCACTTTTAAGGATCTTAAATTTTCTTCTATTCTATAAATTCTATTGTATGACATAAATATTAGCCCCCTATTCACGTATAAGGTATATCGGTTATTTGGAGCAAAAAGTTTACAATTTCACGTTGGGGGTGGTGATAATGTAATGGCCAGAGCAAGAGACCGAACCGTGACCAAGCACATTCAGATATGGCTTAAACATAGCGGAAATATAACAAATCGGCAGATCGTTGAGCAACTGGGCATCGACGAAAAAAGGTCACCGGCTGGAAGCAGCATGATCAATGGAATGTGAAGAATATTGGGAAATTCTTCGTTCACCGCTGACGATCTATAGCCGGGTGACACGCAATGAGGTCATATTCCGTGGCATGAACAATATGCGGGACCGTGAGAAGGTCAAATCCATCAACTTCGTTCACGGAAAACTCGTATGGATCTATTTTGTGATAAAATAACGAATTTTCAAAAAAAAGTTAATTGGGATGATCGGTGCTGTACCCTGCCAGTAATGGTAGGGGATTTCTTTGTGTTAAGGAAAATTTTCCTTGTCAGTGATATTAAGATGTTTTACATAATGTCCCAAATTATTTATATTTTTATATAGTATTATTAAATATTATATTGAGGTGTAAGCATGCGGGGGAAATTATTAAAGTATTATAAAGAAGATGTGAGCGTTGAAGCTTTGGTTAATTCGCATATAAAGAAAAATTACCTATTTCTTATTCTCTCTTTTTGGTTAGTGATTATCTCACTCGTGTCCACACTCATCACCTATTCGATATTGATTTTTTTAAAAGTACCACTACCATTAATTATATCCGTTATTATTTTAATTTCTTCATTAGTTCCTTTGATAATTTCGCTTAACATGTATTTAATAAGAGCAAGGGCTGTTGTGAGGATTGATTTAGGGCTCCCACTAAAAGAAAAAGAGGCCTTTGGCGCACTGAAGATTTTAATAACCTTCAACGGAAAATGATATTTGATTTTATTATAAAACATAAATTAAACAAGAGATGGAAGATAGAAAGGATAATTTCATCTCTAATCAAGGACAAAGAATCTTTAATAGTTCCCCCACTAATTGCGCCTACTGTTTTTGTATCATTGATGATACCAATAATAAATCAGTTATTGACTTTTTTATTATCAAATTATAAAGATGATGCGGTTACTATTTTCATATATGCAGTTCTTTTCACTATAACAGTAACTATCATAGCAAATGTATATAAAAAACAATTTAGGAGTATTAGAGAGGATTTATTTAAGAACTATTACCACCATAGAGATCTAATTGATATACTTGAAGAAGTTTTGCTCTCACTTGAGGAGTGATTTCTTGAATACTACATATAAAATCCTACAAACTTCCGAACAGCGGCTCTATCGCAATCAAAGCTATTTGTATGGTTCCGCCAGGAGCCAGACCCCATAGGCACCTAATGGACTATGGTGGCATTGTCGAAGCCTATTCCCCAGAGAGTGTTAAGATTGTTGGAAGCCGGTACTTCAGGGATCGATTCGAATTCAGAGCAGAGATAAAACAACCCCACCAACCTTAAGTGGTCGGAGAGGTTGTTTGCGTTTATTTAGTTGTGTATTCACTTACTTCAAAAGTGAGAATCTTGTCGTGAATATCATAATCAGTACGTTTGCTAAATGGTCCCTTGTTATTATCATTCTTATTGATTCCGTATCGAACAGTCCGGAAGAAGTATCGTACCATTTAAGGAATGCATTCACTTCTGACATAGGCAGATCAAATTCTTTTTGAGTACCTGCAGTCAATGTAATCGTTATAATAGCTCGATCTCCAGAAGGTATTTCAGGGGATGGGCTAGGTTTAGTCGTAGGTTCTGGAGTAGCTGTTGGTGAAAGTGTAGGAGTCACAGTTGGTTCTGGAGTTACTAAAACAGTGTTATACATTTCCAGAGCATTTAATGCTGTAAACGCACTTAAACCATTGTTTTTAATAATATTTAATCTAAATTTTTTATAGGCAGTTTCATTGGAGAATGAAAATACTTTATATGTTTTCTTTTCCTAATTCGTCACATTTATTTGAGAATCGAGTACTATCCATTTTTCACCATACCATGCTTCAAAAGTAAATTCTTTAGGTGATTCTTCTTTATAAACAACCGAATCGGCGCGGGCCAATAAAGCATATTGATTGACTACAACCGGGTGATTAAATTCATAAGCAACCCATCCAGAAGAAATACCCTGACTACTTGCCCATCCAACAACGGTCATATCTCCATTGAAAATTCTATATAGTTGATGTATAGCTTCACCGCCATTACTTATCCAAATACTACTAGCAGTTGCATGACCTGAAGGAGCGTTATTCGAGGTCATCACGGGAATGATATTGTTTGGAGCAGATGTTCCTTCAGCTGTAGTGTTGGATGAAAAACTAAAAATTAATAAAAACGAAAGAAGGACAGGTAGAAATATGTTTTTCATATGTTTTCTCCTTAAAATGTATTTGCAAGCCATAGGTTATCGCAAATATTTATACAAATATAAACATATATACCTATATACCTATATTTAAATAATGTGATTGTAAGTCATTTATTTCTTTCAAATCCCAACTGAAGAATATGTTATACCTTGATTATAGAACGTATTTTTGATTTTAATACAAACAAACGTTCTTATATCGGGGCGATCACATGAAAATGAGCATCTGCCAAACTATCGAAATCATACCTGGACAAAGTTGGAAAGATCACGCAATGAAAGTTAGAGGTTCGTGGTATTCGAGATGGTAGGATCCGTGCAACCTGTTTAACTACTGGCTTCCCACGTGTGTTCTTGTCAGCCAACATTCTGTCATGGCAGCTGTAGCGGAGAAGCACTATGCCTAGCGACACTGCCCGCAAGTTGTTGATGATCATGCGGCATTCTTCGGTTCATCATGGTTACATGTCTACACTTGGGATTTTGGAGACAAAGAGTGGAAGAACGCTGGATAAGATCCGTGCCGGGCTTCAGGAGTTGGTCGATCAGGAATACATCTTGTGGGCCCAGTAAGCCACCAGAGAGTGCAATGGTCATTGAGGGCTGGGAGCAGATCCAGAATCGGCCAGCAACAGTTTCATGGGGCATGGATGGAGGTCATATTGATTACTGGACTGATTATTAGGAAGGGCGGACATCATGGTACGTAAACTAGACAGCATATTTGAGTACAGCGGGATGACGCTGCCAGAGCACAAGCCGCGTATACTGCACGATGCCGACCAGGAGGCGCTACGCGCCAAGTCGGAATTAGATGAGCAAATAATACATTAGATTGAACGGGCCATCGCGTAATCAATAGAGGACCATGATCGGTTACAGTGATTATATATGGCCCGAAATATGTTTTGGAATTCGGAGAATCGTTATGACTTATGATGATCTAACCGGCGGATAAAACTGCGGACCGGGGAGAATAATTGGGATTGGATAAAAGTTGTGGGTAGAGTTGGAGTTGAATAAGAAAACCCCGAGATCTCGGGGTTATTTTTGCGGAAGAGCATACTTACCTGAAGCATTATATTTGTTAGTTTTGGTGTTCCAAGTAAATATCCCTACATTTGAGTTATTTATATCCCATCCACCACCGGGCGAATAGTTTTTCCATACTTGAATGATTTCGCCATTTTTACGGAATTCTACTCCGAGGTCTGCAATAAACTGTAGTTTTTGTACCAGGGTACCATACTCAAGTCGGTATACATAGACAAGAGTAGAGGGTGGGGTTTCTACTACAATAGCCACATGTTTTTCTTTAGAGGAAACAGGCAGCACTTTTATCTCTGAATCTTCTCCTTCGTATGCTACACCGGTATTTATTAGAACTAAAACTCCTTTAGAATTTAGGAAAAAGAGATTCCCTGAGTTCGTTAATATAACGGACTCATTCCTCTTATCATTGTTTAGGTCCATTGTTTTAAGTGAAAGTATCTTCTCGTTAGGATATTTCTTGGCTAAAATATCTTTTGGGTTTTGAGTGGAGGATTGAGCACTTGTTGGCATTATCAATGAATTCATTAATAAGAATAACACAAGCGCAGTTGTTAGTTTCTTCATATAAAACATCCCCTGTATTAAATTTTTGCACACACCTAGAAGAGTATCCTTTGGGTCCCGTCAGTGATTATTCTGGCGGGGGTTCTTCATCTTCTATGTATTCGAGCAATTCATCGGTGCTGACCTTTAAATGCTTACAGAACCTGTCCAGCGTCTCCATATCCACACGTTTGGACGTATCATGGTACAGCCCCGACACCGTGTTAATGGCAAGTCCCGTTTCTCTAGCTACCCCTCTGATGGACTTCCCCTGCTTCTCCATTATTTTCTTGACATGATTAACGATCACGGACAGGCCTCCTTCCCTAAAATTATACAGTAACAAATAAAATGTATCAACTAACTCATACATGTATCATTTTCCTGATACGACTACATACGATGTATTAGGATAATGATACAGTAGGTTGGTTATATGCTACCGGTGCATTTGAGGTTAGCCGAAATCTTTCATATAAATATGAAGGGAGCGCTCACGCTGGAGGAAGCGAAGGAGCTGCAGTACTGCTTGCGGAGAATGCTGGGTATTGCTGGGATTGCCTGATGATCGAGAATCAGTCCAGGCTGGCGAGTGCGACGAAAGATCATGAATGGCAGCTGGAGCTGCAGAGAAAGTTGGAGGTTCTGAGGTTGGCGGGAAGGGTGCCGAGGATTTAAATACTATAATAGTAATAAATACTTTGTCTATTTGATTCATTTCTTGATGGTAGTGCTGAGGAACTGTTCTTACTGTTGATCGACAACTTAAATGGATTAAGTTAAGATGGAGTGAGGGTTACTGTGGCAGGCTGGAGCTTGATGAGATTGTGAGTGTGACTTTTTAAAAAAGATCACGTAAAAGATCACATATTCGATACCATCACGTAACATTAAGCAAGCAATATAATCCTACTGATATCCATGAACGATAATATCAGCGCCGAGGAACACCCAGAAACACCACGCAAAATGACAACTGTTTTTGTCTTTAATATAAGTAGATACATGACTGGATAGAGAGAGGAATTATAATGATGGAACAAGCTATGTTTGCTGGAGGATGTTTTTGGTGCATGGTAACCCCTTTTGAAGAGCTGCCGGGCATTCACGGTATCGTCTCGGGATACGCCGGCGGACAGACGGTTAATCCTACTTACGAAGAGGTTAAGACAGGAGAGACAGGCCATTACGAGGTTGTACAGATTACGTTCGACCCCGCGCTATTCCCATATGAAAGGCTGCTTGAGCTGTTTTGGCCGCAAATCGATCCTACGGATGACGGAGGTCAATTTCAGGACCGTGGCTCCCAATACCGGACAGCGGTTTTCTATTATAATGAGGAACAGCGCCTGGCGGCAGAAGCTTCCAAGGTGGATGTGGCTGCCAGCGGCCGATTCGAAGGACCTATTGTGACAGAGATTCTGCCGGCCCCGGTCTTCTACCGTGCGGAGGAGTATCACCAGGATTATCATAAGAAGAACCCTAAGCATTACAAGGAGGACCGGGAACAGTCTGGTCGTGACACCTTCATCGAGAAGCACTGGTAATCAATAGTTCTAATATTCGTTGTTTATTTCGGAGGGAGTTTGAAGGTGTGAGCAAAACATTGCAAAGTATTTTGTTTGATCTGGACGGTACGTTAACCGATCCGAAAGTGGGAATTACGAAGAGTGTGGCCTATGCCCTGAACCAGCTGGACAATCAGGTCGAGGACCTGGATACGCTACTTCCCTATATCGGACCGCCATTATACGATTCTTTTATCGAATTGAATGGTTTCTCAGAGGACAAGGCCCGCCGTGCCGTTGAGCTCTACCGTGAACGCTACAGCACCATTGGCAAGTTCGAGAACGCTGTTATTCCAGGTATTCCTGAACTGCTTGAGGGGTTGAAAGAGCAGGGATATAGCCTATATGTGGCAACCTCCAAGCCGACCGTGTTTGCCGAGCAAATTATCGAGCATTACGGACTTGCCTCTTACTTCAAGCACGTCGTGGGCAGTAATCTGGACGGAACGCGTTCCAAGAAGCAAGAAGTGATCCAATACGTTCTGGATCAGAACGCTATCGCTCCAGAACAAGCGGTGATGATCGGCGACCGCAAGCATGATATTATCGGGGCCATAGGCTGCGGAGTGGAATCTATTGGCGTTCTGTTCGGATATGGTTCAGAGAAAGAACTTAGAAGCGCCGGAGCGGATCATATCGCCAGCCAGGTGGAAGAGGTTGGGGAGATTATCGCCCGAATTCGTGAGGCTGGGATTGTTAGCGGAGCCTAACCAGTATGTTATGAAGCGAGAAGCCCGGAAGGGGCTTCTTTTTCTTTTACCTAAGCGTGAAAATTTAAACAAAACTATGGACGGTTCCCAGTCGATTACCAGCTGTTCTCACCGCTATTTCGATACCTAGGAATGACTGGCAGCATCAGCGGCAAACGTGGTGCAGACATCGTGAATCGCAACGTGCTGGACTTCTTCAATAGGGAATTAAAAGGGACGTACGGAGTCCTAATCAACGGTCAGGACACGTCGTTTCGTGAGGTGGAATCCCAGCCTTCTGGCAGGGAAATTGTAGAATAAAAAACTAGTTGATTTCATGCCCATTGGTAAAGCATACTTGGTCTTGGAAGACCATTTTCTCAAGTTCTATCATCCTACCAAAGGGAGCGTTGGATTCACATGTGGCCTACACATCTTGATGAACTGTCAGGCGAAGCTATTCGGCTTGTTCCAATGGAAAAAAGTCACACTGCCGGGCTGACTGCTGTATTGGCAAGCCCTTCAATCTGGGAGTATACCTGGAGGCAAGTCACTACGCCTGAACAGATTGACCAATTACTTTTAACTGCACTCGCGAACAAAGAAAATGGCACAGAGGCTCCTTATACTATCTTCGATAGGGCTACCGATCAAATCATCGGCACCACCCGTATTCATCATCTGGATGTGAATCACCGGAACGCGGAGATTGGCTGCACCTGGATCGCCCCGGATTACTGGCGAACGAGGGTCAACACCGAGTCCAAATCATTGCTTCTTCACTACTGCTTCGAAGAACTGGAACTTGTCCGCGTACAATTCTCAGTGATCGGCAATAATCAAAGGTCCCAGCGGGCTGTTGAACGAATCGGCGGAGTCAGGGAAGGCGTATTGCGTAACCACCGTCTGAGGTCTAACGGCACCGTGCTGGATAATGTCATCTATAGCATTCTCGATTCAGAATGGCCTACTGTCAAAGACAACCTGCATTACTTGTTGAATCATAAATACTAATTAGGAGTACAGCCAACAAAATGCGAAAAACGTTACGCTAAGACACTTTGAAATAAATCAGCTTAAAGATCTAATAAGGTTAAAGCGTTATATCACTGGGCGACGAATGCGATAACTCAATGATCCATCTAAAAAGAAGCAATCCCCCTGGTTTGCAAGGGCCGGGAGAATTGCTTCTTTTTTCGCTTTTTAGGATGCAATAGCCTTCATGTTTCTGCCCTTGAAATGTGCTGCCGCCATAAAATTCCCCTTTAGGCCCTTTTCGAAGAACCATTGGTTAACCGCAGCGATTACACATTTGAGTTTGCGTAGGATTTTCCTAGATGACCTTCTTTGGGCCTGGAACAGATCTAAGATTCATTTTTAGAATCATTTCAATGTGGCCTTCCACAAATCACATTCCAGATTATGATTTTCTAGAAAGAAATCGTCTGTTTCGAAATGCTCGACATGTTCTTTACCACACTGACAAGTGGAGGTCTGCTTGAGCGCGTGATTGTAAATAGTTAAGTCACAGTTTCACCGCCGTAAGAGATTCACTGCGTCACACTAAGCAAACCTTAACTGGCGTATCGTGCGGTCCTTTCGCCTAGGGCAGATAAAATCTGTCCTTTACTTTAGAAAAATAATACTGTCGTTGACTCGGTTGCAGTTATAGAATATAATTCACTTACAGTTATAAAGTTAATTACGGTGTGTAATCTTATCTACTATTAGTTAGTAAATAGTACATTAAACAATTGAAGTACACCGGGAGGATGGAGAATAAGATGTCTAAGATTTAGGTAGAGCCATTTAAACAAGGAGTGATCGATTAATGATTACAACGAATCGTGGGATGTCTATAGGACAACCTCGTTTCGTAATCGGTGTTCACGCGCTAGTGTCTCTAGCCAAAGCGGGTATAGTAGATTGATCACTCTGCAAATTCTTAAACCGATCACTTGAGTTCTAGACAGGTTCGCGTCGTTTAAACAGTTAACCGAGAAAATAACAATAACAAGGAGTGGAAGTTATGTTACAACCAAAAGAGCAATTATCGATGTACTCATATCCGGGAATCGTCGCTTCGATCACTTCCCGTCATGATGGTAAACAAAATTTGATGGCGGCAGGATGGCACACATTGATCTCGTATCAACCGGCGATTTATGGGATTTCAATTCGTAAAGAAACGTATTCATACAAGTTAATCGTAGAGAGCGGATCTTTCGGAATCAATTTCCTTCCTTCGAGCCGTTCTAACTGGATTCAAGCCGCAGGTACGTTTTCTGGTAACCAGAAGAATAAATTTAAAGAGTTTGATATTTCATATCGTGATGGAAATAAATTGGATATCCCTATTCTCACAGACGCGTACGGTGCATATGAATGCAAAATCCTAGATATTCACTCCTATGGTAGCCACGAATTTATTACAGGCGAAATTGTGCAGGCTCATCGCGATGACTCTCTTTTCCAAGAGGATGGAATTCCCGATTTTACCAAGCTGCAAATTCCGCTGTACTTGGGACGATCAACTTATTTAACGGTTGACGATACATTAAAATCCACAGATCATCTTTTTTATCTAGAGAAAAATGAATAACGAAGCTTAGAAGTCATTATGAACAGGGAGCCCAAATCAATTCAAACGCTAGCGTTACGCTTTGAGGCTGCTCAACGGACGGAAAAGATCGAAAAGCGGTTGCTGCGGATTGTTGTGGCCACTCCAGATGGTGTCACTTCGCTGAATGTTTGGACTTCCGGTCGCTGTTGTACCCAGATTTCTTCTTTATATGCCGCCTTTAGCGGTTGAAATCGGGGTACAGCTTAAGCTTCCGACGCGAGCTTTCCTGCGGAAAGCTTTGAGGCGAGCGCTTCGCTGCTACAGTTCCAAACCTTCCTCTTCGTTCCTTTTCGCTCTCTGTTACTTTTTTTATTCGTCTTATATAAAGTCTCCTTCGGAACACCCCTCATTAATCAGATCCCATCAAATTTAATCCTCCAGATCGTCTAATAGATTTTTCATAAAATAAACCACCTTTGTTCATGGATGTAATTTTTGGCTGTTCTTCGAGATGATGTCTGTTCTGGTGACGTATCCATTGTTGTCAGCCGTCAACGCAAAGATTTCGATGAATATCTAATGCCCCAAAAATATTGGACCGAATCGAACTAACCGAAACAAAGCTCGAGTCAGCATGTGGATAGCGAACACTTAGCTGAGCGTACTGATTCGCTACTTAAAAGCTTGGAGTGGGTATTAGCATTTTTGTATCTTATTTTAGAAGACCACCTTGAAATATTATGGAGGTTTAGGGTCCAAAAAACATAGCGTACATTTTTCGCGTTTTGTTGGCGGTACCCCAATTAGCAAGAATACTCAATTATGCTATAATAGAAACGTATATTCGCGTATGTTAAGAGGTAATGCTGAAATCTCCAACCCATATGTATCCCCACCGAGGGGCGGATATGGGTTTATGTTATTTTTATGGAGGCTGATGGATTGAGAATGCTAGTTTTAGATAATGAAGGGTTGGCTGAAAGATGAACTGGTCTGATTTTGGTGAGCGGAATAAACGGCTGAATCCCTTGTGGAATCTGGGCGCTGGTATGAACCTTGGAGAGATTCATCCTTATAAAGAGATGCTGGCGCTAAGCGTCCTGCTGCAAGTCTATTATCTGGAACTGGAATCTAATGAAAGACGGTCCAAGGAAGATATCATTGCGCTAGTCTGGACGGCGCTGGAGCGGTTTAATATAGCCCCGTTAGGCACAACCGAGTCGGTGGAGCGTCTGGTAGATGGTTTGTTGTGGAGCGGGAACGGCGGGGATTTTGAATCCTGGTATTATGATGATGCCACGCGGCAGATGACGCTGCAGAAATATAAATATTTTGCGGTGGACGAAGACGCGACGAGGAGTAGCTGGGAGGAGAACGGCAAGACGATCTACCGGCTCTCGGAGTATGCCATGGAGCTGATCTTCATGAGCCATGAGATCATCGAGGAATTCCAGATCAGCATCAAGCTGCTGGAAATTCAGATGCATATCAAGCATGGCCGGGTGACCCGGGCGCTGCAGGATGTCAATGAATTGATCTCCCGGGTGCGTAAAATGACGCAGCAGCAACAAGAATACCGGAATGCGCTGCGCCGCAATCCAAAGCATATTTTCAGCGAATACGGAGTGTCGCGTCACCAGCGGCTGGAGGAGATCCATCACCAGTTCGATGAGGAGCGCAGGCATTTTGACAATATTCACCGTTCGTTGGCCCGGCTCGCCAATGATGAGAAAGATGTTATCGACTTTAACGAGATTCGTCTGCTGTCAGAGCGGGTGGAGCTGTCCAGACGGGTGCATGATGAGCTGGCCGAGATGGTTCTTAATATTTTAGAGGTGGAGACGAATCTGCGGCTGAATTTCCCGGAACTGTTCTGGGGGGCGGCGGGCTTCAATTTCCGTACACATGTATGGGAGGAATGGGTCAAGGAAGAGGGATTACCTTCTGGGGACAGTCTGGATCTGCTGATCGGTGGTCTGTTCGCGCCGAATCAGGATTTTGTCTATCCGCTGCCTTGGGCTTGGGAAGAACAGGACGTTGGTTTTATGCCTGAGCTAATGAGTGATGAATTGGAGGAAGAGATGGAGGACCTCTCTCCACCCTATGTTGCAAAAAGCATTCCATGGGCAGAGGTAGTCGAATTGTGGATACCGGTGTTTCATACCTTGGCAGAGCAAGGGACGTTTACATTCACAGCGGAGGCTTTTACAGCAGAGGAGCAACGCAAATGGGCTGCCATTCCCCATGCGGTCGATCTATGGATTCAGTTCTTCCAGACCGAAATTACGGTGCAGGAGCAGGGGGTCAACAGCGGCAGTGGCAGCGACGAATGTCAGCAACTGATCGCGCGTTTGTTAACGGGTAATCCTCACCTGGAGGTACTGCGTGGTAAAAAGCTGCGGACGTCAATCGCTGTGGAAGGGGCGCAGCGTGTATCCTGGCCCGGTCTTGATATCAGTCCGTATACGATTACGATTGTAGAATAGAAAGGTGTGAAGCACATCATGAGTTATTCACTGGAACAAGTGCAGCAGGCATCACGGCTGTTTTTTGAACTGCTTCGTAAAAAGGTGCTGCCCCTCGATGATCCTGCCGCCGCTGAATGCCTGCAGGATACCGCTTCATATGACGCACTTCAATATGTGGCGAAAGAAGCGGGCTGCCGGGTGATGAATTCCGGGCATCGGCTCCACCTGTTGGTGAATCCGCTGGGCTCGGTATTCGCTACGAACTTTACGCAGCTGAAGAATAAATACTCGCGCATCGAGCGCAAAACCCATTTACATACGATTAATATCATCATCCTCGTCTTTCTGGCAGAAATGGATCAGGACGAGACGAATTTCAAGCCGGGACAGGATAGTATGTCTTATATTCAGATTGCCGATCAGGTGTCTTCGTTATTTCAAGCTTGGATTCAGATGGATGAGGACGGCCGGTTCAGCCGCCAGTGGCAGCTCGATATACAGGCCATGCACAAGGTATGGTCCAGTCTGTACATGCAGACCAAAAGCCAGGGGGAGAGCGATCTCTTGTCGAGAGGTGCCAACTCGCGGATCGGTTTGATTCATGAAGGGATGAAGCTGCTGGAAGAGGAGAAGCTGGTCTTCATCTCCGAGCAGGAGAAACGGATTTTCCCGCGTGAAGAACTCTATGAGAGAATGCGCTACCTGTATCATGATGTTGACCGTTATCAGGAATTAAGAGGTTTGATCGGCCGGACTTTGGCGGAAAAGGAAGGTGAAGTCCATGCCGCGGATTGAACGCATTCGGATATCCGGACTCAAATATGAGAAAATGCTCAAGAAATATGACGATATGGTGCTGGATCTGTGTAATGAGGAGGGACCCGCCAATACGCTGATCACGCTGATGAACGGAGGCGGGAAAGGGGTGTTGCTGCAATCCATTTTCCAACTCCTGATTCCGAAGACACCATGGGGAAAAGATAGCGAGAACCAAGTCGAGGCTTTTTTTCATAATCATAAAAAACAGCTCAAGCCCTACACCTTTCACGTGGCGATAGAATGGCGACTGGATAACAGTGAGCGCAACGAATATATCACGACTGGCATCGCCATGACGGCGCATAACTCGCTGGACCAGCAGGATATCAAGGTAGATTATTTGCTATATGCGCTGCTGGAATACGGCGAGGGCGCTGACCTCAATCTCTCGACCCTTCCACTCTATAATGAGACTACCCGCGAACCGGCAGACTTTGAGACCATTCAGCAATGGGTTCGTGAACGTCGCAATGAGATCATGCCATTCGGGAGTCATAGCTCGGAAATGAAAAGATATTATGATTTCCTGGCAGTCAGGGATATACATATCGCCGAATGGCGCAATATGCGGAGAATCAACGGGGAAGAAGGCGGGATCAAGGGTTATTTCAAAAAGCATGATGCCTTCACGAATCACAACGTGTTCGAGAAGCTGATTATTCCCGAGATCGGTGCCAGCCTGAACGAAGGGTTGAAGGAGGACGATAACTCTCTACAGCGGATGTTCATTGATGCTGCTACTGTAGCTCAGCGCTTGCCTATGCTGGAGCAGCGGGAACAGGCGTATACCGAGTTTTTAGGTATGGCAGGTCCGCTGTATGAGTTGGTTGGACAGGGCTCGGCAGCAGAGGAAGCCGTGCAGGAGACGGAGCTGCTGGGTCGGCAGATGTACACTGTGATCCACGAAGAACTGAATAGTGCCGAGACCGAACGCCGTCAGATTGCAGACGAACTCGCAGGGCATCATCAAGAGGCCGATCAGCTTCGCTTCGAAGGAGATAACCTCAAGTATCTGCGTAGTAAGGACGAGCTGGAGACCAAGCAAGCGGAGTTCAATACGCTGAGCGATCATCAGAATCGTGCGCGCAGCCGGCTTGCTGACTCCAAAGAGATGGAGAAGAAACTGGAGATTGCCCACTCTCTTGCCAAGCGCAAGCTCCAGATATCGCAAATAGAGCAGTGGCAGAAGGAAATTCAGGCTATTGAAGGCTCAATGGAAATGCAAGAGCGCCAAGAGGTGATTCAGGAGACGAAGGAGAATCTACGGCAGCAATGGGATGTTGTCGCCCGTTTGTGGCAACAGACTCTTAGTAACTTTGCAGCTTCTTTACATTCTCTTACTGGGGAAGAAGAAACGCTGCGGAAGCAGCGGGATGAATCCCTGCGGGAATTGGCTACCCTTGATGTGATGATCAATGATCTGACGTCGGTCATCCGCAAGTATAGCGAGGACATGGGTACCTTTGCCGCCAAGCATGGATCGGAAGCTGCTCATACGCCTGCCCCTGCGCTTCAACGGTCGCTTGCCACCGTGGAGGAACTAGAAGAGACGTCCATATTGTTGAAGGAGCGAGTTAGAACAGCGGAAGAACAACGTTTGACGCTGCACACATCGCATACGCGGCTTGCCGAGCAATTCGCAGCCAATGAACGAGACACTGGTGAGCTGAGTGCCCTGCTGGATACGCAGAATCAACGGGAATCACAGCTGTGGTCACAGCTTGTCGTGCTGCTGGAGTTGTATGACGAGCATAGCCGGCTTGGAACTACAGCGCTATATGAAGTGAAGGAAGACATAACCGCGAGGTTTCTGCACCGAATCGAGGAGACGGGGCAGCAGAACAAGCGGCTCCGCCGGGATTACTATCATCAGCTACTGGATGTGGAGCTGCAGAATCAATCCTATTGGGTGCCCAATGGGGATATTCTGACCGTCAAGGACATGCTGGATAATCTGAAAATCCAGTCGGTAGCGGGCAGCTCTTACCTGAATGATCTCCCTTATCTCGCCCGGGAAGAGGAGCTGGAGCGATATCCGCTCTTGCCTTATGCGCTGATTCTCACCAAGCGCGAAGCAGAGAAGATCCAGCCGGATATGCTGAAAATGGTGCTGCTCAAATCTCCTGTACCGCTATTTATCCGTGAGGATATGGCAGCTGCGGATTCTCCAGCCTTAATGCTCCTTGCTAGTGAAGGGCCGCAAATGGTGCTGCAGCCGGAACGGTTTATGAACTGGAAGAATGGCATCACCGCCAAGCTCAAAGAGCGAGAGCAGGAGTTGCAGGACGGTGAAGCGTATCTGTCCAAGCTGAGATCTGCTCGTCAGGAGTATGATCGGCTGTTCCAGCTCGACAATACGTCGGTCCTGCGCGCCAAGATGGATGCTTTGAGACTGCTGGAACAAGAGCTGCGCCAGAAGATAGGGCAGCTGAATGCGGAGCTACAAAACCATGAAGGTCTCATAGTCCGGCTCAGCCGGGAGCTTACCGAAGGCTCCGCTGCTATCCTCGAACAACAGCAACGACAGCTCGCCTTGCAGAGCTGGATTGAGCGGACCCGGGCGCAGGAAGAGGCGCGTCAGGAGAAGCAGAGAGCGGTAGAACGGAAAGGCCTGCTGGTCAGAGAGCTCGCCGTCAGAGATCAGCAGCTGCTCCAGCTTGCTGGACAAAGAGAAAATATGACCAGCCAGCGTGAGAAATGGATGGGCGATACGCGGTATTCGCTATTCCCGAGGCTTCAGCTCTGGTTCCCGGAGCTTGTGTTCCCGGCTGATCAACAAGCGCCTGTAATGGAAGAGGAAGTAGCCGCAGCTTCTGAACTTGTGGACCCTGCGGAACAGAACACGTTGCTGCAACTGCTTAGCACCGTGGAAGCTCTCCAGCAATCGCTCTCTCGTAGCGAGCTGGATATCCGCACTCGGGGGGCGCAGATCACGGCTGCCCGGGAGAATCTGAACGAGCTGGAGTCTGCACTCGGCGGAATCGATGCCGGGTGGCGTAGCGCGCCCGAGCCGTCTGACTCTGCCGACTCCATCATGGCGGCCAGAACACGCCAGAAAGAAGATACGGCGAGGCTGGAGGAGGACTATCAGCAGATCCATGATGACTATATCCGCTGCCAGACCGTAACGGACAATCTGCAGAAAGAGCTGAGCAAGGCCGAGAAAGCCATCAAGATGAAGCATGAGCGTCCGGTAGAAATCTGGACGGAGGGGCTGGATTACAAAGAGCAAGAGATCAACCAACGCTTCCAGGACAACGAGCGTCTGCTTGCTCAATGTAAACGAGGGCTGGAGCGTATAGACTGGCTGATCCAGACCTTATCCAATCAACGGCAAATTATGAACGCTCATATCGAAGAGCGTGTGAACCTGCGCGACATCCCGGAAGAGGTGAAGGAACGCGTTCAGGGAAGCTGTGAGGCGTTCGTGTCAGAATGGCTTCTCCAGATCAAACAGCGGAGAGAGCAACGGGCGGAGCTCTCTAAGAAAGTCAAAGAGGAGAAGAACGTGCTGAGCAGCAGGCTCTCCAAGAGCGGCTGGAATGCCGATCTGGAGACCAAAATTCAGGATCGTCTGAACACCGTTCACTGGGACGATTTCCAAATTGCCCGCCAGGTACTGGATTCCATGCTGCGTAGTTCCCGTGACCAGATTGATAGCATCCAGAGCGACAAGGAAGGGATGGAGCTGTCCCGTAAGCTGTGGGTCGGCCGGGCTTCGAAGCGTGTCATTCAGATCGTGGATATCATGAAGCGGATGGAGCGGCGGATGATCATTCATAATGAGAATCAGCATGCTTTTCCACTGGTTAAGTTGAGCTATAAGAATATCAACGTGCCACGTGCCACTGACGATGTGGAGCCGCTAGTCACAGACTATTTCAATCACTGTATCCAGGATCTGTTGAAGAAATATCCGAGAATGGAGCAGGTTCCGGCTCCCGCGGTCAAAGAAATTATTAACGACGGCCGAATCGTCTATGCCGCCTTCCAGAATCGTTTCCCGATTCTCCAAGTGTACAAGCCGGTTACAGAAAACTACTTCCTGTATGCTGCTCCTGAAGAATTTCATTATTCTGATTGGGAGGTCATCAACAGAGGGGCCTTGGATGAAGCCGTCGGCAGCGGTGGTCAGCGGCAGTCCGTTCAGTTGCTGGTAGCGATGATGATTATGACGCACAAGCGGGTGAACCGTGAGAACAAGGGCTGGACCGTCTTTTTGTATGATAATCCATTTGGCGAGATGGTCTCGAACAACGTACTGGACCCGGTGTTTGAAATCTCCAAGGCACTTCGGTTCCAGTGGCTGATTGTTACTCCGCCCGAGCTGGTTAAGAATGATGTTAGTATTAGGTTCGGCGTATACTGGCAGCTCTACTTTGGCGGAAGCAAAGGGGATATGCTGGAGTCCACGCTTGTTAAGGGTGGCAGGAAGCTTCTGCCTTCGGCACTGTTCTGATCTTGTATATCTGCTGAATCATTGAATGAGGGTCCTTTCCCTTCACTGAGGGAGGGACCCGTTTTAGATTAAGAATTAAGGTTGAGGATATTGTAATCCGTGTGATCACGGTTGAAAAAAATCAAATATCTGCTACTATTAATACATAGTAAACAGATGGGAAAAATTGATAATAGGAGTGGGAATATGGGTAATATCTATCAAAGCTTAACCGAGCTAATCGGGAACACCCCGCTACTTGAGATTTCCAGATACGGTGCCAGTCAGAATTTAGAGGCAAGAATCTTGGCCAAGCTCGAATACTTTAATCCTGCGGGTAGTGTGAAGGATCGAACCGGTTATGCCATGATCAAGGATGCCGAGGAGAAGGGCTACATTAACAAGGATTCTGTCATCATTGAGCCTACGAGCGGGAACACAGGGATCGGGCTGGCCTTTGCGGCCTCCAGTCTGGGGTACAGGCTGATTATTGTGCTTCCCGAGACATTCAGTGTTGAACGCCGCAAGCTCATGCTAGCTCTTGGGGCTGAGATCGTGCTGACTTCAGGTGCGGAGGGCATGAGCGGTGCTGTCAGAAGAGCGGAGCAGCTAGCCGAACGTACGCCTGGTGCGTTCATTCCACAGCAGTTCAGTAATCCGGCGAATCCACAGATTCACCGGACGACAACAGCCGAAGAAATCTGGCGGGACACCGATGGACAGGTGGATGTTTTTATTGCCGGGGTCGGTACCGGCGGAACGGTCTCTGGTGTGGGCCAGTTATTGAAGGAGCGTAATCCAGATGTACATATCGTTGCTCTTGAGCCGTATGATTCTCCGGTGCTTTCCGGCGGCGCTCCCGGCGGTCATCGCATCCAAGGGATTGGTGCCAACTTCATCCCGGATAATTATCGTCCAGAGTTTGTGGATGAAATTCTCCAGGTGAAAAGCGATGATGCCTTTGCCACCGCGAGAGCACTGGCCAGAACAGAAGGACTGCTGGTCGGCATCTCCTCTGGCGCGGCTGTGTACGCGGCGGCAGAGCTATCCAAACGTCCGGAGTTTAAGGGGAAAACAATCGTGACGATTTTGCCGGATACTGGGGAACGTTATCTGTCTACGCCACTGTTCAACTACGGAGAGTAATTCTTTTTCAGCAATAATTATTAGGGAACGGCGGGCATCCTACGTGCAGGATGCCCGCCGTTTCTTTGGTGATGCCGCTGGAGAGTAGGAAGTGAAGTGCACCCCAATGAAGGATAGCTGGAAACCTTTGTAGAATTTCTAAACGGAAGCTTCGTTAATTAGGCGAAACTATTCCAGAAGCTCACCGTATCCGATAAAGAGAATAGAAACATACAGGAGGTGCATTTATGAAGCATAAACCACTAAAAATTGCTTGGATTGCCATTATACTTACGATGCTGTTTCCCGTACTGAGCTTCGCGAAGGGCACATTGCCGGAGCATACCGGAGCATTTTACGTGAATGATTTTGCCAACGTGCTGAATGACAAGACTGAGAATTATCTAGTGAATTACGGAATTAAGTTACATAGGAAGAATGAAGCGCAGGTCGTGGTGGTGACCGTTGATTCTACCAAGGGGATGCCGATCAAGGATTATGCTACATCCTTGTTCAATAAGTGGGGCATCGGCTCCAAGGAGAAGAACAATGGGGTTCTGCTGCTCCTTTCCATTAAAGATGACGATTACTGGGCGGTGCAGGGCAAGGGGATTGTGAACACGCTACCGGATAGCAAGATTTCGGAGATCCTGTCCCAGCAGCTCGAGCCTGATTTTGCAGCCAAGAATTATAGCAACGGTGTCTATAAAACCTATGGGTCTTTCATTCAAGCCCTGGGTGGTACTTGGACCGAAAGCGTAGGCAACAAAACCTATGTTTCGGACAATGCTGGGGTGTTCAAGCAAGTCACGAAGGATTACCTCAATCAGTCCAGCAACAGATATAAGGACACTACCGGGAACGGGATTTATGTCGTCACAGTCAAGAACACTAGCGGCAAGACCTTACAGGATTACACGTATATGAAGTTCGCATCGGTAGGCGCGGGACCGAAGGATACGATGCTCGTTCTGGACATTGGGGGAGATAACTACCACGTGTTGCAGGGTAAAGATGTGGATCAGGTTCTCACCAATGAAGTGATCAAAGGCATTCTGAATAGCGCCCTCGAGCCTTCCTTTGCCAAAAAGGATTATGCAGGTGGAGCCACGGCTACAGCGAACGCTTTATATAATTTCTTCCTGTCTAGAGCGGAGGCCGCGCCAAGCAAGGCAGTCGGTGATAGGGGAGCGACTCCGGCAGCTGCTACCCAAACTGACGGTACCAGTGAGAAATCCGGAAATTCTGGAGTGACTTCTGGCATGTTTAAGGTCTTTTTGGGAATCATAGGACTTTTCATCTTTTCTTCCTGGCGGCGAAGCCGGAATCTCTCGAAGTATGGTGTACGATACAATCCCTACAGCCGTCGCAATAAACGTCGGCATAACCATTGGGATAGGGATGATTATCGGCATCATCGTTCCTCCTCTTCGAGTGGCAGCTCTTCCAGCGGACGTCGTTCCTCTGGGGGCAGCAATTGGGGCGGCGGCGGTTCATCCAGTGGTGGTGGCGCTGGACGTCATTCCTCTGGAAGTAGCTCTTCGAGAAATAGCGGCGGGGGAGGTTCCAGCAGTGGCGGCGGATCGGGTAGACAAAGCAGTTCTGGAGGCGGTTCTTCCGGCGGTGGTGGTGCAAGTAGCGGTGGCGGCGTAGGGCGGCATTAGAGCAGATCCTTAGAGAGGCGGATGTATGATGAATGTAAACAATATTCCATGGAACAGCGGAACCTGGACGGTTCCCCCGAAATCAGTAAACACAGAAGGTGACACTCTCAATGTTGAGGCTGTGGAAGGCAGTGATTATTGGGAGAAAACACTCTATGAATTCCAGCATGACAATGGCCATGCGCTTCTGGCTCCGTGGGGGGACGATCAGGGTGTCGAGGTGACCTTCCGGCTAGACAGCTTCACTGAGCTGTACGATCAAGCCGGACTGATGCTCTGGCACAGCAAGGTGCAGTGGATCAAAGCAGGTATCGAGCTTAATGACGGGGTTCCCCACATCGGTGCCGTCGTTACCGACGACTACTCCGACTGGTCACTATCGCCCGTAGCGGAATGGACGGGGGAGACCGTCACAATCCGTGCTTCCCGGTCTAATGATGCGGTGATTATCCGCGCTCGGACGGAGCATCATCCGTGGCGAACAATCCGCGTCGCTCGCTTCCCGCATCTGACTGGTAAACAGGCTGGACCCTTCCTATGTGCACCTACGCGTGCAGGGTTCCGGGTTGTCTTTACAGCATGGCGGCATACTCAGCCTGACGAGGCGCTTCACACCGATCCACCAATATTTTCCGATAAATAATGATTAATAGGTTGTTAGATGAAGTCGAACCAGCTCTAAAAATTGAAGAAATTGAAACCTTTACTCTCTCATTTTCGTCTATGATTAAAAGATACGTTATGTATTCTTTTTATTCGTGGCAAGAATCAGGGAGGAAAGAAAAGAGTGAAATCATCATTACCAGAGCGCTCGACCATGCGCAAGAAGAAAACGGTCAAGAAGCGCAAGAAAAAGAGCTTTTTTCGTACACTGTCCAAGGTATTGCTGTTCTTCTTAATTCTGCTCCTTGCCGGAGGAGGCTGGCTGTATTTTGCACCGTCGGCCAAAAATCTACGCTTTACGATCGCGGATACACTGATCACTACTCAACATCGGCAGTGGGCCAAATATATTATTGGTGAGGAAGAGTTGAAGGCGCGGGTAGCCGAGTACACAAAACGTTTCGATACGATGGGCGATGAGAAGGACACCCATGCCATCCATACACCTCCACCGGAAGTGAAAGAGAAGCAACTGGTGGAGATCGAACCTGTCTCCGGTACCGGCTACTCTGGATATGTTATGATCGTCAATGATCCTACCAAGATCCGGTTAGGCATTCCGAACAAAACCGGCTCCGGGGAAAAGGTCACCAGTATGGTGAAGCGACTCGGGGCGATCGCCGGGGTGAATGGCGGGGGATTCGCCGATCCGAACTGGAGCGGGAATGGCTTCAAGCCGATCGGCATCGTCATCTCTCAAGGAAAGCTCTATTACAACGGGCTTGGCGGGAAGAAATCTACGCAGATCGTCGGCCTCGATAAGCAAGGTAAGATGATCGCGGGGAACTACACGCTAGATGAACTCAGTAAAATGGGGGTTCAGGAGGCCGTATCGTTCCAGCCACGTATCATTGTCAACGGCAAGGGGCTGGTCAAGAACGCAGCCGATGGCTGGGGGATTGCACCACGGACAGCTATGGGCCAACGTGAGGACGGCGCCATTATCTTCGTGGTAATTGACGGCAGACAACCAAGCTACAGCTTAGGGGCGAACCTATACGATGTACAGCAAATCATGCTCAAGCACGGTGCCGTAATCGCAGCGAATCTGGATGGTGGCTCCTCGACGGTTCTCGTCAAGGACAACGAGATTATCAACAAGCCTTCTTCGCAGTATGGCGAACGTTATCTGCCAACCGCGTTTCTGGTCTTTGATCATCCGGAACAGGTAGATATTCCGAATATCTGGAAAGGCCTGGACCCTTCCAAAATCGACGCGGCGAAGAAGCGGTCGAAATAATAGGGCTCGAAAAAGATTTGCAACATTATCAAATTACGATCCCGCATAGGGTGTGAGAAGAGATCGGGGGGATGCCTCCGGTCTTTTTTTATTGTAGTAGAGTGCATTTAAGGAGAGATAAGACTGGATGATGTAGTGCGAACCCCAAGCTCACATGAAATCCCTGGGGGATTCGCACCAGAAAAATTACATTTTATGTATAAATATTGTCTCTAAACTAATTGACGCTTTGAGTTTTGCGTATTAAAGTAATTTTAGAGATGTTCCAAAAGAGATTATGCTCTATTTAAGTGTTTATTCGCTGTCGCTCCCTACGTGGGAGCGTGGATTGAAATCATGAAAACTCTCCACGATGGACATGTCGTTAAGTCGCTCCCTACGTGGGAGCGTGGATTGAAATATCCGGTGATGAGATAGAAGATACTCCCCCGCGGTCGCTCCCTACGTGGGAGCGTGGATTGAAATACCGAAGCACAAAAGAAAGTTTTGTTATACGGCGTCGCTCCCTACGTGGGAGCGTGGATTGAAATAAACTGGACGCCGGAGCCCTTGATGTATTTAAACGTCGCTCCCTACGTGGGAGCGTGGATTGAAATTAATAACGCTACGCCCATGCTAGCGGACACCCCCGGTCGCTCCCTACGTGGGAGCGTGGATTGAAATGCTTACCGTTATTTTAATCGTTGTCATTTACACGTCGCTCCCTACGTGGGAGCGTGGATTGAAATTACTGGGTCCATAGACTGTATCGCTGACCGATTGGGTCGCTCCCTACGTGGGAGCGTGGATTGAAATAATTGAGTCAGGTTTAGTTAGGAATACCTTGGCAATGTCGCTCCCTACGTGGGAGCGTGGATTGAAATTTTAAGGGCGTTCGCCGCAGATTCTGGTGTCATTGTCGCTCCCTACGTGGGAGCGTGGATTGAAATCTTGCTGTCCACAACGATATGAAAGCTAGCTGTTCGTCGCTCCCTACGTGGGAGCGTGGATTGAAATGTTAATGGCTCTGTGATCGAGTTAGCGTACTTTGGTCGCTCCCTACGTGGGAGCGTGGATTGAAATATTATGACAAACGTAGTTACTAACGTTACAGTCGTCGTCGCTCCCTACGTGGGAGCGTGGATTGAAATTCCTCTCCGGCAGTATTAGATATTTACTGTCAGTGTCGCTCCCTACGTGGGAGCGTGGATTGAAATCAGACGCTACCTCCATTGTGTACCACGCTTGGTGTCGCTCCCTACGTGGGAGCGTGGATTGAAATCTTGATTGAGACGAAATTTTCTTTCTTCTTTATGTCGCTCCCTACGTGGGAGCGTGGATTGAAATTAAAGAAGCTACAAGTCAAGGAAGGGAGTGACAAGGTCGCTCCCTACGTGGGAGCGTGGATTGAAATCAACATACACGTTGGTTTCCAAATTTAACATCGCAAGTCGCTCCCTACGTGGGAGCGTGGATTGAAATAAGGATCAAGGTGAACAATCAAATAACAATAACGTCGCTCCCTACGTGGGAGCGTGGATTGAAATCATATCTGTTTTTGTGTTATCTGATGTTTTTAGAGGTCGCTCCCTACGTGGGAGCGTGGATTGAAATAAACGAAAAGAGGGCAAGTCCTTCAAGCTTTGGGTCGCTCCCTACGTGGGAGCGTGGATTGAAATGTACTCCCTTAGTCCGCAGATCGCACGAAAAACGTCGCTCCCTACGTGGGAGCGTGGATTGAAATCAGTACATACCCTGCGGATTACGAATTGATTCCGTCGCTCCCTACGTGGGAGCGTGGATTGAAATGTCAAAAGGCATTACGCAACATTCTGGCACACTGTCGCTCCCTACGTGGGAGCGTGGATTGAAATATCAGCAGCGCACGGGCACAAGCCAAGTCACCAGACTGTCGCTCCCTACGTGGGAGCGTGGATTGAAATCTGTGGCGCTTCTGGCTGGATGTCTCCGCCTGCAAGTCGCTCCCTACGTGGGAGCGTGGATTGAAATTCCCACCAGAGATATCACAGCTTGGTTTAATGTCGTCGCTCCCTACGTGGGAGCGTGGATTGAAATTTCATATATGGAAAACTCTTTCCACCTCTCGTTTTGGTCGCTCCCTACGTGGGAGCGTGGATTGAAATTGGCCGTTCGGATCAATGACCTTCAGGTCGCTGTTCGTCGCTCCCTACGTGGGAGCGTGGATTGAAATAAATCATCGCCCAACAATGCCCACTGTGTGACTAGTCGCTCCCTACGTGGGAGCGTGGATTGAAATCAGATCCCGAGCGGCCCGGGTGAAGGCTTGCAGTGTCGCTCCCTACGTGGGAGCGTGGATTGAAATTTGGTTTATGTTGTCAGAGCGCTTGGTCTCTTTAGTCGCTCCCTACGTGGGAGCGTGGATTGAAATAGTGAATAATCAGTATAGAATTTATATGCTTGCGTGTCGCTCCCTACGTAGGAGCGTGGATTGAAATATTAGAAGGCAGATCATCTAAAATTTTGTGTACATATCGCTCCCTACGTGGGAGCGTGGATTGAATATTCTGTTCCCATATCTTGCTTACGTTCAAATGTCTAAGAAGACTATGAAGAATTGATTTATCTGGTGCGAACCTCAAGCTCACATGAAATCCCTAGGAGATTCGCACCAGATTTATTACAAATAATGTATTAAGTATCAGGATTTATTGTTATTAACCCTTTGTAATTAGCGTATTAAAGTAATTCTATCGGTCACTTTAACGAAATTATGACATTTTTACGTGTCAATTCGCTCACTCCCTACGTGGGAGTGTGGATTGAAATGCAATTAAGAATGTGAACGATACAGTCAGCACATGCACTCCCTACGTGGGAGTGTGGATTGAAATTGGACCATAGATGACGACCTTTTTAGCTTTTTGGTCACTCCCTACGTGGGAGTGTGGATTGAAATTACGCTAGAAGAAGCGGAGAAGGTTGCGAAGTTTGTCACTCCCTACGTGGGAGTGTGGATTGAAATATGCATAAAGGAGTGTCGTCCCTTTTCCGGGTCCAGTCACTCCCTACGTGGGAGTGTGGATTGAAATCTTAAGTATCTGAACGATGCAAACTCGCTAACCGGTCACTCCCTACGTGGGAGTGTGGATTGAAATTTCAGATCCGGCCTTGTGTTCTAGGAAGTATTTTTCGTCACTCCCTACGTGGGAGTGTGGATTGAAATAATGTGACCATTACTTAAGGGTTGTCCCGGGAGGTCACTCCCTACGTGGGAGTGTGGATTGAAATAGAATATCTCAAGTGGTAGATTTGTCTGTAGATGTCACTCCCTACGTGGGAGTGTGGATTGAAATGACCTACTACTCATTACTACTATACACAGGCATTTGTCACTCCCTACTTGGGAGTGTGTATTGAAATGTCCAGGAGCAGTATAGGATGGCTCAGAGCATGGTCACTCCCTACGTGGGAGTGTGGATTGAAATAAAGTTGGTGAACAGCCTTGCATTAGCAAGCCCGGTCACTCCCTACGCAGGAGTGTGGATTCAAATTAGTCACACTAAAAAGCAGTAAAAGCCTGCAGAAATCGCAGAACTTTTACTGCTTTTTAGTGCATACAGCAACTTATTTCAAATGAGTCAGTTTAACTCCATAGCATTAACCACTGTGGAACTCTAGCGGACATAGCTACTAAAACTCAACACTTTAAAGCACTACCTCAAAACATCCATATTTCATCACCTTCAGCTCACACGCTGTCCCATATAACATGCCCCGGCTCAGGGGAAATCTCTGTGAAGCCTGCCATTTGGCGGGCCACAAATCCAATAGAGACATGGCTGCCGATCATCACGATGTTCAGTACATCACTAACATTATCAGAAGGAAGTGCAAAAGCTCTCGTATAAGCAAATGTACGGCTCAGTGTAGTATGAATAGCGTTAATCATCCGGTCCTGTTCGCCTCTGCCCATTAGATTGAGGATGACGGCTCCACGCTCATCGAGCTTCTCAGCAGCCAGTGTGAAGAATCCCTCTGAAGTCAGGTGGGAGGGCGTACCTTTGTCTGTGAAGGCGTCGACGATGATGTAATCATACGCCTGCGACGCTTCGCTGCCGAGCACAGAACGTCCATCTCCAACGACGACGTTGTCTCTGTCATATCCGAACCACCGTCTGCTGATCTCCAGCACCTGTTTATTATGTTCGGCCACTTTCATTCTGCGGTCTGCAAAATAACTGGCTAGCGTCCCAATCCCATGCCCGATTAGAAATGCAGCTTCAAACTCCGGAGCGTTATGCTCCATCAGATGGATGATCGCTCTGGGATATTCAAACAGTACCCGCTCCGGGCGGTTCAAATCCATCGCTCCCTGGATTGCCTCGTTTGAGAATTCCAGCACCCGAAAAGCTCCTTTTTCTCCATACAGTTCTGCTGTATCGTAGACTAAAATCTCGTAGTTACTGTCAGAACCATCGTCTATTTCCTTGTGCAGCAAGTTCAAATGCCTAATCTCCTTTTTGGTCTGTTGCCCGGCAAGTTTCCAAGCCACCATTGCGTATTTTCTAAATATATCTTCAATTATGGATAGAGACAATGCCAATGATCGAAACAGCATCATCCAAAGTAATAAGCGGGCATGGCGCCTCATAATCTGTAAAAGGGGAACGAAGCAACGTCTCTTTGGGAGAGGAGATGCACGTCCGAGGAGCCATCCTTTGTGAAGGAATGGAGGCGGACGCAGATGAGTATCGATCAGCTCATTGCATTGCTCGTTCTTGTCATCATGATCATACAGCTGGCAAACAACAACAAAGGCAAGTCTTAATGACGGCGCAGCCGGATTGGCTTCCGAAGCTCAAGAACATTTGAGTCTCGGAAGTTTTTTTTGAATCACTCCGAAGAGTCCAACCGTGGATTCCCGCTCCTGATATCCTCTTAGCTTTTCTATGATATATGGATGTTCTAGCATCACGTTATCCCCACCTTCTCTCTTTTGTTAAGGCTAATCGCATTCAAAGCCGACAAGGAGAGTTTCCTGCTGCAACTGGCCCAAAGCCGGGCAGAAAAAGGAGACTATAAGCAAGCCTTTGAGCTGCTGCAATCGTTCGGGGAAGGTACACTGGCCAAGCCGAAATTTCTCGAATGGTTGAACGGTCAGTTCGGCTATCATAAAGAGGAAGCCAGCGATGGTATTTCTACAAGTGATACACTGCGATTTCCCGTATATCGTCCTGTCACGACATTGGATCCAGCCCAAGTGAACTATTCCATTGATGCACATCTGATGCGGCAATTGTTCAGCCGCCTGCTTCAGTTCGATGAGGGGGCCGGCAAGATCGCCCCCAGCATTGCTCACTACTGGACATCCAATCCAGAAGCGACGGAATGGACGTTTTACTTGCGCAAAGGAGTGCGTTTTCATAACGGTCATGAACTAACGAGTAGAGATGTGGCTTTCTCGCTGGAGCGCTTGCGTGGAAATACACAGAACCGTTGGCTGTTGCGCGGCGTACAGAAGATTGAGATTCTTGGACCACGGGTACTGCGCGTTCATCTCAGGCAACCGAACCGAATTTTCGACCGTTACATGTGTTCCAATGCCGCGTCGATCCTGCCTGCAAACCTTGGTGGGATGGAGGAGGAAGAATTCTGGCAGCTTCCGATCGGCACCGGGCCTTTTCGAATGGTCTCGCAGTCGTCACACTGCATCGAATTGGCTGCTTATACGGCATACCATGAAGGCAGACCGTACCTGGATGGCGTTGATGTAGTTGTTATGCCAGAGGAATGCCGGGATTCAGCGGTCGAGATGCCCGAGATGCTGCATAAGGGCTACTCCGGGAATCCTCTTCTGGAGAAGCACATGGAGAACTGGCAGCTGCTTAAGAAGCTCTGCAGAGGATGTACGCTACTCACCTGGAATCTGCGGCGTCCCGGTATCCAACAGTCGGAGGCATTTCGCCGGGCGGTGCGCATGATCCTAAATACGAATGAACTTGTCACGGAGCTGGGCGGGAACCGGGTCATGCCGGCCTTCGGCTTCCGGCCGGAAGGAAGCCAATCCCGCTCCGCAGATCCGCTTCTGCCGGAACGGGTTAAGACTGCGCTGCGTGAATCTCATTATGACGGAGCGGTCATACAGTTTTCTGCCCATGAGAACTTCGAAGAGGATGCCCGATGGATAGTAGAGCGGCTTAGGCAATGGGGCATTCATATCGACCTCAAGATTGTCTCCTGGGAAGAAGCGGCCGTCTGCTCTGCGCCACTCCATGATGAGGACCTGAAGATCCACAGCTTTATTCTACCTGAAGATGAAGTATGCGAGATTGAAGCTTATGAGCACGGGGATAGTGTCTTCAAGTTCTATCTGGATGACGAACTGCATAACTGGATCCACGGCCGTATCGACGAAGCTTTAAGTGCTGATACTGAGGGCTTAAGACTTCAACACTTGAAGGTGATTGAGGAGCATTTGCGTGATGAGGACTCCTTTGTTTTTCTCCATCACAGGGAGCTGCGTACTTATCTTCACCCGACCATTAGAGGCGTCAGTCTGAATGCCCTTGGCTGGATCGATTTCAAAGATATTTGGCTGGAAAGACTGGACTGATACCGGACATCATCCGACCTTTCGTCTAATGAACAGAGCTTCCCTCTACGTATATTCAGCTCCTCGCCCGGAGATAATGGAACAATGATTCCAGTCTACAATTGAGGAGTTTTTGGTATGCCGATTCAAGACTCGAACCCAGCGCAAGACTCATCTGCTGTGAACAATCCAGTGTACAACCAAGATGAACCGCTGTCCTTTGTGAATCAAATCAGGGATTATTTGCACAACCCTCCTGACCTTATTATACACTCGCTAGTCATTTCGCCAGACATTCCTTGTAGCTGTTTGTTTCTGGATACCTTAACCGACAAGGATAAGATTGAGCATGAATTGCTATCTTTTCTATCGGAAAAGGCTTGCTTCGAGGATGTCACCCGTGCAGATGAAATGATTAGTGTCCTCAAGGGACGGATTCCCTTCAGCTCTATTTCCTCTTCCGATGATTTCACACTTTGTGTTAACAGTTTGCTAAAGGGTGTCTGCCTGATTGTGGTTGCCGGCGCACCTGAAGTGTTATGGATCAACGTTTCCCAGACTAGTAAACGCAGCGTAGCGGAGCCCATGACAGAGTCTACGGTTCGGGGACCGCAGGTAGGATTTACGGAGGATATTACAGTTAATTTGTCACTGCTCCGTAAGCGAGTCCGCAACGTGCATTTAGTTATTGAGCAGGTCACGGCAGGTACGGAAACGGAGACCAACATGGCCTTGCTCTATCTGGACAATCTGGCCTCTGGTCCGGTCGTCGAGGAATTCCGCAAACGTCTCGCCGCCATCCATACGGACAGTATCCTGGACAGTGCCTATGTGGAAGAATGGTTACGGGAGCGTACCTATTCGCCATTCTCCACGATCCTCAGTACGGAGCGTCCAGATATCCTGACTGCGCATCTACTGGAGGGAGGGGTAGGCGTGATCGTAGATGGGAGTCCTATTGCGCTGGTCGGACCGATTACTTTTTTTCAATTTTTCATTGCCCCCGAGGACTATTACCAAAGTGCTGATATTGCTACGCTGCTGCGCTGGGTTCGTTTCCTGTCGTTCATGCTATCCGTATTCGTACCGGCTCTGTATGTGGCAGTCGTATCCTTTCAACAAGAGCTTCTTCCACATTCCCTCTTGATTAGCATTGCAGGGCAGAGGGAGGGCGTTCCTTTTCCCGCATTTGTTGAGGCTGCGCTGATGATGGTGACCTTTGAAGTGCTGCGGGAGGCGGGTCTTCGAATGCCACGGATCGCCGGGCAGGCCATTTCGATTGTCGGCGCGCTGGTGCTGGGACAGGCGGCCGTTACGGCCGGACTTGTCTCCACCGCCATGGTCATTGTAGTAGCAATAACAGCGATCTCCAATTTCGTATCCCCTTCTTACAGCTTCGGCATCACTCAGCGGCTGCTACAGTTCTTTTACCTGATGTTGGCTGGTGCATTGGGATTGTTTGGTCTGTTATGCGGGGTTCTGATTACGATCGTACACCTTGCTTCTCTAAAATCATTCAACGTCCCGTATCTGTCGCCGGTGGCTCCCACTGTGCTGTCCGATTGGAAGGATATTCTTGTCCGTGTGCCCCGGCCATGGATGGACACCTATCCTAAAATGAACGGAACAAGGAAAAGAAGCAGGAAAAGGCTATGAATGCTGCCTTTCAAAAGCTTGCAGTCACAGGAATCATGCTGTGTTGTCTGACCGGCTGCTGGGATCGGGTGGAAATCAATGAATTGGCCGTTGCCGGTCTGGTAGGATCGGAGATCGATCCACAAACCCATGAGCAAATCGTATATTACCAAATTGTTAATCCCGGAGCCTATTCTTCAGAATCAAGCGGCCGCAGCAAGGCTCCCGTGTACACGTACAAAGTGCAAGGAAAGACTAAAGGCGAGCTGGCCCAATTATCCAGTGACACGTTACCCCGCAAGCTGTTTACAGATCATTATCAGTCTCACATCGTGACCGAACAGTACGCCAGAGATGGCCTACGCACCTTCTTGAACTATTATGAACGGCAGTTCAACAGGCGCTCGAGCCTCTATTTGTTCGTTACAGATTCTCCGCTCTCGGATGTGATGATGACCTTTACGCCGCTGGAACAACTGCCCGGGCGGCTTTTGCGGTCACTCGTTTCTAACACGAACAAGGCCACAGGCCGAATCAGCCTGAAATCACGGGTGAAGGACTTGGTAGAGAATATGGAATCCTCCACGCTTACGGTGCTGCCCATCGTTAGTCTGAAAGGAGAGAAACCGATCCTTTCCACCAACCGCTTCGATGATATTAACGGTAACCAGAGTAATTTAGTGCTAACCGGAGCGGCCGTGTTCAAGAAGGATCGGATGATCGGGAAAGTCTCGCTTTGGGAGAATGGTTATTACAATTTATTGAAAGGAGAAGCTGGCAACTTCTTCGAGTCGATCGTACTGGATGATCGGGTTGTCGATCTATATGCCCATAAAATAAAAACGAAACAGCAGCTGTCACTTATAAATGGTGTACCTGTCTGGAATGTAGAGATTACTGCCCATCTGGCTTTGCGAAATGATGAACAGACAGAGAAATTGACTTGGGACAACTTATCCAAGATTACAGATCAATTTGATCTAAAGCTCATCAAGACTTCCGAGAAGCTCTATGCACAAGCAATAGACAAGAAGTGGGATTTGTTCGGTCTGGAGGATGAGATCAAGTACAAGCGGGGGAGTACATGGAAGAAGCTGCAACAACAAGAGAATGCCTGGACGGGAACCAAACTGCACGTAACGATCAAGAGCAAAGTTGAAGATATCGGGGAAATTGTTGATCCGTATAAAGGAGGGGCAGGGAATGGAAAAGAGTAAGCTAACGGTCTGGCAGTTCTTTGTGCTGACCCTTTCCTTCCTGATTGGCACCTCCTTTTTCTTCACTCCAGGTGGCCTAATTGCTGTTGCCAAGCAGGATGCGTGGATCGTTCCGTTATGGGCGGGAACAGCAGGTATTCTTGCCGCACTGATCTGGTTGCATCTATCCAAGCTGCATGCGGGAATGTCTATCGTGCAAATTTGTATTAAGGTCGCCGGCAGACCCATAGGCGGTTTCTTTGCGCTTTTGTATATCTTCTATTTCATCCAGCTTGCGGCCTTTATCACCCGGAATCTGGGCGACTTTATGAAACAAGCGCTAATGCCGTTAACACCATTAACTGTATTTCATGTGATGTTTCTCTTCGTTACCGGATACGCTGTATTCAAAGGGATCGAGACTATCGCCAGGTCGTCAGAATTATTGTTCCTGATTATGGCGGTCACCTTAATTTTTGTGCTCTGCCTGGCCTTACTTGAGTGGGATTGGGGACGATTTCAGGGAATATTCCGCATGGATGTCTGGAAGACAATGAAGGAGACAAGTTCTATCTTTGGATTTCCGTTTATGGAAGGGTTGGTCTTTCTCATGCTGTTTCCATTTGTCCAGAGCAACAAAGTGAAGAGTAGTTTTATCCTAGCGTATGCAGTCGCGACGATCCTGCTAAGTTTCTGTACCTTTATTACTATAGGGGTACTTGGCGTAACTCGTGCTTCCCATGATACATATCCATTCTTTGTTATTGTTCAGGAGATACATATCGGGACCTTCTTCGAGCATTTGGAATCTACAATGGCGCTGATTTTGCTGGTCGCGATTTTTATCAAACTCTCCATTGCCTATTATTGCTCTGTCCTGGGCATATGCCAATTGTTCGAGATCAAGAACAGATTTTGGGTAACCTTCGCACTCATTCTGCTAATTTCCGGCCTTGCTATGGGCTATGATAACGTGGTTGAGAATATAGAATTCAGCAAAAAATATGATTTTGAATACACGCTTCTGTACAGTGTGGTTATACCGTGCCTGCTTCTGCTGGTCACCTGGATTCGGAGAATTCGAAAGAAGCGAACGGAGGAGTCTGCGTCATGATCTGGTTTATTCTTTTTATGGCGGCAGCGATAGGACTAACTCTTAGGGTCATGATACGAGTGCGTACCCAAACCAAAGAAATTCTGGTGTTTCTGGTGATTGTTCTGCTCGGTTTGGCGGATTGGATTACTATCTTTACAGATCACAAGTTCAAACCAACCCAGCTGATTTCGATGCTGCTAGACCTCGTGGGACTGTGAGAGTGGATTATATCTAAGAGAAGATCAGTAATGATCCGATATAGTTAATGCTGACATTGAGCGGATACATACGAAGTTCGCGTTTATTTTAATCCGCGTTCTATATAAGTTGAACAAAAGAAAGAAACAAAAAGGGGAGAAGGAGTGGAGGGGAAGATTGGAACTGTAGGAGCGAAGCGCTCGTCTTTGTTTCCGGATTTCAACCGCTTCAAGCGGTTAATTAGAAGAAATCTGGGGACAACAACGACCGAAAGTCCAAGCTTCACCGTAGCGACGCCGATCCTTATGTTAGTAGCTAAGTTCAATATATAGTTTAACAGAACATTAACTCCATCCAAAAAGCTGCTAAAGAGTTAAGGTTCCGTTAAAGTTGTGTTTTACAAGAGCTAATCCTGGCTTGTTACAATGAGGTGGAGATAGGCGGGGGATCTAAAAAAATATAGCACCCAGAGAGGAACTCATTTATGAAGAAAATACTGTCTTTTTTGCTTAAAACAATAGGTGTTCTAGTCTTGGCTATTGTTCTGTTTGTAGTTGGTGTGTTTGTGGTCAATAAGATCAGCAACAAAACCGAGCTAGGGAAGATAGAACCTTATGGTCAGAAAGTGTCGGTGGATGGAAAGAACATGAATGTCTTGATTGAAGGGAAGGGCGACGAAACCGTCGTGCTACTTCCAGGCTTTGCAACAGCAGCCCCAGGCCTTGATTTTAAGCCACTGATAGATCAGCTAGCTCCCTTTTATAAAGTGGTAGTGGTAGAGCCTTTCGGCTATGGACTAAGTGATATTACGGACAAAGAACGCACCGTTGATAATATCATAGCTGAAACGCATGAAGCTCTACAAAAGTTAAATATTAACCATTACACGCTGATGGGGCACTCCATTGCCGGTATCTACGGACTGGAATATGTGAATAAATACGAAAATGAAGTGAAAGCATTTGTAGGGATTGATAGCAGCTTTCCAACGCAAATGAACGGGGAAAATGAAGAGTTTCCAACAGGCGTGTATAAGTTCCTTCGGGATTCCGGGTTCAACAGATTGCTCATGAAATTAAGTCCAGACCAAGTGTTTGCACCGGACGGTGATGAGGCAATCAAAGAACAAGTAAGAATGATTTCGCTCAAAAATGCGTTTAATGATGATATGTTGAACGAAGGAGAGAACTTCACGCGTAACTTTAAAGCTGCGGAGAGCTATAGCTTCCCTAAGAACCTTCCGGTACTCTTCTTCTTAGTCAAAGTTAATACAGATGTTGAGGGCTGGAAGAAAGGACATGAAGAGCAAATCAAAAACTCTGCCTATGGAAAAATAATCGAACTTGAAGGGGAGCATTATCTGCACCATACCCACTCCAAAGAAATCGCCGAAGATTTCAGAAGCTTTATGGCAGAAGTTAAATAAAATATCCGGGCCGAATGAATTCATAATCCTATGGATCGTTCGGCTTTTCTATTCCTTTGGTAACATTTTGAAATAAATATAGATTTAATTGTTGCAATTATTCCCAGGAGAGTGTATAACTATTAATGAATACGCTTTCATTGAGTTTTTGAATAAACCTTAGATCATTAAATTTGTCTTATTAAGAGGAGGTGTGACGGAGAAGGCTGCAATTACTAGAAATGACACTATTCTTTGCGATAAAATGAAATCGATTTCATTTTATGCTATTTTGCTTCATATCCTACAAATCCAAAAGGAGTTGAGTTCATGAAAGTATGGAAAAAGAGTGCGCTTGTACTGCTGTCCGGTCTTTTGATCTCTGCAGGTTCAACAGTACCTAAAGCGGCGCACGCTGCCGGAGAACAGGTGGAGGTATGGATTTCGACCTCGGATCCCAATTCTGAACCCGCTGTTGGTCTGAGTCCGAGTGCCCGGCTGACCCGGATCGGGGATAAGAACTTCAGCAGTAATTCTGGCAATGCTGATGTCACGATAACAGTGAACGAGAACCAAAGGTATCAACAGATGGATGGTTTCGGCGTCTCTATGACGGATGCGTCCGCATGGCTCATGAACTACAAACTTGATAACAATAAACGTGCGGAAGTGATGGAGCGGCTATTCGGATCTTCGGGAATTGGTCTCAGCCTGCTGAGGCAACCTATCGGGAGTTCGGATTTTGCCTGGGCAGCCTATACGTATGCCGATGCGCCAAACGATACGTCACTGAGTCAATTTTCGATAGACCGGGACAAGGCTTATATTCTACCAATGGTGAAAGCCGCGATGGCTAAGAATCCTAATATCAAAGTCATGGGCTCCCCGTGGAGCGCACCAGCCTGGATGAAATATTCCAATACGTTGAATGGTGGCAAGCTGAGAGCAGAGCACTACGGAACCTATGCGAACTATTTCAAAAAATACATTGAGGCTTATCAAGCTGAAGGAGTACCCATCTATGCAGTAACCTTGCAAAATGAACCTATGTATGAACCATCCCATTATCCTTCCATGGGCATGAATATACAGGATCAGACAGGCTTTATCGGTGACTATCTGGGTCCTACACTGCGTAATGCAGGGATGAATACGAAAATTATCGCGTTTGACCATAACTATCTGGACTGGAACTTCCCTAATCAGGTTATTACCAATCTCAAGAATGCGGGCAAAGGCAGCTACGTTTCTGGTAGCGCTTTCCACCACTATGACAGCGGGGACGGCTCGCAAATGACTTCGATCCACAACAATCATCCAGACAAGGAAGTTTGGTTCACCGAGGGCGGCTTCGGTAACTGGAATGATCCGCAGAACGGCACATCGAGCGGGTTCGATAACATGATCAACGAGTTCATCAATATTACGAGAAACTGGTCGAAGTCGATCATTACCTGGAACGCTGCCCTGGATCAAAAAGACGGACCGGCACTGCTTGCACCGAACAACAGCAATAAAGGGATGCTCACGATCCGCAATTCGGATAACCGTAATGACGCACCTGAGAACAATGTAACGTATCATAAGCAATACTATTTGCTCGGTCACTTCAGTAAATTTGTTGTACCAAATGCCTACCGCATAGACAGTAACACCGGTTCAGAAGTTAAAAACGTAGCCTTCCGTAATCCGGACGGCTCCAAAGTCGTAGTTGCGTATAACTCTTCCAGCGCACAGCGCAATGTGAAGATCCAGTGGGGCAGCCAAAGCTTCACTGTTACCATTCCAGGCAAGTCGGTTATGACTTACAAATGGAACGGAACCGTTTCATAAAATCATATCATCCGGCCTTCGATACTTGGTATCGAAGGCCCTTTTTATGGAAGAGCAAGGATCTTGACAGGACACCAAATGGTGTCCTATAATCAATTCGACACTAAATGGTGTCCTATTGGGTGCTAATGAAGTATACTCAGTGGAACTACAGGAGATATTACGGAAAAGGTGGGGGTGATTTTGGACGAACGAAGTCAAGTGAGAGATGTTTATGACGCTGTTGCTGATCCAACAAGGCGACAACTAATTCAAATATTGGCAGATGTTGATGAGATTCCCCTACATGAGATCACGGTTCATTTTCAAATGGGGCGTACCGCCGTTTCTAAGCATTTGTCTATCCTTAAAGATTCTGGTCTCGTCATTGCTCGAAAGGTTGGTAGAGAAACGAGATACCGATTGAATGCCGCTCCGCTTAAAGAAATTCAGGACTGGGTTTCTTTTTACGAAGGGTTCTGGAAAGAAAGATTCGACAAACTCAAACTATTATTGGAGGAAGAACAATGAAACCAGATGTATCCTTAGATTATCAATTTACAAGCTCAATCGAAAAGGTGTGGAACGCTTTAACGGATTCAGACACCCTTGCGAAATGGATCTGGAGCAATGACTTTAAACCAGTCGTGGGACATAAATTCCAGTTCCGTGCTGAGCCGAACGAATGGTGGAATGGGATTGTCGATTGCGAGGTACTTGTAGTGGATGAGCCGCACACATTATCGTATACTTGGCTGAGTGCTGGAGAAAGCACTACCGTCACTTGGACGTTGAAAGAAGGTTCTGAGGGAACCGTTCAGCTGCACCTTGATCAATTCGGATTTAGCGAAGCAACCAAGTCTCGTCCAGGTGCCATCGAGGGAGCTAAATATGCTTGGACGAATAATGGCGTTCAACTTGAAAAAGTGCTAGCCGAACTGTAACCATAACTTTTCTATTTTCTATTAATCAGGCGCTTTTCCGTAACAGGGAAGGCGTCATTTTTAGATCGGAACATGGCAATACTAGATGGAGAGAATGGAGATGAGAGGATACCACTATGAAGATTAAACAATTAATTGCGAACAACATTAACAAACTGGATGCTGTGCTGCCAGTGGATGAATCGTTAGGCATAGCTGGCTTGTCCGGGTCCGGTAAAACAACTTTTTGCCAAACCATTGGTGAAGAATCCAAGAAACGTCTCGTTTCCTTATTGCCAAAGGCCGAATACCAGTATTTATTCCCCGATATTATGGAGACTAATTTCAGTGCCATTAAGATGGAAGACATGCCACTGGTACTTTTTCTAGGCAGATCATCCATATCGTCCAATCCACGTTCAACCATTGGCACACATACCGGTGTATTTACAGAGATTCGTGTTACGCTTGCGGAACAATTCAATCTTTCTCCCGAGGTTTTTTCATTTAACAATGAGTTAGGCTGGTGTCCGGATTGTAAGGGCCGCGGAACTACTAAAAATCTCGAATGTAAGAAGTGTAAGGGTAGACGCTATAGTCAAGAAGTTGAACAATATACCATTGAATTACTGGATCGAACACAGAGTATTTCCGATATCAACAATTTAAGCATTGAAACCATTCTTTCTCTGGCAGAAGTCTTAAAGATTAGTGAAGGCAAACAACTGATTCTGCAAAATATAATCAATATGAATATTGGTTATTTAACATTAAATCGGATCATGGGAACATTGTCAGGTGGGGAATTAACACGACTCTACTTGGCAGAATTCATGGCCACCAGTGAAAATACCGTTATTATCATTGACGAAATCTCTGTAGGCCTTGATCATCAAACCCTGTTGCGAATTTTAGAACAGATTGAACAATTGGGGTACAAGAATCAGATTTGGCTCATTGACCATTCCGACACGGTGCTCGACACAGCGGACAAGCACTTGTTCTTTGGACCTGGTAGTGGTAAATATGGCGGCAAAATTGTTGAAGAATCCCCACGGCCACAGCCTATCACTTGGGAACGAAATGAGGCAGCCCCAACAGGATATTATCAGTTCCATGATCTGTATTGCCGTAATGTTCAAATCGCTGAAATAGAGATTCCCCAGAATAGACTTGTGACTTTTACAGGTGAGTCTGGATGCGGCAAATCTACACTGGTCAATGAATGTATGGCCAAAGATTTTGTGAAGCGATATCCCAAGGATAAGCTGGTTATGGTTGGGCAGGATCGGAATCAATCAATTACCAGCCGGTCAACCGTAGCGACTTTTCTGGATATTAAGAAGAAGCTTACGAAGTATAGTGAGGATATTGATGATATTTTTCAGCGCTCGATTGAAGATATTATTGAGGAACTGCCAAATGAAGACATCGCTCATAAACGCTTGAGTCTATTGATCAAGCTTGGACTTGGTTATTTGACGTTGGAAAGAAAAACTCAGACCCTATCGACGGGTGAGTTCCAATGTGTCCATTTAGTTTCCGAACTGTTCGCTGGATCGAGAAACCCACATACGTTATTTATCTTCGACGAGCCTTCCAAAGGTCTATCCCAGAACATTCTAAATCAATTCATTGATAGCATTAGGGTTATTCTGCAGGATGAATCTGTGTCCATGATTATGATTGAGCATAACGCGTATATGCTTGAGAACTCTGATTTTATAGTGGATTTTGGGAAAAGACAGCTTGTTCCCGTAGAACATCTTGATGTAGTCAGTCATGATGATTATTATCGCAGGCAAAATAGTGCAGATACTGCCGCTCCAGCGCACATTTCTTCAACACTGCATGAACATAATGGCATTAACTATTTAAAAGAAAACCAGCTTGCTTATTTTAAAAATGCAGAAAATGTCTACAAGGGCGGCATCTTAAAAAGCTTATCTTCCATGGCTCGATTGATCTACGGTGAATACGAATCGGAACGAATCGCGCCGGTCATTGCCATTGATCTGGAACGGCACTTATATAGCCAATATACATTTCTTTATGAGATTGGTGGCTTGATCAACCATATTGTGGCGGCACACCCCACCAATAAAGATACGAATAGCTTCAATTTCTATCATCAAGATAATCATTGTCCAAGCTGTAAAGGACGCCGGGTGATTGAAGAATTTGATTTCGATATTGTGGTTCAGGACAAAACGGTACCCTTCTGGGATGGCATGTTGCATCCGGATGCGATGGAGATTTTAAAATTCTATCAATTCTCCAAAATAGAATTTATCTTTGGGGAGATTAAGAATGAGCTCGGTCAGGATCTAAGCAAAAGTTATAACGAGTTGACGGAAGCTGAGAAGCATACCTTTTTATACGGCTATTGGGAAAAGTCATTTTATGATAAAGCGAGCAAAGCATCGAGGACCTGGGAAGGCTTTAATACCATCATTGGTAACTACATGGTGATCTCAAAATCGATCATAAAAGAGCATATCAAAGCGTCCAAAAAAATGATCACCTGCCCAGTCTGCCAAGGAACTGTATTAACTCATCATAAGAAGCTTAAGTTTGGTGATACAGATATTCGTGAGATCATTGGGCAGCCAGTTGATCAAGCCATTAAAACCGTGGGTAAGTTGCAGGTACTAGAAAAAATAAAAGCCGTTACCGGTGGCGAGATGGTGTTGACAGAAGATGTCTCGCTATTGCCTAGGGAAACACAAGTCGCCCTGAAAATGCTTGAGTTAGAGCAGGCAAGCTTCGCCCACTATGAAATGGTTCTACAAAATGTCCTGCCCTTCTGGGACCGTATTAGCGGTAGTGTTGAATCCATCAGCCGGAACAATCGGGTCATGATCTGTGATTTTGCCGATATCACTGAAACGAGAGAGACCATTATTGATAAGTATTTCACGAATGGAAAATACAAAAAATTGACCTATGTCTATGAAGCGTTTGGTTACAAGAAAATAGTCACCTTAATTAATAAGGTTAAAGCCAGTCAGCCATGTCCATTCTGTAAGGGGAAGAAAGTCATATCCGAAGATGGACTTCATGATGGTGTCTATAAATTAACGATCCCTTGTGTGAGTTGTTATGCAAGTGGCATAAATGATGAAGGACGTAAAGAAATCGTTGAAGGCATCGACGTACAGACTTGGCTAACCGGCAAAGTTAGTGATGTTGTTGCTGAAGGGTCGAATCTTGAGGCAGTTGCAGATATTCCGATTTTCAATCGTATTCGTGAGCTCAATAAACGGGATATGATGGCAGTTTACCAATTCCTTGAGCACAATAATTAAATTGAAGAAAAGAAACGCACCGGGTCCATTGATCTGATGCGTTTCTTTGTATAGATTACTTCATTTTAGAAATACCGCCGCTGATCAGGTTCACTTTGATATCAATCTTGTCAATGCTGTTCGAATCGAGTGGTAATTGCCCCTTATCATTTAACTTGTGCCACTCTTTTGCATGGTCACGATAGAATATGTTCGATAGTCCATATACATCGGCACCGATCTCTAAACCTTTGGTGTAAGTCTTCATAATTTGATCATTAATCTCTTCTGCAGCTTTCAGTTCAAGCTTTTTCCTACTTAGAGTTGTGCTGATCTCAGGAAGGGTGGCCTGCATAGACAATTTTATCTCGAAGACAGGTTTGCCATTCTTCAGCCTGGGACGAATGGATGATTTAATTTTGTTCATGACCAACAAAGCGAGTACGTCGTTTTGTTCATCCTTGATAACCAGAGGCGTTCTTATCGTATTTTTTTCAAGCCATCTATTCCCTAAAACATCGTTATCCTTCAAGCAACCCCGAAATTGCTGGTTCTGCAGAAAACAAATTCCCTTCATGCTAATATTGGGTGAAGACGCTTTGTTACTTGTCCAGGCTGGTATAATTTCCAGATAAGGTAGTTGAACCGTTTCAGCTTTTTCTCTCCACTTCCAAATAAACTTGTAGAGATACATCGGAGCGATGATAGAACTCTGTTCATATATTCGCATAGGACTGTTAAGCTGCGAGTAGATTACCGATAAATCGGCGATTGACGTCGTATTCAGCACTTTATCAATGGGATCACTAGTCCCCATGGTCCAAACGGTATAACGAAATTCATAGTATCGATCCCACACTTCCAATACCTGGTTTACAACCTCTCTCTTCTTTAGCGCTGCTTCACTAAAAACGAGTGTCTTCACATTACTCCAGACAATTCTTTGCGGGCTAGTCGCGTACAAATTGAAAATCGCAGTATCAAAGGACTCCCCGTCAGCTTTTCCTATATATGTTTTCTGTTCCTGGGCTTGACCTGCCTCTTTCTTGGCGATGCCACTAAAGTTAACCATTTGGATATAAACAACAACCTTGTTATCTACATAATCGACTCCGAGTGTATTCACATAGATCATGTGCTCAATTTCCTTGGCTCCCCAACAACCTGTAAGGAGTGTGGAAAGCAGTGCAGGTATAAGAATGCATCGGATTATTTTCATTATCGTTCTCGTCCTTTAATCCCCGTATTGTCAGTTAATCTTCTCTTTCCCCATGGCATTCTGAAAAAAACCTTATACCATTCCTTAAACTGCGGCGGGGATAGAGGAGAAAGGTAGTAGGTCCCGAAAGAACGTAAATTGACCATAAAGAGGATCAGTGCAAGCAGACAAGTCATCGTTCCAAACAATCCAAGAAACCCGCTAATGATGAGCACGGCAACCCGAAACAAGCTAACAACGCTAACTAATGACTGATTTACTAATGTAAAGGTAGCAAGTACTGAAATGGCGATAACCACAATCGTACCTGGACCTGCAATTCCAGCAGAAATGGCCGCCTGACCAATAATCAGACCACCCACCACCGACAAGGTCTGGCCAAAAGCGGAAGGCAACCGCATGCCCGCTTCCCGGAAAATTTCAAACAAAATAAGCATGACAATGGCCTCTAAAGGAGCGGGAAGAGGCACTCCCTGTCTGGAGTTGACTAAGGTTGCAAGCAATGTAAAAGGGATTTGATCCTGGTGAAACGTAGTGATTGCAATCCAAAAACCCGGTAAAAACAAGGAAAGCAACACTCCGAATACTCTTAATAACCTCGAAAAAGCAACAAAGAAATTCACCATATGTGCATCTTCCGAAGTGTTGAGCAAAAAGTTAAAGGTCACCGGCGCCATAATTACAGTAGGTGAACCATTAGTTACAAGTACAAATTTACCATGAAGAAGCGAATTTGCTGCATAGTCAGGTCTTCCTGTGTAAGTGAATAATGGAAATAACGAAAATGGGGTCAGACTCTCTTCAAGCTGGGTACTGCTAATCAGTCCTTTGATTTGAATAGTAGCCAGCTTTGTCTGTATTAATTGTAAAACATGAGGTTTAATCGTGTCCTTGAGATATAAGAGATGAACTTTGGTAGCAGTTTGGGTTCCAATCGTGAATTCTTCAACCGCTAATAATTCGGTTTGGAGTCTTTTTCGAATAAGGGCAATATTGGTGAATGATTCTTCTGTAAAGCCATCTTTCGGCCCCCTGGTTGACACTTCCGTGTTTGGCTCCTCAGGCTGACGTTTAGGTGGATCAGCCAATTTCACAGTGTATAACTGATTCGAAGGTGTAAATATCAGAAGAAGATCACCGCCTAGCACGGTTTCTTTCATCGATTGTTCGATCCCATCCATGGGCAGAGAAGTCATATGAAACGGAACCTTCTGCTGAAGAGCAAGCTCATCCGATGAAAGGATAGGTTCCGGGATATCTTTTAATGCGGGTATGATGGATTGCTCCACTTTGACTACATCACACAATCCCTGACAATAAACCAGCTGTACGGCATAATCCGAGTTAGACAAAGAGAGGTTCATTCTCAAGATATCTGAACTTGTCCCAAATAATGTCGTAGCAACATCCTCGATTTTTTTGGAATCCTTGTGCTCTTGCCCCGTCATGATGCTGCTTTCCCCTTTCGATGAGCGAAGCTAATCAACCCCGCAATAATTACAGAAAAAATCAGCACCCCCCATAAGGAAAAGGGCAGTACGTAGGAAGATAACAATTTCAGGAAAAATTGATCACTAAAAGGGATAGCTGTGAACACTACAATCATTAAAAAAATGCCCCCAAGTACCCACATCTTCATTTTTTTGCTTCGAATTTGGAATATGTCGAGAATAAGGAATAGGGTCAGGGAAATCCTCAGAAAAGCACCGCTGAACCATTGATAAACACTAAAAAAGTCCAAATGCTCAATGTAACTGCCAATCGTCAATAGTCTCCATTCTTCATAGGCAGGAAATCTGAGTTTACCTGCCTCATCCGGACCAAATTCAACAATTGCTCCAATAATTGGCCCCATGGTGAGACCCAAAATAAGCAGGATCATAATCAGAAATGAAATATAGGAGAGCCGAGATTTGATGTGATGCTGCATAAATAGAAGCATGATGACCTCAACAAAACCTGCTCCAACGTAGAGGGTCCCGTTCCAGACGGGTTGTATGCCATGCTCAAGTATCGGTTTTAACAAGGAATAATCTTTATGGGTTGTGTTAGAGAACATTATAAAAAAGCCCAATATAACAACAAAAGGCAATAAAATGCTGGCGGTATTCGCGAGGGAATGAATGCCTAAATAAGCATTGATAACAGAAATAGTAAGCAAGATGAATGTAAGTACCAGTATGGGGGTCTCCGGGGAGAAGGTGAGATGCACCCAATATACGGTGTCCCTGGTTGTAAGCATGCAGATCACAAACAAATATACGCCAGCGAACACGGCAAGAATACGGCCAACGAAGGGATGATACGCTTTGGCCAGCCATGCGAATAAATGTTGTTTCTTAATTTTAGTACTGCTAATATGCAGAATAAAAATCCAGACTAGCGCACATGCGCCTGCCAACAGTACCGAGATCCAAGCGTCCCGCTTTGCCGCATCCAGCAGGATAGGAATGATGATGACATGGTTTAGAAGGCCGGTGCTCAGCATAATAATCATGGTGGATTGAATAAACGAAATATTTGTTTTTATTTTCATCATCCTCCTAAATAAACCGGCTCATCTTCACCTTATGTTGTCATTCTTTACAATGAAATATTCTGCTAAGTCAAGAAGTCTTATAGCTTAATGTTACCCGATAAGAACAGCCCAATCACAACAACGACAGTTGCTACGATATCGAAGGAGGTCACTTGTTCATGGAGAACAACTGCTGCGAGAATGAAGCCAAATATGGGTGTCATAAACAACCAGTTGTTAGCTCTGACGGGATCTTGCTTCAACAGGAAGAACCACAGCAGCATGGTCCCGATGGAGATGACGAAAACCAACCAGATCATCGAGCCAAGGAGATGCATATCCGGTTTGAAGAAAAAGGTATCCTTTTCAAGAAAATAGGCAATGGGCAGTGATACGATACCACCGATACATAACTGCCATGTGTTGATGACGATGCTAGGCAAATCTAGATTGACCTTTTTGAAATAAACACTTCCTACTGCCATCGAGAGCATCCCAATCCCTAAAATGATCAACCCGCTTATGCTGGCTTCGCCACCTGCGATAGACGGCCAGGTCGCTATCAACAATCCGAAGGCCGCGACTAACATCCCCAGCCATTCTTTTATCGAAATGCTCCGCTTCAGCCAAAGATAGGAGAAGAAAGCAACGAGAAAAGGATTAGTAGCTACGAACAAATTAAACAAGCCCGCTGAGACATAGGTTAGCGCCCAGAAGGTCGCGCCTAAATAAATTGTCGTATTCAGGAGGCCCAGCACGATTAGCGGCAGCCATTGCCGGGGCTTCGGCCAGGGAAATTTCCTGTTCAAACCATACACATACAGAAAAAGTAGCAGTCCAGCGGAAAGAAAGCGAAATGTGGCCAATGCCAGAGGTGTTGTAGATCCCAACCCGAACTTGGTGGCTATGGCCGCAGAAGACCATAAGAATGTGAATAGTAAACCCAATACTGTCGACATGATTCTGCTCCTTCAAATGAAATGCCCAAAAACCGCGATTCACAAGCAATCACAGTTATAAGGGGAACTTGCCCATGTATTTGTACGGGTCAAGTTCATATTCATTTTAAAGGTTCTGGAGTGGACACTTTTGTCTGGATTTCAGGTTAATTATACTCCGGGCCAGATGTGGAATGCTGTTTGCGGTATTGGCTCGGGGTTATCTTTTCGATTTGCTGGAACAAACGCGTTAAGGAGGATTGATGCTCCAAGCCTACTTGAAGGGCAATCTGCAGGATGGAGTAGTTAGTCTCGCAGAGTAAATGCTTCGCTTTATTCAACCGGACTTCTTGCAGATAACTGGACGGCGTTGTCCCCGTTTCTCTAACAAACCAGTCTGAATAATATGACCGATTGTAATGTTCCAGTTCCGCCAACTGCTGCACCGATATATTCTCGTGATAATGCTCATGAATATACTGGATGGATCTAGGCTGCCGCTGGCTGATTAAATTATGCGAAATATACGGAAACAGCTCCTTAAGTGCAGAAGGAGAGGCCGATTCTTGGTTCAATTCATTCAGGATGAGATACCGGATGCCTTTCCACTTGTTGTTTAACGCGTATGTGGTACCTTTATGGTCCAGCCTACTGGATGGAATCATCACATCTGGAATATCCAAGACCAGAAATTCATTACGTACATTGGAATGAAAAGAATGATCACATTTAGGAGGGACGTACAATAATAGCTCGTCACCAAGCACATGAGTTTCAGCGCCTGCCTCAATAGCCATTTCACCCTGCAGCGGCAAAATTAATTGCGCATAGGGATGGGAGTGTGTCACCCGAGAGGCGGTATAGGTTCGTCGTTCTGCTATAAGTTCTCTATGGATGTTCATGGTAAGTTCCCCCTCGACAGTTCAACAACATGCATAATCTCCTTACTATTACTGTGGCCTAATTCTACGATGAATTCATTGATCTAGCAATCCCCGTATTTCTTTCTGTAATGACTTAGCGTGAGCAGCGGCCAGATGTAGCGGTAGCTATGATAATGGATGTAAAAGTTGCCTGGGAGGCCAGCGCCTGTTGGATAGGTAGTTTTCCAATCGTCTTCATGCATGGAGGCAATAAGCCTGCGGATGCCCTGATCTATGGCAAGTGTTGGCTTTGACTGCGTGGAGATTAGAGCATCTAATGCCCAGGCAGTCTGTGAAGGGGTGCTTTCCCCTAAAGGCACATAATGCAGAAGCCGGTCGCTATGGCAGGATTCCCCCCAGCCGCCGTCCGGGTTCTGGATGCTTAAGAGCCACTGTGCTCCTTTTTGCACGGAATCATGACTTGTCGGCACGCCGACAGCCCCCAAACCGGTTAATGCAGCCCATGTTCCATAGATATAACAAACGCCCCACCTTCCATACCATGAACCGTCTTTCTCCTGATTCTGGATCAGCCATTTACTTCCCCGTTTGATGAACTCATATCGCATATCTAGCCCAGCAAAGTTTCCAAGATACTCTAAGGTACGCCCTGTAAGATCCGCCTCGGAGGGATCAGTGGCAGCGGACTTGGCACCGTCGATGGCGAGCCATGTGAGCATTTCTTTGTTGGTGTTCTTTTCAAAAGCCGGCCAGCCGCCGTCTTTATTCTGCATGGACAGTACCCAATTCAATCCACGATTCCACGATTCCTGATACGCCCCGGATGTCCTCGACAAGCCATGAATCGCCCGTAAAGCCGCTGTCGTATCATCCACATCCGGATTGATTGTATTGGTCTCGGAAAATCCCCATCCACCCGGCTCTATGTTGTCATTATGGATGCTCCAATCTCCCGCTTTATGATGCTGTCTGGACAGCAAATAGGAAGCAGCTTGCGTAATCACCTTATGATCATCGCCTATTCGGGACTCTTGCAAAGCGTAGGCAATTAGTGCGGTATCCCACACGGTGGAGGGAGAATTTTGGATCGTTGTTTTACCTGGAGAACGGTATTGCATCGCGGTCAGTCCTTTAATGGCTTCGGTAATCAGAGGATGCTGTCGATCGTATTTCAGGGCCAGCAGGGCAAACACCATCAGAATTGTACTGGTGGCGTAGCTGTAAAGGGTGCCGTCGGATTCGATACGCTGGAGCATGAACTGTTCGGCCTTGGTCCTGGCGGCTTCATGAATAGAGCGGGGCGTGCCAATAAGTCTGCTTAGACCGGAATGAATGTCATCCTGCATCTCCTGATATTCACGTGAAATTAGCTCCTCAGCATCTACTCGTGTATCCATGAGATCTGACAGGTCGGGAGCATCAGCGGTCGTAATCGAAAAACGCCGGTCGGCCATGACAAGCATAGGGGTGAGGTGAACTCTTGAATAACCGGAGAACTCATAATAGTTAATAGGAAAATAATTTGGGAACATCAGTACTTCCAGTGGAATGAGCGAGATTGACAAAGGCCATTTGCTTTGGCCGGTAGCAGCTAGGATGGCTTTGGTTAAAATGCTGGTGACTTTTCCAAGACCACCTTTGGACTGGATATAACGCTTGGCTCGCTGGATAGGCTCATCTGTGATCTTGCTGTAACCGGAATAGAGTAGGGCGTAGTAAGCCTCTACAGAGGCGGATAAATTCCCATCCTCTTCATCAGGGTACAATCTCCAGAAACCGCCTGGCTGCTGTTCGTTAAGAATACGGTCATACAGCTGCCGGATCAGCGCCTCATTCTGCACATTCAATATCCGAAACAGAATAATGACATAAGCATCAATGATGATCCCGTTCTCAAAACAATAATGCCACGAACCGTCTTGCCGCTGCTGCTGCAACAGGAATGATGTCAGCCGGTCAATTTCCTTATCTACTGCACTAAGTACATCGCTCATTCTTGGGTTACCTCCGAAGTACATCATTTTTAGCATTATATGATACGGAGAAGGGGGAAATGAGGGAGCTTCAGCTTAATCATTAGAGGGATGTTTTTAAATAGGATAACAAAAAAGAGCTGCAAAGTTGCTAGGATGCAACCTTACAGCTCTATTCGTATTCTACGTATGAATTCGTTTATTAATTTTCGATTATGATCCGATTCAACTTGAGGTTTACCGGAGCGGCAAGGGTGTCGCCGACAGGGCATTTGCTCTCCAGAAACTGCACGAATTGTTCGACCTTCTCGGTAGGCGATGGGGTCTTTATGTAGAAGGTATAGCGAATATCGGAGTATCCTGGACGGACTTCAGAACGGTTGAAAAATCCATCGAGATCCAGATCACCTTCCACCTCGACTCTGAAATCTTCCAGCTCTACTTCAAACTTAGGAGCATAGACCCGGGCTACAATGGACTGGCAGGCGCCCAAAGAGGCAAGCAAAGCCTCTACAGGATTCATTCCCGTATCGGTACCTCCCAGGCTTTGCGGCTCGTCGATGATGAGTTCGAATTGTCTTGCCTTTGTTACGACTCTGACGCCGTCTTGCAAATGAATGTTTGAACATTTGGCATGAGGTAGGCTCCTTTTTCTGGACAATCCATAGTGTGATTGGATGCTTCGCAATATTTTAATTCCTAGTAATTAACTTTGAATAATTTGATTATAGTTCTATTGGTTACAGTCTGTCAATCCTTGAGAGATTGACGTAGTAAGCGCTGATCTTGAGGTAGATTGGTAAACCACCCAAAGAATATTGAAGATCAAAATCTTTCGACACCAATGAAAGTTGAATACATCACATTATTTGTTGACTAAAATTGCATATGTAGTTGACTTTGTCACACATTTAATTGACTAAGTCAATTAAATTGAGTAAACTATGTGTGTACAACAAGTTTGGGAGGTTTAGACATGAGTTCTGTAGACACATCCATCGTCTCTATCGTCAGAAGATTCAATCGTTTCTATACGAATGTACTTGGGTTACTTGATCAACACATATTGAACAGTGAATTTTCACTATCAGAAGCGCGGGTGCTCTTTGAAATCGAGAACACAGAAAACTGCACCGCTAAAATGCTCATTGACCAGCTAAATCTTGATGCCGGGTATTTAAGCCGGATTTTAAAACGATTTGAAAAACAAGGGATTTCCTATCGGATTAAGTCCAACGAGGATGGGCGATCTTATTATCTTTTCTTGACAGACCAAGGCAAGGATATCCTATCCAAACTGGATACCATGTCTGAGGAACAGGTTCGCCAATTGGTTAACAATTTACCAGAACAACACCAAAGACATATAAGTAAACATATGATGGCGATTGAAAATGTTCTGTCGGACAATTCACATAAGGTCCAGAATGTCCACATTCGATCTGATTTGAAGCCTGGGGATGTAGGGTTCTTGATTCACTTGCATGGCTGGGTTTATGCGAAAGAATGCGGCTATAATCATGTGTTTGAAGGATATGTTTGCAAAACCTTCTATGAATTTTTTGAAAAATACAGTCCTGATAAGGATCGATTCTGGTTTGCAGAAGTGGGCGGCGAAATCGTTGGTGCCATTGCGATCGTTGGTCATTCGTCTGAAAAAGCGCAATTAAGATGGTTTATTCTACATCCTGAATTTAGAGGAATAGGCCTTGGAAGAACATTGCTTCAGGAAGCACTGGATTATTGTAAAGAAAGAAAATATCAAACGGTCTTTCTGGAAACAACAGAAGATCAGAAAAAGGCGATACAAATGTATCAAAATGTAGGCTTCAAGAAAACTGCAGAGCGCGAAGATCATTCCTGGGGCGTGAGTCACACTGAGGAGGTCTATGAGCTTAGTCTTATATAACAAGTGTGAATTCGCTATAATAGATTCAGGGATTGAGGAAAGGAATGTTATAGTGAAGAAAGTTATCGTCATTGGATCAGGAATTCTTGGGGCTTCGACAGCCTATCAGCTAGCAAAAATGGGTGCAGAGGTCCTTATCATAGATCGCCAGGATAGCGGACAAGCTACGGACGCGGCTGCGGGCATAATCTGCCCCTGGCTCTCTCAGCGGCGCAATCAGGCGTGGTATCAGTTAGCAAAGTCCGGCGCACGTTTTTACCCCGGGTTGATTGAAGAACTCTTAAACGAAGGAGAAACCGAAACGGGTTATGCTCAAGTAGGTGCGCTTAGTATTCATCAAGATCTGGAGAAAATCGGGAAGATGGAGGAGCGTGCGCAGATACGCAAAATAGAGGCACCTGAGATCGGTGAAATTATCCGGCTTGATGAAAAAGAAACCCATGAGCTGTTCCCACTATTAGAAGAAGGTTATCATTCTGTTCAAATTAGCGGGGGAGCTCGTGTCGATGGCCGTGCACTGCGAGATGCGCTACTTCGATCCGCACAAAGAAACGGGGCTGTCCTTGTACATGGAGATGCCAAACTGCAATTTCAAGCGAACTGTATAACAGGAGCTGTTATCGGTGACCAGAGCTTTCCGGCGGATGAGGTCATTGTCTGTGCAGGGGCATGGGCTCCTGAACTGCTGCAACCTTTAGGGATTCAGTTTGAAGTTCGTTTTCAAAAAGCACAAATTATGCATCTACAGGTCGAGGACCGTCAAAATACAGGGGGCTGGCCAGTAGTCATGCCGCCATCTGACCAATACTTGCTCGCTTTTGATGGGCAGAAGATTGTGATTGGAGCGACTCATGAGAATGAGGTGGAAGGCTACGATACAAGGATAACCCCAGGGGGGATGCAGGAAATTCTGAATAAAGGGTTAGAACTGGCCCCTAGTTTAGCTAATAGTACGTTTCAGGAGGTACGAGTCGGCTTCCGACCGTTCACACCCGGTTTTCTTCCGGTGATGGGGCCTATTTCCGGCTGGGAGGGACTTATAGCGGCCAACGGGCTAGGATCGTCGGGACTTACGATGGGTCCCTTTATCGGTAACCAATTGGCGAAGATGGCACTCGGATTGGATCTGGATATTGATATCCTTGATTATGATATTGGCAAAGCTTTGAGTTAAGAATAAATTAAGAGCACTACCTAATTTTGCGAGAGCCTCCTTATCTGTACGATGTACGGGTAAGGAGGCTCTTTGCGTTGCATTGTGAACATAATATATGCATGTAAACCCAAAACAAGGTAATAATACAGTTGTTATCGGTAACAAATGGAGGACTCAAATTGAAACTTACCCGAACTCAAATGATGTGGCTTGTCTTTTGCATAAATGTTGGGCTTCCGATCTATCTGTCCGGGACGATGAAAGTCACCAAGCAGGATTCCTGGTTCAGCGTGATTCTGGCGGGTGTTGCGGGCTTTATTGTGCTGGCTCTGGCTGTCCGTAACGCAAAATATTTCCCGGGTCAGACCTTTATAGAATTCAGTCAGGAAGTGCTCGGCAAATGGGTAGGCCGGTTTTGGGTACTTCCTTATCTGGCCTTTTGGATGATTTCACTAGGGAATATCCTGCGCTCCGTCGTTGATTTTATAATCATGGCTCTATTCAAGGAAACGCCGCTTCCGGCCGTAGTTATTGTCTTGTTTGTCGTTGTTGCTTTTGCTGTAGCCACGAATGGAATCAACACCATCGCCCGCTGTGCTGAACTGATGGGACCACTCATTGTGTTGATGTTTTTGTGTATTTATATTCTGAATTTGAGCAACCTGGATTTCACATTTCTTTTCCCCATCGCTGCCGATACGAGTCCGTTAAACATGGCAAGAGGCACCTTTACGATGATGGAGATGTACGGGGACTCTTATCTGTTAGTGCTGGTCTATGGGTTCTTGAACAAACAGAAGGGGGTAACCCCAAAGATTTATGTCGGATTTACACTTGCTGTCGGCTTAATGGTCCTTACAACGACCTTTATCCTGTTAACCTTCGGACCGGGACTAGCCGCTAAAATGCAATATCCGCTCTACGAACTGGTCCGCTATATTGAAGTTGGTGAATTTCTGCAGCGGATTGAGGTGGTGATGATCGCGTTATGGGTCTGCAGTGCATTCATCAAGCTAGGGTTTTATTTATTTTGCCTCAGTTACGGGACTGCACAGTGGCTTGGGATTAAGAAATGGAAGCTGCTCATCATCCCTATTTCGGTCCTTGCCGTATGGGCAGCGGGGCTTACGACCAGTCTGCTGACGACCCGAGCGCTTCTCCTAAGGTACATTGATCCAGTCATGCTCCCGCTGCTGTACTTGATCCTCCCGGTAATCCTCTGGATTATGATTCTGCTTCACAGACGAAAACAACAGAAAGCGCAAACTGGAAGAGTCCCCCAAATCCCTAAGGTTAGCATGGGATGGAAATGGTCCGGGGTTACGCTCCTGATTCTTATGCTTAGCATGTATTACTATATGTACATTCGCTATTTCAAAGTCTAGTCACATGAATAAATAAGGATAAAGCGAGGGATGGTTGTGAGTAACCTGCCACGAAACCCGTCACGGCCAGATCAGACTTCATACCGCGAGCCGCATTCTATCCATTTGACGGAAGACCTAGATCAAACTGAACGCGCCGTACGGGATATTTTTGAGGACTGCACGGATGTTATATTCAGACACCTTGAAGTCCAGGGACCCTCCCGGCTGCTCTTCGTCTATCTTCAGGGATTTACCGATCCCCATTTATTGAATCTCGATATTATTAAGCCCTTGAGTGAGCTTCATAGTAACGAGCCCGTTACTGCCGACATTCTAAAAACCTTTGTATCCTCGATTTCTGAACCCATCACTGATATCAATCTGGTGGCGGGCGAGATTGCCTGCGGTGCCATTGTATGTTTCAGTCAAGGGGAAGCCGCGGCGTACAGTATGGAAATCAGCCAGCCTCCCAAACGAAGTATTGAGGAGCCCAGTAATGAGGTTGTGGTGCGGGGACCCCGGGAGGGGTTCATCGAGGATTTGAACACCAATATTACGATGCTCCGTAGAGCACTGCCCAATCCAACGCTGAAGACCGAGGCTTATCGAGTGGGGGAGACCGCCAAGCGAAAGATTGTCATCGCCTACCTTAAGAATGTAGCGCCCGTCGATATCGTGAATGAAGTCAGAGAACGGATTCAGAATATTAAGGCCGATCAAGTATCGAATTATATGGAAGAGTTCATTGAAGAATCCGCGTTCACCCTATTTCCACAGATCCAGAACACAGAGCGGCCAGATATCGTCAGCTCCAGTCTGCTGGAGGGGAAGGTGGCCATTCTTATCGACGGCAATCCGTTTGTGTTGATTCTGCCGATGACGCTTTTGTCCGGTCTTCAGGCGGCTGATGATTATTATGAACGGTTCATCTATACATCGGCGATTCGGGTGGTCCGGCTAATCTTGTTTTTCATCTCCATCTATCTGCCGTCCCTGTACATTTCGATCACTTCCTATCATCCCCAAATGCTGCCGACCAACCTGCTGCTGAGCATATTGACCGCACGTGAAGGGATTCCGCTGCCCGTTGTGTTCGAGGTTCTTATTATGGAGTTTATGTTCGAAGGACTTAGAGAAGCGGGTCTCAGACTTCCGAAGCAGATTGGCTCCGCGGTCAGCATTGTAGGTGCGCTGGTTATTGGACAGGCCGCTGTTCAAGCAGGAATCGTCTCGGCTCCCATGGTAATCGTTGTAGCGGCCACCGGGATTTCCTCGTTTGCAGCTCCCCGCTACAATGTCGGTACAGCTGCGCGCATGCTGCGGTTTCCGATGCTGATCCTTGCTGCCTTGTTCGGCCTGTTCGGGATTATTATGGGATCGATCCTCTTGATTGTTCATCTGACGAACCTTTCTTCATATGGTACACCATATCTGAGTCCACTCGTCGACAGGGAGGGCCAGTCCCTGCGTGATACCTTCATTCGCGCTCCGCGATGGATGATGCATCGCAGACCACGTCCGGCCGTACGGAAATCACCTCCAATGTCCGGTAAACCATCATCAAATCCGCATGAGGAGAGGAATTCATGAGATGGATACTTCTTAGGCTGCTTCCCATGGTTGTCATTTCGTGTCTGCTCACCAGTTGCTGGGACCGGGTGGAGCTTAATGACCGTGCAGTTATTCTTGGATGGGGGATGGACAAAGAGAAGGATGGGCAATATTTGGCCAGTGCAATGATTTTCATCCCACAATCGAATAATACCAACAGCGGTGGGGATTTAGCTTCCCTAAGCAAACACTTTGAGGTATTTACCGGAAAAGGCAGGTCGATTATGGAAGCGGCGAATCAAATCCAGCCCAAGCTGTCACGTACCATCTTTGCCGGTAACCGCCGAATGATTGTCATTGGCGAGAGTATGGCCAGAGACGGGCTGTCCAATATTTTGGACGAATACAGCCGGAATAAAGATGTTCGCCTTAGAACCGATATGGTTATTGTAGAGAAGGGGACAGCCTTAAGTCTACTGGAGATGGTGTATCCGCTCGAGGATTCTCCAGCGACGGGAGCTTTGAAAATACATCAAAACACAGGCGGGCTGGCGGACAAAGCCATGGTATATTTTCTGCAGGCCATTAATGATCCCGGTAAAAGTCCTACACTTCCGCAACTGTCCTTATCCAGCAAGGAGCAATCGCAGAAACAGGAAATGCAAATGACAGGTATTGCGGTCTTTGATAACAACCTGAAAATGAAATATAAACTGAATGTGGATGAGTCGCATTCCTTTTTTTGGCTTACGAAAAAAATCAATAAATTCAGTATCACGGTCCCCATCAAAGAAAAAGGGGTGATCAATGTGGATATGCACCGATTGACAAGCAAAATTGCCGTGAAACTGGTTGACGGAAAACCGCAATTTGAAATAAAACTCAAAGGTGACGTTATGATCGTAGAGAACGAAACTGCGCTGCACTTGGATCAAATGCAGGATTTCAGGAAGGTCAAAGAAGCACTTAATCTGAAATGTAAAACGGATATGGAAGCATTCCTTCACCATATTCAGCAAGAGAAGACGGATGTCGTTGGATTCAACGGTTATATTCACCGCAAATACCCTCGTGTCTGGCACAAGATGGAGCCGACCTGGGACCCTGATTTTGCTCATGTATCTATTAAAGTCCAGGCGAATATGACTCTAAGGCAGATCGGACTCACCGGAACCTCTATCGAAAATGAGGAGGACCCAGACTAGAACAGGGCCTGTTGTATGAAAGTTCATTGATGATTGGATATATCTTCAACCCTGAATTTTACGGTAAAGGTTATGCCACAGAGGCTTGTCAGGCTGTATTGAATTATGCTTTTGCAGAATTAGGGGCACACAGGATCTTGGCTTTATGCAACCCTGACAACGCACCGTCTTGGAGGCTATTAGAGCGTCTGTCGATGCGTCGAGAGGGGCACTTCAAGAAAGAAGCTTTCTTCAAAAAAACGAAAGTGGGAATCTTGTTATAGATTTTCATTGACTTTCTTCAACAACGATTTGAAGGTCTGCCGCTCATCGTCGGAGAGGGATTGAACGATTTCTGCCTCCACCTGTTGAAAAGACTGCTCGAAGGCTTCGATTAGTGCAACGCCTTTGGGCAGTACATAAATATTCTTTTGCCGCTCGTTATGGGCAGGGATTTTACGTTCGATGTATCCCTTTTTTTCTAGACCTTGAAGCATACTGGTGATGCTCGCGCCGCGTACATGGAAACGATCGGAAAGATCCTTCTGAATCAAACCCTTGTCTTGATGTTCATAAATATAGCCAATCATCTTTCCTTGCTGAGAATTTAACCCCAGTTCTTTGATGCTCTCGTCGGCTCGTTTCTTTATCTTAAGTCCGATAAGCTGTAGCAAATCTAGGTAGAGTGTATCTTGCTTGATATCCATTAAGGTATCCTCCTTAGGATCTTAAACGATTATACTTCTAACTGTCAGTAATTGAACTATATAAGGATTTTCTAGGGTTTGTCAACAAACGCCATCAATAACCATCGATCAGAAAGGTTATTGACAGTTTGTTTAAATTAAAGCTATTATAGATACATTAGATCTTTAATTGAAAGATTGAGCTTCTCGCTTAATATGTATTGCCCTTACGACTGCGAAGGACAGTGCTAACTTTCAATCATTTATAGATATAATATGTCTTTATAGTATTTAATATATCCAATGGAGGGATTCAACTTATGATCTACGATTGTGCTATTGTCGGCGGTGGGCCGGCAGGATTAAATGCTGCGCTGGTGCTAGGCAGAACGAGAAAGAGTGTGGCACTTCTTGACAACAGTCAGCCTAGAAACAGCGTGACACATGCCTCTCATGGATACCTTACACAGGATGGGGTTACGCCAGCCGAGTTTCGTCGTATAGCCTATGAAGAAGTGCTGCGTTACCCATCTGTCCAGCATTTGCCGACTGAGGTGATTGATATTCGCAGGACGGATTCTGGTTTTTCTCTATCTACCTCGGCGGGTGAGCCAGTGCTGGCTCGCAAGCTGATTCTGGCTGCCGGGCTAAAAGAGGTGCTTCCCGAGATCAAGGGGCTTCAAGACTTTTACGGCAAAAGTTTGTTCAACTGTCCATTCTGCGATGGATGGGAGCTACGGGATCAGCCGCTTGTTGTTGTCTCAGACAATCCTGCCGTATTCCATAAGGTTAAGCTAGTCATGGGCTACAGCCAGGACATCGTGGTGTGCACGAACGGCTTCGATATTCTGAATGCCCAGCAGCGGGAGAAGCTTGCTTCCAGAGGTATATCTATCGTAGACACACCTGTCGAGGCCTTTTCCGGGAAAAATGGCTTACTGGAACGGGTACATTTCACAGATGGTACCTTTATAGAGCGCAGCGGAGGATTCATTGATCCCAAGCTGCTGCCTAATGCCCGATTTAATGAAGCACTGGATTATCAAATAGCAGAGAACGGTACGGTTATTACTGACGAAATGGGCCGGACCACCGCAACCGGAGTATATGCCGCCGGGGACTCGTCCTATGTGATGCCTTCTCAATTAATTTACGCTGCCTCCTCCGGCAGTAAAGCAGCAGTGAGCGTCGTTGCGGATCTTATGGAAGAGGAATGGCAGTAGGCCTATTACAGCAGGTGTATTTGCTGATTATTTCTTCCCGAACATCTCTTCCCGAACGTTAAAAAGAGCTCCTCACGGTTCGAATGAACTCATGAGGAGCTTCTTGTATTTCAATTTTCATTATGCACATTCATTGTACAAATGTATCAATCATCCATTGCGAGAATAAAGTACACAGGTAAATCTAGTTTGGTGACTAGGGTCGGTAGAGGTTTATCCATAGCTGGCTTATATAAAATATCCACTGAGTAAAATAAACCGCGATAAAAACGGATGATATTTAGTAAGTTGTACTCCGGTCCGAACAAAAAACCATTCCTCAAAATCGATCAGTCTTGCTGCACCTCCATATTTCTGGAGATACTTTCGAGGAGCAAACTGCTCGCCACTCTGGATTTTATCGGTTAATCCTTGCAAATATTTGGCGTCAGTTGTATTGCCGCTTGATTTGGCTTGATCGATTAAGTAGTTCAAAGCCTCCAGTACACTCTCTACGGTATCCGCCGTCTGACCAATTCCTATATAGGCCTCATATTTTTCAGGGGCTTGATGTGCTGCCTGCGTAGCAATATAGGTACCAAAAGAATGACCCATCAGAATAATCTTCTTTTTATCAAAACGATTACTTATGTAATCTGTCAAAGCCAACAAATCTTTCACTAATAGATCATTCGTGAGGTTCGAATAGTCTATTACTTTCGTCCTGCATTGGATCGATGTGCAAGACACGATCTTTCTAGTGCATAAGGAATTGTTATCCATAAAAACATAAATATAGTCGATGAAATTCCTAATTGAGTAAACCCAAACAAATTATCGGGATTATGTCGATAAATAAATATGAAGTTAGTAATTATCAAATTATCAACTCTGGAGGGATACTATTGAACTACGCAACTTTAGGAAAACAATTTATTGCTGGGGAATGGAGAGATGGCAAGAGCGGTAAAACGCTGACCGATATTAATCCATATAATGATGAGGTAATTACCGATTTTCAAATCGCGAGCGTGGCAGACATTGATGATGCTTATCAAGCTGCCTATAAAGCTAAGCTCGAATGGGACAAGATTAACCCGTATCATAAACGTGATATCCTTGAAAATGCGGTTAAATACATTGAAGCGAATGAGGAAGAAATTTCGTCCATTATCGTTCAGGAGCTGGGCGGAACACGCCTGAAAGCTGCTTTTGAGATCGGACTTGTGAAAAATATGGTGAAGGAAGCAGCGACGTTCCCACTTCGAATGGAAGGTAAGATCTTGCCTTCTACAGAAGACGGTAAAGAGAATCGCCTGTACCGCATCCCGGCTGGCGTAGTTGGAGTGATCAGTCCATTTAACTTCCCGTTCTTCTTGTCGATGAAGTCAGTTGCTCCAGCGCTGGGTGCCGGCAATGGCGTAGTGCTGAAGCCGCATGAGGATTCGCCTATTACAGGTGGAACACTGATTGGTAAGATTTTCGAAGAGGCGGGTATACCCAAAGGCCTATTGAATGTTGTAGTCACAGACATTAACGAGATTGGCGATGCGTTCGTCGAGCACCCCATTCCAAGAATTATTTCTTTCACGGGCTCGACGAAGGTCGGAAGCTATATTGGCCAACTAGCCGTCAAGAATTTCAAAAAGCCGCTGCTGGAGCTCGGGGGAAATAGCGCATTCATAGTCCTGGAGGATGCGGATATCGACTATGCGGTACAAGCGGCGACTTTCAGCAGATTCACGCACCAAGGACAGATCTGCATGTCGGCTAACCGGATTTTAGTACATAAGAACATCTATCAAGATTTTGTGGATAAATTCAGCGCGAAAGTCTCTACGCTTACAACAGGTGATCCGAGTGAGCCGGGGATTATCATTGGACCTGTTATCAACAACCGACAAGCAGATACACTGCAGAAGCTGATTGCGAGAGGGATTGAGCAGGGAGCAGTTCCGCTAGTGCATGGCAAAATTACCGGCAGATTGGTGGAACCTACAGTCCTCGCCAATGTCACGCCAGATATGGATGTAGCTCAAGAGGAGCTGTTCGGCCCGGTTGTATGCATCATTCCATTCGAAACGGAAGAAGAAGCTATTAATATTGCCAACGATACACGTTTTGGGCTTAGCGGGGCAATTCACACCTCCAATCTTGAGCGTGGTGTAGAGATGGCGAAGAAGGTTCATACAGGTATGATCCATGTTAACGATGTCACAATTAACGACGAGCCTATTGTAGCTTTTGGCGGGGAGAAGCAGTCCGGGTTGGGCCGCTTGAACGGAGAATGGAGCTTGGATGAATTTACTACGCTGAAATGGATTTCGGTTAATTATGGACAAAGGACATTCCCGTATTAAGAACTGGAGGATAACGTATGAGCACAGTAACTGAAGAGCAAACACAGCATGAGTTGATCAGATCTTTTGTAAAGGTAGCTCCGCTACTGAATAGTCTTACTAATGACGACATCACGATTGGTATTTATGACACCGAGAAGCTGATCATCAACATTCCAGGTAAAACTTTCTCTTTGAATGTCAGCCCTGGTGATCCGCTTCGCGAAGGGGATATTGTAACGAATGCAATCAAGGCTAACAAGCCTTTGTCCGCTGTCGTTCCCAAAGAGTTGTTCGGATTTCCGCTTGCTGCGCACGCGATCCCGCTGCATGATGAACAGGGCAGAGTTATCGGTGGTGTAGGTATGGGGACAAGTCTTGAGAAAGCAAATAAGCTGTTTGAGATGGCCGAGAGCTTCTCGGCAATTGTCGAACAGACCACTGCCTCTATTGAAGAGATCAGCGAAGCTGTAACTCATCTGACCGACCGAGTGACTGACGTTACCACTCAAGTGAAAGACGTTAGCATAAGTGCGCAGCAGATCGGTAAAATTTCCACGGTTGTGAAGGAGATTTCGGATCAGAGTAACATGCTAGGTCTTAATGCGGCCATTGAAGCGGCACGAGCAGGGGAAGTGGGAAGAGGGTTTTCCGTTGTTGCCGATGAAATCCGGAAGCTTGCGACAAGCTCCAAGGAAAATGTGGACCAGATCAATGGTATTACGAACAATATTCAGGAACTTCTGCTACGCTTAAATAATACGTTCACTGATATTCACAAGCTAGCCGATGGTCAATCTGGGGCGATTCAGGAATTCACTGCAACGATCCAGGAGATCAGTGCGAAAGCAGAGGAATTAGCGCAGGTAGCGGAAGAATCGCTTTTCTCCAAAGATAACGGGTAATAAGGCATAATTATAAGAATCCCAATTTCTCATTATTAATATGAGAGATTGGGATTTTTTTGTTACTCTATTGAGGAGAATATCAATCTCTTTCGACTAAATCAAGTGGAATGGCAAGAAGAGAACGCTCTGCGCATTCTGACTTGTGCTGCCGCGATATGCTCTGATAGTGAGTCAATTTCTAGAAGGTTGCAGGAGTTCTAGTATGCGGAAGTAATTCCACCCAATCTCAGTACTCAAGCGTCTCAATTCGTTGTAGTAAATCAGGAGCATATTGATCCGTCTGTCTAAAAGATTTGGAAAGCTCAGTGATGATCGTTCCCATCTCTACAGCAGTAAGCGGCATGCCGCTCATCAGCCAATCAACCATGATGCCAAATGTCCCGCTCAATTGGTACTTCACCGAATATCGATAATAGAGCTGTTTACTTAACTCCTTCTCATCTCCGCACAGCTCATCGCTATAGGCACGTTCCAAACGTTCGAAATGCTTCATCCATAAATGTTCAATATTGGCCTTCATCAGTCTCGTCGTGATTTGGCTCTCTCGCTCCAAACGCTCGAACAAGAGCCGCGGGATAGCATCCTCATTATTCTCACAGTCTATCTTCTTGATGTCCATAATGAATTCATTGAAGAACGTCTCGAGATACGTCTCAATGATGTCATCCTTACTCTTATAATTCCTGTAAAAGGTCTGTCTTGCAACACCCGCTTTGTTCGTAATGGCGGCAATCTTAATCTTCTCATAAGGGATGGTCTCTAAGAGGATCAGCAAGGCTTCCAATATCCATTCTCTGGTGCGTTGAACTTGTATATTGATCTCGCGTTGTGCATGCAACACTTTCACCTCTTTTGTCCATTTTCGCCCATCAGGCGGGGATTACGTTTGAACTCCACTATTATTCAAATTATAATATACTCGCATTAGTCGTAACAAATGTTGCCCTTACTACCAACCTACAGGTGCGAAAGGAATGAACATTATGGGACAAAAATTAGAATGTGGTAAAGCTCTGGTCATCGGAGCAGGCATTGCTGGCTTAATGACTGCACGTGTTCTGTCTGATTATTATGAGGAAGTCCTGATTGTCGAACGAGACGAATTTCCCACAGAACCTGAGAGTCGTTCAGGTGTACCCCAGTCGTTCCATCCCCACCGTGTGCTCCCCCGGGGCAGAATCATTCTAGAACGCTATTTCCCGGGCTATGTAGATACTTTAATTGAGTTGGGCGCTCAACCTACCCAGGGGGAATCTACCGTAACGGTTAATAAGTTTGGGAGTTTGGTCAACCAACCCGCAGATAAAGATGCTTCGAGTAGCAGAGTGCTGCTAGAGTGGGTCCTTTATCAGCGTGTGAAGCAGATTTCTAATGTAAGCTTTCTACCGAACACAGAGGTAAAGGGGTTAATCACTTCAGAGGACCAGCAAACAGTTACGGGGATCTATACGAAATCTCGTGATGAGCTGAAAACAGAATCTTCTTTGACCGCAGATATGGTGGTAGATACAGCGGGTCGTTCTTCTAAAGTGATCAAATGGCTTGAAACCCTTGGACAACAAGTTCCTGAACCAGAAATTCTGAAGGTTCCACTAGGCTACAGCACCCGTTATTATAAAATCCCTCCACATGTTGATCAAAATTGGAAGTCGTTCTTCTATGATACTCAGGCAGGTGAGGGCGTAAGTGCCGTCATGGTGCACCGGATTGAAGATCACATTGCAGGGGCAACCATCGCCAGCACAGGAGGAGAGCATTATCCTTCAACCAACGTGACCGAATTTGAGGAAGAGCTCAAGCAGTTAGTGCCTTCGGAGATCGCAGAGGCTCTCGAACAATTAGAGCCATATCAAGGACCACGGGGTTATCGTTTGGCGGAATCGGTTCGTCAGCATTTTGAGAAGCTGGAGAGCTGGCCTTCAGGATTGTTAGTGCTCGGAGATGCTTTATGTAGCTTCGACCCGATTTATGGGCAAGGCATGACCGTAGCTTCGATTGAAGCGGAGACCCTGGCTACATGCTTGGAAGAGCAGCTTCGCAATCCCCAGCCGGATTTCGAACTCTCTGTGCTAAACAGAATGCAGCAAGCCCTTGAACCCGCATGGTGGCTCAGCTCGGTGTCAGATTTACGTTGGAAAGGTGTCGAGTATGTCTATTCACAGCCTTTGAAAGGCATTACCTTTGCCCAGAAATATATTGATTTGTATACGAAAAAGGCTACTGCCTTGGCTCTTGAAGAGGGGAATCGAGCACTCTTTTTCACCCTGTTCATGATGAATGGATTAGTTCTTCCGCCGCGTGAGTTCTTTAATGCTCATTTATTGACCCTGCTGTTGAATGATAATGGATCCGTGGAAGAGCAGCAATTAAGAGCAGAATTGGGAGAAGAAGATCCGCAGAAGTTCCAAGCCCGGATAGATGAACTCATTCCTTCCTTTGAGGCCGCATATGATGACCGTCTGAAGGAGATGCTGGCCGCGAATTACCAGCACGCGGCAGCGGAATAAGTACTATATTTAACTTCGAGAACGATCGCGCTGGATGGCGATCGTTCTTTTTTGACTATGACAAGGTTTGTCACTATTAATGTGTATACTTTAGCCTGTAAGTTCAACTAGAATCCTATTTTGGAAGGGGAAAGATTACAGGTGTCGAATGCTCATCATGAAATTACAGCAGTGCGGAAATATTTTAAATCCGGAAATCTTCAGCTATCTTACTTAGACTTTGGTGGGGAAAGTCAACAAATACTGGTGATGCTACATGGAGCTATGGCCAATGCCAGAACATTCTCGGAATTAGGTGCTAAATTTAGTAATTGGCGGGTAATTTGTTTAGATCAACGTGGTCATGGTTGGAGTGAGCATGCACCGCAAGACGAATATTCCATAGATCATTATGTAACGGATGTTCTAAATCTAATTCAAACGGAGCTTAGAGGACAACCTGTAACGATCCTGGGGCATTCCTTAGGTGGGGTAAATGCTTATCAGTTCGCCGCCCGTTACCCTGAATGGGTACAGGCTGTGATTGTGGAAGATATTGGTGCAGAGATTCGTTCTGACTTTTCCTTTGCCAACAAACTTCCCTACCGATCAACCTCCTTAAAAGAATTGAGAGATTCGCTTATCAGCGTTGGCCTTCGGGCGATCGATTATTTCGCAGAAAGTGTGCTGGAGGATGAACAGGGCTGGGGGTTCCGCACCGACTTGAAGGGGCTGCAAACTACTATATCGCAAGTAAATGGGGATTGGTGGGAAGACTGGTTATCGTCCAGTTGTCCTATTCTACTGATTCATGGCAGAAAAAGCATCTTTTTCGACTTACCCCAAGCGGAACAGATGGCGGCTAGAAGACCAAACACAAAACTTGCTGTTTTCGAAGATTGCGGACACGGCGTCCATTCCGATGACTTAAACGGATTTTATCAGGTGATGAATGCATTTCTTGAAGATCTAACGCAAATTAGGAAACCAAGTAAACTATTGTAGTGTATTGCCACATGGCTCGCCTTATTCTGAACGAGTTGCCAGCGTTCATCATTTTTGTATTTAGTTGCTTTTATAGCTTTAAAACATTGAAGAAAGATTAAACATATTCCTAATACAACCGCCACTGCTAACAGTACAAATTGATAACTCATTGTTCTTCATCCTCCTCAGGTACAAATACTTTATTAATGGATACATCAAATGCCTTCGCAATGTTGAAAGCCAACTCTAACGATGGTGTGTACTTATACTTCTCAATGGAAATGACTGCTTGTCGTGAGATCCCAACACTTTCTGCCAAATCAGTTTGTGTCCAGTTACGTTCAGCTCGCAAAACTTTAAGACGATTCTTGATCAATGTAACGGGTTCCTTTCTAAATGTAATGAGGTGGTTACACTTAGGTTGTAATCACCTCATTACATTTTGTCAATATAAGGAACACAATACTTAGAAATTGGTTCACCAGAACAGGTGAGATTGTTATAATTAAAGAATTACATAAGGCGAACAAAAGAAATTAATAAAAAGCGAAGATGAGCGAACGGGGAGGTTTGAAACTGTAGGCGCAAAACGCTCGCCTAACTTTCTATAGGAAAACTAGCACCGAATTGTAGTCTGTCAACAGATTTCAACCTCTAGAAGGGTATATCCCCCTTCACCATACGTCGTAACAGTGAAAAAGAGGGGACACCTCCCCAATTAAAAGCATTTTCGTACCTTATTTTTCTTCTATTTAGATAAATGAGTGAAATAAGGTCATTATTGTATCTTATTTTCAAGAAAACACGCTGAAAGGGGTATTTTGGTAGATTTAAGATACAATATTGCACTTAATCTCCACTTACCCTTAGCTGCAGAGGATTTTCACTCACGAAAGTTTTTTAATAAAGGGGAGTCCCGAATATGAATCACAACTATCTACCCGTTGACACCAGAACTTTTGGAATGGATACAGGATATGAACTGGCCTATCTCTTCAGTAAGGGTCGACGCGTTACTTAAGTATAAGGTTGAAAACATCCCGCATCTCAAAACCATTTTTTCTCAATCCGACAGCATTTGGACATACAACATCCGCACCTATTTAATCAAGGAATGGAACACGGAGCTTGTTTCAGAATTGTCTTCAAGTCTACGAGTACTGGCACAAACGATGGATCACTATGAAGATACAGATCTACTGTCCATTGAAATTTTGAATAATCATCGTTTGATAGAAACGGATGAAATAACTGAATTATTCGCAGGAAAATTGCGTGATATAGAAGTAGGTCTTAATAGTTTCACGAAAAAACAAAAAGTCATATTCACGGAGTTAGAGCTTAAAAGGTTACATATTCTAAACACGGACGCCAAGGGAATCTTAAATTACATAAAGCTTAATCGCAAGTCTTTGAATGAAAAAGATCCGCACGAAAACTTGCTTCGCCGTTATCAAAAAATTGATGATCTAGTGCTAGGAGGTTGAAAATGAAAGATACCTATGAATTATTTACCATTAGGACGCAACATAATTCTTTTATTAATTACTCTTATTTAGGCATCGATAAAGTCTCCCGAAATGCCTTTGTGGTTGACCCGTCATGGGATGTGTCGGAGCTCCTCAATCTGCTCAATCAACATGGAGCCTCGCTGGAAGCTATTCTTCTTACTCACTCTCATTCCGATCATACAAATATGGTAGAGACACTAGAAAAGCTCTATGCTCCTTCTGTCTACATGTCTAAAAAAGAAGCGGAGTTCTATCAGTACCACTGCGAACGACTAGTCACCTTTGAAGATAACGAACAGATTTGGATAGGTGATACTCCAATTACTGCTCTAATAACACCCGGACATACTCAAGGCAGTGTGTGTTACTGGAGTGGAAATAGTCTGTTTTCGGGGGATACGATTTTTATCGAAGGGTGTGGCATATGTGACAGCGTAGGCGGGTCCGCCGAAGAGATGTACTATAGTATTCGTAGAATGATTGCTCTTATCCCATCGCACACCAAGGTATATCCGGGTCATTCCTTCGGGGAAGCTCCTGGTAAGGATATGAGTTATCTATACCAATGGAATATATATTTTCAGCTCGACGATATCAATCAATTCGTCAATTTTAGAAATCGGAAGAATAAGGCGATATTCCAATTCAAATAAGGGTGTTTATGACTAAAGCATTGATAAAGAGCTGGCCAATGTATTTCTCTATAGATACACTAAAACGCTCGTGGAGTTTAAATTACAAGAAGAGGTTGCTGGAATTTCCAAGGCGGAATTTGATGATTTTTATGATCTTTGGCTAGGGGGGAAGGAGCAGATTCAAGCTAGTGGATTTGTTATAAAAAGCGGAGGGACAAGGGTTCCGGTGAATAAGACGTTTTACAAAAATCACTTCGTTCTCTCTGCCCTACAGCAAGCTGATTATAGGAAAGCATCAATAGCAATTCATGCAAAACAAAAGACGAGCTGAGAAGCCCGTCTTTTTGTGCTGACTTTGTAGTAATAACCACCTCTTTATTTGGAAATGGGTATGTTCATCACTTTATGACATCCCAGTAGTCCTAAACCGCTTTATCCACCTCTATCATTGGCAATGGAGCTGATTTCATTCCTCTTAAAGTGTAATACATAAATCCCACAACAAGCCACCCAGAGCCCAGCAGCAATGATGAGAGATCCAGCAGCGTGATGAGATAAAATACAAATCCTGCGCCGATAAGCGGGCAGAGAAAACGTAAGAGAAGATCTTGCAGAGAACGTCGCTTTTGACGAATGATGTAATGAAAAATGACGGAGAGATTCACGAACAGGAATGCGGTTAATGCGCCAAAATTAACAAATTTGATCGCGGTTTCGAGGCTGATGAAGATCGCAGACAACGAGATTATGCTTGCTAGAATAATGTTGAATACAGGGGTTCGTAATGTAGGGTGGACAGATGCGAATTTTCGCGGCAATAGAGAGGTTCTGCCCATTACGAACAATAGCCGGGTTACGGTCGTCATGGAAGACATTCCTTGGGACAATACGGAGAAAATAATGACAAAGGTGAAGATGGAAGCAAGCAGACTGCCTCCGATGGATTGCATCAGTTCAAATCCTGCGGAATCCACATTGGTGGAGGTGAAGGAAGGGTACATTTGCTGAATGAGGTAAGCCGTGCCGAAATACATTAAACCTGCCAACAAAACGATCACTAAAATGGCACGGGGAATGGTTTTCTTCGGATTTTTGGTTTCTTCGGCCATCGTAGTAATGGAATCAAACCCAAGGAAAGAGAAGCAGACAAGCGAAGCACCGGCAAGGATGGATGAGAAAGATACACCTTCTTTAGCTGCAAAAGGGTTCAATCCGGCAGTTATACCGCCTTGCAGAGCTCTGTACACAAGCAAGGCGCAGAACCCGGCAATGAAGATGATCTGCATCAGCACAAAGATTTTGCTAACGTTGGCTGAAGTCTTAATCCCGATGATATTAATGATCATGACTACAAGGGTACATCCAACAATCCAGACGGAGGAAGGAATGGAAGTGAACTGCGCATGCAGATTAATCCCGAACATGAGCACTGCAATGATACAAGAGAATAGATAATCCAGCAGAATGGCCCAGCCCACCAGGAAGCCAATGAAAGGATTCATGGACTTGGTAACATACGTATACGCGGAACCTGACACAGGGAAGGCACGAGCCATTTGACCATAACTTAAAGCCGTGAACAAGATCGCTACAAAAGCCAGGAGATATGCAGCCAGTAGCATACCGCCAGATCCTGCATACAACACACCGAAGCTGGTGAAAAAAATCATGGGCGACATCCAGGACAATCCCATGGTCACGACATGCACTAGAGATAAATTTCTTTTCAAGGTCAGATTATCTGACATAAAATCTCCTCCTTCAGTTTGCGATGAACTCGTTGCTGTTTTTAACCAATGTCATGACACCTCACATTAAATCAAGGTTTTTCATAAAATACAAGAGTTTTTTCTTCTGTTTTCAAAAAAATAAGCAATAACCTAACATTAAAATCGTCGATATTATTGAAAAAATTAAAAAAACGAAATATTTTGTTGTCGTGATTTTTATTTTATGTTAGGATTGTTTACACAAACCGAATAACAAATGTTTTCTAGGGTTCCGAACTACTTTGACGGTTGGCTGGTCCGAGAGAAAACGCATAGTTGCCACTTTGCAACTGTGTACACGGCGGGAAAAAAGCCCGGGAGAATTTACCAAGTCTTATCTTTGGTATTTCTCCCGGGCTTTTTTATTTTTTTCACTAACAGGAGGGAATGACATGAGTTCAATCCGTATTCAAGCAGGCGGCAAATGGTCCGGTTATATTCGCAGAGGGAAAAACATTGTAATAACAGCAGCTGGTGAACGCGTCAATCTGACAGCTCTGCTATTTCATGCATCTGATCCTTCCGAGCGTTATAACATGCCTGACACCCTAAAGGCTCAACATACCGCTTATTTGACAGCGGGCCATGTGCTCATGAGTGATCAGGGCCGGGTGCTAGCCTCGATCACCGATGATACGGTGGGCTGGCACGACACTTTAGCAGGCTATACGACCCGAGTCATGACGGATCGGAAATATGGTTACAGCCGGTATCAGGATGTACGTAATGCCTGGCTCCGCAGCGGTTATGAGAATTTGATCGTTGAAATGTACCGGCATGGGCTTGCCCCCCGCGATCTCAGTATTCCAGTGAACTTTTTTTCCAAAGTGGTATGTGAGCTGGACGGTACCATGCGATATGAGCAGCAGCCAACGGCAGGTAAGTCTGTTACGCTTCGCACAGAAATGGATGTCCTTCTCGTGTTGTCTAACACCCCTAATCCGCTGAATCCGAATGCAAGCTACCCCGATGCTGCCATTGAACTCCTGTTCAGTGATGCTGAGACCGTAAGAGCTGATGACCGCTGCGTGGTCCACTGTAATGAGAACCGGAGAGCTTTTGAAAATACATGGAACGCCTATTCGTTATTGAAGGGAGCGAACTAACATGAGTACTTATACATTTGAACCCATCCACAGCACGCTCGACCCGGCCAAAGCAGTTTATGACTCAATCATTCCGGCAGGTGAAGGATGGATTCATGACCTCTCTGCCGGGCAGGTGCTCCGAATCCTTGATCTGGAAGGTAATCAAGCGGTGGATACGTTGTTTTACGCGGCTGAAGATCCTGCAGATCACTATAGTGCTATTCAGACGATCACCAGACAGCAGAATCTGTATTTGACGACAGGCTCAGTGCTGGTGGCTGAATCCGGAAGGGAGCTGCTGCGTATCACCGCAGATACTTGCGGACGGCACGATACGATTGGAGGGGCCTGCTCGGCCCAGAGCAATACCGTCCGTTATTCTCACGATACGCTTCCCATGCATAATTGCCGGGATACGTTTATGTTGATGCTCTCGGGCCGGAGTGAATTTTCCAAAAGGGATCTCGTGCCCAATGTGAACTTTTTTATGAATGTCCCTGTAACGCCGGAAGGCGAGCTAACCTTCGCAGATGGCGTGTCCGGGCCGGGACGTTATGTGGAGCTGGTCGCGCTTGTTCGCGTAACCGTGCTGATCAGTAACTGTCCGCAGCTCAATAACCCATGCAATGCATACAACCCAACACCTGCACAAGTGCTGATCTGGGATGCAGAAGGGAGTGAGACTCATGTTTAAAAAAGTACTCATTGCCAATCGCGGTGCCATCGCAGTCAGAATTATTCGTACACTGCGCAGCATGGGGATTGCCTCCGTTGCAGTGTATACCAAAGCAGACCGGGACAGCCTTCATGTTGAACTAGCGGACGAATCTATCCTGATCGGAGAAGGTCCGGCTAAAGAAAGCTATGTGAACGCAGAGCTTATTTTGCAGACAGCAGTAGCAGCCGGAGCAGATGCCATCCATCCGGGTTACGGGTTCCTGAGTGAGAATGCTTCTTTTGCCAGGGCCTGCGGAGAACAGGGCATTACTTTTATTGGCCCCTCCCCTGAGCATATTGAGATGTTTGGGTTAAAACATACCGCACGTTCCATTGCTGAGCAGGCTGGTGTTCCCATGCTGCCCGGTACGGGTCTGGTTCCGTCCCTGGAGCTGGCTGCCGAACAGGCTGCTGCGATCGGCTATCCGGTCATGCTCAAAAGCACAGCTGGTGGCGGTGGGATTGGGATGAGAATATGCGCCGATGAATCCGCGCTGCGGGAAGCCTATGATTCCGTGACACGTCTGGCAACGGCGAACTTTAATGATGGCGGTGTTTTTCTGGAGAAATACATTGCACGGGCACGTCATGTGGAGGTTCAAATCTTCGGGAATGCCTTTGGCGAAGCTGTTGCTCTTGGTGAGCGGGACTGCTCAGTGCAACGGCGGAACCAGAAGATCATAGAGGAGACCCCTGCTCCGAATCTGCCGGATAGCACGCGGCATGAGATGCATGAAAGCGCCCAGCGCCTGGCGGCTGCAGCCGGTTACCGCAGTGCGGGGACCGTGGAGTTTTTATACGATCCTGAATCGACGGAATTTTATTTCCTGGAGGTGAATACTCGTCTTCAGGTGGAGCATGGTGTAACAGAGGAGGTACTGGGAGTAGATCTGGTGGAGTGGATGATCTTAGAGGCTGCCGGAGATCTTACGAATCTCGACGAAAGCATCCGGCCTCCGCAAGGTCATAGTCTTCAAGTCCGATTGTACGCCGAGGATTGCTTTCATGATTTCCGCCCTAGTGATGGGCGCATTGATAATATTGTATGGCCAGAAGGGACGAGGATCGAATCGTGGATTCAAAACGGTCTAGAAGTGACTACACTATATGATCCAATGCTTGCCAAAATCATTGTTCATGCGGATTCAAGACTTGCGGCTATTGAGAAAATGAAGATGGCGCTCGATCAATTGCGCGTGTATGGCATAACGACGAATCAGACTTACATTCATGCTTTTCTGGCCACGGACCTGTTTCAAGAAGGATTGGTGTATACAAATATGCTGAATGGATTCCATCCTGCTCAACATGCACTTGAAGTGCTTGACGGGGGCGTTCAGACGACTGTACAAGACTATCCGGGGCGAAAAGGCTATTGGGATATCGGGGTTCCGCCTTCCGGACCGATGGATGCTCTGTCCTTTAGAATCGGGAATATCTTGCTCGGAAATGCCGATCATGCAGCAGGGCTGGAAATGACCTTGCGTGGCGGGTCCTACCGCTTCAGAAATGAGATGGTATTTTGCCTCACCGGATCAGATATGGCGGCTACGCTGGATGGCAAGTCTGTTCCTTTATATACACCAACGCTGGCAGCTACAGGATCGACGCTGATTTTGAATGAATCTGTTAGCGGCATGCGCAGCTACTTGCTCGTAGGCGGCGGATTGGATATGCCCCTAACTCTTGGCAGCGCCTCTACATTTACACTGGGCGGATTCGGGGGCCACATGGGCAGTGCACTTCGTCCCGGTGCGGTCTTGAGGGTGCATCGCCATCAGGGTACAATCCAGCAACCGCTCTCGCTGCAAGCGATTCCTGAATTTACACAGAAGTGGACCATTGGTGTGATTCCGGGGCCTCATTGTACGGAGGAGTATTTGCTAACTGAATATTTGACGCAATTAACGGAGACGGAGTGGGAAGTGCATTTTAACAGCTCACGGACAGGAGTGCGGCTGAACGGTCCTGCGCCATTATGGGCAAGGGAAGACGGTGGGGATGCAGGACTTCACCCCTCGAATATACACGATAATGCTTATGCTGTCGGTGCGCTGGATTTGACCGGAGACATGCCCATACTGCTTGGTCCGGATGGACCGAGCCTGGGAGGGTTCGTATGTCCAGTTACAACGGCTTCCGCCGAATTCTGGAAGGTGGGCCAGCTGCGTCCGGGCGACAAAATCTCTTTTAAACTGATTACGGTGGAAGAAGCAGAGCAGCTAAGAGAAGAGCAAAATGCCTTCCTGGACGCCTTGGTGAACGGTCAAAACACCCTGTCTCTGCCGCAATTGCAGGATATTTCTACGGGTGATTATATGCCACTGCTTGCTTATGAAGAGGATGGACGCCGGTTCAAAATCGGGATTCGTTGTTCTGGCGACGAGAACATTCTGATTGAGTATGGTGACCGTGAGCTGGATCTGCTCTACCGCTTTCAGGTGTATGTCTTAATGCAGGCTGTGAAGGATAGCGGCAGCATTCCTTTTATTGAAATGACGCCGGGAATCCGTTCGCTCCAGATTCATCTGGATACGGCCCGGATTACAGTGAAGGAAGCAGCTGCGATCATTCTGGATCTGGACCTGCAACTGCCGTCTCTGGAATCGATCGAAGTCCCTTCCCGGATTGTGAAGCTGCCATTGTCATGGGATGATCCCGCAACACAGCTTGCCATTGAACGTTATCAGCAAAATGTACGTCCTGATGCCCCTTGGTGCCCGAGTAATCTGGAGTTTATTCGTCGCATGAACGGACTGGGCTCATTGGAAGAAGTTGCAGAGGTGGTATTCAACGCTTCTTATCTCGTGATGGGGCTTGGAGATGTATATCTCGGGGCACCTGTAGCTGTACCGCTTGATCCGCGTCATCGGCTCGTGACAACCAAATATAATCCTGCACGTACCTGGACACCGGAGAATGCCGTAGGTATTGGTGGAGCTTATCTCTGTATCTACGGAATGGAAGGACCGGGGGGATATCAGTTTGTTGGGCGGACGGTGCAAATGTGGAACAAGTTTAGGTCTACAGCGAATTTTGAGCAGGGAAAACCTTGGCTGCTGCGCTTTTTTGACCAAATTCAATTTTACCCCGTGTCCCAGGAAGAATTGCTGTGGATGAGAGAGGAGTTTCCACGTGGGGAATTCGTTGTGGAGGTAGAAGAGACTACATTTAACCTGGGGAATTATCTCCGTTGGCTCGAGCAGATTCAGGAGCAGTCATTCGCTTTCCGTCAATCACAACAAGCTGCATTCCAGCAGGAGAGAGCCTATTGGAAGGAGCTTGGCATTGCAGAGCATGTGTCTGAACCGGAAAGTGTGGAAGCCTTGGAAGAGCAAGATCTGCCAGAAGGAAGTATGGGCCTCAGCAGCTCTATGTCCGGAAGTGTATGGCGGGTGCTGGTGGAAGTGGGTCAGAGTGTTCGAAAAGGCGAAGACCTTATAATAGAAGAGAGTATGAAGATGGAGTTCCCGCAAAAGGCGCCTTATGACGGAATTATCGCTTCGCTCTATGTGTCATCCGGTGACCAGGTGCGAGCGGGCGACTGTATCGCAGCCTTGTATCCAACCGAGGAGGTGAATGCTTCATGACAATGAAATCTGTACCTGCACTGTTGTCCATTGAAGTTCTGCAAAAGGGATACCGTAACCGTCAGTTTACGCCTCAGGATGTCATTGCAGCAATTATACACCGGGCCGAGCAGACTCTGGAGAAGAACATCTGGATTCTCCCGCCATCCTTAGAGCGAATTCAACCTTACTTGGATCAACTGGTGCAAAAGAATCCGAAAGACTGCCCACTTTGGGGCATTCCGTTTGCGGTCAAAGACAATATCGAGGTGGCTGGCTGGCCGCTGAGTGCGGCCTGTCCTGACTTTACTTATATCCCGGAGCATCACGCGACTGTAGTAGAACGCCTAATCTCGGCAGGTGCGATCCCTGTTGGTAAAAGCAATCTGGATCAGTTCGCAACCGGACTGGTCGGCACCAGAAGTCCCTATGGCGATACGCATAACGCACTTCGTGCGGAGTTGATTAGCGGAGGTTCGAGTTCAGGTTCGGCAGTGTCTGTAGCCTGCGGTCAGGCTGCTTTTGCGCTGGGTACTGATACTGCAGGATCTGGGCGCGTCCCCGCAGCCTTAAATCATCTGATCGGTTATAAACCAGCCGTGGGCGCATGGCCTACCAAGGGTGTACTCCCTGCTTGCCGTTCTATTGACTGTGTGACTGTATTTACACATGTGCTGGACGATGCGGAGCGGGTGGACCTGGCAGTTCGCGGAATAGACCGCGAAGATCCTTATTCGATTGATCGTCCCCTGCGGCGGGGAGCTATGCCCAGCACCTTTTTGCTTCCTCAAGGGTCGCTTCAGTTCTACGGGCCTTATGCGGAGCAATACGAAGAGGCTTGGAATCGCAAGAAAAAAGCAATAGCAGAGATGGGCGTGCGTGTGAAGGAAGTTGACATTTCCTTGTTGGAGGAAGCCGCGGCACTCTTATATGAAGGTCCTTTGGTTGCAGAACGTTGGGCGGATCTTGCGGATTTTGTGGAGAAGCATCAAGGCTCCGTCTTCCCGGTGACTGAAATGGTTCTACGCTCGGGCAGCAAGCCGGAGTTCACGTCTGCCGCTCTGTTCAAGGCACAGCATAGATTAGCTAAGATTCGACCGAGTATTGCTGCAATGCTTGAAGGTAACGTGCTCGTGTTGCCCACTTGCGGTGGAACCTGGACAAGGGAACAAGTAAAGGCGAATCCGATCGAGACGAATAGTAAAATGGGACTCTACACCAATCATTGCAATTTGCTCGATCTTAGTGCCCTTGCGCTTCCTGCGGGGTGGGCTGAAGCAGGGCTTCCCTTTGGGATAACCCTGTTCGCACTGCCAGAAGAAGAAGCTAACCTAGTGGTTGCCTCCAGAATCCTGCTTCAGCAGGAAGACAGGATTACGGTTGTGGTGTGTGGATTGCATATGCGGGATATGCCGCTTGCGCATCAAATGACGGGACTGGGAGCTGTTTTTCTGGAAGAAACCATAACCGCACCTAAATATGAATTGTATAAACTTCAGACGGAGCCACCTAAACCGGGCCTCATCCGTGCAGACCAAGGAGGATCGGCTATCCTTGTAGAGTTGTGGGAAATGCCACGTGCTTCCTTTGGTGTATTTACGGCCTCCATTCCTGCTCCACTAGGTATAGGGCAAGTGGAGTTAAGCGATGGCCGGCATGTTAGCGGCTTTCTATGTGAGTCCTATGCTGCTCTGAATGCAGAGAATATTAGCTCATTTGGAGGATGGAGAGAAGCGGTTTTGGTCAGATGATGTTTTGTATGGAATAAAAGTAGTTACACAACGTCATCCACGCAGCCTGTTCTGATGTTAAACTCACGCCTGAGAGCTAACGGACAAAAACATAGATAATAAGAAACAGACAGTCAGACGAGAACCTGGCTGTCTGCTTCATATGTTTCATCTAACAATGGAAATGTGGCAGAATAAAAAAGCATAAAGTATAAAATAATAAAAACTGTTGACGAATCTGAAAACGTTTTGATATATTTTGATTATCAACTAGAGCATCATTGAAAAACATAATGTTCGCTAAGAAGAGGAGGGAAACGTTCTGTCTGTCAACATTAAAGATGTCGCGAAAAAGGCCGGCGTTTCCATCTCGACCGTATCCAGGGTGCTGAATAATGGGAAGTATGTGAAGCCAGAGGTTAGACTTATTGTGCAACAAGCGATAGAAGACCTCAACTTCGTTCCTAACAGCATTGCCCGCAGTTTGGTAAGCAAGAAGACGAATCTGATTGGTGTAATCGCTTCGGATATCTCAACCAGTTTTTTCTCTTCCACACTTAGTTATATTGAAGAAGCTGCAAGCCAGAATCGTTACAACATTCTTGTGGGTAACATCAAAGACAATCTAGACAAGGAATTGAAGTATCTGCAGGTCTTTAAGGAGATGCAGGTGGACGGCATTATCATTATGCATGAGATGATGGATAAGCATATTGAGCGGTTTCTCCAATCGTTGACGACACCCACCGTGTTTTGCAGCGCCAAACCGAACGCATCTGTGAATTGCCCTTCGGTGAACATAGATGATATGCAGGCGTCGTACGACACTGTGAAACATCTGATCTCGCTGGGGCATCGGCGCATCGCTTTTATCGGGGGAGATACGAAGGAGCTCTCGACAGGGCGCTATCGTTATGATGGCTACTTGAAAGCACTCGTGGAAGTGGGAATCTCGGTGAATCCGGATTGGGTCCGTTTCGGTAATTTCAAGCAGCAGGATGGGTATGACATTATGCAGACCTTCCTTCAAAGCGAACAACTGCCGACGGTTGTCTTCGCAGTCAGTGACGATATGGCTGTAGGAGCGCTTAATTGTATTGTAGACCATGATCTTAAGGTGCCTGATGACATTTCGCTAGTTGGGTTCGATGATTCCAGCATTACAGAAACGGTCCGTCCGAAGCTGACTTCATTGCATCAACCGATTCAGCAGATTGGGCAAATGAGCGTCGATATCCTGATCAAAATGATCGAAGGGCAATCGCCAGGAGTGAAGGAAGTTGTACTTAGCCACAAGCTGGTGGAAAGAAACAGTCTGAGAAGCTTGCTGTAAAAGCCTCAGGCGTCTTTTTACTCAAATCTGATAACGTTACCAGAAAATATTACGATAAAACACTTACAACTCTTTTATTTATAACTGGTAACGTTATCAGAATAATTATTAAAGATTGTTAGGAGGGAAGTCTTGTGGAAGCTGAAAAATCATACGATGTGCTGCTCGTAGGAGCAGGGAACATTGATATCGTCGTAAGTGGCTGCAACGCCATTCCGGATGCCGGACAAGAGATTCGGGTGCCGAATATCTCTTTTCACATCGGGGGCGGAACTGCACTAAGTGGATTAGGCATGGCCAAGCTTGGAATGCGTCCAATGATTACTGGACTTGTGGGTGACGACTATTGCGGAAGGTTCATCATCGATGAACTTCAGCGTTATGGGGTAGCTACAGACATTGCTTTTAGCCGAACGCAAAGTACAGGGATCAGCATCGCATTTAATCCGGAAACGGACAGGAGTTTTATCACTCACGATGGCACCGTCACAGCATTTACGCTGAATGACGTCAAGGGGAAGCTGCTGTCCGAAGTCCGACATGTTCATATTACTGGATATAACGGACGCTCCAACCATGAGGAATATTTGACTTTCGTCAAGAAGGCCAAGCAAGCCAAACTGACGGTGTCTATGGATGTTGGGTGGGATGAATCTGGCGAGTGGTACGACGGTATCTTTGAGGTCATTCCATTTGTTGATGTGTTTTTTTGCAACGAGCTAGAAGCTCTCCATTATACACGCAAATCTGATGTCAGAAAGGCACTTTCTGTTATCGCCGTTCATGTACCTGTTGCTGTCATCAAGCTTGGAGAGCAAGGAGCTATTGCTGCCAGTGGAGGGACGATGCTGCATCAACCTTCGTACCGAGTAACCGTTGTGGATACAACTGGAGCTGGAGATTCATTTAATGCCGGTTATCTCTACGGTTATCTGAATGGTCATGATTTGAAAAGCTGTTTGAACTTTGGTACCGCCTGTGGCTCGTTCTCAGTTACGAATCGCGGAGGCAACGCAGGGTTCCCTACGTTACCTGAGTTGACCGCGTTTTTGGCCAAAAACTAGTCACAGTTTCTATAGCTTCATTCTTAATTCCATATTACATTTGAGGAGGATTTACAATGAAATTGGCATTAATCGGGGGCGCGGGTGTCCGCGCGGTATTTTTCACTAAGAGCTTAACAATGTTGGCCCAAGAGATTGGAATCACGAAATTCGTCATGTATGACATTAATCGCGAGAAGTTAGAAATCATCGGCAAGTTGTGCAAGCATGTCGTTGCGGAAAGCGGCATTCCGATGGAGCTGGAATTTAGCGATGATATCGAATATGCTCTCACCGATGCGGATTACGTTATCACGACCATTCGGGTAGGGAATGACCGCTCCCGTGTTATCGACGAGCAAATCGCCCTGAAGTATGGCGTAATCGGACAAGAAACAACGGGTCCTGGGGGCTTTTCCATGGCAATTCGTACGATTCCTGTACTGCTGGATTATTGTGAGAAAATCAAACGTCTTGCTCCAAACGCTTGGGTGTTCAACTTTACCAATCCATCCGGGCTTGTCACGCAAGCCATGCATACCGCCGGTTATGACCGTGTGATCGGTATTTGTGATACACCAAGTTCGACCAAGATCCGCATTGCCGAAGCGATTAACGCTAACCCAGACAAGCTTTACGTGGAGTTTGTTGGACTGAATCATCTTTCCTGGATTACGAGCGTCGTACAGGATGGCGAAGAACTACTGCAGGACCTCGTATCGGATAAAGCCTTTATTGCCAAGGTTGGCGAGTTCAAAATGTTCGATCCCGATTTGATCGACACACTTAAATTACTCCCTAATGAGTACCTGTATTACTACTATAACCGGGAGCAAGCGGTTGAGAACATCATGAAGAGTGGCGATACCCGCGCCAAGTTTGTTGAAGCGAATAATGCAGAAATGCTAAAGGTGCTGGGGGACATGGACATCGACGGTGATCCGGAAGCAGCACTGCAAACCTACCTGCGGTTTATGCACAAGCGTGAGTCTTCATATATGGCTATCGAAACAAGCAAAGGACCGATTGAGCAGCCCGCAGAGGATGAGAAGCTGGAAATGCCGAATACACTCGGCTATGCCGGTGTCATGCTGGACTTTGCGAGAGCCATGAATCAAGGCATTGAGAAGCATATTGTGCTGAACATTCCAGCCGGCGACTATGTCGAAGGTTTTGAGAAAAATGATGTTCTGGAAATCACCTGCCGCATGACAGCCGAAGGCGCGGTTCCGGTTACACCGAAGAAACTACCTGAGCATGCGTATCAACTGATGAAGAATGTGAAGTTATTTGAAAGATATACGGTAGAGGCCGTACTGAATAAATCCAAGGATTCCGCAATCAAAGCACTGATGGTGCATCCGCTTGTCAATTCCTATTCCATGGCGAAAAGCTTGGTGAACGATTATCTCGAGGCTTATGCAGATATTCTTGGAGAATGGGAATAAGGGGAGCAGATCATAGGAGGCACCTGCATGAACACAAGAGGGATTGGGATCAGTCTGAATGCAGACATGGTGAATGGAGATTTGGAGGTGCTGGAACGCCATCTGGGGTATATTGCAGACGCCGGGTGCGATTATGCCGAGCTGATCTTGCATGGACTTGATGTAGTAATCGGGGGCCGAGTTCACCAGAAACGGCTGGAGAGAGTGCGTCAGGTGCTGGATAAATACGAGCTCGGATATACGATGCATTTACCCTATGAATTGAATTTACTGTCGTGCAGCAAAGGCGATGATTACGAACGGGTCTTCGAAGCAGGGATTGAGTTGTCAGCTGCGATTGGCGCGGACACCATCGTGTATCATAGCTCCTATGCGGAGTTGACGGATCATAATCTTATGCAGCATTATTTTCCGACGTATGGCCGATTGCCAAGGGAAGAGCTATTTCAGATCTTGCTTGAAGAGGATGCTACGAAGCTGCGTAGATTGGGGAGCATCGCCAAGGACGCTGGCATTACAATTGGAGTAGAGAACAACATCTGGTACGATATTAAGAATGATTACACCTACGGCATGAATCCGCAGACGTTGGTGGAGCATGTTCGCTACGTCGGACTGGACAATGTAGGGATTACGCTAGATGTTGGTCATTGTTATCTGACTTCCATGGCTTACGACTATGATTTCAAAAAAGCCATTGAAGCCGCGCTGCCTTATGTGAAGCATCTGCATGTACACGATAACTTCGGGGAGCTATACGATGCCAAAGCATACATGAGCAATCTGCCTTATGGTTACGGTGATTTGCATTTGCCTGTAGGCTGGGGCGATATCCCTTATGAGGAAGTTTTCCAGTGGATAGAACCGTATCAAGGTATCGTAAATATGGAGATTGAATTCCGGCTATATCCTCATTTTCAGGAAGCTGTGAAAGACATGAGGAGGCTTTTGGCCAAGTAAGTGTTTATGTGCCAGATACATTGATTATCCATAGAACAAAAGGTTCGCGATTTCGCGGACCTTTGTTTTTTTTGGACAGGTAGAATTTATTTTTTGTGATAAGGCCCTAATTGTTGTTGTGAAAATAGATGAATGGAGTTTTTGTTTTCTAGCCACGTATTTCCTTTCACTATTAAAATATAGACAGCTACAGCAAAATAAATCGCGCTCCAAATCCAGTCTGTGAAGGTTATTAAATGCTGCGCATACACGTAATTGATATACCAAATCCCAATTGGTAAATGTACAAAGATCGCGGTGAATACGCCTGGATGGTATATCTTTTTTGCTTTTATATTTGCGACGATTCCATGGAAAATGATCTGGAAAAAACCCATCAAAACAGGCGCCATCCCCAGCCATATGACCGATGGGAAGAATAGAGGGAGCAAGTAAAACACATAGGCGATGACCACATTAATGATCATTGCCGACTGTTGATTTAACGGATATCGCTCAGGGGCTTCACTTTTAAACAAAACCGTGTTAAATACGCCTGGAAAGTAACCTGGCCAGCGATATTCCTCAAATTGATGTAGAAGGATCGCTACGAAACTCAACCACAAAATGCTGTTAATCCGCGGAATCGTGCCCCAATTCATTGCAACATAAATGCATACGACAATTCCAATGATAAGTCCTAAATCCTGCCAATACTTTTTCAAGAAATTCATTTGAATCACCCCAATCCAAGGTTTTTAGTGAAAGTATCTGTCAAAGAGCACATCAATTTGTTCCACTATCGGTGCAACCTTCACGGAAGCGCCTGTTTCCAGAATAGGACTCATGAGTGCCGGAAGAAAAAGTGCTCCGAAGATCTGTGTCGTCATTGTCATTAGGCGTTCTGGTTGCTGTTCGTTAGTTAACTCTTGTAGAGTCCTTTGGACCTTGGGGAATCCCAATAAGTTGAGAAATGATCCATACTCATGCTGGGATGAGAAAACAGTCTTGCCCATAAGGATGATTCTAGAGAGTAGTTCTGGATATTGACGGATAACTTGCAAATAATCAAGTAAGAATTGCCTCAATCTAGCCCGTGCGGGCAGGGAGGAATCGTCAAGGATCGCAAAGGTATGCTGAAAGCTGTTTAATATCAACTTCACAGACTCGTTAATCAAGTTTTCTTTGGACCCAAAGTAATAGTTCACTAAGGCGACATTCGTGCTTGAGGCATCTGCAATTTTTTTGATGGTGATACTTTCAAAGCCTTCTTGTTTGGTTAACTCCAGTGTGGCGCGCATAATCTTCTCTTTTGTTTCCAGTTTTTTGTCTGTTTCCATCGTGTAACCTCCAAAGTATGCTTCTTTAAATTAAACGATTCACACCAATTCAAATGATAATTTAAATCATATTTTAAATGTCATTTAAATTTAGGTTTGAATTCAGTATAGCAATTATTTTCCTGATTGCAAGTTTGATTTTGACAGTGGGCTCCCGGAATGAGAAAATGTTATTTTATGAACTACAAAACAATAGTCAGAGCAAAGGTGGCAACAGCAACTTGCAGCAGCCAAAACGAGTGTTATACCGTTTAATTCTTTATTAGTTCTAATGGTTGATTGCCGATTTCAAAAACACTGTTAAACAGTATTTTTCTTTTTTGTATAATCTTTTCCTACAGGAATGCCGATATAGATTTGAGTCTTAAGGACTATTTTGTATTTCGATTTTATTCAAAGGAAGTGGCAATGAAGTGTTTAAAAAGAAGTGGCTTATCACCCCGCTGGTTGCGGCTACACTGATGTTCAGTCCATCCGCATTCGCAGCAAATACGTTTCCCGATGTGGACGGGACAAAATATGAATGGGCTGCCGAATCGATTCGTTCGATGGTCGACAAGGGCGTTGTCAACGGTTATGCAGATGGAACCTTCAAGCCAGGCAAAACCATAACGAAAGCAGAGTTTGTACATATGTTTCACAAGCTTTTTCCAGAAATCAATTATTCCTCCGGCAAATCTTCAGATTTTGTGGATGCGCGTAAACACTGGGCCAATAAAGATTTTGCAGCAATATTCAACGGGGACTATATATGGCCGTACACTGAAAGTCTAGCGGGCAAATATCCTGACTATCAATTCTATGTCAAGCCGGACAAACCGTTGACCCGATGGGATGTAATGATGATTTCTTCGATCCGGACGGATTATACCGAGCAGACGCTCCATCCGGAGATTGAGGAAGTGATCACCGCAGCTTCGCAGTTCAAGGATATTAAAGTTCGTCAGGCAAATTACAATGACAATTTCTCAGCCTACTATCCGGTACTGTACATCGACAAGACCGGAGAAGAATTCTACTATGACGGTGATTTTCAGGATCTAAAGGCTGAGGCTTTCTACACTCTGACCCAAATGGGCGTTCTTACGGCTAATCAAGGATACCTTTTCCCAAAATCGCTAGTCACACGGGCTGAAGCGGTTACCATCCTACAGCGTTTGTACGAAGCCACAACTCAGTGACCTGTAAGAGAATGTGATACCAGGTCTTCAATAACCTACTTTTCTATGCGCTCTGAGTCCGCGAAATCGCGGGCTCTTATTTTATAAGCGAAGGATTTATGCCCAGATGACTATCTCATCCAGCGCTTTGCGCTTCTTGCCATATCAAGGAGCCTCTCCGCGATAACCGAAAGCTGACAAGTGGGGAGGACAGCATTACGAAGCCATTAAGAGCACTGGTCAGCATTCATAATAATTGCATGGTTTAGCTTGCTAAAAATTTAAGGCGGCTTTCCCTTTCGTTAATAACCTTCCGTTATATCAATTTGCCGGCGGCTTCTACGAATAACGATTCGAAGTAGTAGTCAATGACCAGTTACAGATGCTATTATGGATGCTATGAACCATCTCGTGAAATACGCACTTTAAAGTATAGTAGGTACTTGAAAAGGCAGAGGTGGTGTTATCTTGAAGAAATATTGCAACGGTATGGAGGTCTCTTTGGAAGTGGCCACTTGGACATAGTTTATAGAGGCAGAGCTACCTACTTGGAAAAGTATTAGCAACGTTCTATCCATGCATAATTACAAAATAATCTTGGAGGCTTAGCAATGAATCAGCGTTTTCGGTTAACCAGATCGATGCAAGAAAATAATGTGGAGCAAACCATCTCCTTGGAAGAGTGCAAGGACTACTTCTCCTCTCAACCTGACTTTACATACTCACAGGTTCTTATTGTTAAAGGACCAGAAAGTACCATGTCTATAGATGGTGATTTTTTCAAATGGAAGCTGATGGACGTGGAAATTCCCTTCCGTCTTTACATGGGCGATTTATACGTAGCTATTTCACACGAAGCAATTGTTCCCAAAATGATTGAGATTGCAACGGATCTGCGTGCAGATATAGTTGAAGGGTGATCTAAGGGAGTCCCCCGTGTATCGAATCTCAATAGAAGGGCGATGCGAGGAGAAGCAATTCAAGTTCGTTCCAATCGATTGGGTAGAACTGGATGTGTGGCTGGATTTTGATCCTTTTAAAGACTTAGAGTCGTCCCAACTAGAGATATTAGAAGATCAGTCAGAGCAATGGTGGCAACAACAGCTTGCAGCAGCCAAAACGAGTGTTATACCATTTAATTCGTTGGAATTCGATCATGTAACGAAGCAGAAATATCAATGGTTAGAGACAATCAATCCCGAATCACATGCTGTTCGCTGGGTATGCAGACACCATATTATGATTCAACGCATTAAAAACGCAATCAACGATAATCCAGACGCACGAATCCTATGTATTGTAGATGCTGACCATAACCATGCGCTGTACGAGGGATTGATTGCACAAGAGAATGTTCAACTTATCTATCCGCTAAAATAATATCAATTAATTGTGGGGATGATGCAGATGGTAGAGCCGCAAGTATACGTCCGTTTCCCGGAAGAAGCGGATGCCGCAGAATTGGCAGCATTGTACAAGCGTAATCGGGAGTTTTTTGAGGAGTTTTCGCCAAGCATTCCAGAGGAGTTCTATACAGAGGAATATCAGCTTGAGAAGATTATTAAGACTAAGGCCGATAGAGACGAGGATCAGCGATATGACTTCTTGGTATGCCACAGGGAGGATGATCGCATTATTGGTAGCGCAGGGCTGACCTTTGTGTTGCGTAGCTCGCTTCAAAGCTGCATGATCGGATACAACCTGGACCGGGATTATAACGGCAAAGGCTATATGACCGAGGCTGTGAAGCAGGTGGTACGCTATGCATTCGAAGAGCTGAAGTTCCACCGGATCACAGGGGAAGCCTCTCCCCGGAATCCTGGGTCTATACGTGTACTTGAGAATGCCGGGTTTCATAAAGAAGGCATCTCCCGAAGCAATGTGAAGATCAACGGACTGTGGGAAGATCATCAGGTTTTGGCCATCATCAATCCTGCAGATTGAATCTAGTCTAACATTTAAATCAATATAACGTAAAAGGGTCGATATTTCTGACAACAGAAACATCGGCCTTTTTTTGCCGTGTACACCTATTTATAAGTAAAGTGCCTGTGACCAGAGCAAGTTGCCGCTGATAGCAGGGAGGCCAGGGATCATTATTTAAACGGTTCGACACCAATCGTAGTACCGGTATCACCGGGGTCCTTCATTTTAATATTCGTAATATACCAACCTTCATAGCCCTGGGATGTCTTTTTCTGTACAGTGACAATCGCAGATCCAGTGCCTTTCCAATTGGAAGAGCGGAGACCATAGTCGAATGAGAACTGAGTCGTTGTCTTATTCAGAGATTTTGTTTTAAGCTTATCAATCTCAGTCATGTGTGGGCTCGAACCGCCTGTTGTCCAGTAATAATACTCGAATTCTTGCTTCGTTTTGGTACGTAGTTCATGGGAGAAAACAGCATATTGCAATGCGCCATTGCGAGTCTGAATGCCTTTGACCCATGTATTTAAAGCTTCTTTGGCCGTAGTGGGAACCAGCCCCGCTTCCAAACGTCTGATCTGAACCGCTTGTTGAGCGGAGTCCGGTAGCGTCACTTGAACTTCATTCTTATCGGCATCATAGACCGCTTTTCCTTTAAAGGCTTCTGCAAGACGATCGATAGGAATAAGCACCTTGCCATCTTTGACTTGAAGGTCCAGTGTGCTCGTTACATATTCCTGGCCATTAATAAACAGACTCAATTTTGATCCTGCATAAGCGGAGCCTATAGCAATCAATACTCCGATGCCAGTACACAGCACAATTTTCGACAGGGATTTCATTAGCGCTTCACCTCTTCTTGATATATACAGAAATAGACGTTTATTACTGGGAAAAATTTCATCTAGTGTAACCGTAGTATATTATTCTTTTGAAGGATTAGTAGGATTGTTGTAGTGGTGAATAAATAGGTTAAAACCTTCAGCGAACTTTCAGTTGGGATTAAGGGTGTCTTCATATTAGAGCCTTATGATACGGATGTAACCTCACAAAAAAACAACCGCAGGAGGATCTGAACATGAAGAAGAGACTGATCGCAGCAAGTGTATTGGCACTATCAGTAACGTTAGGTGGTGGCACACTTCTAGCCGGAAATGTTCTGGCAGCCAGTACCGTTCAAACTACGCCGAATCCAACATCAGCAACGAAAAGTCCGGTTAATGGAACGTTGAAAGGTAAAGGCTTTGGATGGGGCGGCGAACGTGTCGCACATGCTAGATTGGACAATGCAGCGATTGCCACACTTCTCGGGATAACAGAAAAGGATCTGAAGACGGCAGAACAGGCAGGGAAATCACTTGCAGTAATTGCTGGCGAGAAGGGCATAGCAGTGCAAACAGTGGTTGACCTCGTGACCAAGCAACTAACAACGAATCTGGACAAGCAACTAACGGATGGTAAAATTACACAAGCAGAATATGATAAGCAAAAAGACAAATTGGCTACAAAAGCGGGCGAGATTGTTAATCGAACATTTACCGGCAAAGGAGAACACGGGAATCGCGCGAAGCTGGACAATGCAGCGATTGCCACACTTCTCGGGATAACAGAAAATGATCTGAAGACGGCAGAACAGGCAGGGAAATCACTTGCAGTAATTGCTGGCGAGAAGGGCGTAGCAGTGCAAACAGTGGTTGACCTCGTGAGCAAGCAATTGACAACGAATCTGGACAAGCAACTAACGGACGGTAAAATTACACAAGCCGAATATGATAAGCAAAAATCGAATTTGGCTACAAAAGCGGGCGAGATTGTAAATCGCACTTTTGTGAATCGAGGCGGTCACGGCAAATTCGATCGTAATCAAGGGTGAACACTCGTTTTTAGCTGCCGAAATAAACTAAGGAACTGATGAGCATTGTTATCGAAAGAAAACGCACACTTTATTAGATTGAGTAAACCGTATTTGTACTGACACAAGCTCTTGGCCTAGCGGATGCCAGAGTATTTAGTGAACAACGCAGATTATCTATGCAGAGCAGTTGATCACATGAAAATATTAGATGTAATCGGATATGATCATGCAATAAAAGAAGGAGCAGCTTGCCAATGGCAACTGCTTCTTCTCTTATTGCTAACGGACAGCGCACAGTACGCTTAGTTAGCTATCAATTGCAATTGCAAAGCATGGGAGAGGGCCATGTGATAGAATAAGGGTTAAGTATTACACTAGTGGACAGATTATAGTCGATAGGGAATGGGCTTGAGGACACCTCTAACGACATTTAGGAGGAGGAAATACATGGAAGTTTTTGCAGAATATTTAACGAGTATTGATAACCCAGAGCATCGGGAACGAACGGAAGAAGTGTTGAATTGGGTGACTCAAACTTTTCCGAATTTAGTGCCAAAAGTGGCGTGGAAGCAACCGATGTTTACCGATCACGACACGTATATTATAGGCTTTAGCGTATCCAAACAGCATTTGGCTGTGGCTCCTGAAATTGCTGGGATTACTCACTTTTCTGCTGACATTGTGCAGGCTGGCTATGATCATACCAAGCAGTTGCTACGTATCAAGTGGGAACATCCGATAGACTACTCATTACTTGAGAGAATGATACATTTCAATATTTTGGATAAGGCGAAATGTTCAACGTTTTGGCGGAAATAGATAAATTAAGGTCATTTCTTAAAGGCTGCGTAAATCGCAGTTTTTTTATTTTTATACTTATAAGAAGCAACAGGAACCCCCCATAGGAAGATGTGTAATTCGAGTATTTCTACTTGACAGTGGATAAAAGCTGTTTTATATTTAATCATGTGGTTAATTAACTACATGGTTTAATAATGATTGTTGTTACTATTTTCTCAGAATCAAACAAAATTTAATTGAAGGCAGGTTATTTAATTATGGCGACAGTATTGTATATCACAGCAAACCCGAACAATCAGGAAGCATCTTATAGCTTGACTGTAGGAGAAGAATTCGTAGAGGCATATCGCTCCGCCAATCCGACTGATGAGGTTATTCGTCTGGATCTATTTAAATCGGATATTCCGCAACTGGATGCTGATGTTTTTAGTGGCTGGGGCAAGCTGGGAGCAGGAACTGCCTTTGCAGAATTGACTGATGCTGAGCAAGCGAAAGTAGGTCGTCTTGGGCAATTGGTTGATCAATTTGTGGCTGCCGATAAATATGTTTTTGTAAATCCGATCTGGAACTTTTCTATTCCACCTGTGTTGAAAGCATATATTGATGCGATCTGTGTTGCCGGCAAGACGTTCCGATATACCGATAAAGGTCCGATTGGCCTGCTGACTGATAAAAAAGCTGTTCACATTCAAGCTAGCGGCAGCGTATTGTCCCCAGGCTCAATATATGCGGATTCTGAAATGGGCCACCGTTACTTGGACTCCATTATGAAGTTCATTGGCATCCCTAGCTTTGAAGCCATCTTTGTTGAAGGCATGGCTAAGTCTCCCGATCAAGCGCCAGCGATTAAAGAAAAGGCGATCCAACAAGCGCGCGAAGTTGCCACTAGCTTCTAATCAACCTTTGTACACCGTAGCCGAGCGGTTCAGGATTAGTTTCCTGAACCGCTCGGCTTTTTTTCGTGCTACCACTCTGTTTGCCTGATTAGAGTTTTGTAGATGTAACTTCTTGACAATAGCTAGAAATCCGAATAGAGTTAAACATATGGTTAAATATGATGATGAACTTTTAGATAATGTTTTCCACGTGCTCTCTGATCCGACGAGAAGAGAAATTCTAAGACGTCTGGGTGTCGGAGAGATGACCGTTATGAATTTGGCGAAACCTTTTGAAATGTCATTGCCAGCGATCTCTAAACATCTAAGGGTGTTAGAAAAGGCTGGTTTAGTTTCGATTCGGAAGGAAGGAACATACCGATATTATTATTTGAATCCAAAGACTGTGGATAAAGCGCACGAGTGGTTAATGGAACTCAGGAACTTCTGGACTCCCCAATTATCTAACCTGGAGCTTTTTTTGGACAATCAATCAAAAGAAGACTGACGGAGGCACTCTTAATGATAACAATGCTGAATGGAAAATACGTGCTTACGCTTCAACATGTTTATAATGCCAGCAAGGAAAGAGTGTTCCTGGCTTGGACGAAGAAAGAACAGTTAGAGCAGTGGTGGGGGCTGGTAGGTTTTACGACGACCGTTGAAATAATGAACGTTGCAGTCGGCGGGAAATACCTTTTTCATATGCAAGCTCCGAATGGTGGTATGGTTTTCACTTTAGAAGGTCAGTACGTCGAGATCGTTCAGAATGAGAAGCTATCATTTACTTGGAAGTGGATGAACGAAGGAGACGATGCAGAGGAAACGCTTGTTACCATTGATTTTGTTGAAAAGGATAATCAAACGGAGCTTGTGATTACACATTCTGCATTCGCCAAGATGAATGTTGTGAAAAGGCATAATAATAACTGGAACAACAATTTAGAAAACGGTTTGCTGAATTATGTAAACTAAAGCCAGGTTGGACGACAAGTTCGTATTGCACCAAGAATCCTGGTAAAATGCCGATTCAGTTTCGAGAGAAGCCCTCGTTTTTAACAGTGGGGCTTTTTTTTTATAATAACAACCAATGCCCAGGAGAGCACAGAACTCCTGAATGAAATTGAGGGAGGGCAGTAAAAGACTTGCTGGGATAATCTCAAATGATTGAAATATCGAACGAATTGAATTATATTATTAGCGAATGATAAATTCATTATTAATGACGGGAGGCACTATGCAGTCAAAAAAAGAAGAAGTGAAACAGCAAATCGAAGCTGCTGCTTTAAAGGTGTTTTTCCGAAAAGGCTTCTCGGACGCCAAAATGAATGATATTGCCGATGAAATCCAAATTTCTGTCGGAAATATTTATACTTATTTTAAAACTAAAAAAGAGTTGTTCTATTCAGTTGTTCCTGTGTCTTTAGTCGATTATTTGAAGCATGTGCTAGTGGAGAATATTCGGATTGATAATCAGATTTCTTTTGATGATGTCAATAATGAGGAAAAATCGGCCCTCGTCCAGGAGCAGGTAAACATATTAACCCAATACCGTATGCAGATCGTCATTATTTTTGAAAGGAACAAAGGGACTGTATATAGTAATGCTAGAAATGAGCTTATCGATCTGATGATCGAAACTAAAAAGCCCTATTTGAAAAATAGTTATAAAAGATATCAAATCGAAACCGAAGAAAACCTGATTTTACTAAACATCATCGCGAGAAATGTCATCAACATGGTTTTGGATTTATTAAAGCGGGAAATGAGTGATGATAGCAGGAAACGGATCTTTGAGGCCCTGAGCCTATACTGGTTGCAAGGAATAAAAAGCATAAATGAATAAAGCTGAGGCAGGGAGCAGCACTGTAATTGAGGGCCGATTTGCACATTTTGAAGCGAAGAAGCTCTTATTTTTTTAATCTAAAAATGAATTTATTATTCACTATTGAGAGATGTAACTATAAAAAGGAGGAACAAAGGATGAAGAGAGGTTATGCATTTAAGAGTTGCAATGTTATTTATGGAGATGCAGGAAGAAGCATAGATAGAAATATGACGATTCTAATCCATGAAAAGGGACTTATAGAGAAGATCGGGAAGGCAAGTGATGTGGTTATTCCAGAAGATTATGAAACGATAGATTTAGCAGGGAAATATGTCATGCCCGGTCTGATCAACGCACACGTCCATCTTTTTGCCGACGGCAAGCCATTTACGCTATCTGTTAACGAAGGGCTGCTGAAGTTTGCATTTCATCATATTTTGGATACGAAACTGGGCAGAAACGTACTGAAGAAAAGGATGAAGCGAAATGCTCTGACCGCACTGCATTCTGGTGTAACAACGATGCGCAGTGTGGGTGAGTTTTTTTATACCGACGTTAAGTTGAGAGACGAGATTAAAGCAAACCAGTTTGTTGGACCTAACCTTCAGGTGTCCGGTTATTTCCTGAGTGTAACTGGCGGGCATGGTGCACCTTATTTGGCTTTGGTTGGCGATTCTCCGTGGGAAGCCAGAAGGAATGTACGAATTAATGTTAAAAATGGTGTAGACCTCATCAAAATCTGCGTGACAGGCGGGGTTACGGATGCTAAAACGGTCGGCGAAGCCGGCCGCTTGCAAATGACGGAGGAAGAGGTTGCTGCCATTTGTGAAGAAGCCCATAAAATCGGCATTCGAGTGGCTGCCCATGTGGAAAGCACTGAAGGCGTGAGAATTGCGCTAAAGGGTGGGGTGGATACGATTGAGCACGGTGCGGAGATGGATGAAGAGATTATACAGCTGTACAAAAATAATCCCAAAGCCTTAAAGGGCTACACCGCCGTGATCCCTACATTACAAGCAGGGTATCCCAGTGCGAAATTGGACACGAGCCTGACGAAGTTGAACGCGACCATTAAGGAAAATTCCCGGCTAGTGTATGACTCTATGCTGAAGGGGTTGCAACAAGCTATAGAACATGATATCAAAATTGGAGTTGGCACGGATGCCGCGATGTCCTTTGTCACTCACTATGATATTTGGCGTGAGTTGGACCATCTTATACGTCAAACGAAGCTGAACACAGCTCAGGTCATTGAACGAGTAACCAAATCAAATGCAGAAATTTTAGGAATCGATCACCTAACGGGAACTATAGATATTGGCAAACAGGCGGATTTAATCGTAATGAAGCACAACCCATTGGACAACATAAAAGCTTTGTCGAATGTAGCTATGGTTATGATCAACGGCAATCTTATACAAACACCATCAGTGACCAGAATTCAAGAAGTGGACGAATTGCTTGATACGGTTTGGGACAGTACTTCATATTCAGAACAATAAACGCTACTTTGGAATTGAACTGGAGAAGCCCACGGTTATAACGGCGGGCTTCTTTTTATTTTTAATACTGAGATAATGTTTCACCTTTATATTTACATACGGAAGACAGCATCATCAATTCCTTCCCTGGCTTGAAGGAGGTTACAGCCATCGCTCCGATCCGTACCCGGCGAAGTTTGTCGCTTCGTCAAAAAATGAATATCACCAACATACTTATTGTCTCTCTAGCGTTGGTCTTCTTCACGGTCAACATCTACCGCGTTGTATTTAATCAGACGCTAGAGAGAACAGCTGCTAATTCGCAGCAAGAAGTCAACTTGATGGCGAAATCGCTGGGCACCGCGCTTCTTTCTGTGCAGAATTTTTCCAAGCTTGCGCTTATCAATCAAGCCACTCAAAACGTACTTAGCCAGAAAGAGGGGACAAGCTCAGACGGGGCTGGTTTGAAATCGATATATAATACGCTGGCTGCCATGCTGGAGTCGGAACCGAATATTGACTCGGTCATTATCGAATCCAACAAAGGTGAGCTTTATTATACGTCGAACCTAACGAATGTTTCGCTGCAAAGTCTCTCGGTCTATCCGAAGGAAGCCATCGACGCGGCAAGGGGTGGGGCGGTCTGGGTGGATACGTTTCGCCCATCGTTTCTATCGGGTACGAAGAACAAGAAGATGATTAGCGTGAGCCGAGTGATCAAGAGCATGGAAAAAGGAACGCCGCTTGGCTATCTATATGTAAATATGGATGAGCGGATGCTCGCACAGTTGTACCATAACGATCAGAATGAGCTGAATTCTACATTAATAGTCAATCCGGATGGAATCATTTTGTCCTCTACGGCAGAGGCATTGGTGAGTAAATCTATTACAGGGTACTCTTATGCTGAATGGGTGAATGGAACCAATGAAGGCAGCCAAATCTTTGATGTAGAAGGGCAAGAGTATCTGGTGTCATTCCAAAAGCTTGAGCCTTATGGCTGGAAGGTTATCCATCTGGTTCCGACCTCGACGTTGACGCAGGGCTATTGGAAAATCACACTGTTAATGATCGTCTTTGCCCTCATCAGTATTTTAACGGCCATCGGACTTTCCACCGTCTTTTCCCGTCTTCTAACTCGGCCCCTGATCCGATTGAGCAAGGCCATTGTCGAAGTGGGGGCCGGGAATCTCAATACGCGTGCCCCAGTTGAAACACAGGATGAATTCAGCCAGCTTGGCACAACGTTCAATGAAATGGTTGATCGCATCCAGGATTTGGTATATCGAGTTGAAGATGAAGCGAAGAAACAGCGGCTTCTGGAGCTAAGGCTCTTGTACTCGCAGATCAAACCTCATTTTTTGTATAACACGCTGGAAACGATACGTTCTATGGCGGTCATGGCCAATGCCAAGGAAATAAGTAACATGCTGAAGGCGCTCGGCGACTTCTTCCGTATCTCTCTTAGTAACGGACAGGAGCTTATTAGCGTAGCGCAAGAAGAGAAGCATCTGAAGAGTTATTTGTACATTCAGCAAATCCGCTTCAGCCGGCTGCAGTACCGCATTCAGTTTGACCCCACCATCAGCACTTGCATGGTGCCGACAATGTTGCTGCAGCCGCTCGTCGAGAATGCCATTCAACATGGCATCAGAATGATGCCGGGTGGAGGTTTATGTGAAATTCTCGGGTTTATGGAGCAGGACGGAGAACAGAAACATCTTTGCTTCGTCGTACGTGATAATGGCAAGGGGATGAGCGCGGAGCAAGAGCGGCAGATCTGGTCGAACAGCGGGGACGAGGAACTGTATAGCTTCGGACTGAAAAATATCCAGGACCGGATCAGACTGCGTTTCGGCGAGCCTTACGGCATTACGATCTTCTCTGAACCCGGCCAGGGAGTGAAGGTGCTGGTCCGGCTGCCGCTGATCCTGAAGGCCATTGAAGCAAAAGGAGGTTGACGAATAGATATGAATACACCACCGATAGGACGCGTCCTGATCGTGGATGATGAATATTATTTTAGGCAGTTATTGATTAATCTCATCGACTGGGGTCGTCTCGGCTTCGAGGTGGCTGCTGAGGCAGAAGATGGCGTAATGGCCCTGAAGATGATTGAGGAGCAAGGGATTGACCTCATTATTACGGATATTGAGATGCCACAAATGAACGGTCTCGATTTCGTGAAGGCGATCCGTGGCATGCAGTCGTCCGCGAAGCTGATGTTTATCACAAGCTACGATGTGTTTGGGTATGCGCAAACGGCGATTTCGCTCGGAGCAGACTACTACTTATTGAAGCCGATCGACGAGGAAGTGCTTGAAACAGCGCTTTTGAAGATCCGTGCGCAGCTGACTGAGAAGTGGGAGGAGCTTCGTTATATTGACCGTTTAAAAAAAGAGGCTGGCTATACACCCGCGCCGGAAGAGGGACAGCAGCCTGCCGGAGGAAAACAACTGATTAGGAATGCAATGGCTTTTGTGAAAGAACAATATGCCGACGAGAAGCTCTCGCTTCAGCACACGGCCAACGCTCTGTTTGTTAATCCCAGCTATTTAAGTCATGCCTTCAAGAAGGAAGCCGGGGAGTCCTTTGTCGAGTATGTGACGAATGTTAGGCTGAGCAAAGCGATGGAAATATTGCGGCAAGGGCCTTCTGACGAGCCGCCAAAGGTTGCGACCGTAGCGTATCAAGTCGGTTATAACGACCCTTTCTACTTCAGCAAATGCTTTAAGAAGAAATTCGGAATCACTCCGAATAAAGTGAACGCAGTTCCTATCTAGTGAGAGCCTGGATGATGTGCTGCCAAAGCCCGGCATTTCTGCCGGGTTTTTTATATGGAATATTTAATGGCTTCCAACCAAATATCTGCGTTTCATGAAAGAGCTTTGTTACCCACGAATTAATTTCAGGTAAACTTTCGCCTTTATATTTCTAGTATGTAAACCCTATGTTAACTATGGTAACATACCTAAAAAAATTACTGGTGGAACAAATATTTATCCATTCGTCGCCCGTTGAAGTGTTGTTAAGATTATCCCTGTAATTTAAATCCGTTAAACCTTGAAAGGTGGTCCAAGACAGATGTTTGGTAAAAAGCTTGGCATGGTGGCAGTATCGGTCTCTTTGGTTAGTATGGCGCTTACGGCTTGCGGAGGAACAGGAACTGAGGAGAAAGCAGGAAACAATCAGCCAAAAGATGCGGCGGTAGCGGACAGCAGCAAAACGATAACGTTTTGGGCATTCGATACAGACCCTATCTTCCAGGCTTCTGCAGAAGCTGCTGCATCAGAAATGGGTGTTAAGCTGAATTACGAGTATATACAGGATGAAACGTACAAAACAAAGATCAGCGTAGCCCTTGCGGCGAACGAACTGCCGGATGTATTCGAACAGCATGCGGGACTATCATTCCGGACCCCGGTGTTGCAATTAAAGACGGCCGCTCCGCTGAACGATGTGTTGGAATCGACGGGGCTCGGTTCGAAATTTTTGGACAATCGGTTGGTAAAAGAAGAGGATGGCAACATTTACTCCGTTCCATCTAACATCAGCACGACACTGGTTCTCTACTATAACAAAAAGCTGGTTAACAAGCTTGGGGTGTCTGCTCCTACAACATGGGATGACCTCCAGTCGATCGTTAAAGCCGCTAACGATAAAGGGCTGATTCCGATCGCTCTTGGTGGCAAGGAAAGATGGCAGGGTGATCTTTTGTACAACATGTTAGTCTTGCGTGAGAATGCAGACGCATTTGATCATGCCATGGGCGGCCAAGCGAAGTTTACTGATGCACCGTTCGTTGAAGCAGCCAACAAGATTCGCACGCTGGTGGACACGAATGCCTTCCAGAAGGGATTCCTCGGCTCGGCTTATCTGGATGCGCAAGAATTGTTCAAGACCAATAAAGCTGTAATGTGGGTGGATGGCAGCTTTAACTTCTCGTCTCTGTCGAGTGCGATGGGGGATGACCTCGGGTACATCGTATTCCCTAAGACGGGTGCGGAAGATCCATACAGTGCAACAATCGGTTTCCAGAATGAAAAAGCACCTTATTCCCTGTTTGCTAACAACAGTTCGAAGAATGTGGAAGAAGCCAAGGAATTTGCGGTTCGTATGTCCCTGAAGCTTAATGACGAGTTTGTTAGAAAAGGGCTGCCCGGCTATGCAAAAAGTGATGTGAAATCGGAGACTCAGAACGAACAGCTCTCCGCTTATACAACGGATATCGGTAAAACCAAGAAAACGCAAGCGATCTGGTTCGGTCTTGTTCCAGCGGCTGTCGGCCAGGAATATCGCGATTTGACGCAACAATTGTATGGTTCCGCGTTGACTGCAGAGCAATTTACGACTCAATTAGAAACTACACTACGCAAGACGGAGTAGGTTCGGTATTGGACAAGCTCTAAGACACTTCTGCATTACAAAGAGTTAAAAATTCTGGAAAAAGCGGTGCAGTCGCTTCAGGCCGCATCGCTTTTTATATAACCTGATAGGTGGATCACTCATGGAAAAGGCGCTATCAAGCAAAAAGATGCTCGCTTTGTTTATATTGCCCGGCCTTATTATATTCTTGACCTTTTATTTTGTACCTATTTTGATTACGGCTTATTACAGTCTGCAAAAATGGGATGGCATCAACGAGATGACATTCATTGGACTGGATAACTTCGTACAAATGTTCACGAAAGACACGAGCTTCTGGAAAGCGGTCTGGAACAGTCTCGCCTTTATTGCTGTTGGTGTGTTCATTCAGTTGCCCATCTCCTTTGCCCTTGCCCTCCTGGTATCCCGGAAAGTAAAAGGGAGCAAATGGTTCCGCAACATTTATTTCTTCCCTGTGGTGATGTCAACGACAATGGTTAGTTTGCTATGGGTCAAAATTTACGATCCAAACGTCGGCATGCTGAACGATTTATTAGAAGCTATCGGGCTGGGGAGCCTGGCTCAGGCGTGGCTTGGAGATACCAGTACCGCACTGCTGTCTGTCCTCATCGTAACCACTTGGCATTATGTTGGCTACAATATGCTAATGCTGTTCGCTGGTATTCAGGGAATACCGGAGCAGTATTACGAAGCAGCTAAGCTGGATGGCGCTACAGGCTGGATCGCCGTACGTCACATTACACTGCCGCTAATTGCTGATGTTATTCGGATATGCGTCGTCCTGAATGTGATCTATGCACTCAAAACGTTCGAAAGTGTGTATGTGATGACGAATGGAGGGCCGCTTCATTCCACGACAATGATTGCACTGAAGATGTTTCAGGAAGCATTCCTGAAGCAAAATTTCGGATACGGAAGCGCGCTGGCTGTCTTTATGGTACTGGAATGCCTCGTCATTGCCTGGGTGCTCAACAAGGTCATGACCCGAGAAAAAATCGAATACTAAAGGAGGACCGATGATGCTCAAGACCACTCAAAAAGTCAGTCTCTATTTCGTAATGTCCATCATAGCTGTCCTCCAGTTGTTCCCGCTCTACTGGCTTATTGTAAGTGCGTTTAAAGACAATTCAGAGATTATCGGCGAAGCCGTGTGGGCGCTGCCCAAGGTATGGCGTTTTGACAATTTCGTCGAGGCGTGGATAAGCGCCAAAGTCAATCAATACTTTTTCAACAGTGTACTCGTTACGATCGTTACGCTTTGTTGCGTGTTATTGTTGTCATCTATGATGGCATATGCGGTGACTCGCATGAGATTCAGATGGAATAACCTGATTCTGTTTATCCTGTTGATGGGCGTTATGGTGCCAATTCACGCGACCCTGATCCCGCTCTTTATGATTCTGAAAAATCTGGGCATTCTCAGCTCGAGATTGTCTATCATTATGCCGTACATCGCAGTCAATCTGCCAATCGGCGTATATATCCTGTCAGCTTTTTTACGGAGTATGCCCAAGGAGCTTGAGGAAGCCGCTTTTATGGATGGTTGCGGTGTCTTGAAATCATTCTTCAAAGTAGTGCTGCCGCTTCTGAAGCCGCCGCTCGCTTCGGTCGCCATCTTCGTATTTCTGGCCGTATGGAACGAGCTGCTGATGGCGGCTACCTTTATTCAAAAGGATACGCTGCGGACGCTGCCGCTGGGTCTGATGAATTTCAGCGGACAGTACAGCATCAGTTGGGGTCCACTGGCGGCTGCCATGGTTATTTCCACGATCCCGATCATCCTGGCCTACGTGTTATTCAGTGAACAGATGGAGAAGAGTTTTACAGCAGGTTCAATTCTAAAGTAAATGTAGAGGAATGGAGAACGAGAACGTTATGGCTAAGTCAAGTGGAAAAGGAAACACCGTCAACATCGCTATTCTTGCCACCTCCGATCTCCACGGCAATATTTGGGGATATCGCTACGAAGACGGTGCGGAGACATCCAATGATGGGATGACGAGAGTTGCAACTTATGTTCGGGAGGTGAGGGGGAGCGGTGCAGAGGTCATTTTGATCGATAATGGCGATTTGTACCAGGGGAATATCCTGACCGACGATGTGTACAACAAGCGGCCGGATGTAAAGCATCCGGTGTCAGAAGCGCTCAATGCGATGGGATATGCTGCTATGACTTTAGGTAATCACGACTTCAACTTCGGACTTGGTTTAGTTCGGAAAAGCATCAAGGAGCTGAATTTCCCCGTCCTGGCAGCCAACGCATGGTACAACAATGGAGAACCGTTCGCGGAACCTTATACCATCGTGGAGATACACGGTATTAAGGTGGCGATCATCGGGCTGACGAATCCGAATATCCCGAGATGGGACGGAGAGAAGGTAAGTGATCTGTGTTTTGGCCCTATGGCCGAAACAGCGCTCGATCTGGTGGCATCGCTCAAAGCTGAGGGATTAGCAGACATCATCATTGTTAGCGCCCATGCTGGAATGGTCGCGGAGTTCGATGTAGAAGGAGGCTCCGATTCCGCTGAACGTATTGCCACGCTCGTCCCGAATACGGATGTGCTGGTGGTCGGGCATATGCACATTCCTGTCAAGGATAGAATCGGCGATACGATCATCGGAGGTCCGCGTAACCTAGGCCGTGAAGTCGTCCGCTTCGATCTTACCATAGAGCTGGACGGCGAACAGCCGAGAATCGTCACACGCGAAGTCTCAATTGTAGATATGGGAGCTTACCCGCCAGACCCCGATTTCCGGGAACTCTTCCGGGAGGCACATGAAGAGACGATTCGTTTCATTGAAAATGGAGGAGGCGCTTCATCTTCCTTGCCGAGCGGAGGCATTCTGGGTCAAGCAACAGCTAACTTCCAGCCGCAAGAAGAGATTAGGGGAGTTCCGGAATGGAAGCTAAGAGATACGGCTGTCATCAAGCTGATCCAGAAGGCGATGCTTCAGTGCAGCGGTGCTGACGTAATCTCGACGACTCTTTTTTCGGATAAGGCAGATTTAAAGCAAGGAAACATTAGCTACGCGAATCTATTTAGCGTCTATCCCTTCGATAATCTACTCTACATCGTTACTGTGACCGGCAAAGAATTGAAGGCTTACATGGAAATCTCTGCGGCACATTATAATCAATGGAAAGAAGGAGATCTTTCGATCAGCTTCGACCCGGAAGTGCCAAGCTACCTCTATGACCTATTTGCCGGTATCAATTACGGTATCGACCTGTCGAAGCCCGCTGGAGAGCGCATCGTTAATGTCATGTTCCAAGGCCGTCCACTTGCGGATACGGATGAGCTACAGCTCGCGGTCAACAATTATCGGTACAGTAGTCTACTGAAAGCATCTAAATTAGTGAGTGCTAAGAAGCATTGGGAGTCATCTTGCAGCATCCGTGATTGCCTTGTGGACTATGTACGGGAACATCAAACGCTATCTCCCGAAGTCGACAATAATTGGTCAATTGTAGGGATCGATTTAAGCAGCCCCTACCGGGACGAAGTCATTAGACTCGTCAACGAAGGCAAGCTTGATTCTCCGTACGATAAGTCACTTAATGTTAATGAGTTGCTGGAAGCGGGATGGCTTTCTTGATTTTTATAGAAAATGGTTTATAATGGAATAAAATATATGATCGGTGGGATAAATACAGTGATGATGACGGTGTTCCTGACAGAAGTAAAAGGGTGATTTCAACCTAATAACGTATGAGCAAGACTGAAGCACTCTTTATTATTATGAAGGGTTCGTTTTCCGATGTCTTTGTTCATACACTCTGTTATGAATTCTCATCATTATCATCGCTTTCGTACTCAATGCTATGGACAGGTATGTTCTATTTGGCATTCGTATGATTAAAAAGCCGTGGGATGAACGTTAGTTCATTCTGCGGCTTTTTGTGTTTTCTCAAAAGGATCTCAAAAGGAGAGGTTAAAAATGGGTCACAGTAAACCGGAAGTCTCGATGGAAGAAGTGCAGAAGTTGGTTAAAGCTCACTTTGGGAAATCTGCTGAGAGCATACAGACAATCGAAGGTGGCAATTTTAGCAGCGTTTTCTCATTTGCGATTGAGCAAAGTGAATACGTTATTCGCTTTAACGTCGACCAAGAAGCCTTTGTAACAGAAGATTATGTAGCGAATTTACTTGCTTCTAATCATGTGCTATTTCCACAGACATTAGGATCAGGGAAAGTGGGCACATTGAAATTTTGTATTTCAGAGAAGATAAAAGGCAAGCCACTAGCTGAGTATGACGTAAATCAGAGAACCCAGCTACTCCCGGATCTAATTCATCAAATTACAAGGATGAACCAGGTGTCTTTGACAAGTAAACAAGGATTCGGGGATCTGAGACCAGATGGATCTGGAAGCCATGAGAACTGGGAGGATGTTATTAGAGCAGTTTATGCAGAGGATCAACCAGGAACCTTTTGGGAAAATTGGCATGCGTTATTTGATACCACTTGCCTTGAACGTGATGTTTTTACCGAATGCTATGCCCGACTACTTGATTACAGCAAATATAACGCTCCTCATCGCTACTTCGTACACGGCGATTGTCATGAATGGAATATCCTTTCCGATGGCTGCAAGATCACGGGGATTATTGACGGCAACTTTATGTATGGAGATTTTCTGATTGATATTGCTACAATTGAGCATATCGTTCCTAACAGGGATTTAGCCGTTGATTTTGGGAGTTATTATGAGGAAATGGGAGTATCGATTCCTGATTTTACTAACCGATTGATCGGTGCTCGATATTTTAAAGGCTTGGACGGATTACGATTCTTTGCAAAAATGGGCTGGGATCATGCATATATTGAACTGCGAGACAGCCTGTTGTCTTTGTCGAAATGATAGAGCAACATTCAAGATGAACAAAAGAAAGTAACAAAAAGCGAGGAGGAACGTAGGGGGGGGAGTTTGGAACTGTAGGAGCGCAGGCTATCTCCAGATTTCAACCGCTAGATAGTGACGACCGAGCCTTACGTTAGAATCTTAAGTTTATCATATAATAGAAGGGTTGTTCCGTATGAGAACTCAACCACATGATGAACAGGTTATCGCCAAATGTTTTAACAAATTAGGGGTCAGTGAGGAAGAGACTAAGCTATCAAAAATAATATCAGGTGGCAGCGGTGTGATTGTAGCAGAATTACTCAATTGTTAGAGAATCAGCTGGTCAGCTGGATATGTTTTATATTATCCCGACCATATACTTCGCCGTGTTTTAGAAGCGATTTAAGTTAGTGTTATTTCCACGGTTCCACCGGGCAGCCCGGAGGAGCGGTCGCACTATATTTATTTCAATTTGAAGGTACTTTCACTCAGAGAAGACGATTATCCACTTGAATGTTTGTTAAATAGGGCGTACGAGTTGAAGGAAACACTTCCTAGTTCGAATCGGACTATTGTTGGAATTGGGAATCAATCCGCTGAAGAGTATAACAATAACTATTTCATCTCAAAGGGTTATATTTATGCGAAGAGCCTATATACAATGCGGCGAGACTTATCCGAGGTGATTGAAGAGACCGTTCTCACTGCCCCCTATCGATGTTTAGAAGAGACATTGGACTCAGAGGAACGTATGGAGGAATACTTAGCAGTTGATTTGGAAATTTGGCCGGATGCCCCGATTGGACATAAGCAGTTGATTGATAAACAGAAGAATTCTTCGTAAACTATTGTTATTGTCAGGGAAGAGGAAACCTTTGTAGGGAGTGTCATGGCTTGGATTGATGAAGATGGGGATGGAATTATTGAAGATCTATTTGTGAGAAATCCTTATCGAAAACATGGGATTGCAAAGTATTTGCTATCTCAGGCATTAACATATCTCAAAGACCACGGTTGTACATCCGCAGAACTTCAAGTCGAAACAGCCAATAGTTCCGCACTATCTTTATATCACTCCGCTGGCTTCAATGGAGTATCGGAAGAAGTTCGTTATCTTTGAGAGCTCTAAACCAAACCCCAGCCAATCGGCTGGGGTTTGGTTTATGCTGCGGGATAGGGATAGAGCGCACTCATGCCATCAGCAATGAATCACAGCTATCCATTAACTTTAATACTAACTTCTCCGCTTGAAAGATACTCCTCATCGCCATTCTCATACCTGACTTTCAGGCGACAATTGTCATCAATATCAATAGCCGTTGCCTGGCATTGTTTGTTCTCCTTCAGCACAGTTACGACTTTGCCAAGGAAAAATATACGCTTTTTATACTCAGGCAGAAATAACCTGTCCGTCAAACGTGCATAGAAAACCATGAAATTATTGAGGATCTCAGCCGCTAGTCGGTTACGAAGATCTCCGCTGTTCTTATCATCTGAAAATACAGATGTAGCGATATCTGTAATCTCTTCAGGAAATCCATGAGAGGGTAGTGATACATTAATACCAATGCCGAGAACAGCATAATCAAGCCAACCACTTTCCAGTGAAAGGGCGGCTTCAGTAAGGATTCCGCAGACCTTTTTACCGTCCATGAATACGTCGTTAACCCATTTTATCTGCGTGTCCTTATGGGCTATACTCTCGATGGCCATCGAAACAGCGACAGCAGCGGATGTCGTGAGAAGAAAAGAATCTTGCGCTGAGATCTTCGGACGTAGAAGGATACTCATATAGATCCCCGTTCCCGAGGGAGAAAAGAACTGCCGGCTTTTTCTACCGCGTCCTGCTGTCTGTTCTTCCGAAAGGACCACTATGCCCTCAGTTGCTCCGTTCAAGGCGAGTTTTTTAACGGCTTCATTTGTTGATGGTACTGTCTTGAGAACTTCAATTTGCAGATTCTTAGACTCGATATTTAAGTAATTCGAAATTGCAACAGCAGATAGAATATCCGTATTAGGTGATAGTGAATATCCTTTATTTGTTACAGCGGTTATGGAGTAGCCTTCGTTCTGCAGCGATTTGATCGACTTCCAAACAGCGCTGCGGGTAACGGATAGCTTTCCAGCTATCTCCTCGCCGGAGATATATTCGCCCCTGTTGCCGTCGAGTAAAGCTAGAATACGTTCTTTTACCGTCATGGCAATAAACCCCCACTAATAGATGCCTAACAACCTTATCCCTATATTTTAACATGCTTATCTAGTCAATAACCAGCTATAAAAGTTAAGTACATGAATGATCTATTTAAGTGTTTGATTGTGAACCTACAATAATTTTGGGTTTACAATTGAAATTCACTCTATTATAATTCAGCGTATGGAACAGCTCGTTAGCTTAATCAAATACATTTTACATTCCCAATGGAGGTCTATTTCTTGAAAACAAAAGAACTTGTCTATGCGGCATTATTCGCCGCTCTAATCGCGGTGCTGGGTCTGATCCCACCTATACCACTCGGATTCATTCCCGTTCCAATCACTGCTCAGACATTGGGTGTCATGTTAGCTGGATGTTTTCTGGGCAGAAAAACCGGCGGCCTAAGTCTTGTTCTTTTCATCATTCTCGTGGCCATTGGATTACCTGTGCTGACAGGCGGACACGGTGGTCTGGTGGCGTTGGTTGGACCGTCTGCAGGTTACATATTCAGCTGGCCGATTTCGGCCTTTCTCATCGGATGGGCTTCCGAGAAAATCTGGTTGCAGGTCAAAACGTGGAAGCTGGTTGTCGTGAATCTGATTTTTGGTGTAATAGTGGTGTATCTCATTGGTGCCCCTGTCATGGCTCTGATTACAAATACGTCCATTTGGGCTGCCTTAATAGGTTCGATAGCCTTTGTTCCAGGTGATATTATTAAAGCCGTCATTGCAGCCATCATTACGATGCAGCTTAAAGCGATTAGCCCTATTGAAGAAAAAGTACAGGCTTAGAACCATTGCTTCAATAGACCTGAGCGAATGATTACACTTTGGCGAAAGCCAAAGCCTTCCAGACTGGTTACTACCGAGCTGGAGGGCTTTTTCTCGGCTTCGAAGTAACGAAGGGAGTAACACAAATGCTTGTTTTTGATCAAGTTAATTATCATTACCGCCGAGAGCATCCTATCATTCAAGATGTGAGCTTCGAAGTTCAAGAAGGAGAATTTGTCGCCATCGTCGGAGGGAACGGAAGCGGGAAATCCACACTTGCCAAGTTGATGAACGGATTGCTACTGCCCAGGAAAGGACAAGTAAGATTTAATCATTTGAATACCCTTCAGAATGTGGATTTGAAAAAGATTCGTGAGCAGATCGGACTGGTCTTTCAGAATCCTGAAGATCAATTTATTACGACAACCGTTTTAGATGAAGTCGTATTCGGATTGGAAAATCTTCGCATCGCAAGAGAAGAAATGATGCCACGGGTACAAGAGGCATTACAAGCAGTCCGTATGGAAGAATACATGGACGCGATGCCGCATCAGCTGTCAGGAGGCCAGAAACAACGGGTTGCGATTGCGGCTATTCTGGCCATGCGTCCTTCTTTCCTGGTGTTCGATGAGGCAACCTCCATGCTTGATCCGCAGGAGAGAAAGGACATCCTTGAGGTGATGCGCACCCTTCATCGTTCAGGGTTGACGATCATCCATATCACTCACCATATGGATGAGATCCTTTCGGCAGATCGGGTTCTCCTTCTGAGTAACGGAAGCATCTGTTTCGACGGTACGCCGTCAGACTTGTTCAAGACCGAATCTCTGGCCGACCAGTTGGCTCCTCCCTTTGCTGTTAGGCTGCATCGTGAGCTCAGGTTAAATGTCCCCTTGGGTTCGGATTGGAAGGAGACGATCACCACCTTATGGTCTATGCGTTAAAGGATGTAAATGTAAGTATGAACGGCAGAGAGGTCCTGCAATCTTTGAGTTGTACGCTTCAGGAAGGGAAGTGGATCTCTGTCATAGGTCACAACGGGGCCGGTAAGTCCACTTTTGCCAAACTTATAAAAGGTCTGATCCCTTCATTCAGGGGGGAATATACTTTTAACCAACAGCCGCTTCCGCGGGACAGTAAAGGGAATATGAAGGTCGTTCCACAGATAGGCTATGTGTTTCAGAATCCGGAGCAGCAAATTTTTGAAACAACTGTTTATAAAGAACTCGCCTTTGCTCAGAAAATAAGAAATGGCCCCACTGGGGATACGCAGGCGGCAATAGAATCTATTATGCAGCAAATGGGGCTCTCGTCAGACCTTCTGGACGCGTCTCCATACCAGCTCAGCGGGGGACAAAAGCGGCGTGTCGCCATTGCTTCGGTGCTTATTGCAGATCCCGAGTTGCTAATTCTGGATGAACCCACTGTTGGACTTGATCCCTTAAGCAGGATCGCGCTCCTTGACCAGATCAAAGCATGGCAGCAGACAAAGAATCGAACGGTAATCTTCATTTCTCATCAGATGGAAGATGTTGCTGAATATTCGGATGAGGTTATGATCTTTAATAGTGGACGTTTATTGGTACAGATGAATACGAATGAGCTTTTTTTACAACATACAGAGTTCATGGAGCAAGCAGGGCTGCCTTTACCGGAGCCTGTACAACTCCTTAAGCTGATCGAGGAATTGTCCGGCCGTATTATAGAACCAGTCAGTTGCAGAGAAGCGGACATTATGCAGCAGGTTAGATCAGTCTGGCAGGCAAGGGGTATTCAACATGATGGATAAAATCATACTGGGTCAATATGCGGATACTGGCTCAGTCATTCACCGGCTGGATCCCCGAACCAAACTATTGAGCATTCTTGTCATCATGATTAGTTTTCTTCTGCTTAAAACATTTGCCGGATATGTAGCGACAACTGTCCTGGTGGCAGGGTTAATCCTGACCGCTAAATTGCCGGTTGTAATGGTCTTCAGAGGATTAAAGCCTATTCTCTTCATTCTGTCCTTCACCTTTTTGTATCATGTCGTGCTGACCGATGGAACGCCGCTCTGGCCAGGCTTCTTTCTAAAAGTAACACTAGAAGGGATAAAGAACGGCAGCTTTATTGTTTGGAGAATGATATTGCTGATCTTACTTGCTTCGGTGCTCACGTTAACAACCAAACCGCTGGATCTGGCGAAGGGTCTTGAAAAGCTGCTTAAACCGCTGTCTCGCTTAGGCGTTCCGGTCGAAGCTTTTGCACTGATGATCGTACTCGCCATCCGGTTTATACCAACGATCATCCAAGAGCTTGATCGCATTATGCTGGCTCGAAAGGCTAGAGGGTATGACACTACGTCTACCAAAGGCTATAAGAAGATCGTTGCTTATACTTCAATACTGATTCCGCTATTCGTTACAACGATTCAGCGAGCGGAGCAACTGTCTTTAGCAATCGATGCGAGAGCCTACGGAGATGGAAGGGGCCGAACTTCCTATAAGGAGCTGAATTTCGCGCAGGCGGATTATGCCGCAGGCGGATTAACGTTTGCTTTTGTAGTGCTAATCCTTTGCCTGTGAGTTGCAAAAGAACAATTAAGCTAAGCGTATTATAGAGTCACATTAGAATAATATCTGATGTGACTTTTTTGTATACAGATTAGTAACGGCTCATTATTTGGTGTCAGTGTGTACACTAGAACGGAGCCCAGTTCTGGGACATTCGCTGCGGGGAGAACTCAGTAAAAGTAGACTGCTTATACACACTAAACAGGATCAATCAATTTTAATTGTTTTCTACTATCCCATTTACCGGAAGTTATTAGTAAAGTATACATATAGTTCAAAATGATTGGGTTTTAAACAAATAATTAGTTAAAGGGGAAATGTTATGACTTATGACGAAGTTGTTCAAATCGGGGATGCCTCTTTACTCCCATTAGTATCAGAGCTATATGGCTTGGAGGGCTATGAGGTCAGCCGGATTAACGCACACGACGGAGGGCGGAATATCGCTTATAACTATGAAAAAGACGGCGCTGATGCCAAAATACTCCGAATCGCCTTTTTGAATGACAGGAGCCGGGAAGATTTTCTGGCCGAAGTCCAGTACATCAGATATCTATTCGAGCATGGCGGCAGCGTATCGAATGTAGTCAGTTCCCGGAAGGGGAACCTGCTGGAAGAGATCTCTCATCATAATCACACTTTTTTTATCTGCTTATTTGAAAAGGCCAAAGGTAAACAGCTGGTGGAAAATAATTATCAGTACCTGGAAGGCGTTCCGATTACCGAATATTATTATAACTGCGGTAAAACCCTGGGTAAGCTGCACCAGTTGTCGAAAGGATATACGCCTGTCCAGCGCCGGTATAGCTTTTTTGATAAATACAATGCCCAATTTATTAATGAATTAATCCCCGATTCCTTATCTCAGTTGAAGGAAAAGCTAATAGCGCTTCTTACGACATTGGATGGTTTGGACCGAGGCAATGAGTCCTATGGTATGATTCATTTTGATTACGGGGACGGGAATTATCATATTGATTTTGCTACCGGGCAAATCACTGTATATGACTTTGATAATTCGTGTTTCTGTTGGTATATGTGTGACCTGGCGTCGATCTGGAGAAACGGGGTGGGCTGGATACAATTTGAACCAGACGCCAATAAACGTAAGAAGTTTATGGAGGATTATTTCAGAGTCTGCCTCGAGGGATACCGATCCGAGACCAATATCGGAGATGCAATGCTGGATCAACTACCTTTATTCATCCAAATAGATCTGTTGGAAAGTATAGTAGATGCATTCGAGTGTATGCGGCACGCCGGTGAAGAGCCAGAGTGTGATGAGGAACTGTCGTATCTCATAAAATGCATGGAGGATGATATTCCGTATATGGGTTTTTTTCACGAAATTTATTCGTGTGAAGAGCCCTTCGAGTGTGCTTCGGAAAGAGCTACGGGCGAGGTCCATGATTCTTAAATACACTATAGATAGCGGGAAAACAAAGAAAGAACCTGAATATTGCATTCAGGTTCTTTCTTATTGCATATGAACAGACACGATGATATAATCATATCGCGACTCATTAATTATTCAATTACATAGATAATGCATCTTATATTTCTATCTTATCATGGCGGCGAAATTATTGTCAAATGTTTTTTCTCAAATGAATGGTTAGGAGAGATGCGGAATGCGTTCTTTGGTTCTCGGTTTTCAGGAAATGGACAACACACAGCTTATGCTCGTCGGCGGAAAAGGTTTAAACTTAGGGGAATTATCCAAAATTGAAGGAATACAAGTACCAGAGGGGTTTTGTGTTACAACTGAAGGATATCAAAAAGCTATCGAACAAAACGCAGCGTATCATGCTCTGTTGGATCAACTAACCATGCTAACTGTGGAAGATCGGGATCAAATTGCTAAAGTCAGCGGGACGCTTCGACAGATCATTTTGGAGGCGGAAATTCCATCCAAGGTTGTACAAGCAGTCACCCATTATCTCTCCAAGTTTGGAGATGAACATGCTTATGCTGTGCGTTCTAGTGCGACGGCTGAAGATTTGCCTCATGCCTCTTTTGCCGGCCAACAAGACACTTATTTGAATATCATTGGCCAAGAAGCAATTTTGCAGCATATCAGCAAATGTTGGGCATCCCTATTTACAGATCGCGCGGTCATCTACCGTATGCAAAATGGATTTGATCACAGTCAAGTTTATTTATCCGTTATCGTGCAAAGGATGGTGTTCCCGCAGGCCTCCGGGATTTTATTTACCGCTGATCCGATGACTTCAAACCGGAAGCTGCTATCGATCAATGCCAGTTATGGACTTGGAGAAGCACTGGTCTCTGGTTTGGTTTCTGCCGATGGTTATAAAGTACGGGAAGATACAATCGTCGAGAAGAGAATAGCAACCAAGAAGTTGGCTATCTATGGTCGTCAAGAAGGTGGAACAGAGACTCGGCAGATCGATCATGATCGGCAAAAGTCTCAGACACTGACTGATCAACAAATTTTACATTTAGCAAGCATCGGAAGGCAGATTGAAGCTTATTTTGGTAGTCCGCAAGATATTGAATGGTGTTTAGCAGACGATGTCTTTTATATTGTTCAGAGCCGGCCGATCACAACGTTATATCCGATCCCTGAAGCGAACGATCAACAGAATCGTGTCTATATCTCCGTAGGCCACCAGCAAATGATGACGGATGCCATGAAGCCACTGGGATTATCGTTCTATCTGCTAGTAACTCGCGCACCTATGCGTACTGCTGGCGGAAGGCTCTTTGTTGATGTCACACCTCAGCTGGCTTCACCTGCTAGCAGAGATATCATATTAAATATGATGGGGCAGTCCGAACCGCTCGTCAAAGATGCACTCAAGACCATTTTAGCGCGAGAGGATTTTATAAAATTATTACCTAATGATACCGTAGCACCGAACAAAGCCAAAAATTACGCAGGTATGCCAGCACCAATCGAAACCGATCACTCCATTGTTTTGGAATTGATTAAGAATAGTGAAACATCATTAGCGGCATTAAAACAAAATATCAAAGGAAAATCAGGCGCAGACTTATTTGATTTTATCCTGGAAGATTTACAGGAATTAAAGAAGCTTCTCTTTGACCCGCAAAGTACGAAAGTCATTATGGCTGGCATGAATGCGTCCGCATGGATTAATGAAAAAATGCAAGAATGGTTAGGTGAAAAAAGTGCAGCTGACATCCTGTCCCAATCTGTACAGAATAATATTACTTCAGAGATGGGGCTGGCGCTCCTGGATATCGCGGATGTCATTCGTCCTTACCCGGAAGCCATTGATTATTTACAGCAACTAAAAGAAGATATCTTGGGGGATGAACTGCTTAAAGTTCGTGGAGGACAGGAAGCGTATGAGGCGATCTCTGCTTTTCTGGACAAATACGGAATGCGGTGTGCCGGCGAAATTGATATCACGAGAACCCGCTGGAGCGAAAAACCTGCAGCCCTTGTCCCGATCCTACTTGGTAATATCAAAAACTTTGAGCCAAAGGCCAGTCAGCGGAAATTTGAACAAGGGCGATTCGAAGCCCTGAGTAAAGAGCAAGATCTATTAGAACGCCTAAAGGCATTGCCAGACGGAGAGCAGAAAGCAACCGAAACCAAACACCGGATTGACTTGATCCGAAACTTCAGCGGCTATCGGGAGTATCCCAAATACGACATGGTTAATCGCTACTTCGTTTATAAGCAAGCTATATTACAGGAAGCTGAGGCACTCGTCCAGACAGGGATTATTCATAACAAAGAAGATATCTACTATCTTACTTTTGATGAACTTCACGAGGTCGTACGTACACAAAAATTAGATTGCCAGATCATAGACACACGTAAAGACGAGTACAAACGATATGAAAAACTAACTCCGCCGCGTGTACTCACGTCTGATGGAGAAATCATTACGGGGGTGTACAAACGCGAGAATCTCCCTGCCGAAGCGATTGTAGGTTTACCTGTTTCTTCCGGGGTGATTGAGGGACGAGCACGTGTTATTTTAAACATGGATGATGCTGATCTAGAAGCTGGAGATATCTTAGTTACTGCTTTTACTGACCCTAGCTGGACTCCATTGTTCGTATCCATCAAAGGTTTGGTCACTGAAGTAGGTGGATTGATGACCCATGGAGCTGTGATCGCCCGTGAATATGGCTTGCCGGCGGTTGTTGGGGTGGAGAATGCTACCAAGTTGATTAAAGATGGACAGCGTATTCGCGTGCATGGAACGGAAGGATATATTGAAATATTGTAAGGGTGCATTTGTAATAGAAAAAGGAGAACCATATGTATGAAGTCTAATACTTCTGACCGTATTAAGCTACCGCAAGGGTTTTGGGCAGGACTGCGTCAATTGGGGATTGCCGCCCACGATGTAGCTCGCAAAGCGGGGCTGCCGCTTACCATTATTACTGAACCAGTAGTCACTACCACTCAATATTTCGCGATCTGGCAGGCGTATTCTGATCTTATTGGTGATATTGCCAAAGGCATTATCGAACTTGCGACCGTATATGAAACAGCGAAGTACCCACCCTCCGTCTTGGCGACTTACCATGCTCGTGACTATCGTGACGCGCTGAGCCGAATGGCTCGGTACAAGCAACTATGCCCGCCCGAAAGCTTGCGTATCACAGAGGAGGGAGAAAGCTGTGTAATCGAACTGGAATGGTTGTATACTGATCAGTCTGGTCCACCGCTGCTGATTGGGATCACGTTAGCAAATCTATTGGAGCTTGGGCGCCGGAGCACAGGTCAACCTTTGACGGCACAATTGGTTGAATTTACGCAGGCGATGGGTGATGTACGAGCGCTTGAGGCTTATTTTGGCTGCCCTGTTCGGATTGGTGCAAAGAGTAATCGGCTGACGCTGCATCGAAAAGATTTGGACATCCCCTTTCTGTCGTATAACGAAGAGCTGCTGGAGATCCTGACGCCTGTTCTGGACGAATCGCTGGGGAAGCATCAGAACATCCGCTCCGTCACAGAGAAAGTCAAATGGATCATGAAACGCAGCCTCACCGGAGGACAACCAGACATTCATTCCGTCGCAAAAGAACTCAATATGAGTGGTCGGACCTTACAGCGCAGGCTTACTGATGAGAACACAAGCTTCAAGCTTCTGTTGACACAAGCAAAACACGAGCAGGCACTGGAGTATTTGGCAGACCCCTCGCTCGATATTAAAGAAGTCGCTTTTCTAATTGGATATGAAGACCAGAACTCGTTCTACCGTGCTTTCCGCTTATGGGAAGATGACACTCCTTCCAATTGGCGTGCTGAGCATTTAGGTGCAGATTCGATGTCCGAGAATGCTACTATGTACTGACTTTTTACGTTTGGCGTGTTAAACAAGAACTTTGGCGTCTTGCGCTAGTTACTGAACCCCCAAGACAACGTAATATAATCCCTATCCGGAGCGCAAGGCTGTTGTAAATAAAACTACGGAGTAGCTTGCAACTATAAAGATGAACAAAAGAAAATAACAAAAAACGAGAAGGAGCGAAGGGGGAAGTTTGGAACTGTAGGAGCGGTAGCGACCGCCTGAAAGCTTTCCGCAGGAAAGCTCGCATCGGAAGCATAAGCAGTCTCCAGATTTCAACCGCAACCGCGATACAATGGAAAGAAATCTGGAGACAACAGCGGCCGGAAGTCCAAACATTCCACCGTAGTGACTACCGAGTCTTACGTTAGGATTTTAAGCTCATTTTATATAGATGCAAATAAAAAGGAGTAGAGTAGATATGGATATGCGATTACAGGGGAAAATAGCTTTAGTGACAGGATCGACCAAAGGAATAGGCAAAGCCATCGCCATTGAACTTGCCAAAGAAGGGGTTAATGTACTTATAAATGGACGAAATGCGGAAGAGGTAGAGCGAACTGTACATGAAATAAAAACCAATTACCCGGCTACCATACCTCAGAATGCTACAGCCGATATTGTAGATCTAGAGCAAAGAGAAGCGTTATTTGAACAATACCCAAATATCGATATTTTGGTTAACAATGCTGGGATCTACGAAATTATGCAGTACGAGGACGTTAACGATGAAGTGTGGGAACACTATTTCCGGACTAATGTTCTTGCTGCTAACGGGTTATCTAAATTTTATTTGCCTAAAATGTTGAAAAATAATGATGGCCGCATTATCTTTATTGCGAGCGAGGAAGCAGTTATGCCTTCAGGTCAAATGCCGCAATACTGCATGACCAAATCAATGCTGTTATCGCTTTCTAAAAGCTTGTCCAAGCTAACTGTAGGCACAGAAGTTACCGTCAATACTATTATGCCAGGACCCACACTTTCTGAGAATGTACAGCAAATCATTGAGGGAATCTACCCTAATGAAGAGATGCCTTTTGTGGAAAAAGAGAAAGACTTTATGACTAAAAACCTGCCTCAATCTGAGATACAGCGATTTATCAGACCTATGGAAATCGGTCGACTCGCTGCATTTGTATGCAGCCCTTATGCATCCGCCTTTAAAGGCTCTCCAATCCGTATGGATGGGGGAATGGTCCCGACGATTTTTTAAACTTTTTCCATAAAGACTTTAAATACATCTTGGAATAATATCCGTGCAAAAAGCGTCATACTTTCGGGTTCACTCCCAGGGGTCAGCCCCTAGAGCGTATAACGTTTCCGGATTTGGTCCGTTCGCTGGTCATGGAGCTGATGGTTCGTTGTTATAACTTATATTGGTTTAATTATTGAAGTTGCACCCAAAGACTTGAATACGAAGTTTGATATTATAATTGACTTGCGCAGAAGCATGAAATTTGAAGAGGCTAAGAAATTGCTCAAAGAGGACGGTGTATTTGTGGATGCCAATCCTCAGCTTGTTGGACATTCCGAGCTAACAGCTACGGAGAATAATCCTTACTTGTTTGTAGCTCACGGGACAGGTGAACATCTGCAGGAAATTTTAAAATACGTAGCCAGAGAACAAGTTATTTCGGTGGTTGAAGCGGTATATCCGATACAGGATTAGAAACAAGCCATCACGCGGTTTATCGAAGGAGAGCGCTTCGGTAAGATCATCATCGAATTCTAACTGATAAATCTCGAACACCAATAGGCCTCTGCCAATGCAGGGGCTTTTTGTTGTACAGGCGATCCTACTCAGTGAGCTAGTTCACTAATCGTATATTATTTATCTAAAATAATAAATGCTAACATATTTATCCTACACGCCTTTACAATAGATTTACCTTATCTTCATTCTAAGTTGATAAATCAGTGTTAACTTTACATAGTCAGTTAGTGAACCAGTCCCATTACAATGGGGCAATACGAAGACGTGGGGGACAACATGAGAGACATCAAGAAAAAGTTAGGTTTGGCTTTAGCGGTTACGATGACCACAGTTACACTTGCAACGGCGTATGTGACAACGACAGCACCAGTAAGAGCCGCAGGGGCAGACAATGCCAACGTACAGCAGATTAGAAATGATGAGCCGACATATGAGAGAATTAATCAATATAAGGACCTGGCTATGTATTACTACTGGCATGGTGGTGATGTTCAGCAGTCCGAGAAGGATATTTTCAAAGGTATTACACTTAAAGGGAAATATGACGTAGTAGAGAACGCTTTCAAAGAAGCAACACTCCTTGACCCGTTCGATCTGGATTTGAAGTTCTCGCTTGCTTCTACACTAATCATCGAGAAAAAAGTTCCGGAAGCTCTGCATACGTATAGACAGATTTTGAATTTGGATCCTAGCAACTTTAATGCAAACCTGCTTAACGGTGTATATTCGAAGGCAACTGGAGACACGGCTACTTACAAAGCTTCTATTGCTAAGCTGAAACTGATTAATGCTCAGAAAACCAATCAGTATCTGCAAAAGATTGAGCGTACAGAGAAGGTATTTAATGAAAAGCTAATCACTACAGTTCCAACAAACGTGCAGTCCAAGAATCATGCCATTGTTATTCTCGGTTATGCCCTTGCTGATGACGGAACAATGAAAGAGACGCTAATTGAGCGTTTGAAATCAGGACTTGCTGTAGCAAATAAATATCCGAATTCGAAAATCATTGTAACAGGCGGAGTACCGAAGCAAGGTGTTACAGAAGCCGATGCCATGAGCCAGTGGTTGATTGCCCAAGGCGTTAATCCGAATAGAATTATTCTCGAAAATAAATCTACGGATACCGTTGAAAACGGTCTGTTCTCCACTGCCATTCTGGAAAAAGAAGGCCTGAAAGACGTTACGATCGTGACCAGTGCAAGCCACATCCGTAGAGCACTCGCGGTCTTTAAAGAGGCCGATAGCTTCTATAGCAAAATGAACGGTAAAGCAGCAAGCAGAAACTTTACGAACGCTGTGTATTTGGATTACAAGTCTCTTGAAGAAGCGCAGAAAGTAACTAATGATGAAAAGCTCGTTATTTACCGTGACCTGCTTAGAACTTCTGGCATTTGGCAATATCCTGGGTTGCAAAGATAACTTTTTGCAATGAAAAAATAAGCTTTAGGGCATTATCTAGGGGCGTTCCTTTACAGGACAAGCTCAGGGTAGTGCCTTTTCTTTTTGACTGATCCATGACAGATATATTAGAAAAAGATACTCAGTATCTTATTTTTGCATTATTCATGATTGCAAGAACGATGTATCATCATAGAAGAGACAGAATTTCTGCTATTTAAATTGTGCATATCTGTCCAGAATGGGGAATAATCATTAGTAAAATTAGGAGGTTTATATGACGACTTATCATTCAGTAGAGGTTGAAGGATTAGAGGTGTTCTATCGCAAAGCGGGTAATCCAGATAAACCAGTCATTTTATTGCTGCATGGCTTTCCGTCTGCTAGTCACATGTTCAGAGAACTAATCCCTGTGTTGGAGAAAGATTATTATGTCATTGCTCCTGATTATCCGGGGTTCGGGAAGACATCATCACCTGACAGAGAAGAATTCCAGTATACATTTGACCATATTACTGATGTAATGGAGTCTTTGATTGATACACTAATGCTCACTAAATATGCGTTATACGTCTTTGATTATGGAGCTCCGATTGGCTTTCGGATCGCCATGCACCGTCCAGAGCGTGTAACGGCAATAATAAGCCAGAATGGAAACATTTATCGTGAAGGACTAGGTGAAAAATGGGCAGCACGAGAAGAGTATTGGAATCATCCGACTCCAGAAAAGAGAGAAAGTTATCGCACAGCATTTGCACCTGATACGATCAAGAATCAATATGTTCAAGGTACAGAAGACAATAAGGTTTCTCCAGATGGCTATACGCTTGATATTGCTTATATGTCTCGTGCGGGAAATGATGAAAAACAATCGGATTTAATTTTCGACTATCAAAGCAATGTAAGATTATACCCGCAATTTCAAAAGTATCTCCAAGAATATCAGCCGCCCTTACTGGCAGTATGGGGGAAAAATGACGTATCCTTTATTCCGGCCGGTGCCGAAGCTTTTAAACAGGATTTACCCAAAGCGGAGATTCATTTATTGGATACAGGGCACTTTGCATTGGAAACACATGCACTTGAAATCGGTGAACAGATGCTAAATTTTTTAAAGAATAATGGAATATGAACAAGTGGCCGGGGCCGTACCTCTACTAAAGTTCAGCATCACATATTCTCAACTGGATTTCGGTTAAAAATTGTTCCGTAATGATCGTATCACGGTTATCGATTTCATAAATTTCAAAAGGGTCTCCTAATAGACGGAGGCCTTTTTCGTTGGCATGTGCAACGACCTCAAGCATTTTTTCGTGACTTTGGCGGTAATTGCCCCGGTAATAGAATGACAGATAATCGCCAGCCGGGAGGATATAATCATAGTCGATCTTTCCAGCTTCAGCAGGATCAAAGATAAAGAAGACCGAGTTAAAGACATCTCGCAAACCATGCTTTAATTCCTCAAGTGACACAGACGCACCGTATAATTGATTACCTAAATCCAAAATGTGGCTTTTATGCTTCTGATGCAACTTCTTGATGGCATAATCCATTTCTTCGTCCCTTGTTATGCGTGTATTGAGCTGCAGACAGGGGCGGTCGGGATATGTTTTGATGGAGAAGATCCCCGTCAGAATTTGCTGCGCGTCGGTCAATACTTTGATTCTGCTCTGAATGATACGCTGCGTTGTTTCAAGCTTTGCGATCCGTTCCTTAATCATTTCCTGTTCAGTGTGTAACAATTCAAGCGTATTCTCGACACTTTGCTGATCTAGATACGATTTGATCTGTTGCATCGTAAAATCCAGTTCTCGTAGATCCCGGATGATATTCAATTTATAGATATCTTGAAGGCTGTACAGACGATATCCGTTGTCGTCTCGACGGGGGATCAACAGGCCAAGTTTCTCATAATAACGTAAGGAATCGACGCCTATTCCGTAGAGCTTTGAGATTTCATTGATTTTATAATTGTTCTTCATCGGTTTCCTTCCTGCTTGCAATTATCTATTCTAAACGTGGGGGTGTGCCGCAGGCACGCCATATACTTCCTTATACAGTAATTCCCTCACCATTTCAAATTGCGTTAAAGTCAAACCTACCGGATAGCTCATGATTTGTAGTGGCAGGGTTTGCTGCGTTGCGCGTAGCGGTGGTTGCACATAAGAATAGTCTAACAAACAAAATCCCAGACGTTCATAAAATCCGATCCTTCTCCGCTTCAGCTCATCATTAGGCAATTCGACCTCCAAAATGACCGGCAAGTCGGACTGCTTCATGAAACGCTCCATTAACCGCTTGCCTATGCCACCTCCACGAATGTTAGGGGAGACAGCTACATTCTCAACGTACCTGAACGTCTCGAACTCCCAGCCTGCCAGAAAACCAATCACTTCGTTCTGCTCGTTCACCTCTGTGTGAAGACGATATCGTGAATTAGAGAGCAGTTTCTTCTGCTTCGAATATTCCCGATATTCCGCTTCGGGGAAAGACTGCTTCATAATGTCGTACACTTGATCAAACCGTTCTGTACACATCAACTTAATCACCCTGATTCTTAGAAGTCATATTTGATACTCCCCACGATAAACCCTAGTACAATACCAGAGTCAAGGGAGGGGACATATCTCTTCAAAAATGTCCGGTGGGGATAGCTGTCGGTTTCATCCAAAATCGCCCGAACCATGCAACTCTGCCTCTCCGGCAACGTCGCTTTTATTCACAATTAAGGGCGTCGAACCTTCGCGCGGTTCGGCGCCCTTAAATTTAAATCAACAGCAAATGCTTGCGGTCACACTGTATCACTCATATTCTGTTGAGATGGTGACTTCATGCCAGCGCTTAGCATCGGCAGCACGTTGTTGTTCGGCTAGTTCAGCACCTTTTGCAGCATCTACACCAAGCAGCAAATGTGCAGGCAGCTCGTCCGCATAAGCCAACTGAAGGACGACATCGGCCACTTTTACCGGATCGCCTTGCTCTTGCCCCTGAAGGCCATCCATCATTTTGAGAAGCGCACCTACCGATGCTTCGTAATCCGGAAGCAATGGAAGACGTTTATTGATCGCGCGGCCTACCCAGTTCGTACGCATGCCTCCAGGTTCAAGTGCGCTGATTTTGACACCGAAATGAGATGTTTCCATAGCTACCGCTTCTGTGAAGCCACCCACTGCCCATTTGGCTGCATGGTAAGCAGCGCTTCCCGGAGTTGCCAAGCGCCCACCAACCGATGAAATATTAAGGATATGCCCGCTCCGCTGCTTGCGCATAATCGGTAATGCTGCACGCGTCAGATATACCACCCCGTAAAAACAGGTATCCATCAGTTGCTTGAAATCCTCAGAGCTTGTTTCTTCAAAAGGGTGAATATCACCATACCCTGCATTGTTGACCAGGACATCCAGCCGTCCGAAGGCATCCAGTGCGAGTTGAACCGCGGCTTGTGCCGCTTCTTCAATGGTCACGTCCAGCGTAGCGACACGGATCTGATCGCCATAGTGCTTAACCAGATCATCGAGCTGTTCAATATTACGAGCTGTTGCGACTACACGTTCACCCTTGGCAAGTGCAGCTTCAGTGATATTTCGGCCTAGACCGCTTCCGCTTCCAGTAATTAACCATACTTTAGACATGTAATCCTCTCCCTAATTTAAGTTTTTCTTATTTGCAAGGCCTGTCTCCCGTGGCCTTGTGTATTTGATTATAGTGTGATTATAATGGGGGAAATAGTCGAATCGTGCTTGATTTTTGCCTAAAACTCCGATGAGCTGGAAGAGGGTATCCAAACCGGAACGCTGTTCCATTTCGCCAGACAATAGAGAGGAAGATGCCCATGTCCCATCTTAACGAGGAGCTTTCAGTTGTTATCCAGCGATTGTTACACTTGTGCGATGCTTATTCCTTTTCCCGCGGTATCTGCGAGACCGGCATTTCGTTTGTTTCGCTATTGAAAGCAAATCGGCCGACCACGATCCAACAAGGACTTTTCAATCCAGGGATTTGTGTAGTTCTCCAAGGCAATAAAACGCTAATTGTCCGCAATAGTACCTACAACTATGGGGCTGGAGAATATATTGCATCCAACCTTGATATGCCGATCAAAGGCCAGATAGTCCAAGCCACGCAGGAAGTGCCGTACATAGCGATCCGAATAGCCTTTACAACGGACGAGATTGCATCCGTTGCTCTGGAAGCTAATCTCAGAGTTAGTGGTGAGAACCAACTCTCAGAAGGGGCATTTATAGGCAAGACTGGGGCTGAGGTACTGCATGTGCTTGAGCGGCTTCTGCATCTGGCTACAGACCGTGATGCGGCAGATTTTCTTGCATCTGGCGTCAAGCGTGAGCTGATTTACCGCCTGCTGACTGACGAGGGTGGCGCGCGCTTCTACAATAACATGCTGCTGCATCATGATGCGGCAGGCATCAGCAAGGCTATCCATTATGTAAAAGCAAACTTTGTCCGTACCCTTACCGTAGAGGAGATTGCCCAGGCAGGCGGCATGAGTTCTTCTACCTTGCATCACAAATTCAAAGCGGTCACTACTCTGAGTCCGATCCAGTATCAGAAGCAGCTCCGGCTTCAGGAAGCACGCAGAATTTTGCTTACTGACGATATTGATGTCACTTCAGCTGCACTGGATGTTGGATACGAAAGTGTGACGCAGTTCAACCGTGAATACAAACGGTTTTTCGGCCTACCACCGCTTAAAGACATCCGTACGATTAGCAATCATGCCAAGGAAAGCGCTCATAAATCTGCTTATGCTGACAATATACTGATAGACCTGGGTGTATAGCTTAACCTATATTGAATTTCCAACAAGCTACTCCATAAGAAGACGAAATAGCACCTTCAAGGTTAGATGGAATCTAACTTTGAAGATGCTTTTTTTTATTACCTTAACCATAATCATCAAGGCGCCTGGGTTATTCGTGGTGAGTCGATTTTTCTCTTATTGCTATTAATTAAATTCAGCTAAGCACATCTGTACTTGTCTTGGCACTGCGAAGATTTTGAACATCCAGCATCGGTGGTCGTCCGTACATGCGGGCATACTCCCGGCTGAACTGGGACGGGCTCTCATAGCCAACACGAAAAGCAGCATCGGAGGCTTGAACGGTTTCCGTTAACATTAAGCGTCTTGCTTCTTGTAAACGCACCGTTTTCTGATATTGCAACGGGCTCATCTCCGTGACGCGCTTAAAATGTTTATGAAATGCTGAGGTGCTCATGTTCACTGACTTTGCTAGCTGATCGACCACCAGAGGGCGGTCGAATTGCCGGTTAATCTGTTGGATCGCTTGGGCGATGTTGTGTGCTTGACTGCCTACAATAGCGAATTGATGGATCAGCGCACCTTGTTCGCCTTGAAGCACTCGATATAGAATTTCACGGATGACGAGTGGTGCCAGAATGGGAATGTCCTCAGGTTCGTCTAATAACTGCATCAGCCGCACGGTGGCTGCAAGTAATGTGGGAGACATATGGTCCACGGCTATGCCCGGGCTAGCTGCCATGGGGGCAGAAGCGAGGCGATTCGTCTCTTTGACGATGTCGAGTATTACGTCAGAGTCGAAGCCTAACCGCAGACTTAGATGCGGGCTCTCGGGTGAAGCTTTGAGAATTCTGCTGGTTACCGGTAATTCAACGGATATGACCAGATAAGTCGAAGGGTCATACCGATAGATTTCGTCAGCCAGTGTAGCCGTTTTCGCCCCTTGCGCGACGACGCAAATGGAGGGCTTATATATAGATTCAATCGGTTCAGACAAATGTGTAGCATGCATCAATGACAGAGAAGGTACAGCCGTCTGATGCGTGCCGCTCGACGGAGTATGCCGCCGAATCAAGTGCGCTAACTGTTGCAAGGTTTCCTCTATGCGCTGTGATTCATGGTTGTGATTCATGTTTGCAGGCTCCTATCCAGGAAGGATGTACTTTTCTTTTATTATATGTAGTCAGAAGAGAATTAGGCAAGCATCGGACAGGATTGGTCTAACGGAAAAAGGCATGTACTTACTATAATGAATTAGCAAAGCCGAGTTACGGCTGATCACCGAAAATCTACAAACAAAGATAAAGGGGAGAGACATAATGAGTTTAAGTGGAAAAGTTGCAATTGTTACAGGGGCTTCCCGGGGTATTGGACGCCAAGTGGCCATTCAATTAGCGCAATCCGGTGCGAAGGTAGTCGTCAATTATGCCTTGAATAAGGATAAAGCAGATGAGGTTGTGCAGGTGATTAAGCAATTTGGCGGACAAGCAATAGCCATTCGCGCCGATGTGAGCAAGCTGAGTGAAGTCGAAGTATTATTCATGGAGACGATCGGGCAATTGGGACGCTTAGACATTCTGGCCAATAATGCTGGCGTTATGGTATGCACGCCCATCGCGGAAGTAACAGAGGAGATATTCGACCGGCAGTTCGGTATCAACGTGAAAGGCACGTATTTCGCTTGCCAACAAGCGATGAAGCATATGGAAAAGGGCGGGACGATCATCAATTTCTCGACCTCCGTGTCGGGCGCGATGCTTCCAACATATAGCGTCTATGCCGCAACGAAAGGTGCAGTCGAGCAGTTGACTCGCCAATTGGCAAAGGAATTCAGTCTCAAAGACATCGTCATCAATTGCATAGCACCTGGTCAAGTATCGACCGAGCTATTTTTAAATGGAAAATCACAGGAATTAATTGAATCGTTCAGCCGGATGAACGCCTTTGGACGGCTTGGGGAGCCAGAAGACATCGCTAATGTGGTGGATCTGCTCGTCAGTGACAAAGCCCGTTGGATAACGGGGCAGACGATCCGGGTAAACGGCGGGTTCAATTAAATATCAGTAACAGGAAAGGAACAAACATTTTCATGTCTAGTACACTTAAAATATATATCTTGGCGATTCTCAGCTTTCTTGTCGGTACTTCGGAATATGTTATAGCTGGAATTCTGGATAAAATAGCTGCATCAACAGGGGTTTCGCTCGTCACAGCCGGACAGTTGATTACGGTCTTCTCGCTGGCCTATGCCTTCGGCACGCCGCTAGTGATGGTAATGACCGCGCGTATGGAACGCAAGAAGCTGCTTCTTGCCGCAATCGGATTCTTTGTCCTGAGCAATGCACTTGCTTATGTTCTGCCAGGGATTGCACTGCTGAATGCCTCCCGGATACTGATGGGGATTAGCGCCGGTGTTGTTGTTGTCGTATCCATGACGATCGCAACGAAGGTCGCTCGGCCGGGCAAGGAGGGTAGCGCACTGGCAGCAGTGCTGATGGGCTTTACAGCTTCCTTGATCTTCGGGGTCCCACTTGGGAGGATCATGGCTACCGCTTACGAGTGGAAGGCTGTATTCGGAGTCATTGCAGTGCTTGGACTTGTTGCTATTGTTCTGATTGCGCTGCTTATTCCGCGTACAGAGGGAGAAGAGGTGGTATCGCTGCGCAAACAACTCGCCCTGCTGAAGCAGCCGAAAGCGTTGACCGCTTTATCCGTGACATTCTTCTGGATCATTGGGTATTCCATCTTTTATTCTTACATTACGCCATTCTTGTTGACGGCAGTAGGGATGAGTGACGGTACTCTTAACACGATACTGTTCGTAATTGGCATTGCCAGCCTGATTGGGTCTCGCACCGGTGGCTATGCAACCGACAAATGGGGGCTTCATCGTGTGCTCATAGCCGGACTTGGGCTGAACGGCATTGCACTAGTTCTGATTGCGTTTGGTGTTCATGTACCGGTGTTGCTGATCGCCATGCTGATTCTCTGGTCGATTGCAGTATGGTCGTTGGGTCCTCCCCAACAATTGCATGTAATTACTATCGCTCCTGAATCGACGGGAGTTATGTTAAGCTTGAATAGTATGGTGCTTCAGCTAGCGATGGCAGCCGGTGCCGGAGTGGGCGGTCTGGTGGTCGAGCGGATCTCACTGTCCGCGATCACTTGGATTGCCGCCGCAGCAATTGTTGTCGCATTCGGGGCTGTACAGTTATCACGAAGAATGAGCAGTCGTTGATCGCTATCAGAGTTTCGAGAAACCCGGGTTAATAACCTGGGTTTCTTTTTATGTTTTTGGAGGTTCGTTTGCATCTGAAAAATGAGGAACGCTTATATTGTCCCATCACAATTTGGACACAATTATTCTGTAATATAGCTAGGTCGGGCTATATTGAATAACAAATAATATTTGTATACTGCTCCTATACTGGACATCGGATAAAATTCCAATGTTATCCATTTGGTTCGAAGGCTTTAAGACCAAGGGCTGAGGACTATTATGTAAAACCGTTCCGTCCAAGAGGAGAGTGTACAAATGAGAAAAATCACGTTTTTAACATTAATCGCTGTATTGCTAGTAGTAACCGCCGGGTGCGGCGCAGCGTCACAGACGGAGAAGTCGTCTTCCGTTCAACCTTCAGATCATACGCAGCAGGAAAAAGATGGCATTCCAGCTTCGAAGACGATGACTGAGTCCTATCTAACGTTTCAAGATCTGAGTGGCCATACCGTAACCCTGAAAAAGAAGCCTGAACGAATCGTCATTTTGAACAATGAACTAACAGAACTGTTCTATCAAGTGGGCGGTAAAACCGTGGGAATCGCAACCTCACAAGGCGTCGACATTCCAGCGCAAGCTACGGATGTGAAGCAGGTAGGCGCAATCAACAGTATTAACATGGAGGAAGTCCTTCAATTGAAACCGGACTTGGTGATCGGGCAGCCTCTTTTCCACAAGAATCTGTCCAGCACGTTTGCAGATGCCGGCATTCCGTTTGCGATCCTGACGGTCAAATCCATCGAGGATATTCGCAGCAACACCAAGTTGTTCGGCCAAATCATCGGGCAAGAGCAGCAGGCCCAAACGGCGATCAATGAAATGGACATAAAATTGAACGAACTGACGAAGGATTTACCAGCTGATAAGCCGTCTTATGCGATAATTACGCTGATGGCCAATACCGCGTCGTTGCAAAAATCATCCAGTATCGCACTCGATATTGCAGGCTTGCTTCAGATGAACAATATCGCGGAACAGCTTCCCGCAGGCAAAATGCCCAGTTCGGTCCCTTTCAGCATGGAGAAGCTGGTGGAGTTGAATCCTGATTATATTTTTATCGTTGTTCACGGATCGGACGAAGATGCTCGGCGAATGATCAAATCTCAATTACAGAGTAACCCCACTTGGAAATCACTTCAAGCCGTACAATCCGGACATCTTAACATTCTCCCGCCATCCATGTTCGTCACTAATCCTGGACTGAAGGTCTCGGAATCAGTAGCCTATATGAAGCAAATTGTATTTCCATCTTCTTCAGGAGCACAATAACAATGTCTCTATTTAATAAACAAAATTGGCGTTATGCCATTATGCTGCTACTTGTGCTGCTTTCGGTTCTCAGCATGCTGCTTGGTCTCATGTTTGGTGCCGTTAAGATCCCAGCTACAGAGATCCTTTCGATCTTATGGGGCAATCAGGAACATGCGGCCTACGACATCATCTGGAATATCCGTTTGCCGAGAGTGCTAGTTGCAGCGCTCGTTGGGATAGGTCTGGCTTTGTCTGGTGCGATCCTTCAAGGTGTTCTGCGTAATCCAATGGCAGACCCTCACGTTATTGGCGTATCGTCAGGTGCAGGCGTTGTCGGGATGGCCATGATTCTGGCACTTCCTCAATATGGAGAAATGCTCGTTCCGGCGGCTTTTGCTGGAGCGGTAGCCACTGCGCTGCTAATCTACGCACTCGCATGGAAGAACGGAATGGTTCCTGTTCGGCTCATTCTGGCCGGGGTAGCTGTTTCTGCATTTTTAAACTCGGCCATTTCTGCTTTGCTCACCTTTTACAGTGATCGGGTGGAAGGAGCGCTTTCCTTCATGGTGGGCAGCCTCTCCGGAAAAAGCTGGCCCCATGTGTCCATGTTATGGCCCTATATCCTTATAGGAACGGCCATTGCTCTAATGGGCAGTCGCCGTATTAACGTCATATTGCTGGGGGATGGGATCGCCAAGTCTCTGGGCATGCGTGTCGAAACGGTAAGGTTGCTGCTGATTGCCACCGCTTCCATTCTGGCGGCAGCCTCTGTCAGCGTAGTTGGGTTGCTCGGATTCGTCGGATTAATTGTTCCCCATATCGCCAGATTGATCGTAGGCAAAGATTATCGCTTCCTACTGCCGGCCAGTGTACTATTAGGAGTTATCGTCCTAGAATCTTCAGATCTTATCGCAAGGCTTGCATTTGCTCCTGTAGAACTTCCAGTCGGTGTTGTTATGGGCGCGCTTGGCGCTCCGTTCTTTCTATATCTGCTGCGTTCCGCAAAGAATATGTAGCGGGTTTACATAAGAAAGTCTTAAAGATATGATTTATGAACAGATATTTGAAAAAGGCGGAATCGGCATGAAGGAATTATTCACAATAGGTGAATTATCAAAATTATTTCAAGTTAAAATCTCCACGCTCAGATATTACGATGAGATTGGGCTTTTGAAACCAGAGTATATAGATAAGAACAATAACTATCGTTATTATTCAACTCAACATTTTGAAAGATTAAGTACGATCAAATATTTAAGAGCTTTGGGCGTGCCGATCAGCGACCTTTTGGATTTCTTCGACTACCGTGATACAGATAAACTGATTGAGATGTTAAATCGGCAACAAGCGGAAATTGCGAATAAAAAAAGAGAACTAGAGTTGATCGATAGAAAAATCAAACGACGCCTGACCCAGATCCATGATGCAATCAATCAACCATTGGGTACAATTACGGAGGTGAAGCTGCCTAAACTAAGAGTGGCCCTTTTAACCCATGATTATAGACCTGGTGAAGATATTGAGTATCCAATTGCCGAACTCCGGAAAAATTTCAATATTGATGAAAGTATATTCCTCGGCAAAATCGGGATATCCGTTGCGCTTCAGGATATTGAGGCCAATACATTTGACCGCTACAACAGTATTTTCATGATTTTAGAGGAAGGTGATAATATCCCCAAAGCGGAAGTCATTTTTCCCGCCCGTGAATATTTCAGAGTTCGATTCAGCGGGACACATGTCCATGCAGCCGGGTTTTATGAAGAACTACTTAAGTATAGTAAACAGCACGGTTATACAATCATCGGTGATTCAATTGAAATCACATTGATTGATTATGGGATCACTAATAGCGTGGATAAGTACGTTACAGAAATTTTATTACCTTTTAGCCGATAATTAATAACTTGACCCTCTAGTTTGAAGTGCACCCCTTAGAATAGACATTGGATTAAACCCCTGGTTTAACCGATGAAATTCTAGGGGGTGCATTTTTATGCCAGCGGTTAAGGGACAGAAATTTAAAGAATATTCATACGAGACAAAGGTGGAGGCAATACGACTTCACGTAGTAGAAGGTTGGACATACCGTAGAATCATGGAGAAGTTTGGAATTACAGACAGACATCGTCTCAAAGATTGGATGAAGAAGTATAAAGAATTCGGTGAGTTTGGACTCATCGATCATCGGGGAAGACGAGAAGAATATGTGGATCAGGACAGAAAGGCACAGCGGCTGAAACGGGAAAACGAAATGCTAAAAAAGTGTTTAGAAATCTGGATGCAGGAGATGAAACGCAAAGGTATATAAGCATTGAGAGAGCCGCAAAAGAGTATCCTGTTAGAGAACTCTGTAAGATTTTCGGTGTCTCCAGAAGTGGTTACTACGCCTATCTTAAACGCAAAGATCAAGATCGGGATCAAGCAGACAAAGCGCTTGTGAAGAAGGTCTACGAGCATTACAACGGAGTCTACGG